>CAYODJ010000023.1:0-35667 GCA_964402715.1 uncultured Victivallaceae bacterium
GCAGCTCGATCAGTGTGAAACCGGATTTCCTGCACATATTTCGTCTGTTCCTTTCCTGTGCTTTTCACGGACGGTGCGAAAAACTGAACAGCAGTCCTTCAGTGCTAATCATAGCAAACGCGCCGGCAATTGAAAGACCATTTTTTTTTTTTTTTGAAAAAGTGATTGAAAACAAAGTAAATATTTGAAAATTTTATGTTCGGAGCGTCGACGCGTCCGTTTTCACGACGTCGTCGTGCCGTTTCCGCATTTCTGACGCGGTTCTGATTCGGATTTCGGCGAAGGTGAAGTGAGTTAAGGCAGGCAACCATTCCATAATCTCGGGCGACATGATCTGCGGGCTTCTGTCCGCTGAAACATCCGTTGTCGGCCGGAATCCGGCGTCCGCCCTGTCTGCGCCGATTTCATCGGGTGTGATAAGAAAAACCTCCCCCGCGGCGGGGGAGGCGAAAGGAGAGATGCATTTTCCCCGGGCGGCTGATGTGGATTCATCGCCGGATCAGTCAAGCGTGATTTGAGAAAATCACGGAAATTTTCTCGATCGGCGCCGCGCATGTGCCGACGGCGGATTCATGCCGAAAAACGCCTTGAAGCGGCGGCATTCCTTCCGACGGCTTTTCAACGGATGATGAGGCGGCGGAACCGCCGGCGCCGGTTCGCGCACGGATCTATCGCGGCGCCGGCCGCCTGAAAAGCAGCCGTATGCAGCAGAAATAAGCCGTTCCGGCGATCAGCGCTCCCGCGAATCCAACGCGTGAGATGCCGAGGCGGGCGCAGACGAATCCGCCGAGCAGCGTGCCGCAGGCGGCGCCGAAATTGAAGAGTCCCGAGTAGAGCGACATCGCCGTCGCCGTCGCCTCGGGCCGCGTGCGTCCGATGATTTCCGTCTGACACAGCGCGTTGAACACCGCCGTGGCCATGCCCCAGAGGCAGTACAGCGGGACCGCGCTCCAGAGATGGCGCGAAAGCGGCAGCATCAGCAGCAGAACCCCGGCGATTCCGCCAGCGGTCAGATTGATGAAAAGGCGCGGGAAACTTCTGTAGAAGCATGCGAACAGCACGTTGCCGGGGATTTTCGCCACCCCGAACATCGCCAGGATTGCGGTGATCTTTGCTTCCGGCAGATGCGCGACCTGTTTCAGAAACGGTTCGATGTAGCTGTAGGCGGTGTAGTACGCCGTCACCGTCATGACCGTCAGGGCACAGACGCCGGCGACGGACGGATCTTTCAGCAGTCCGATCAGATCGCGCGGCATGAACGTCCTGCGGAGCGGCAGACCGGGGATGGTTTTCCCCAGAACGGCGACGAGCATGAACGCCAGTATCCCCAGTGATGCGAAGGCAGCTCGCCATCCGACCGTCCTGCTGAGCGACAGTCCGAGAAGTATCGCCGCGGAGGAGCCGGCCGTGACGACGCCCACCGCCGCCGAGCGGCGTTCCTCCGGCACCAGTCTGGCGGCGATCGGCGTCGCAACGCACCAGAACACCGCGTGCGCCGAGGCCTCGACGATCCGCAGAGCCAGCAGCATCCGGAAGCTGACCGACAATGCCGAGATGATCTGACATGCGCCGAACACCGCCAGCGTGCCGAGCAGCAGTATGCGCATTTCCACCCGGCGCAGCAGCATCATCAGAAGTGTCGAAAGCAGCATCACCACATAGGCGTGGGCCGAGATCAGCCATGCCGCGCGCGTCGTCTGAATTTCGAAATCGGCGGCGATTCCGCTCAGCAGTCCGATCGGCATCACCTGTGCGGCGGTGAAGGAAAACGCCGCCGCGGCCATTCCCGACAGCTGGATCCGTTCTCTGAAAGACATGTGCGGTTCCTCCGTTTCCTCCCGCCGCAGGGACGCGGCATGCTCACGGTGAGGCGGTTCCGGAGCGCCGCGCGTTCCGCGCGGACGGCATCGGCCGTTTCGAATGCGGTGCATGGGGGCGTGCTTCCCGGCGGAGCCGGGTCGCGTCCGGTCGGAGGTTGAATACGCGGGGTATGCGTTCCTGCGGCGACTCCGGCCGTGATGTGATTCGGCGGCCCGCGCCGTCTGAGCCGCGCGATCCCCGCCGGAACGGATCATGATGACGCCGCGAAAGACTTCTCCCCCCGTCATGAGATGTGGACACGGGAAATCAACCCGCCGGCCGGCCGGAAACGCGCAATTCCGAAAGAAAATGGCTCCGGCAGCTGGATTCGAACCAGCGACCAAGTGGTTAACAGCCACCTACTCTACCGCTGAGCTATGCCGGAACTGCATCGCACCATTTCGCGCGACAATCCCTTACATTAGCGTTGAAATCGGCAAAATGCAACCGGGATTGACGTTCGACGCCGCACTTTTTTAAAAAAATGTCCGTCACTTCCCCGCAGTGTCCGGCGCGGGGACGGAGAATTCCGAAAGATTCACCATGCGTCCCTCGTCGCCGCTGCGGTCGGCGGCCAGCGCCAGCGTGGTGGCCTCGATGCCGTCGGCGAGACGCGCGATCGGCTTGCAGCCGCGGTCGATGCAGTCGAAGAAATCGTTCAGCACCAGAAAGTCGCCGCCGCCGTGCCAGTCGGAGATCTTCGACGAACGGTCGATCGCCTCCCCGGTGCGGTAGTTGGTGAGGATGAGTCTGCCGCTCTCGAAATCGCCCTCCAGCATGGCGGTGGTGCCGTGGATGAGAATGTCGCGCCCCGGTTTACCGCTGTACATCATCATCGTGAAGAGAGCCTGCGACCCGTCCGAGAAGAGCACGGTCACGCTCTGATTGGTGCGGACGTCGGCGTCGGTGCGGAAAATGCAGCGGTCCGCCAGCTGCAGATCGCGCTTGAAGCTGCCCTTGGCTTGCCGCAGCTTGTCCGGAGTCAGACGAAACGGACAGTTGCGGTCGCTGCAGTCGGGACAGCGATCCGGTCCGTCCCTGTACGGGAACAGCTCCCTGTCCCCTGCGGAGAAAACCGCCGTCGGCGTTCCCTGCCGCTCCTTGAGCCAGCACAGGATGTCCAGATCGTGCGAGCATTTTTCATTCAGCGATCCTCCGGTGGCGGCCTTCTTCCGGCGCCAGCCGCGCCGGTAGCTTGAACCTTGGGACATGTCCAGCCGCTCGTTGGCCTGAATCATCACGATGTTCCCCATGATGCCGCTGTCGCAGATCTCCTTCACCCGCTGATAGAAGCTGGAGTAGCGCAGCACGAATCCCGGGAGCACCGTCCGATCCGGAGAGGCGTCCGCCGCGCGGCGGATGCGGAGCACGTCGTCCCACGACGCCGCCACCGGCTTCTCCAGAAACACATGGCGATGCCGGGACAGGGCCAGACATGTCAGATCCGCATGGGTGGCGTTGGGCGTCACCACCATCACCGCGTCCGCCATGCTTTCCGGAACCGCGTCCAGAGCCTCTTCGAGCGACCCGTAGACGGCGCAGTCGCGCAGTCCGCATTCGTCCAGTTCTCTGCGGATCCGTTCGTGCGCTCCGACGTTGCAGTCGACCATGGCCGCGACGGTGCGGTCGAAAGGACGGCTGCGTCCGCCGGCGCAGAGCTGCATCCAGTCGACGCAGTTCTGGATGTTCTTCATCCGGCTTTCCGGATTGCCGCTGGCGATCAGCTTGGCAAAGAGCATGCCCCGCCCGGCTCCGGCGATAATGACGCCCCTGCTCATGATTTGATCCGACAAAGCTCCATCTTTTTTCAGGAGCGGCGGGCATCCGGATTCCGGTTCCGGCTGCTCCGCTCCCGCCCCGATTCACGAAACGCGCGGACGAACTTCAGTTTCCCGCCGTGCAGCGCACGGGCGCTTAATTTAGCCGGGCCGTGCGAACTTTGCAAATGCGCCGCGCCGCCATGACCCGCAGGTACGGCGGCGGCGCGGGGCGGAGAACCAGCCCCCCGGCAAGGACATGCCGGAACGGGGAGGAGGGGACCCTTCCGGGGACTCCAGCCCGATCCGCGGAAGCCGCCGTGCGCGGCGGGGAGCTTTCAGTCCCGCAGCTCCTCCAGGCGCGGTATCGATTCCGCCGCGCCGGCCCGCCCGACGCACAGAGAGCCGGCGCGGCAGCCCAGGCGCAGCGCGGAGCCGACCTGGCCCGACCGCTGCAGTTCCGCCAGGAAGAAGCCGATGAAGGTATCCCCGGCCGCAGTGGTCTCCACCACCCGCGTCGGCGTCGCTTTCTCCCGCGCGACGTTTCCGGCTCGGTCGACGGCGCAGGCTCCCTCGGGACCGAGCGTCAGCACCGCCAGCATGCGCGGATATCTGTCGTGGAGAATGCGCAGAATTTCATCGGCGTCGTCGGCTCCGGACAGTCCGGCTCCCTCGATTTCGTTGACGAACAGCACGTCGACTTTGTCCAGCGGGAGAGTGTCAGCCGTCAGCGGGGAGAAAGGCGCGAAGTTGAAGGCGACGGCGAGTCCCGACGCGCTTCCGCGGACGATGGCCTCCGCCACGAGATTGGTTTCGTTCTGCAGCAGAAGAATGTCGCCGGCGCCCCCGCGGGCGATCGCCGCATCGATGTCGCTTTCGGTCAGCGCACGGTTGGCGCCCGGGGCGAGCACGATGGAGTTGTCTCCGGAGTCGTTCACCAGGATCACGGCGTGTCCGGTGGCCGCCGGGATCCGACGGACCAGCGACGTGTCCACTTTCGACTGACGGAGCGCGTCCAGCAGTGCGCCGCCGTCCGGACCGACGGCTCCGACATGAATCACGTCGGCTCCGGCCCGCGCCGCCGCGATGGACTGGTTCAATCCCTTGCCGCCGAGTCCGACGCGGTGCGCCGACGCCGCGACGGTCTCGCCCGTCAGCGGGGGATGCTGCACGCGGTAGATTTTGTCCAGATTCAGCGATCCTATGTTGATAATCCGCGTCATGGTTGACCCTGAATCCCGGATTGTCCCCGTCTGAGACGGGCGAACAGGTCGGAGAACACCGGATCGCGGTCGATGTGGATGACCGTGCGCATCATGTGGGATCTCTCACCCGCGCCGCGCGGTCTGAGCGTGCCGTCGTCGTTCACCGCCGGCGCGCGGTGGACGGTCGATGAGAACGCTTGCGGCACCGTGAGAAAAGCCGTCGCGGCGACGTCCCAGATCGGCTTGCTGTCCATGCCGAACTCGCGCATGTACCCGACTGTCCGCCCGTGCAGAAATTCGCCCAGAGCCCCAAGATTCCTGCAGCGGACATCCAGCTCCGGCTCCGTCGTCGCCACCAGCTCCGCAACCGACAGGCACGGCACCTGCACCAGAGGCGCTCCGGAATCGAACAGCACCTGCACGGCCGGTATGTCCTGACGGTAGTTGAATTCCTTCTGATCCGGCCAGTTATGGGGCTGTCCGCCGAGCCAGATCACCGCAATCGAATCCGCGATGTCGGGCGCGGCCAGCAGTGCGGACGCGATGTTGGTCAACGCCGCGATGCCGATCACGTAGAGCAGTTTTCCCGACGCCCTGGATTCCCGGGCCAGCTCCACGATGCGCCGCACAGCGTCCGACTCCACGGGCGTTCTCCGATCCGGAAGGTAGGACGCGGCTCCGTGCCATGCGAGGTCGCGGCCGTCGCGCCCCAGAAGGTTCAGGATGCGCAGAATCTCTTCATAGCTCTTGGCCATGCCGTCGCCGGGGCCGCTGGACCGGTCGTTGAAGAACGGCGCGGCGGTGACCGCGCGCAGGTTGATCCGCTCCGGCGAGAGCAGGGCGCAGGCGAGCGCGAACTGGTCGTCCACCTCGTTGAAAGTGTCGGTGTCGAGCACTGCGTCGACCCTGCCGTCCGGCACGGTCAGCCGTGCGAGCATGGTCGCCTCGTCAAGATTCCCGAATCTGCGGTTGTCGGTCATGATTTCTCCTTTGCGTTCAGAGTTTTGATTACGTACGGACGGAGCATCCTGCCCGTCCGGTTTCGGAGCGCGACGCCGCTCCGAGGCGGTGAGCCGGTGGCGGCGGCGGATACGCATTCCTCGTAAAGTTTCCGCCGGCGGCGGCTTCTCACGTGTTCCGCCCCCCGTCCTTCCCCGTCCGGCGCACGGTGACGTGCGCGGGAGGGAGGTATCGGGAAGGACGGGGAGACGGAAAGAGGTTTCATCTTTCTCCGCCGGAGTTAGAACAGCCGTCCGCAACCGTCCGCAACCGTCCGCGGATGCGGTCGGAAAGTCCGCCTGCGCACCGAATCCGACGGACGCGGAAGAAAACTCACCAGTTTTCCGCAAGCACCTCGAAGTAGGCCTGAGGATGGGCGCAGGCCGGACACGACTCCGGCGCTTCAAGGCCTTCGTGCAGGTATCCGCAGTTCCGGCAGCGCCACACCACCGGCTTGGCCTTTCTGAAGACCGTGCCGTTCTCGATATTGGCCAGAAGCCCGCCGTACCTGTGCTCGTGCTGGCGTTCCGCCACGCAGATTCTCTCCCACACCGCAGCGATTTCGGCGAAGCCTTCCTCCTTGGCTTTCTGTGCGAACGACGGGTAAAGATCGTGCCATTCCTCATACTCGCCGGCCGCGGCCGCCTTTAGATTTTCAGCCGTGGTTCCTATCACGCCCGCCGGAAAGGACGCGGTGATTTCCAGATTGCCGCCCTCGAGGAACTTGAAGAAGCGCGCCGCATGTTCCTTTTCCTGTTCTGCGGTTTCCGTGAACACGTCGGCGATCTGCATGTATCCTTCCTTGCGGGCGCGGCTGGCGAAAAAGGTGTACCGGTTGCGGGCCTGCGATTCGCCGGCGACGGCTTTCAGCAGGTTCTTCTCGGTTTCGGTGCCTTTGATTGATTTCATGCTGTCAAGTCTTCTCCTTTTCTGAATTTTCTGTCCGGGCCGACCGCTCCGGAGCCGGCCCATGCGCTTCGTCTCATGAGCTCCCCGCGCCGCGTCGGAGACAGGCGCGCAAGGCACGGAGCACCGTCTGCCAGTTTAATACAAAAAGTCCGAATTGCAAGCGAACAAATCCGCGGCGACTGAATTTATGCGTATGGTTTTCGGAATTGTCGGATCCGCGGACGCCGTTCCGGCGGAACGGAGAACCGGTTTCGGACGGCCGGGGCGGGGAATGAAGTTTTCTCTTTTTTCAAATTCTGTTTGACATGTCGGCCGATCGGCGCTAGATTCTGCAAGATGTCTTCGGCAGGAACGCCGTGGACATGAGCGCACCGGCGATCGGTTCACGCCGGAGGCGCTGATTTTTTACCGCAACAATCAACAAGCAAGGGAGAGAGAAAATGGCGGCAAAAGTTGACAAATCGAAATGCGTTGCCTGTGAGGTCTGCGTCGGAGCCTGTCCTGTGGGCGCGATCGAGGTGAAGGACGGCGCGGCCACGGTCAAGGAGTCGGACTGCATCGACTGCGGCGCCTGCGCCGGCGAGTGCCCGAGCGAGGCGATCACGCTCTGAAGACGCATTTTTTCGTGGAATCCGCCGGCGGCGGGGCTCCTTGTGAGCGACGGCTCGCCGCGCGCGGATTTCGACAGGAAATAAGGACCGCGCGGGTGACGCCCTCGCGGCCTTTTTTTAATCCGTGAGACGACACGGTTCGTTCCGCAGGGACGGATTTGGTCGTTTTGAATGAACGGCGCCGGCGTCTTCATCGCATTCGCATGCGGCGACGCCGGCCGGGGACGTAACGCGGACGGTGCGGCATGTACGGGGAATACTTGGGGAGACTCCCTCACGGGGATCCGCTCTACGGCTATCTGAAATGTGACGTCTTTCCGCGTCTCGGACTGACCGGCGGGCATGAGCCTGAGTTCAGGGTTTTCAGGCAGAACGCGTCGCACGCGGTCTACATGTACGAGGAGCGGCGCAGCAATCTGCGCGTCGTCGGTAAATTTTTCGGATCGCGGCACGGTCCATGCGCCGACGGAGCGCGTCTGGAGCGGGAGGCACATCATCTGCGGCTGCTGCGTTCCTACGGCTTCTGCTCGGAACTGCACTATGTCGCCGATGTCCTGGGAGTCCGTCACGATCTCGGAGAGCTGCTGGTGACCGAGTTCTGTTACGGCGAGACGCTGAGCCGGATCATCGCCGGCGCCGTGCGCGGCGGCGGCGGACAGCTTCTGTACGGCAAGCTGACCGCGCTGGCGTACTTTCTGGCGCGCATGCACAATCTCACCGCGTGGAGCAGGCGCGTGAATTTTCAGGAAAGCTGCGACTACGCCGGGCGTCTGCTGTCGGCGCTGCAGCGGCAGAGACTGCTGGACGCCGGCGGAGTCGGCGAGTTCCTGCGCGTCTTCGAACGCTGGCGCCGGCTGCCGGAGATGTGGTCGGACGTCGAAGTGCTGGTTCACGGAGACGCCACGCCGGCGAATTTTCTATTCGGCGACGGACTGCACGTGATCACCTTCGATCTGGAGCGCATGCGCCGCTCCGACCGCGTCTTCGACACCGGGCGGATGGCGGGGGAGCTCAGACACGCTTTTCTGCTGGGGACCGGCGACGGGAACGGAGCGGAACCGTTCATCGGTCATTTCCTCTGGGAGTACGCCTGTCATTTCCCCGACAGGGAAAGGACTTTCGCGGCGACCACGTCGAGGTCGCCGTTCTATCAGGCGCTGACTCTGCTGCGGATCGCCAGGAACGGCTATCTGGATCAGTCCTACCGGCGCCGTCTGATCGCCGAGGCGTGGCAGTGTCTGAAGAGGTGAGGGCATGATCAGGGGGCTGCTGTTTGACCTGAACGGTACGCTGATCGATATCAGCACCGACGAGACGCGCGAGGAGCTGTATCGCGTGATGTCGCGTTTTCTGCTTTACTTCGGAGTGCGTCTGGGCGCGGAGGATCTGCGCAGACTCTTCTTCGACCTGAACCGCCGGCAGCGCCAGCTGAGCGAGGAGCCGTATCCTGAGTTCGACGCCGTCTCCCTGTTCCGCGCCGTGCTGAAGACCCACGCGCCCGACGGGAAGGCCGTGCCCACGCCGTCCTCGGCGTCGGCGGCGCTGCCGGAGATGCTGTCGAGGCTGTTCCGGGCCGCGTCGCTGTGCCGTCTGCAGCTTTACCCCGAGGTGCGCGAGACGCTCGGCCGTCTGCGTGAGCGATATGCGCTGGCCGTGGTTTCCGACGGACAGTCGGTCTGGGAGCGGGCGGAGATGAAGGCGCTGGGTCTGGACGAGTATTTCGAAACGGTGATCATCTCCGGAGACGTGGGTTTCCGCAAGCCGGATCCGCGCATGTTCGAGCTGGCTCTTTCCGCCATGCGTCTGCGGCCGGACGAAGCGCTGTACATCGGCAACGACATGTACAGGGACGTGTTCGGAGCGCGGCGCTGCGGCATGGGAACCGTGTTCTTCCAGTCCAATCAGGGCGGCGGCAGGTTCCGCGACGTCGAGCCGGACCGCGTCATCAGCCGTTTCGGCGATCTGCCGCAGGCGGTGGAATCCCTGTCCCGGCGGGGATGACGCCGGCGGCGCGTCCCTCCCGCGTCGTTCCGGTTCACCGCTCCTGCCGATCCTCGCGGGAGCGTCGCAGAGCCTCCGCCGTCGCTTCGCGCACGACGTCCGGGGCGAAACCGCGCGAGAGCAGGGAACGGTACAGCTTATCCCTCGTCCTGGCGGCGTCGGTCTCGCGGCGGAGCAGACGCAGCCTGGACTGCGCGTACTCGAGCGCCCGCTCGTCCTCGCTCTTCGTCAGGCCGGCGATCGCGTCGTCCGCGAACGCGGAGACGCCGCGCCGCCGCAGCTCCAGCAGAATCGTCCGGTTTCCGCACCCCCTGGAAGCATACAGCGCGGCGCAGTCGCGCGCGTACTGTCCGTCGTCGAGAAAACCCAGACGGCGGCATTCGGCGACGGCGTCGGCGGTTTCATCCTGTCCGCAGCCGGCGCGCCGCAGCTTCAGAGACAGTTCGTATTCCGACAGTCCCCGGCGGGCTAGGAAGCGCATGGCGCGCTCCAGCGCGTCATGCGCCGGTGATTCTCCGGATATGGATTTGAAGCTTTTCACGTTCACATGTCCGATTCGTGAATTTCGTTTTCAGAGGACGATGCATCTCCGCCGCCGTGATTCCGCCGCGACTCAGGCTCCCCCGCGAGGGCGTAGCAGCGCGCCGCGTCTCCGGCTGAGAGCAGAAACTTCTTCCAGTCGAACCGGTCGGACGGGGCGGTCAGGGTCGCGAGGAGCGTGCTTCGTGACGCGCCGCCGCCGGCCAGCCACGGGTTCAGCTCCAGCCAGCCTCTCTTCATCAGCGGCGTCATCAGATCCGCGCGCTCACTCTCCGTCATCGATCCGAACACCGCCACGACCAGGGTTCCGGCGGGCGGAGGCGACTCGAGTCTCTTCAGTCCGTACAGCATGCCCGGCAGCCCCTCCATGACGCAGGGGCGTCCGGCGCGGGGGACGCGCAGACCGGTTCCGGTTCCGCCGGACGACACGCCGTCGAGACGTCCCAGTTCCCCGCCGACCATGAAAAGGGCGTTGAGATCGGGACGCGACATGCGCAGGTTGAATTCATGTTCGGCGTCCGGGCGGTTGTTCCGGTTCAGCGGCAGTCCGTCGCGCGCCGGAAAAACGACCAGCATGTCCCCGGGCAGTCTCCGCACGGCGGCGAAAGTCCGGCGCCAGTCGCGCTCCTCCCAGCGCGGTTCGGCGGCGAAGTACGCCGCCGCCGTCAGGGCCGCCGCCGCCGTCGCAACCGCCGCGTTCCGCAGGCGCCTGCCGGGACGGAGGCACCGCGCCGCCGCCGCGCCTGCGGCCAGCGCTCCTGACGCGCACAGCGGCAGATAGGCGCGGGCGGATCCGGCATGGGTGATTGTCGCCGACAGGGGAGCCAGCAGGATCACCGCGACCGGCATCCACGCCTTCGGGCAGAACACCGCGGCGGCCAGCAGCCCGGCGGGAACGCAGAGTCCGAGCTCGTCGTACAGATCCAGCATCCGGAACCAGAGTTCACATCCGACCGGCGCATCCCAGCCCGAGCCGCGCATCCGGAGGAACTGCCGGAAATAAAGCGCGAACCATGCCAGGGAGAGCATTCCGAACGCGGCCAGAGCCGTCCGCGCCGGAGCGCTGAACGCCTCCGTTCCGCGCCGGACGCGCCCGCGCGCCGCAGCGGCGGCGACGAGAAGAATGATCAGCAGGTATACCGCGGACGTGGGCATCGTCAGCTCGGCCGCGATTCCGGATGCCGTCAGCGCGATCGCCGGGAACGCATCGCTCCGCGCGTGTCCGGATCCCCCCTGTTCCGTCAGCATGGAGGCGGCGACGGCGAAGCAGAGTAGCAGCAGCATCTGCAGACTGTAGCCTCCGGCGTATTTCGAACAGGCCGCCGCAGGGGCTGAACCGGCCAGGAACATCATGGTGAAGAGCGCGGCGCTGCGCGTACGGAAAATCCGCCACGCGAGCATTCCGGCGGCGGGCACCGCCAGCGCTCCGGCGATCCACGCGCCCAGCCTTATGCCTGCGGCCGAATTCAGCGGCGCGGCCAGTTTGACCGCGACGGAGTTGAGCGGATGGTTGCCCGGCGGCGACAGGTCGGAGAAAATTTCCCCCCAGCCGGCGGATGAGCATAAATCCAGCGTCCGGATTTCATCGTAGCCCAGCGGTCCGTCGATGCCCTGCAGACGGAGCCACGCCGCGCCGACGGTCAGCGCGGCGGCCAGAATGAACGTCGCTCTGGTGCGCCCGGAAACCATGCACTGTCTCTGCCGCCGATTTTATGGAAATTGGTTCATGATCGCGAAATTTAAGTATCCCCGGGTAAAAGTAGCGTACGGGCGGGGTTTTGTCAACTTGCTATTGCACGTGCGGCGGAGTATAATATCCCCGTCCGCGGAGGCGGATCGTGGCGGAGAAAAGCCGCCCGGCGGGGTTTGACGGTCGAACGGAGGCCGATCCCCCCGCGGCCGGCGGACCGTGAACGGCGCCGGCGACGTCAGGGGAGTCATGGACATGAATTTCACCGACAAGCTGCGCAACGCGTGGATGAGCCGGCGCTCCATGGTCTGCGTCGGTCTGGATCCGGATCTGACGAAGCTGCCGGATTCGGTGCGGAAAGCCGACCATCCCATCTTCGAGTTCAACCGGCGGATCATCGACGCCACCTGCGATCTGGTCTGCGCCTACAAGCCGCAGGCGGCCTATTACGCCGGACAGGACGCGGACGGGGATCTCGCCATGACCATGGACTACATCCGCGAACGGTGTCCGGATGTTCCGTCGATTCTGGACGTCAAGCGCGGCGACATCGGCGCCACCGCGGCCATGTACGCCAGAGAGGCGTTCGACCGCTACGGAGCCGACGCGGCGACGGTCAATCCCTACATGGGGCTGGACGCGGTCAGGCCGTTTCTCGACCGCGCCGACAAGGGGGTCTTCATCCTCTGCCGCACCTCCAATCCGAGCTCGGGCGATCTGCAGGCGCTGAAAGCGGACGGCAGGACGATCTGCGAGCACGTGGCCGCGCTGGCCTCGACGCGGTGGAACTACAACGGCAACGCGGCGCTGGTCGTCGGCGCCACCTATCCGGACGAGCTGCGGCGCGTGCGCGCTCTCTGTCCCGATCTGCCGCTGCTGGTGCCGGGAGTCGGCGCGCAGCGCGGGGACGTGGCCGCCGCGGTCCGCAACGGCACGGACGCCGACGGCTGGGGTCTGGTGGTGAATTCGTCCCGGGCGATCATATACGCGTCGTCAGGCGACGATTTTGCGGAGGCCGCCGCCCGCGCCGCGGCCGAGCTGCGCGACAGAATCAACGAATGCAGGGCCGTCGGCGGAGCGGCGTGAGAGTTTCCCCGGTCACGGGCGCGGGGATTTTGCGGCGAGGAGAATTGCGATGGCGAAATCCGTTTTTCAGAGCGTGCGCGGCGGTCAGCCGAAAGTGGCGATCGTCGGCCGCCCCAACGTCGGCAAGTCCTCGCTGTTCAACGCCATCGTCGGACGGCGGCTCGCCATCGTGCACGAGGAGAGCGGTGTCACGCGCGACCGCGTGACGGCGACGGTTTCGCACTGCGGACGGATCTGGCGGCTGATCGACACCGGCGGACTCAGTTCCGCCCCCGGCGAGAAGCGGAGCGGTGACGTCTGGGAAGGAGCCATCACGTCCCAGGTCGAGGCCGCGCTGGCGGAAGCCGATGTGCTGCTGCTGGTCGTGAGCGTGCAGGACGGTCTCCATTTTCTGGACGAGGCGGCGGCGGAGCGGCTGCGCCGCACCGGCAAGACGGTGCTGGTGGCGGTGAACAAATGCGACAACGCCGCAGGCGTCGATCAGGCCGTCGAGTTCGCCAGGCTGGGATTTCCCGCGCTTTTCCCCGTGTCATGCCTGCACCGCAGAGGACTTGGGCAACTGCTCGACGCGGTGGCCGGCGCTCTGCCGGAGGTCCTCGCGGACGCCGGCGCGGCGGAGACGGATCCGCCTTCGTTCAGTATCGCGGTGCTGGGACGGCCGAACGTCGGCAAATCCTCGCTGGTCAACGCTCTGCTCGGGGAGGAGCGGGTGATGGTCAGCGACACGGCCGGCACGACGAGGGACGCCGTCGACATCGCCTTTGCCGTGAGACGGCGCGGCGAGACACTGTCGGCGGTGCTGGTCGACACCGCCGGACTGCGGCGGCGCGGCAAGGTGGACACGGCGGTGGAGCGCTTCAGCGTCATGCGCGCGCAGCACGCCCTGAGCCGTTGCGACGTGGCGCTGCTGGTGCTCGAGGCGAATCCGGACGGAGCCACGGCGCAGGACTGCCGCATCGCCGATCTCGTGGAGCGCTCCGGCAGGGGATGCGTGCTCGTGCTGAACAAATGGGATCTCTGGAGGAACCGTTGTCCGGACCGCGTGCTGGAGACGCAGCTGCGGCGGACGCTTCCCGGAATGAATTACGCCCCCGCGGTGCTGACGAGCGCCAGCGAGCGCCGTCATCTCGACATGCTCTGGGATACGGTGGCCGAGGTGCTGGATCAGACGAGGCGGCGCATTTCCACCGGCATGCTGAACCGGGCGCTGACGGAGGCGTTCGCGAGACGGACGCCTCCCGTGATCGGCGCGGCGCCGCTGAAGCTTTACTACGCGTCCATGACGGGGATCATGCCGCCTAGGTTCCGTCTGTTCGTGAACGATCCGCAGTACTGCGCGCCGAATTACCTGGCGTATCTGCGCAACGCGCTGCGGGAGGCGTTCGATTTCAGAGGTTTGCCGCTGCGGCTGGAGTTGAGGCCGCGTCCGAAGAAGGTGACGGGCATTCATACCCCGGGGGGAGACGTCCGCGCCGTCCGGGGCGCGGGGTCGAAGACGACGTGACGACGTGAAGATGGACGCCGCGGCGCGGCGTCCTGCACGCGCCGGTCCGCCCGCCGACGGCCGGGCAATGCAAGGGAGGCTGTGGTTCGGTGGACAGAGTCGAATCCGTCGGGCGATGCGGCCCGGAGACGGTTCGCGGACTGGAAGCCGCCGGACCGTTCGGGGCGGCGCTGCGCCGTCTGCGCACCGACGTCGCGGCGATGGCGGGGATCGCCGGACTGGGGGCGGCGGCGCTGGCGGCGCTGGCGGCTCCGCTGCTGTCGAACGCTCTCCCTCTCATGGTGATCGATCACGGCGGATCGGTCAGCTTTCCTTTTCTGCGCACTTTTTTCGCTCCCGACAGCCCCGAGCGCCTGATTGAGCAGACTTTCAATTATCTCCTTCTGCTTCTGCCGGTTCTGGCCGTGTGCCGTCTGTCGATCCGGCCGCGTCTCCCGCGGCGGGCCGCATATGCGGTTCTGGCGGCGCTGATTCTGGTTCCGTTCTGTCTGGGACGTCCGAAACTTGAACGGCGCGACTACCGGCGGCTGGCCGGGACGGGCGCGGCCACGGTCCTGTTCGCACCGATTGCGTTCGGTCCGTTCGAGACTGCGGCGGCTCCGTACGAGGCTCCGTCTCTCCGCCACTGGCTGGGAGCCGACGAAATCGGCCGCGATGTCGCCTCCAGGCTTCTCTACGGCGCCCGCGCGTCGCTGGCGGTCGGGCTGGGGGCTTCGTTTCTGTCGCTGGTGATCGGAACGGCGATCGGGCTGGCGTGCGGGTATTGGCGAGGGTGGTTCGACCTGTGCGTCATGCGGCTGGTGGAGGTGGTGATGTGCTTTCCGACGTTTCTGCTGCTGCTGATTTTCATGGTGATGCTCGGCGACCGCAAGTTCGAGCAGTCCATTCTGATAGTGATTGCGGTAATCGGACTGACCGGATGGATCGGACTGGCGTTTCTGGTCCGCGGCGAAGTGCTGAAACAGCGGGCGCTTCCGTATATACAGAGCTGCGAGACGGCGGGGATTCCGGCGTGGCGGACGATGCTGGTGCATCTGCTGCCGAACATCGCCGGAATCATACTGATAAATTTCACTTTCGGCGTGGCCGGGGCGATTCTGTCCGAGAGCGGACTGAGTTTTCTTGGATTCGGCGTGCAGCCGCCGACGGCGAGCTGGGGCGGTCTGCTGCGTCAGGCGTCCGAGGATCCGCTCGGATACTGGCATATGACTGTTTTCCCCGGACTGGCTCTGTTCTGGACGCTGTGCAGCTTCAATTTCACCGGCGAGGGTCTGCGCCGGGCGTTCGCGCTGCGCTGACGGATCCGCCGGGGCGGCCCGGCGGACGAGCCCGTCACGATGATTCCGCTTTTGACGCGGCGTGCTTTTTCTTCATTTAATTTGTCCGCGGCGGTTGCATTGCACGGATTTTCAGTGTATAAAACCGCAGGACAGCATTTGACGAGAAGTGTTCGGGAGTGCCCGTTTCATTAATTCGTCGACAATCCGAATGGAGGCGTGGAGGATGCTCGCTCCGGAACCTTTTACTCCGGCCGCTGCCGCGAGGATCAGAGGCAGAGTCGCCGGCGTGCGCCGGGCGCTGCTGGACAATCTGGTTACGTTTCCGCAATATCCGCGGACGAAGCTGCTGAAAGCCGGCGATCAGTTCGAAGGCATCTGGCTGGAGCATAACCAGGACAACCTGTTTCTCGCCGAGTATGCGCCGGAATCGGCGTGGGGTGCGCAGGACGCGTTCATGCGCTTTCAGAGAAATGACGGGCTGCTCCCGGTGCTGCTGCCGCGCTTTTATCAGACGCCGGGGGATCAGTTCTACGGACATGTCTGCTGCTACTTTCAGGTGCAGACGGTCTGGTCGTTCGCGAGATGCGCGCTGGAGGTGGCCGATCTGACCGGCCGTCCGGAGTCTGACTACGACCGCATCTACCGCTGCGCGTCGCGTTACGACGAATGGTTCGTCAAGTACCGCTGCGACGCCGAGACCGGGCTGCCGGCCATGTTCTGCGAGTTCGACACCGGGCATGACAACGCGCCGCGGGCGACGGACGGCGGTCTTCCGCGCAGCTGCCCCGGCATGGACGCCAACAACATGCCCGACATTCCGGAGATGCCGATTCTGTCCGTGGATCTGTCGGCGGCGCAGTACGGGGGGCGGATTGCCCTGGCGGAGCTTGCGGAGCGGCTCGGACGCGGAGCCGAGGCGGGCGAATGGCGCGCCAAGGCGGAGGTCATCGGGAGCGCCGTCCGGCGTTTTCTCTATGATCCCGAGGACGAATTCTATTACGACCGATCCCCGTCCGGATTCCGCAAGTACCGCACCGAGCACGTGACCAGACTCTTCCTGAACAGGATGTTGACGCAGGAGGAGTTCGACCGGGTCTATGATCGTTATTTCTGCACGGAGGGCAGAGAGTTCCTGCCCGGATATCCGATCCCTTCGGCGTCCGTCGATGATCCCAGCTTCCGGCACGGCGCACGGAACTGCTGGGGCGGCAACACTCAGGCGCTGACTTCTCTGCGGGCGCTGATCTGGATGCGCCATTACCGTCGTGACGCGGACCGGGAGGCTCTTCTGCTGCGGTGGATGAAAGCTTTCGACGAGTACCCGCGGACGACTTTCCCGCAGGAGATCGATCCGTTCACCGGCGCGCCAATTGCCGACGGGGTGAACTACACTCCGACGCTGCTGATGTTTCTGGAGGGTGCGAAGCTGCCGCAGCTGTCCGTCGGGTAGACGCTGATCGGGGCGAATTCCCGCGTGTGAGGGGTGCGCATGATCCGATTCCGGCGGGGAGGATTGCGGACGGAGGGTGTGTCTGCTGTGTAACGTGCACAGAAGGTTCTGTTCAACGTGAAAACCGAGGAGGAGAGATCGATGTTTGGATCAAACGGAGTGTTCGCGCGGTACGCGGCGGTCGCCGCCGGAGTCGCGGCGCTGTCGCTGACGTGTCAGGCGGCGGCCGCCCGCGACGTGAATCTGCTGAAGGATCCCGGCATGGAGGGGCGGTCCGGGGTCTGGGAGCGCTGGGGAGCCAGGCCGCCGGACGGATCCGTTCCGGTGGTTTCGTTCTCCTCGGAGCGTCCGCACCGCGGAAGATACTGTCTGCGCATCCAGGATCAATGGAAGGACATCAGCCCGTACGGCACGCAGTTCTTCGATCTGCCGCCGCGTAAGCATCCTAACCAGGTGCTGGAGCTGACGTTTTTCGCCAGGGCGGATCAGCCTCAGTCGTTCCGTGCGGGGATTCTGTTCAACAGGCAGATTCAGGGCAAGCCGTTGGAGTGCACGGCGATGATGAACCGTGTATTTCAGGCGACCGGGGAATGGCGCAGATACAGCATGCTGTTCCCCGGGGCGCCGGAGGACGCCAACCGCCCCAACCTGATGCTTGTTCCGACGGCCGGAGGCAGCGACGTCGGGTGCATCTATCTGGACGACATGAGCGTTCACTGGAGGACGGTCGATCCGGCGGAACTGCTCGGAATCGACCGCGAGCCGGTCAATCAGGTGAACCATCCTCGGACGCCGTCCGACGGATCCGTCGTGGCGGTGAATCCGCCGGCGTTCACGTGGCTGCCGCCGGTCGACTGGAAGAAGGGGAAGTACACCTACACGCTGGAGTACGCCCGCACGCCGGATTTCCGCGGCGCGGTGCGGCACACCGGGCTTTACTGTCATCTGAAGGTGCCGGAGCGCACGTTCGCGGAAGGCAGGTGGTACTGGAGGGTCGGGGTGGAGAATCAGCCGACGGGTACGGTCTGGAGCAAGGTCTGGAGCTTCACGGTGACCGGGGACGCGGTCGAGGATCCCTATCCCGGAGCCGCAGCCGCCCTGGCCCGGGTTCCGAAGGGGCATCCTCGGCTGTTCGTCACGCCGGACACGCTCGGCGGGTTCCGTAACCGAGCGAAGAACGGCGATCTGAAGTCCAGCGTGGCATGGATCAGGAACAGCTGTGACAAGTATCACTTCATGGGAGCCGCACTCGTGCCGGAGCCGCCGTTTCTGCCGGATCCGCGCAAGGATCCCAAAGGACATCTGGAGGCGTACTGCCGGGTGTCCATCGCCACCCGTCCGGATCAGAGCCGTATGGTGTATGTGGCGATGGGGTATCTGCTCACCGGGGACAGGGCGATGGGGGAGGAGGCGAGGCGGAGGGTGCTGCACTTCTTCGGATGGGATCCGGACGGATCCACGTCGCTGGCGAACAACGACGAACCGGCCATGTGGATCCTGCGCTGCGGGGTGCGTTCCTACGACTGGACATACGATCTCTACACGCCGCAGGAGCGGAGGCTAATAGAGGAGTCCATCAGCCGCAGGACGGAGCAGCTGTACGACAGCCTGACCTCCAGGCCGTTCGATTCCAATCCGTACGACAGTCATCCGAACGAATATCAGATGCTCCTGAGCGAGGCCGCGCTGGCGCTGGCGCACGAGCGTCCGGAGCAGGCGCGGCGGTGGTTTCAGTACAGCACCGAGTGTTTCCGCGCCATCTGTCCCACCTACGGCACTCCCGACGGCGGCTGGAACGAGGGCGTGGCCTACTGGAGCTTCACCAACGAGAGCGTGATCAGCTGGATCATGATGGTGCGCACCGCCACCGGGACGGACCTCGGCAAGTCCAAGCCGTACTTCCGCAACTGCGGCTACTTCGCGCTGTACGGCTGGCCGACCGGCACGCGGCTGACCTCGTTCGGCGACAGCGAGTGTCCGACGTTCGTAATCGCCCTGACTTCGGCGGTTGCCGCCAGCTATTCCGGGAATCCGGATTTTCTCGCCCAGATCATACGCATGGGTATGCCGGCTTCGAGCATACCGAAAGTTGCTCCGAGCGTACAGCGGATGGTGCGCATATGGGATGAAATCGGCGAGCCGCGGCTTGATCGTCTGCCGCCGTTCCGGTTCTTTCCGCACATCGGCTTCGCCGTCATGCGGAACGACATGGCGCACTACGAGAACGACGTCGGCCTCTTCTTCGAGTGCTCGCCGTTCGGGAACAGCTGTCACCGGCACAACGCGCAGAACTGCTTCATGCTGGAGGCCTACACCGAACCCCTGCTGCTCTCAAGCGGCTATTACGACTACTACGGATCGACGCATCACCGCAACTGGACGTGGGAGACCAAGTCCCACTGCGGCGTCACCTACGACGACGGTCACGGCCAGATCCGCGGCGGGCTCGCCGCCGGCGGCATCACCGGATTCCGGCACGACGACGACTTCGACGTGGCCGTCGGCGACGCCTCCAGGGCCTATCCGGAGCTGAAGAGCGTGAAGCGCACGATCGTGCACGTGCGTCCCGGTCTGTACATCGTCCGGGATCGCGTCGAATCGGAGAAGCCGCACGTCTGGGAGTTCAACCTGCACACGGTTCGGCCGGGCGGCTTCGACGAGGCCGCGCAGACCATGTCGCTCGATCTGCCCAAGGCCGGCCTGGAGGTGCGCTTCTTCGCCCCGCGGCCGCTGAAGCTGGGCACGTTCGTCAACCCGTATCCGACGGAATACCCGGACAAGCGGAAAGTGACCGAACGCTGGCACTTCCGCGCGTCGTGGCCGCGCGCCGAGCGCGTCATGGATCTCGTCACTGTTCTGATGCCGTACCGCGCCGGCGCCAAGGCGCAGCTGCCGAAAGTGGAGCGGCTCGCGGACGGCGTCCGCGTGACGCGTCCGGACGGTTCCGTCCGCACCGTCAGATTCAGCGGCGATCAGGTTCTGCTGGATCGGAAATAGAATCACGGAGAGAGGGGAGCGAGACACCGCCCTCCAGCTCAGTCGACTCCGGTTCGCGGTAAAAACGCGGACGGGAGGAGTGTCTGCTGTGTAGCATAAACAGAAGGTTCTGTCCAACGGACAACCGATGAGGAGAGATCGATGTTTGGAGCAAACGGAGTGTTCGCGCGGTGCGCGGCGGTCGCCGCCGGAGTCGCGGCGCTGGCGCTGACGTGTCAGACGGCGGCCGCCCGCGACGTGAATCTGCTGAAGGATCCCGGCATGGAGGGGCGGTCCGGGGTCTGGGAGCGCTGGGGAGCCAGGCCGCCGGACGGATCCGTTCCGGTGGTTTCGTTCTCCTCGGAGCGTCCGCACCGCGGAAGATACTGTCTGCGCATCCAGGATCAATGGAAGGACATCAGCCCGTACGGCACGCAGTTCTTCGATCTGCCGCCGCGTAAGCATCCTAACCAGGTGCTGGAGCTGACGTTTTTCGCCAGGGCGGATCAGCCTCGGGCGTTCCGTGCCGGGATTCTGTTCAACAGGCAGATTCAGGGCAAGCCGATGGAGTGCAAGGCGGTGATGAGTCGTGTCTTTCAGGCGACCGGGGAATGGCGGAAGTACAGCATGCAGTTCCCCGGGGCGCCGGAGGACGCCAACCGTCCCAACCTGATGCTTGTGCCTGCCGTCGGAGGCAGCGCGGACGTCGGGTGCATCTACCTGGACGACATGAGCGTTCACTGGAGGACGGTCGATCCGGCGGAACTGCTCGGGATCGACCGTGAGCCGATCAATCAGGTGAACCATCCGCGGACGCCGTCCGACGGATCCGTCGTGGCGGTGAATCCTCCGGCGTTCACGTGGCTGCCGCCGGTCGACTGGAAGAAGGGGAAGTACACCTACACGCTGGAGTACGCCCGCACGCCGGATTTCCGCGGCGCGGTGCGGCACACCGGGCTTTACTGTCATCTGAAGGTGCCGGAGCGCACGTTCGCGGAAGGCAGGTGGTACTGGAGGGTCGGGGTGGAGAATCAGCCGACGGGTACGGTCTGGAGCAAGGTCTGGAGCTTCACGGTGACCGGGGACGCGGTCGAGGATCCCTATCCCGGAGCCGCAGCCGCCCTGGCCCGGGTTCCGAAGGGGCATCCTCGGCTGTTCGTCACGCCGGACACGCTCGGCGGGTTCCGTAACCGAGCGAAGAACGGCGATCTGAAGTCCAGCGTGGCATGGATCAGGAACAGCTGTGACAAGTATCACTTCATGGGAGCCGCACTCGTGCCGGAGCCGCCGTTTCTGCCGGATCCGCGCAAGGATCCCAAAGGACATCTGGAGGCGTACTGCCGGGTGTCCATCGCCACCCGTCCGGATCAGAGCCGGATGGAGCGCACGGCGCTGGGATATCTGCTAACCGGTGACAAGACGATGGGGGAGGAGACGAGGCGGAGAGTGCTGCACTTCTTCGGCTGGGATCCGGACGGCTCCACGGCGCTGGCGAACAACGACGAGCCGGCCATGTGGATCCTGCGCTGCGGGGTGCCCGCCTACGACTGGACCCACGATCTCTACACGCCGCAGGAGCGGAAGCTCATAGAGGACTCCATCAGCCGCAGGGCGGAGCAGCTGTACGACAACCTGACCTCCAGGCCGTTCGATTCCAATCCGTACGACAGTCATGCCAACGGTTATCTGACGTTTCTGGGCGACGCCGCGCTGGTGCTGGCTCACGAGCGTCCGGAGCAGGCGCGGCGGTGGTTTCAGTACAGCACCGAGTGTTTCCGCGCCATCTGTCCCACCTACGGCACTCCCGACGGCGGCTGGAACGAGGGCGTGGCCTACTGGAGCTTCACCAACGAGTGGGTGATCGGCTGGGTGACGAGGATGCGCACCGCCACCGGGATGGATCTCGGCAGGTCCAAGCCGTATTTCCGCAACTGCGGCTACTTCGCGCTGTACGGCTGGCCGACCGGCACGAGGCTGACCTCGTTCGGCGACAGCGAGTGTCCGACGCTTACAATCGCCCTGACTTCGGCGATCGCCGCCTGCTATTCGGGGAATCCGGATTTTCTCGCCCAGATCAGACGGACGGGGATACCCGCGCCGAGCATACCGCAGATTGCGCCGAACATACCGTGGATGGTGCGCGACTGGAAGGAAATCGGCGAGCCGCGGCTTGACCGTCTGCCGCCGTTCCGGCTCTTTCCGCACATCGGCTTCGCCGTCATGCGGAACGACATGGCGCACTACGAGAACGACGTCGGCCTCTTCTTCGAGTGCTCGCCGTTCGGGAACAGCTGTCACCGGCACAACGCGCAGAACTGCTTCATGCTGGAGGCCTACACCGAACCCCTGCTGCTCTCAAGCGGCTATTACGACTACTACGGATCGACGCATCACCGCAACTGGACGTGGGAGACCAAGTCCCACTGCGGCGTCACCTACGACGACGGTCACGGCCAGATCCGCGGCGGGCTCGCCGCCGGCGGCATCACCGGATTCCGGCACGACGACGACTTCGACGTGGCCGTCGGCGACGCCTCCAGGGCCTATCCGGAGCTGAAGAGCGTGAAGCGCACGATCGTGCACGTGCGTCCCGGTCTGTACATCGTCCGGGATCGCGTCGAATCGGAGAAGCCGCACGTCTGGGAGTTCAACCTGCACACGGTTCGGCCGGGCGGCTTCGACGAGGCCGCGCAGACCATGTCGCTCGATCTGCCCAAGGCCGGCCTGGAGGTGCGCTTCTTCGCCCCGCGGCCGCTGAAGCTGGGCACGTTCGTCAACCCGTATCCGACGGAATACCCGGACAAGCGGAAAGTGACCGAACGCTGGCACTTCCGCGCGTCGTGGCCGCGCGCCGAGCGCGTCATGGATCTCGTCACTGTTCTGATGCCGTACCGCGCCGGCGCCAAGGCGCAGCTGCCGAAAGTGGAGCGGCTCGCGGACGGCGTCCGTCTGACGCGTCCGGACGGTTCCGTCCGCATCGTCAGATTCAGCGGCGATCAGGTTCTGCTGGATCGGAAATAGAATCATGGAGAGGGGTGGCGCGAAACGCCGCGCTTTCATAAAGTAGAGAATTCGCTGAAAGTCCCGCCGCGCCGGGCGGCCGTGCATGCCGGAAATCTTTGCGGAATGCATGTCCGAAAGAGCCGTGAGGGTTTCGGGGAAAGGAACAGCCCGTGAGCGAGCCGAGTTTGCGGCGACGCAATGATGCAACGGGAAAAGCGGACGACTCCGACCCCGGCGCGGCGACGATAAAACCGAAATCTCCACGGAACCCCGTGCAGATCCGCATTCCTGATGTCCTCTTCATTCCGGAATGGCGCGGCGGTGAATTTCCGCCACCTTTGGAGTGTCGCCGGACGCATTGTCCTCTCAATGCATCATTCCCACGGCATGCCGACGGTCTTCCGTCCCGCTCCTGCGCATGAGCAGGTCACGGAGACCGCACGCGCAGGGCGGCATCCCCGGGGCGCTGCGTGCGTTTGAAAACATGCCGCGGATTTTCTGCGACATCGGAAACATGGACTTCATCAGCGATGCGAGACCCCGTCCTGCGGCGTCGGGGGCGCAACGGCGCCGCGCCAACGAGATCCCGGTTCAGAGATACACCGTCGCGAGTCAGACGCCGCGGACAGTCGGCAACGGGACAAAGACGATGCCGGAAGGCTCCGCCACGGTCAATTCTCGGCCGGCGCATCGCCGCCGAAATTGACCAGGATCGTCACCGGCAGCCAGCCGCCGGCGTTGTAATTGAGCAATCCGAGCTGGAATTTCGCGTTGTCAGTGCAGCAGTTCACCAGACCGAACTGCCATCCCCGCTTCTGCGAGTGGTTGAAAAGCCCCCACTGACTTCCTTTCAGATCGGCGCTGACCAGATTGAAAAAACCTATCTGCGCACCGTTCATGAAGTCGCTGACGTTCGTGCCGAGGAGCGAGGCCTGCAGTCCTTCCACATTGCGCGTCGCGCTCAGGAGCAGCGACAGCTCAAGACCGGACACCGTCCCGTTGCCGGCGGCGACCGGGAGACCGAAGCGTACGCCGCTCACGTTTTCGCCGGTGATGCTCTGCGGGCAGTCGAACCAGAAACCGACGTCCGCCGCGGCTCCGTGCAGGAGACCGCAGCTCAACGCCAGCAACGCCGTCAGAAAGTATTTTTTCATTGTCTCCGCCTACTCGATAATCGTGGTGCTCTGCTTTTGAGAATTCAATGCTTCCACGTACGCCGTCAGGCCGTCCTTGAGGTTGTCGAGCGACTTGGTCAGTCTGTCGACATTGGCGGCGAGTTCCTTGGATTTTTCGCTGGCGATCTCGCCGAGCGGAATCTTCTTCATCTCGTCGATCGCCTTCTTCAGCTCGGCTTCCTTAGTTGCGATGGCCGCTTTGTAGGCGTCTATTTTCTTCTGCAGCGCGGCGGCGTCCAGCTTTTCCGCCTCCTGCTGAATCTCGCCGACCGGGCGGTTCTCATCGACCTTTTCCCCGCAGCCGATCAGAAAACCGCCGGCAAGCAGCGCCAGCGCCGCCGTCACTGTCAGACCTCTCATGCTCATGCATTCTCTCCTTTGTGTTGTGTTTGATCCGGCCGGCGTACCGTCCGGCGGACGTGCCGCCGACATGCGTCGCCGTTGTTGACTGCCGGGAGGTTAGTATACTTCTTTTTTCGATGATTGCAACCTGTCCGGCGGGTGAAAACTCGGACAAGGCGGCGCGCCGCCGGAGCCCGGGCTACGGCGAGGAAGCGCCGTCGGGCGCGGTTCCCTCTTTCTCCTGATCACCCGTCCGGAAGCGTATGAACACTCCCCGGATAATCCGGCGGTAGTCCCGCGCGGTCGGCGGGGCACGGTTAAATTCCGGCTGGAACCAGAGACGATCGGCCTGTCCGTATCCCGAGCCGAAGTCCCTCTGCAGCTGCGTGAACGCGCCGCTCCGTCCGGCGTCGGCGGATTCCGCAGAGCGCATGTACGTCGCTCCGTCCGCAGCGTCTCCGTCCGGGACGATCTGGGACGCCGTGATCAGCACGGCATGAGCTCCCCTGGCCTCGGCCTCGGAGGCCATTCTCCGCTCCAGCTCATCCCCGGTGACATCCCTGTAGTTGCCGTAGACGGCGGCGCGACCGATGACGTCGTACGGCTTGCCGATCTGTCCGGCGTCGTGATAGACGGCGGCGCTGTCCGTCGGTTCGAATGAATCGCCGTCGTACGAGAATCCGATGCATCCGGAGACGGACAGCATCAGGAACATTCCCGACGCGACGACAGGGAGGACTCGTCGCGCGTTGAGCAAGTGCGTAAACACTGATCACACCCCCATGCTGAGAAGTTCCGGCCCTGCCGTGAATTCCGGCTCCGACCGGTGATCGCCCGTTACGATATCACCGTGATGCCGCTTTTGCAAACGTCGATGCGGCGCGCGCCGGTGAATGCGCGGATCCGATGCGGATTTTAGCGCCGTGTGTTTGCAAAAGAGACGGGCCGGAGGTATTTTTACGGCGCCGCCGGATCGTGCGCGGGCGCGTGCGCCGTTTCTTTTTGAAATATTTATCTGGACGGTCGGACCGAGGTTCACAAATTTCTGGAGATGATGCCGCTATGAAAATCGGAGGCGTTTACACCGCTTTGATCACGCCGTTTGCCGACGGAGCCGTGGATTACGAGACGTTGCGGAAACTGGTGGAGAGACAGGTCAAATCCGGAGTCGCCGGAGTCGTGCCGGTCGGAACCAGCGGCGAATCGCCGACACTGTCCTACGAGGAGCACTGCAGAGTGATCCGGACGGTGATCGAGCAGGTCGGCGGCCGCTGTCAGGTCATCGCCGGCACCGGAGCCAACTCCACGGCGGAGGCGATCGAGCTTACCAGACGCGCTCGGGAGGACGGCGCGGACGCGACGCTGCAGGTGACGCCGTATTACAACAAGCCGACGCAGGAGGGGTTGTTCCGGCATTTTTCGGCCGTGGCGGATCAGGGAGGTCTGCCGGTGGTGCTGTACAACATACCCGGCCGGTGCGGCGTGCCGATCGCGGAAGGCACGGTGGCGCGCCTGAGCCGCAATCCGATGGTGGCGGCGGTCAAGGAGGCGGGCGGCAGCGTGGATCGCGTCTCCGCCATCCGTGAGCTCTGCGACCTCGCCGTCCTCTGCGGCGACGATTCGCTGACGCTGCCGATGATGTCGGTGGGCGCGGTCGGCGTGGTGAGCGTGGCTTCCAATCTGATTCCGGAGGAGATGGTGCGCATGGTCGGTTCTTTCGCAGCAGGCGACGTCTCGGCGGCGCTTAGTCTGCACCGGAAATATTACGGACTGTTCCGGGATCTGTTCATCGAAACCAACCCGATCCCCATCAAGTGCGCGATGGCCATGACCGGATGGATTCGCGAGGAATACCGGCTGCCGCTCTGCGGAATGAGCGGACCGGACCGCGACCGGCTCGCGGATACGCTCAGGCGCTGCGGTCTGCTTTCGTAGCCGCCGGGGCCGGACGGTGCGTCGGAGGACACGCGGGCGCGGCGCGCCGGCTCCGGTTGCCGCGTCCGCCGCCGGGACGGCGGAACGGCTCGTCCGTACGTCAGAAGGCGTTGTCGCTCCGGCAGACCGGACAGGACGCGCCCGGCACGGTGCTTTCGATGGCTCCGCAGTGACGGCATTCCATGAAGCGCTTGGATTTCGGCGGCGTCTGCTTTCCGCCCGAGGTCTGCGGCTCGGCCTTTGATTCCGACTCCAGTTTCGCCAGCAGCGCGGCGAAACGTTCCTCATGACGCTTCTCGACTCCGGCGATGCGCTCAAACAACGCGGCGGTGGTGTCGAAACCCTCCTGTCGCGCCTGTTCGGCGAACCTGACGTACATGGTGCTGGATTCCTCGTGTTCGCCGGCGATGGCGGTCTTCAGATTGGCGGCGGTTCTGCCGACGCCGACGAGTTCGTTGTACCATATCCTGGCGTGTTCGCGTTCGTTTTCGGCGGCGGATTCGAACGCGTCGGCGATCTCATGGAGTCCCTCCCTGCGCGCGGCCGCCGCGAAGAAGCTGTATTTGTTCCTGACCATCGACTCACCCGCGAACGCCTGCTGCAGATTTCTGGCGGTCTGAGACTCATGATAGTTCGGCATAAGCACGTCTCCTTATCTGTTGTGAAGAAAGCCCGCATTGAAGAACGCGGCACGCCATACGATAGCATTCACCGCGTCCGGTTGCAATTCGCGGGAGGCGGTTTTGCCGAATGCGCCGTCGCGCCGTCGGTCCGGGGGCCGGTCCGGGAGGAGCGGGACGCCGCCGACTGAAAGCCGCGGTTCGCGAGGGCGGGGGACGAAGGCGGACGGCGAACCGGGATATGCGGCCGCGGATTCCGGCCGAATCCGGGCAAAAAAAAGAAAGCAGGCTGTATCGCTCTTCGTACAAACAACAGTAAGACCTCGCGGTCCCGATGCATGACATTGTTCAGAGATTGACCTGCTTTCTGGTGGATACCTTAATGCCGGAACGTTGAAAATGCAAGCGTCATTCCGCAGAAAACGCGGGTTTTCTTGACGCGGCATGCGGGATCAAGGAGCCTTTTCCCGGCGGCGCGCCGCCGGATTTGAAATCGGCCCGGGCGGATGTTATATTGCCGGGTTCTTTTTCAGAACTCGGTTCCGACATCCGTTCTTTGTTCCCGCCGCCGTCCGGATCGGCGGAAGAGCGGGTGACGACGGGGGGCGGACGCCGGACGCTGGATTGCGCCGTCGAAAATTTCCGGGGGAGGTGACGAATGCATAAAGTTTTAATCCCAACCAAACTGGACAAAATCGCCGCGGATCTGCTGACGCGGCAGGGCTATCAGGTGACGCACGACGCCTCGTCGCCGCTGGCGGACGCGGCGTCCCGGTGTTCCGACGCGGAGGTGCTGATCGTCCGCAGCGAGCCTGTTTCGTCCGAAATCATCGACATGCTGCCGAATCTGAAGCTGATTGTCCGCGCCGGGGCGGGATTCAACACCATCGACGTCAAATACGCGCGCAAGCGCGGCGTCGACGTGATGAACACGCCCGGGGCGAACTCCAACGCCGTGGCCGAGGAAGTGATCGCCATGATTCTTGCGGTTTACCGGCATGTGATCCCCGCCGACGCGTCCACCCGGGCCGGCAACTGGGAGAAAAGCAGGTTCATGGGGAGCGAACTGACCGGCAAGACCGTCGGCGTTCTCGGCCTCGGGCACATCGGACAGCTTCTTGTGAAGCGTCTGTCTGGATTCGAGGTTCAAGTGCTGGGATATGACCCCATGATTTCGCCGGCGTCCGCGGAAAAGCTCAATGTGAAGCTTGTGCCGGTGGAGGAGATCTTCACGCGGGCGGACGTGGTTTCGCTGCACATTCCCGAGAACAACGAGACGCGCGGGATGATCGACCGCCGGCTGCTGGAGCTGATGAAGCCAGGAGCCGTGCTGGTCAACTGCGCGCGGGCCGGCATCGTCAACGAGACCGATCTGTTCGCCGCGAAGCAGCAGAAGAAAATCTTCTACTGCAACGACGTGTACGCCGCGGACGCCCCCGGGCCGAAGTCCATAGCCGGCGCGGCCGACGTCATGCTTCCCCACCTCGGCGCGAACACCCATGAGGCCAACTCCATGGCGGCGCGCAGAGCTGCGGAGCAGACGATCGCCTATTTCGAGCAGGGCATCACCAGTTTCGTGGTCAACAAGGCGGTGCCGGACGGTCTGGACATCAGATACCAGCAGCTCGCCTACGTTCTGACCAGCCTGGCCTACTCGTACCTCGGCCGGGACAAGAATCCGACGAGGATAGAGACCAGCTTTTACGGGGATCTGGCCCGTTTCGCGCCATGGATGACCGCGCCGATCGTGGCCGGAGTCGCGGCGGAATTCGCGGCCGACAGCGGCGCGGCGGATGCGGAGAAATGCCTGAGGGACAGCGGAGTGGAGTACGTGAACCGCGAAGTCGACAACGGCAAGCACTACGGCAATTCCGTGACCATCGACCTCGCCGCGGGCGACGGCGGCGACCTGGTGCGGAAAGTCAGCGTGCGCGGCACGATCGTCGAGAACCGTCTGATGATTTCCCGCATCAACCGCTTTGACGATCTCTATCTGGAGCCGAGCGGCAACCATCTGTTCGTCGAGTACGCCGACGAGCCGGGGATCATCGGAAGAATCGCCGGTATTCTCGGCGAGAAGAACATCAACATCATCGACATCCGTGCGCCGCAGGATCTGGCGAAAGGCCGTTCGCTGTGCGTGGTGAAGACCAACGTCGCGGTGCCGGATATGCTGATAGAGAAAATCCGCGAGGCGGTCAGGGCGGAGCGGGCGTTTCAGTTCGGATACGGCGTCTGACGGCGTGCCCGCCGCAAACCGCTTCCGCGCCGTGCGCCGATCGGCGCACGGGTGAATCACCGTTCCCGCCGGGTCTCCGCCGTATCCTCCTCCGGCGTCGCGGCCCGGAAGTGTTCCAGCGTCGACATGACGATTCCGACCAGGTATCCGGCGGCGAGCACCGCCGCGCCGGCCAGATATTCGGCGTGGCGGACAAGCAGGTATAATCCGACCGCGGCGGAACCCAGCAGGGTCAGCGAGCTCAAAAACCGCCATTTGTCGGCGCGGCGGATGAGCAGCAGCAGGATGTAGATGGCGTTCACGCCCGGCGCCAGATAGAACATCAGCGGCAGTTGTTCCTCCCGTCGTCCGCGCCAGCCGGAGACTGCGCCGTACAGCCAGCCTGCAGCCAGCAGCGCGACGGCGGCGTACAGCCAGGCGGACGAACCGGCGCGGACGGCCCGCGCGGCCGCAGTCAGTGACAGGACGTAGGAGCACAGTCCGGCGACGGGGCCGGCGCCGGGACGCAGCGACTGCAGCAGCAGCCAGACAGGATAGACCAGGTGAGCACCGGGGATCAGCGCCGCACGACGGATGCTCCTGTTCGGGGCGGACGGCGGCCGCCGCGGCGACGGCGGCACGGCGTGGGATCGACCCGGCGGAGGCCGGGTAGAATCCGGAGTCACCCGGGGAATCTCCCCTTCGGCGTGTTCCGGCTCGCGCGGCGGACTGCGCACGGGGCGGCGGTCGGATGCGCCGCCGGCCGTGTCAGGCGCGGCGCCGTCCGGCATTATTCCGCGCAGTTCGGTCAGCGCCGATTCACAGGCTTTTTCGAAAAAGGACGAGTCCACGCCGGCCAGCTCCGCGTCCGCGCTTTCGTGCGCCGCCTTGTTGCGGACCGAGGCGATGTAATGCAGCAGCTGCACCGTGGACGCGGGCAGCAGATCCTCCAGCGAATTGGTGAGTTCATGGATACCGGATCCGGCCGCACCGCAGCGCCGCAGGGCGCTTTCAACATTTCCTGCGCTGACGATGATGCGGCCGACGAACTCGATGCGGTTGGCTTCGATGTTTCAGCCCTCCGGTGATTTGTTTGCTTTTGCGGCGGCGGACGGAGGCGCGGTCTCTCCGTCCGGCTGCCGGATCAGGGTTTACAGTATAGGGGGACGGGGACGAAATCAAACATCTTCACTTCTTTCGCGCGGTTTTCCTTACCGGTTCTCACGGCGGACACGGGACGTCGGTCGGAGAGGAAGACTCGGCCTTCCGCTCTCCGGCGGCGGACGGCGCCGCCGTCCGCGCTCTCTCTTCCCGAGCCGCCGGCGCAGGCGCGGACGCGCGCCGGCCGCGTCGGCGATTCTCCCGCATGCGCGAGGTCTGATCGTCCTCCGGCGCGGAGGACGCGCACGAGGCGCCGATCGGACGGACGGCGACGACCAGTTCACCTCTGCAGGGAGTCTTTTCCAGCTTCATCGCGAGCTCCTGCGCCGATCCTCTGACGATTTCCTCGTGCAGTTTGGTCGCCTCCCGTATCAGCGACACCGGTGTCTCCGGGCCAAGCTCAGCCGCGATCGTCCGCATGGTGGCGGCGATGCGGTGAGGCGATTCATAGATGAATACAGTTTTGTCCTCCGCCGCGATGCGCTCGAAAAAATGCTTGCGTCGTCCGGGTTTTGACGGAGGGAATCCGTAAAAGGCGAAACGATCCACCGGCAGCGCCGCGGCCGTGGCCGCGAACGTCAACGCGGAAACTCCGGGTATCACCGACGGTTCGACTCCGGAGCGCACCGCCTCCCTCACCAGCAGGAACCCCGGATCCGCTACGGCGGGAGTGCCGGCGTCGGTCACCACGGCGACGCGCATGCCGCCGCGGACCATTTCCAGCAGCTTCCCCGTCTCGCGGTGTTCGTTGAACGCATGATAGCTGATCAGTCTGACGTGTATGTCGAAACGAGCCAGCAGCTGTCTGGTGCGGCGCGTGTCCTCGGCCGCGATCAGGTCGGCGCCGCGGAGAACTTCCAGTGCGCGCATGGTGATGTCGTCCAGATTTCCTATCGGCGTGCTGACCAGGTACAGCCGTCCGGCGGCGCGTTCCGGCATGTTTGCATTCCTCCCGTTGACAGTGTAAGGTAACCCCCATGGCGCGTAAAAACAAGGACTGCGGCGCGGATTCCGGCGGAGACGCCGGTTCGAGGCTGGTCAAAATCCTGGCTGAATCCGGAGTTGCATCGCGCCGCGCCGCGGGGAGGATGATCCTGTCCGGCAGGGTGACGGTCAACGGCGAGCGGACGCTTTCGCCGGGAACGCTGGTGGCGCCGTCGGACGCGGTCGAACTGGACGGTTTCCCTCTGCCCGCCCCGGAGGGGAAGCGCTATTTCATGCTGAACAAGCCGCGCGGATTCGTCTGCACCAACTCCGACAGATTCGCCTCGCGCAAGGCGCTGGATCTTGTCCGGCCGCGCCGGCCCGTGCGGCTCTTCTCCGCGGGGAGGCTTGACAAGGACAGCGAGGGTCTGCTTCTGTTCTCCAACGACGGCGATTTCGTGCACGCCCTGACGCACCCGCGTTACGGGATCTGCAAGGAATATGTGGTGAACACCTCGCGGGCGATGAGCGCGGCCTGCCTGTCGCGGCTGCGCCGCGGCGTCGTCGTCGACGGCGAACCGCTCAGGGCGGTCAGCATCGAGGAGCTTTCTCCGGGATGCTACCGGTTCATCTTGAACGAGGGGCGCAAGCGGGAGATCCGCCGCATGACCGCAGCGGTCGGAGCTCCGACGCGGAGGCTCCTGCGCGTGCGCGTGGGAGGTTTGCGGCTGGGCGATCTCCGCCCGGGGCAGTGGCGTGAACTTGCGCCGGAGGAGGCGATGACCGCCGCGATTCCCGAACCGGAAATCGGGGCGATTTCGCCGGATCGCTCTTGACAATGAGAGAGTACGAGTTCTATTAACTGCTTGTCCGCACCCGTCTTCGGGGAGGCGGAGCATCCGCGTGCGGCGCGTCGCCGCGGCTTGAGGAATCCGACATTTCGGCTGCGATGCGGGTTTATGGTGTGCGGATCCGCCGTCCGCCGCCTTGCGGACTCGCGGGAGAGGAGATCGTCTTATGTCTGACCCGGTGAAAATCAACGTGTCGCATTTCCGTCGCCGGAAGGAGAGCGGAGTCAAAATCGTCATGCTCACCGCCTACGACGCGCCGACCGCGGCCATCGCGAGGGAGTGCGGTGTGGACGCCCTGCTCGTCGGCGATTCTCTGGCCATGACCATGCTGGGATACCGCGACACGCTGCCGCTCACCATGTCCGAGTCGCTCCACCACGCCGCTGCGGTGCGCCGCGGAGCGCCGGACGCGTTCGTCGTGGCGGACATGCCGTTCATGTCGTTTCAGATTTCAGAAGAGGATGCGCTGCGCAACGCGGCGCGTTTTCTCAAGGAAGCCGGCAGCGACGCCGTGAAGATTGAAGGCGGAGCCGAGGCGGCGCCGCTGGTGGCGCGGCTGACCGGCTGCGGCATTCCGGTCATGGCTCACGCCGGTCTGCTCCCTCAGCGGCTGAAGACCTCCGGCGGGTACAGGGTGCAGGGGAGGGGCGACGACGCCGATCGGCTCCTCAGGGACGCCGAGGCTCTGGCGGAGGCGGGCGCTTTCGCGCTGGTTCTCGAGTGCATTCCGTCCGAACTCGGCGCGCGGATCACCAAGAATCTGATCATACCCACCATCGGCATCGGAGCGGGTCCGGATTGCGACGGACAGGTGCAGGTCATCCACGACCTGCTTGGACTGTACGGCGGCTTCGTGCCGAAACATGCGCGGCGCTACGCCGACGTCGGGGACGTGATGCGTCGGGCAATCGGGCAGTATGCGGATGATGTCCGTCAGGGACGGTTCCCCGGTCCTGAAAATTGTTTCTGACGGCGGCGGACCCGGCCGGAGACGGAGACGGATCGGAGCCGCGGCCAGGCGCCGGCGACGGAACATGCCGCGGGGCGGACGCGCGAAGCAGGGGGCGGAATTGCCATGCTGAAAAACTACGAATTGCTCGAGGGTCGGGTGACGCAGTGCGGGGCGGACGTGTCGGGACGAATCGCCGTGTACAGCGATCCGACGGACGAGGAGAAGACTTTCCTGATCGAGGAGTACGGCATCGACGAACACACGCTCAATTCCGCATTGGACGAGGACGAGATCAGCCGTGTCGAGTACGAGAGCAATCATATCGCCGTCATCATGAAGAGGCCCAGCAACTACCGCGCGGATCGGACGCTGGAGTTCCGTGTGTCCTCCACCGGAGCCTTTCTGTTCAAGGATCGCATCGTCATCGTCCAGGCCGAGGCGACTCCGCTTTTCGAGCACGGGCGCGCGCCGATCCGCGGCAGATCCATACCGGGGATACTGCTGCGTCTGCTGCACCATTCCACACATCACTTCCTGGAACATCTGAGGATAATACGCACCATTTCGGACGAGATCGAGCATCAGATAGAGTTCTCCGTGACCAACAAGGCTCTGGTGAACATGTTCACGCTGCTCAAGAGCCTGACCTACTATGAAAGCGCGACCAGCGCGAATCAGCTGCTTCTGCAGAAACTCAGAACCGACGCCCGCAAGATCGGGTTCAACGAGGAGGAGCTTGACTTTCTCGACGACATCACTGTGGAAAATCAGCAGTGCGACAACCTCGCCGGCATATACACCGGCATTCTGACCGGCATGTCCGACGCCCGCGTCTCGGTGGTCAGCAACAATCTGGCGATCATCATGAAGTTTCTGGCCATCATCAACATCGTCTTCATGCCGATCAACGTCATAGTCGGCATGGGCGGCATGTCGGAATATACGGCTCTCACCGGCGGACTCTGGTGGCCCCACGCATACAGCCTGCTGCTGATGGCGCTGGTGGCGGCTGGCTACATCACCTATCTCGCCATCAGGGACGTGGGGCAGTCGCGCTGATGCCGTGCGGGGGCGGGACGGAAGGCGGCCGGCGGCGTTGCGGATGCGGACCGGCGGGCGGTGGTCTGGATTTTCAGGGAATCATCATGAAGGAGTTTGCGGACTTATGATCAGAAGCGCGAGGACTGCATCCGCCGGCGAGATGACCAGGACGCTGACGGAGCTTGCGGGAAACATCGGCACGAGGCTGGCGGGGTCGGAGGCGGAGCGCCGCGCGGCGGAATGGATCGCGGATCGGTTCGCGATGATGCAGCTGGAGACCAGCATCGAGGATTTTCCCGTGCTGGAGCGCGCAGTGGATGAGGAGGCATTGTCGGTGAAGCTCGCCGGCAGATGGCACGACTTCCCTTGCTCACTGTTCGGGCTTTCTCCCGGAACCGGCGGAGAGACGCTGGAGGCGGAGGTGGAGTTTCTGACTCCGCCGGTGGATCTGCAGGACGGGGAGGATCTGTCGCGTTTCCGCGGGAAGGCGGTGATCTGTTTCGGCTGCCATATAGCCACCCTGGACATGTACCGTCGTCTCATGGCCGCGGAACCGCGCTTCATCATGATGGCCGACATCCGGCATCCCGGCGACCTGCCCCTGGCGGACGGGTTGTTTCCCAACTACGTCTTCCGCTGCGGGGCGGCGCCGACGGTGAACGTGGCTTACCGTGATCTGTGGCAGTGGGCGCTGGGCCGGGCGTCGCGCGCCAGGCTCAGAGTGTCCGGGGGCATGCGGCCGTCGCTTTCGCGCAACGTGATCGGCACTCTGCGCGGATCCGATCCCGCCGCCGGAACGCTGTACGTCGGCGCGCACCACGACACCCAGGCCGGCACGCCGGGCGCCGACGACGACGCCTCCGGAGTTGCCGCATGCGTGGAGCTGGCCAGGATTCTGGCTCCGACGCGGCTGCGGCGAACCATCAAGTTCATCACCTTCGGAGCCGAGGAGCAGCTGTCGGTCGGAGCCGCCGTCTATGCGCGGCGGCACCGCAGGGAGATTGCCAGGCTCGGGAAAGTCATGCTCAATTTCGACAGCTGCGGCGGCGTCGTCGGCTGGAACCAGCTTTCCTGCAACGGAGGCCGCGACATGGAGCGTTGCTGGAGGGCGGCGGCCGCGGCCCGGAAATGGCGTTACAGGTCCGACGACACCGTTTCCCCTTTCGGGGATCAGTTTCCGTTTCTGGCCGCCGGCGTGCCCGCCATCTGGGTCTCCAGGCAGAATTGCTCCAACGGCTGGTATGCGCATCACCGCCGCGACGACGATCTCGCCCAGATTTCACCGGAGACAATGGCGGACGTGGTGCAGACCGCAGCCGATTTTCTGAAAAACGTCGCGGATTCTCCGCGGATGCCGTTCCGCACGAAGCTGCCGCCGGAACTTGAATCCGAAACTGCGGCGCTCTGGCGTGAATATTTCGGCGGCTGGCGCGGATTCAGGGCTCCGTCAGACAGGAAGACCAGCTGACCGCGTTCGGATCGACTCCGATGACAGTCGGAGGCCCGCATCGTCTTTTCGGAACGTGCCGTCGGCTGGGGGGTTCGGCGCAGACCGGAGCGCGGGGATTTTTTTTTGC
>CAYODJ010000024.1:0-34499 GCA_964402715.1 uncultured Victivallaceae bacterium
TGGATCTGCCCGGAGGAGGCATCGACGCGCTCGCGGACTATCTCGCCTCGGAATTCGCTGAAAAACGCGATGCCGTTTATCATTATTACAAATGTGAAAAAGCAGTAGTGAAACATACCCCGATGTTCGACCTGCGCGACCGCGATCTGGCGGGAAAATTGGCACTCAACGAATACGATCTGGTGACTCTGGACGAGTTTTTCGACCGACTCGGCATTGCGGGCGAATTGCGTGCGGTGCTCGGCAGTCCGGCGATGTGTCATGGAACGCCCCCGTGCGACTCTTCGGTCACACATCATTGCCGGGTCAGTTTCGGGCTGGGCAACCATATTGCGCGAGTGGAGTGTGGAGGAGACGCCTTTATCGACGGATTCCGGCGCGAGGCGGAAAAACTGGGAATCGAGGTGCGTACCGGGGTATGCATTGCCAGGTGCCTCAAAGAGGCCGGCTGCCGCGAGTGCCGTCGCGTGGTATTAAGCGACGGTTCGGAGCTGGAATTCGACGATATGTTTCTGGCGATCCACCCGAAAGCAATTCTGAATTTGTTGCCTGAGGAAGCGGTAAATACATTTTTTCGCCGCCGGATTGAGGCGCTGGAGGATAGTTGCGGCTTTTTCTCTGTTTTCGGCGTGATTGATCCGGCTGCGAAAGCCATGCCGGAATTAACGTCGTATCTTTCCACGAACGACCTGAACCGGATTCTGCTGCCGGGTCGGGGAGGCACCGGTACCGGAATGGTAATCGCGAAGGAAAAGGATGCGTCGGGGAAGCTGCTTAGGACATTTACGGCGTTCAGCAGCGTGTGGCCCGAGGATACTGCCCGTTGGAACGAAAAGCGGGATGCCATGTATCTGGAATACAAGGAGCGGTATGCGCAAAAGATTTATGCCGAGGTGTACCGGGTTTATCCCGAATTGCGCGGCAGGGTCGACTGGAAAGCGTCTTCCTCGCTGTTGACCTTCCGCGACTATGCGCCGCCGACCGGATGCGCTTATGGAGTGCGGCAGAAGCTGGGGATTTCCCGGATTTTCGGACGGCTTCCGGTGCAGAATTTCTATGCAATCGGCCAGAGTGCACTGATCCCTGGGATACTAGGCACGATGATGGCCTCTTTTTTAATGTTCCGGCAGATCGTCGGAGAGGCTGCCTACTGGAAGCTGCTCAAGGAGCGTCTGCGGTAGATCGTTTCAAAGTGGTATTACTGCTGTCCAGTAAAAAGTAAAGTAAAATTGGTTGAAAACAAGAAGAGAAAAATGTTTCATTCGCAATACGATATTGTCATTGCCGGTGGCGGCGTTGCTGGTGTTGCGGCGGCACTGGCCTCCGCTCGACGAAAGAATAGAACAGCATTAATTGAAAAAACCGTCTGGTTTGGGGGATTGGCGACTTCTGGACTGGTCTACGTTTACCTTCCGCTTTGCAATGGTCGCGGCACCCAGGTGACGTTCGGTATCGCCGAAGAGATGCTCAAACGCAGTTTAAGATACGGACCTGGCGAAATCCCTTTCAACTGGCAAAACGAACGCAATACGCCGGAGAGACACCGCTACTGTACATTTTTTTCTCCGGCTTCTTTCTTGCTTACTCTCGACCAAATGTTGGAGGAGGCTGGCGTGGATTTGTGGCTTGACACCGTTGTGACTGGAACTTCAGTCGAAAACGGACGAATCACTGCAATTTCCGTTGCAAACAAGAGCGGTTGCGGTGAGATTTCCGCCGCATGCTTCGTCGATGCGACTGGCGATGCAGATCTTGCCGTGTTTGCAGGGCATCGCTGCATTGAGGCACAAAATGCACTTGCCAATTGGACTTTGGAATATAAGGAGGGTGTCTCGGTGTTGGCGCCAAATTGTTCTATCGCTGCGATAGGAGGTTGTACCGATCCGAAGAGGATCCCCGCCGGAATTAGTGGACGAACCGTAAGTGAAGCAGTCATGATGGGACGGAGGCGCTATCGGGAGCAACTGGAAAAAGAATATTCGTCTGGAAGATTCAATCGGAAAAACTTATTCCCTCTGATGTTCCCCGCAATGGCGGAATTGCGCCATACTCGCTGCATAACGGGAGTTTTCACTCTGGAATCCGGCATGGATTGGATTACTTTCCCCGATTCTATCGGTCTTGTAGCCGATTGGCGCAAACCCGGCTTTGTATGGGAGATTCCGTATCGCACACTTCTTCCAAGGGGATTGAAGGGCGTTCTTGCTGCGGGGCGCTGTTCCAGTAGCAGAGGAGATGCTTGGGAGGTAACACGGGTGATCCCCGCCTCCGCAATGACAGGGGAGGCCGCAGGGGTTGCAGCCGCACTCTCAGTTGCGGCTGGGATTACACCGGATCTTTTGGATTGCGGAATTTTAAGTCGCGAATTGACGGAAAATTGCGGTTTCGCCTTGCATTTTGAAGAGCTTGGTCTGAACAGGACTGAATGATATTGTGTCGTATAGGAAAACCGCTTATCTCTGTGCATTTGCAATTTGCAACTCGCCTTTGAGACTTTTTTCACACGAGCGGAACTCGGTGGATTAAAATTTGTCTTGAGTATTGGTCGAGGGGGTAGTGTCCCATATTTTGCGCACATTTAGCTCTGATTGATCACAGACAATCCGTGCGACATCGGCTCCGTCTCCGCAACCGGCGGTTGCGGAGACGGAGCCGACTCTTTCATTTTACATCTCGTTCGTAAAGTTTGCCAATGTCCATGTACTGACGTGTCCCCCATTCCGTCATGGAAATATACTTCAGCCTCACTCCCACCAGCATCATGGCCGAATTGCCGTCCGGAAAGACGCCGACGACTCTGGTTCGTCGTCGGATCTCACGCATGACGCGTTCAATGCCGTTGTTGATCCGCAGCTTGCTCCAGTGTTCATGAGGAAAATCCATATAGGACAGCGTCTCCTCCACATCGTTTTCCACACGCCTTGCAAGCTGCTCCAGCTTCATGGCCCGCAGTTTTTCCGCCACCATGGCCGCCGGCCTGCTTGTCTTCCTGAGCGTGAATCGCCGTCACGTCGCCGATGTGTCTCTCTCGGACACTCGGAGGCGATGTTCCGATACCAGTGGACGGTGCGGCGCTGCCATTTGGCCTCGAGAAAGAGATCGCCGATGATTCCGTGCAGCCCCAGGCATTTGTCCGAAACAATCAGCTTCACCCCGCTCAGTCCGCGCCCTTTCAGGTATCGCAGAAAATTCCTCCACGATTCCTTGTCTTCCCGGCCGCCCTCGGCGACGCCGAGGATCTCGCGGCATCCCGCTTCGTCCACGCCGACCGCGACCGGAACCGAGACATCCTGAACCTCGCCTCCCCGGCTTTTCTTCAGACAGATTCCGTCGACGAACACATACGGGCACAGAGCCGCAGTGATGTTCTTCGTCCGCCGCACTGACACTCCGGACAAATACATTTCAAGCAAAGATGCCTCGACGGTGCTCCGCCTGGTCTTGTAACGCTCGATGATCCGCGTCGTGAAAGGCAGCGTCCGCAGACGCGGAACCCGGAGCACAACCTCGCCGGCCTTCGTCAACAGTCTGCGCTTGTAGCTCCCGGCTCTCGTATCCCGACGATCCGGACTGCGCTGATACCTCGAAGCCCTGCAGATCTCGTCGGCTTCCGCCTCCGGAAGCGCATTCAGCACATCCTCTACGGTCCGCAGAACCACCCCTTCGACGTGAGATCGAACATCTCCGTCGCCGACTCCGACCGCTCCGAGGATTGATTTCCCGTTGACGTACGCTACATTCTTCATGGCCTGTTCTCTTTTCGTTTTGATTCATGTTTTTGTCTGTACAGAATCAATCAGGGAAACAGGCCTTTTTCAAGTGCCTCTCATGAAATCTGCACAAATTTGTGGGACGGTATCTTACAATTGGGATGCCGCAGCCAAAAACAACCGCGAACCTCCATGCCGGTTTTGTACCCGGGCAGGACAATGCCGGATTGCCCAGATAGATCCTTAACATGAAGTCGAAACACAGCCGTCCCATGGGATGAGTACATCGCATCTAAATAGCGGAAACTTCCTGTGATGCAGAGGGACAGCATCCGTCCTGTCGGTGTGAGCGCAGCCCCGGAACAGGCATTCCTGCCGGGATTTGCTCCGGAATAAACAGACTCAATGGAAGAAAAATCGGAAAAGGATGTTCTGAAAAAATCAAAGAAGTAAGCTCAATGTAGTGGTGAAAAATGGCTATTGTTCAATCATGTGGGATGACAGTGAAGTCGAAAGTAGAATCCATGCCGAAATAAGAATGAACGTACCATAAGTTCTGGAGCTGTATCACCCGATCGCACATGCTGCATGACTTCTCGGCGCATTGGCGCATCGAAACAATCCATTACGGAAAAACGAGTTCCTCTTGTATTATCTGCTTTTTCTGGCGGTATTCTTTATCTGTGATTGCTGAATTTGTCGGCATTGAATCATCAAATGCGGAACTTAATGATTGTGCAATAAATTCAAAATAAAGTACAATAGCTCTTTTCATTTGCGATTTAACGCAAGAAGACATTGTATTGAATGAAGGCAGCTTTGCAAGACGATAGTTTACATCGATTGCGGTATCAGAATACGTGATCGGCGTCAGACATCTTACTCTGTTAATTCTGGAAATGACATCCTTTGCCGAGGCAGGCGACATGCCCTTTACTTCTACTAACCATGACCTCATATAATCACAGCATCGTTCACTTGATTTATTGCGATAGTCGGATATTCTGTTGGCTACGAATTCCGCAAGTTTCACTGGAACTGCATTGCCGATTATTTGCTCCATGTCCGTCTTTGAGCCATTGAAGATAAAATCTTTGGGAAATGTTTGAACTTGAGCACGTTCGTTTGTAGTCAACGGACGCAATCCTTCTATGCATTCTGGATCGTTTGGATGGCGTGTATATCCATGCGGAACGGGTCGATTCACGCCGCGAATGGTCGGGGATGGTTCGTCGATGGAGAAAAAGCCTCTTCTGTTGTAATTGCGGGGATGTCGATAATAGTAATTTATGCCAAGAGAATCACCAAAGTATTCTCTCATTGTCATAGGCTTCTTTGCTTCATTGTCAAGAATTATCTGTTCAAGAAATCTATCCACCTCGCCCTTCTTCCCAATACATATAAAACGCTTCCTCTTCTGCGGCACGCCGCATAATGAAGCATCGTATATGTGTTCGGTGATTCCGTATCCGGCGTCTTTTAAGATTTTTCTTGCTCTTTTATATGCATCACTCCGGCAAGCGCGGTCGACATTTTCCATAACAAACCACTCTGGTGAAATCTGGCTGACAATTTTGGCGTATGCTTCTGTCAAACTTGCGCGTTTTCCCTCCTGGCGTTTCCCGGCATGGGAAAAATCCTGGCATGGAGGTCCGCCAATAATCATATCAGGGGCATACGCTCTTATGTGCCGTATGGCAGCTTCGGTGTCGGAAAGATCCATCTGATAGATGCTGTGTGAAGTGAAGTTATCACGATACACGTCAACTGCCGGCTTCCAGAAATCATAAGCTGCCACAATTTCGTATCCGGCATTTTGGAAGCCTAACGACAGCCCACCGCAACCGGCAAAGAGATCGGCAACTTTCAATTTTATCACCCTTGCGCTTATATAAAAATATGGAACTATGCTATACTGCCGTTATGGCTTGGTATCGTGAAAAATCTCAGACAAGCTTCATTATCTCATTGTTGTCAGCTGCTTGTAAAAAGCTTCGCCTCTCACCCAAAGTTGAAGAGATTTTTTTGCAAGTGCATGGCGGCCAATAGATAACATCAAATTGTGTAAAGCCTTTCACTTGTCTGTGTGTAATATAGCACAGTTTCAACGGCGTCAAGATATTGACGCCGAAAAAAAAACGGAGAATTTTTGATGAATGCCAGAAAAACCCCGGGATTGTATGGCATTTCCGCCTCCAACAGGACAAATATGGATCTCTGGGGAAAAAATCAATTCAACAGTTCTTTCCCGATCGCTTTGGCATGCTACATGCGAGACCACGGACTCAAAGCAGTTTATCTAATGCTGGATAAAGATTTAAAAGTCGTACCCGTTGAGCTTTCTTTTGATGATTTGTTTAATTCACAGTTGCCAAATAATCGCCTTTACTTTTCGTTTGAATCAAAATACGGACCATATCAAAGATATGCCAGCGATGATATCGGCGGAATTGATCTGGTTGTCAAATCTACGACTGGAAATTTTCTGAGAGCGCTGGAGATAAAATTAACAGTCCTTCCAGTGTGACATCACTCAAACCCGAACCTTTATGGGGATCGGAGATCGTAATTCGTCCGGCAACGACGAAATACTGTGCGTTAGGCATTGCAGATTCATGCTTTAGGCAGATGGATGACATACGTGAACTTTTTGAACCTATCGGCATTGATGTTCAGGATTGGGGGAATAGGGTTGAAATCGCATCGAAATTGGAATCCATGCTAAAATGCATTAACAATTTTGAGAAGAATTATCTCTCTCATCAGAAACCGATTTTATTGCAGCCCGTGTGGAAAACGCAGGGACAATCTCCAATGTTGGCGAAACAAGCGTTTGATATTTTCGTCTGGAGTGATTTTGCCGTTAGCCGACTTTTTCTCGATAACGCATGGGATAATAGGAATTCCAAAACAATAAATCGTCAGATGAGAAGTTCTGCACGCTTTTTCCGTTTCATGTATCATATGTCAACGAGCCGTAAAGTTGCCCTGTCTAAAATTTACCATGAGATGGATTTTGGACGACAGACAGACAAAGAATTTGCTGTTTCCGGCAGCATCACCAATCGTTACATGGCAACCTCCCCGCGTTTGCTCACTCCCTGTCTGCCAAGTTCCATTGTTCGTGAGATTATTCTTAACGGAGGCGAAGAGGAGTTAAAACCAGAGCGGAGATTTGATCAAACACTCTATTTTACAGCCAAGGGAAAGTTGTAAGAGGTCTTTCTATATCTACGAGTCAAGCAGATTCATTTTCCGCATATTGTGCTTACATCGAAGCGTTTCCACTTCGTTTCCCGCCTCCCTCCTGATGCCATGGAACAGTCGGTTGTCGCCCCCATCGTTCGATTGTTCCGTCCCGGTGTGGAAGGCTTCCGCAACATCACTCCCACGTCCGCGATGAACCGAATCGCGTCCGGGTTGTCCCTGTATTTGCGAAGAAAGTCAACCAGCCGACTCCAGTTGTGTCAGTCTGCAGCGATGCCGAGGTCGTTGTCGGGAATGTAGATGAAATTCTCCATGATTGGTGCTCATCCTCTTTGTAGTTGCTCATTGTCCATTCGCCGTTCCCGAAGCGGAATGCGGCGATGTCCATGCAGTTTGTGCCGCCCCTCGAAGCACTGGTGCCGCAGGTTGGACGTGAAACAGACGCGGTAGCCGTTCTCCGGCGTGTGAGTTATGCTTGAATTAAAAATGTCAATCTAACACTTTGTCAGCACTTTGGCGAAAAATCCCGGATGCGTCTTCATTTTTGGAGAAATCGGGAGCTCTTGTGTGGGGGGGGCCGCTTATGAATTTTCACGAACACGCGGCAAACGGAGAATCTGGCGGAGAATTGACGAAATCTGTCAGAAAACTGTTTCCAGAGAAATTCTCTGCTTTCTCCGAAACCTCGCAGCTCCTTGAAGAATCTACCCCGAGACCGTGCATAAAAAATGCCGGAAGGCGGTGCCTTCCGGCGGGCTGGCAGAAAGATGGTGGCGGGACCCGGAATCGAACCGGGGACACAAGAATTTTCAGTCCTTTGCTCTACCGACTGAGCTATCCCACCATTCAGCGCAAATTAATAGACACCATATTTCTCGATTTTCAACCGCGTTTAGAAAAAATCGGCGGAAAATACGGAAAGTCACCGCGCCCCGCTGCCGGAGGATCCGCCGCCCGTCGTGTGAAAAAGGAATCACCGCGTCGGAGACTCGAGAAAGGCCGCTTGCCTGAACAAATGCGCACAGACGCGGATTCACGCTCTCCGCACACCGCCGCCTCTCCGCAGGCTTGCAAGCGCCGTCCCCGACGGAGTCGACTCCGAACCCTACGAGCGACGGACAGCCGCCTAGCCCGCGACGATGTTCACCAGACGATCCGGCACGCAGATCACTTTCCGCACCGGTCTGCCGCCCAACGCCGCCGCGACATCCGGATTGGCCAGCGCCAGCCGCTCCATCTCCGCCCGATCGGAGCCGGCCGGCATCATCATCCTGACGCGCGGCTTGCCTTGAATCTGCACGAGTATCTCCACTTCCCTGACTTTCAACGCATCCTCGTCCCACTCGGGCCACGGCTCGTAGGCGATGGTGCCGGAATGCCCCAGCAGCTGCCATAGCTCCTCCCCGAGATGCGGCGCGAAGACGGAAAGCAGCTTGACGAACTGTTCGGCCGCTTCCCTGGGCAGTCCCGAACGCGCCGAAAATTCATTCACGAAAATCATCAGCGCGCTGATCGCCGTATTGAAGCTGAACTGCTCCAGATCGCAAGTCACTTTCTTAATCGCCGTGTTCAGGATCCGCAGTTCGTCGTCGCTGCACGGACGTTCGAGGATCCGCGTGTCCGCGACAAGCCTGAACGCCCGTTTCAGAAAACGGTGAACACCCTCCACACCCTGGGTGTTCCACGGCTTGGTCGCCTCTAGCGGTCCCATGAACATCTCGTAGAGGCGCATGCTGTCGGCGCCGTACTCGCGCACGACATCGTCAGGGTTGACCACGTTGTGCAGAGACTTGGACATCTTGGCGGAAAACTCCGTGACGGGCTCCCCCGTGGCGCGGTCGACCGGTCCGGCCGGCGTCTGATCTACCCTGCTGACCGGCACCAGGGCGCCGCGGGCATCCTTGTAGCAGACTCCGAGAATCAGTCCCTGACTGACCAGCTTCCGGAACGGCTCCTTGGTCGACACCAGTCCCAGATCGTACAGAACCTTATGCCAGAACCTGGCATAAAGCAGATGCAGCACCGCATGTTCCGCCCCGCCCACGTACAGATCCACCGGCATCCAGTACTTCTCCTTCGCCGCGTCCCACGGCGCATCCGGATTGCCGGGGTCGATGTAACGCAGATAGTACCAGCACGATCCGGCCCATTGCGGCATGGTGTTCGTCTCCCGCCGGCCTCTGCGCCCGGTCTTCGGATCGGTGTAATTCAGCCATTCGGCCGCCTTGGCCAGAGGCGACTCCCCGGTTCCGACCGGCTTGTAGTCGTCCATCTCCGGAGGCAGCACCGGCAGCTCCGAGTCATCGACCAGTTCTATGGATCCGTCCTCGTAATGGACAATGGGAAACGGCTCGCCCCAGTACCGCTGCCGGCTGAACAGCCAGTCGCGCAGCTTGTACTTCACCGCCGGACGTCCGCGTCCGCGGGAGGTCAAGTATTCAGTCGCCGCCCGCTTGGACTGATCCACCGTCATGCCGTTCAGATCAAGACCGTCGGCGTTGGCGGAATTGATCATACGTCCGCCGCCGGTCCAGCAGCTTTCGCCGGCCAGCACCGAGGCGACGTCGATTTTCTCCGCGGCGGCCTGAACCGGATCCGGATCGATGATGCAACGCAGCGGCAGTCCGAACTTCACGGCGAATTCGAAATCGCGCTGATCGTGCGACGGCACCGCCATGATTGCTCCGGTGCCGTAGTTGATCAGCACGTAGTCGGCGACCCAGACGGGGATACGCTCGCCATTGACGGGATTGACGGCATACGCTCCGGTGAATTCTCCCGTCTTTTCGGTCGCGAGCTCGGTCCTCTCCAGATCGTTTTTGCGGGACGCGGCGGTCAGATAGGCGTCCACCGCGGCACGGCGTTCCGGACACGTCAGCGTTTTCACCAGCGGATGTTCGGGAGCAAGCACCATGTAGGTCGCGCCGAACAAAGTGTCCGGACGCGTGGTGTACACCGCGACGTCCTGACCGCAGTCGGTCGCGAAGAGCACCTCGGCTCCGACGGACTTGCCGATCCAGTTGCGCTGCATCTCCTTGATGCCCTCGGGCCAGTCCAGCTCGTCCAGATCGTTGAGCAGCCTCTCGGCGTACTCGGTGATCCTCAGCATCCACTGCTTCATCGGCCGGCGGTACACCGGATGGTTGCCGCGTTCGCTTCTTCCGTTTATTACTTCCTCGTTGGAAAGAACCGTGCCGAGAGCGGGACACCAGTTGACCGCCGCTTCATCCAGATAGGCCAGCCCCTTGCGGTACAGCTGCGCAAAAATCCACTGCGTCCACTTGAAATACCCGGGGTCGGTCGTGTTGACCTCCCTGTCCCAGTCGTAACTGAACCCGAGCGATTTCAGCTGCTGACGGAACTTGTCGATGTTCCTCTGCGTGGTCACCGCCGGATGCGTCCCCGTCTCCACGGCGTATTGCTCCGCCGGCAGACCGAACGCGTCCCAGCCCATCGGATGCAGAACATTGAACCCGCGCATGCGTTTGTAGCGCGCGATGATGTCCGTCGCCGTGTAGCCCTCGGGATGCCCGACGTGCAGCCCCGCGCCGCTCGGGTACGGAAACATGTCCAGCACGTAATATTTCTTTTTGTCGAAACTGTCCTCGGCGCGGAACGTCCGGTTGCGCTCCCAGTAGTCCTGCCATTTTTTTTCTATCGCGGCAAAATCGTAATCGGGCGCCATTGCAAATCTCCTTGCATCCTGATTGACCATGAAAACCGAAAGGGAGGCCGCCGCACGGTCGACCCGTCCGCCGGTCACGGGCGCGGACGCTCCATCCGCGCTCAGAGGAGTTTCATGAGGCTGTCGACCGCCTTGTTGACGTCTTTCTCAAGATCCCCGCCGGTCTTGTTCAGCGCCTCGCCGAGATCGGCGCCCGCCTGACCGACGTCGCCGCCGATTTTTTTCAGCTCCTGACCGGCCGACTTCAGCAGTTCGCTCGACAGAGCGCCGTTCACGCCCTGCATGAGCGATCCGTAGATTCTCGCGAGTGTCTCATCCAGCGACTGCCCCTCGCCCACATCGGTCATGTCCACATCCGGCAGGGCGACGCCGATAGTTCCCACGGTGAAACCGACGCCCGCTATGTGCAGCACGCGGATCACCACCTCCTTCGCCGGTTTCTGCTCGGCGTCGGCGGCGTCTTTCGACGGCGTCTTCTCCTCCGCCTCCGCGGTCTCCTTTACGCCGAAGAACTTCTTGGCGTTTCCCAGAATCACCTCCAGATTGCTGCCGCTGACGATGTTTGGTTCGTAATCCACGGCCACGTTGTCGATCAGGATCTCGTCGACCACTATTTTATTGCCGAAGAGCGATCCCGGACGCACTTGACATACGAAACTGCCCAGATCCAGGGCGTTCGGCTTCCGGCAGTTGCCGGGATTGCCCACCCTGAAGCCGCGCAGCTCCACCCTTCCGCGCAGCAGACTGATCTTCACGTCCTCGAGCACCACCGGAGTTCCGGTTATCCGCGGACCGACGGTGTTCACCGAACCCTTCACCACCTGATCCAGGAAAAGAACCAGAAGCACAATCAGAATGACCAGCGCCAGCAGAAGTCCCAGCAGCACGCGCCAAATCCAGACATGCCGCCGCTTCTTCCCGCCGCTCCGGTTCGCTGAATCGGAAGCGGTCTTCCGAGCGGATTCCTGCTCCGGCGCGGAGTCCTGACTCTTCCGATCGTCAATGTGTTTGTCGTCTTCCATAATCACCATTTCTTTCCCATTCGTTCACGGCCTAAATCGCCGCCGTTAAAATATACCGCGCCGCGGAGAAATGCAAGAAGCTACGCCCTTGCGGCGTCCTCCTCGCGGAGCTGCACATGCACGATCCGTCCCAGCGGAAACTGTCCCGCCGGACGCCGCACCCTGACGTAATTGTCAGTCCATCCCCAGGCGAACCCGTCGCCGCGCACGGTCTCGAAAATCACCGGCAGAAGCATGCCTATCTGACTGCGGATGAACCTGCTCTTCGCCGCGGCGGCATCCTGCCGCAGCGCGGCGAAACGCTTTCTCACCACGTCGGCCGGCACCTGATCCGGAAACGACGCGGCCGGGGTGCCGGGACGCCGGGAATAGCAGAACAAATGCGTGTTGGCGAAGTTCAGCTTTCTTATCTCCTCGCGGGATGATTCGAAATCGTCATCCGTTTCACCGGGAAATCCGACAATCACGTCCGTCCCGAGCGACATCCAGGGGACGGCGGCTCTGGCGGTCTCGGCGAAACGCGCGTAGTCCTCCACGGTGTAGCGGCGGTTCATCCGCTCCAGTATGCGGTTTGATCCGTGCTGCAGAGACAGATGCAGGAAACGGCATATTTTCCCGTTGCCCTTCCAGATCTCCAGCAGCCGGAACATCTCCGGCTGCGGCTCCGTGGAACTCAGACGGATTCGGAAATCACCGGGAATGCGGCACAACGCGCCCACCAGGCCGGCCAGATCACGCCCCGCGTCGCGGTAGGCGATGGTGTTCACCCCGGTCAGGACCAGCTCCGGCATGCCCGCGTCCAGCGCCTGCCGGCAGTCGGCCATCACCTCGTCGAAGGCGCGTGATCTCTCCGGCCCTCTCGCGCGCGGGACGATGCAGTACGAACAGGCGTTGCCGCACCCCTCCTGTATCTTGATGAAAGCGCGGTTCCTGTAAGGAAATCGTCCCCTCGCCTCCTCGCGGAACGGCCCCTCCTCCGGCGTACGGCCGCTCTGCGGACGCGGAGGCGCGGGCGGTCCGGTGAACACGCCGACGCGGCGTTTGTCCCGATTGGTCAGCAGCGCGTCGGCGACGCCGTCCCGGACCCATCCGTCCCGATCCAGATCGACGCCGCAGCCGGCCGCCACCACTCTGGCGTCCGGCCACAGCCGCCTGGCTCTGCGGGCGGCCCTGCGGCTCTTCCGCGACGCCTCTTCCGTGACGGCGCAGGAGTTGACGATCACCAGATCGGGCGCCGACGCGGGATTCCCGGCGTCCAGCAGCACATAACCGGCCTTCTCCAGGCGATCCGTCAGCAGGGCGGAGTCCGCGGTGTTCAACCGGCATCCGAAAGTCAACAGAACTGCCGTCTTCATCGTTTTCCGCATATCGCGGAAATATACCATATCGTCCTCATTTTTTCAATTCCGCTTGCGGAATGCGACGCGGCATGATATAGTAGACGACCGTTCCGGCGTGACGACGCCGGAAGCCGGCGATGCGGCATGACCGTTGAGCGCCGCGTATTTCATCCGCTCTGGAGTTTGCCCCGCAGTGAACCGCAAGGATTACATCAGCGACAACCTGATCAACATTCGGGATCGTCTGCGGCAGGCGCATCCCCTGCCTGATTCGGCGGCGGCGGGTTCCGGCCCGTCCGATCAGACCGCAGTTCCGAGCGCGCCCGCGCCCGCGCCCGAGCCGGTTCCGGTTCCGGTTCCGGTTGCCGCGGCGGCGAGACGCGAGGCGGACGGTGCGCGGGCGAGGAGCGATCTCCTCTGCCGTATCGCTCATGACGCCGCGGAGTTGTCCGCCGGCGTGGAGACGACCGAGCATATGCTGCGCACCTACCAGTCATTGCGTGAAACGCTGAGCGCCCTGGAGGAGAAGGCGGGCCGTCTTTCCCCTGAAAGCGAGGGCGCGTCGTTCGCCAGGAGCGTGGACGGTCTGCGCATGGAATACTTCAGAGTCGCGGGCAGACTCGACGCCGTGCGCAGAACCGCCGGCTCCGCTTCGCGCGGAGGCGACGACAGGCAGTCGGGAACGCATCTGCTGCCGACGGCGATTCTCGCCGGCGCGATTCTGATTTCCGGCCTGATGATAGCCGTCGTCGTGGCGGCTGTGTTCGGGTGATTCTGCTTCAGAACAACGCCGCATGCGTTCTCGGAACCGGCGCACGCCGGATCGGATCCGCACGCGCGGCCGTTCGCCGGCCGCCGGACGACAGTCATTGAAAACGGCGCTCCGCGCCAAGGAAAATCATGCTGAAGAAACTTAAAACCGCACTGACCCGTTGGCTGACAACATCACATGCCAACCCGTCAAACTCGCCGGAACAGCCTCATGAAGATCGGCGGATTGCGCCTCCTCGCGAAACCGTGTCGTCGCACCGGCAGGAAAAACCGTCCTCCGAACGGCGATCCAAATCCGGTCGGCGCGGCGTTACGGACGGCGCCGCCGCGCCGCCGGCGCCGCGTCAGCGCGAAAGAAAAGCGCCGCAGCCGCCCGCCCCGCTCCGTCCGGAGTCGCTGAGCGATGTTCCGAAATCTGAGGGCAAGACGCGTTTCCTGGATCTTCCAATCCATGAGAGCGTCCAGTTCGGCATACAGCACATGTCGTTTTCCTACTGCACGCCGATTCAGGCGCTGGCGCTGCCGCACGCGCTCTCCCACAGAGACATCGCCGGCAAGGCTCAGACCGGCACAGGGAAAACGGCGGCTTTCCTGATCTCCGCTTTCACACATCTGCTCAACCACCCCCTGCCGCAGGGACGCCGCCCCGGCTGTCCCAGAGCGCTGGTGCTGGCGCCGACCAGAGAGCTCGCGATTCAGATCCATAAGGACGCGCAGAATCTCGGCGTCTTCACCGGACTGAAATGCACCGTCGTGTTCGGCGGCGCGGATTACGAGCAGCAGCGCCGCGCCCTGAACGATCCGATCGATCTGCTGGTCGGCACGCCGGGGAGAATCATCGACTTTTCCCGCGGCGGAGCGCTCAATCTCGGCAAAGTGGAGATTCTGGTGATCGACGAAGCGGACAGGATGCTGGACATGGGCTTCATTCCGGACGTGAAACGGATTGTCGCCCAGCTGCCATGCAGGGAGAGGCGGCAGACCATGCTGTTTTCCGCCACTCTGGACGAGAGCATTCTGCGCTTCTCCTCCGGGTGGCTGGTCGACCCTGTGAAACTTGAAAGTGAACCGGAACAGATGGTGAGCGGCAACATCGAGCAGATTTTCTACAGCGTCAGCCGCGACGAGAAACTGGCGCTGACGCTGAATATTCTGCGCACCATGTCCTACGACCGGATATTGATTTTCGGCAACCGCAAAGATGTCAATCAGCGTCTGCAGGAGGATCTGGCGCGGTACGGCGTGCACGCGCCGCTTTTCTCCGGCGACATTCCCCAGGAGAAGCGGATCCGGATCCTGGAGAAATTCCGCAGCGGAGCCGAGAAGGTGCTCATCGCCACCGACGTCGCCGCCAGAGGCATACATGTGGACGACATCTCAATCGTGCTGAACTATGACCTGCCGGAACGTGCCGAGGATTACGTGCACCGCATCGGCAGAACCGGGCGCGCCGGCAACTGCGGCAAGGCGATCAGTTTTCTCTGCGAATACGGAGCCTACAATCTGCCGGCGATCGAGGCTCTTCTCGGAGTCACCTTCAACAGCATTCAGCCCGACGAATCCATGCTGAAGCTGCCGCCGCTCGCCCCCGGGGCGACGCGGCCTGAAGATGACGCCCGGCACCGCCGCACGGGAGATCGCGGCGGCCGCCAGCGGAGGCGCCGCTCCCGCCGCTGACGGCGTCCCCGCCGTCAAATGAGGATTTGACATATTTCCAATGCAGGTTTATCTTAGCAACAGGAGCCGGAGTGGCGGAATGGCAGACGCGCTAGACTCAAAATCTGGTACTCTCGCGAGTGTGTGGGTTCAAGTCCCACCTCCGGCACCATGCTTTTTCGACGATGACGTTCTTCCGCGGAGATCCTCCCGCGCCTGAGCAAATCCCGGAAGAAAGCCCGCCTCCGTGCCGTCCTCGTGCCGGTTGCGTCGGTTCGCTGTCCGCCCGACATCGCCGGACATTCCGACGCCCGGACGGCTTAATGTGACAAAGGATGACTGCCGAAAAAAATCCCGTCGGAGAACGTCCTCCGTCGGCGTAGGCGGCCTCGACCGGCATCGGGAACACCGCGACGCATGATTCTTGCCGGTCTCCGATCATGCACCCGCTTCGACGCCCGCATATGAATGAAATCCACTCCGACAGACGGTCGGTCTCGCCGGCGCACCGCTTGACTTTTCACGTCATCATGCTAGATTATCTGCATCGCGGGCGGTTAGCTCAGCTGGCTAGAGCGCTGCTTTCACACGGCAGAGGTCAAGGGTTCGAGTCCCCTACCGCCCATGATCCCGCTGACCGTGACGTGCGCCGTTTTTCAGCCGGCGCGTCCGCCCGCCAATGACCGACGATCGTCCGAGTGCGAAACAGACACAAGTAACGTCGATGCGGCGGCGGCAACGAGGCTGCCGCCGCGGCGCTGTCTCAAACTACCGCCGCAGTTTCCCGTGCTCCGGATCGCCGCACGCAACCGGAATCCGTACCGGGGCGGGATTTATGTCGCAGATTTCTTCATGCTTCGCGCCGGCGATTATCTCCGACACCGTTCCGGTTACAGCGAACACGAACACGCACCGTGTCAGACGCATTCGGGCGGTGAACCGGCGGCGCGTCGCGGAAGCGCGGGCACACCGTCGAGATCAGGAACGCCCGTCGCGAAACGGCTTGTGAAGGTCAGTTCCGGAATGAGCCGTAAGGATTGATTTCCCATCCCGCCGGACGGTTTTGCGGAAGCGGAGTCAGACCGCGCCGTTCCTGTTCGGTGCACCCGGAGAGAAGCAGCAAAAAAAACGCCGCAGCGACTGCGGCGCATCCAGCATCCAACCGGAAACGGCTCATTATCACTTGGCGGCCATAAGCGTGCTGAACAACTCATACTCCTGCATTTCCAGAAGCTGGAAAACAACAGCCGCGCAGACAAACGCGAAAGTCAGCACGATCATCACTGTACCGAATTTGGAATCGAACATAATCTTCGGCCTCCCTGCCAAAAGACGTTATTCCTGCTTCGCCGCCGGCTGGGCGGAATCCGCTTTCTCCTGAGCGGCGTCATCGGCGTCCTGGAAATACACCTGATCACCGACCTCGATCTTGCTTTCCGGCGACAGATCATGAGGCTCGCCGACCGAACAGTCGTCGTCCACCGCCGTCAGCCTGATCTTGCCGATGAACTCAACATCCTTGGTGTCCATGCGCCGGGCGACCACCATCTCCATGCCGCTCTCTATCTGCGGGTTGACGGTCGCCTCCTTGTCGCCGATAACCTGCCGCACCTGAGTGTTCTTCCCGAGATTGACGGCGACGAATCCGAACTTGTCGTTCACCTCGACCACTCTGCCGCGCACGGCGCGGCGGCTCTCCTTGGAGCCCGGCAGCCACGGTTTGAATTCCACCGCCGGATCCAGCCCCAGAGCCTTGCGCAGCTGCACAATCTCGCCCTCTTTGCCGTCGATGGTGACTTTGAGCGCTCCGATCTGGCTGTCGCGCTGCTTGACGATATCCCTGTTGGCGGCAAGCTGGTTCTTAAGCTGTTCAATCGCCACGAGCGACGCGTCCAGTTTCGTCTTCATGTCGCGGACCGCGTCGACCACGTTGACAAGCGACGCCGCGTAGGCGGCGTCCGACAGATCCGGAGCCGGGGCGCCGATCAGCGACGCCACCGCCGCCACGCTCTTCTGATAGGCCGCGAACTGCGCCTTGAGCGCGTCCACGCGTCCGTCGAACTTGCGCATGGCCGCGTCTCCGCCGTCCTTCTTGAAGTCGTCGGGCTTGAGATCCATCCCGATTTTCACCGTCGTCGCGCACAGATCACGGATCATCCGGTCACGACGGTTCTTGAAGTCGACCAGACCGGTCATGACCTTGTCCCTGCTGGCATTGGAGGTGGCCACCTCGGTGAAAGCCTTCTCGGGAGGAAGACCGCTCATCTCGAAAATCTCCCCCGCCCGCATGATCGCCGACGCAAGCGCATCGCGCTCGGCCACCAGCTTCTCCGCCTGCTTCACCAGTTTCTCCAGCTGGCCGTCCAGAGACGCGTACTGCTTGTGATCCAGCGCCTCGGCGGTCAGCTCGGATCCCACCGAAGTGCCGCTGCCGCGATCCATCGTCGTGGCGGTTCTGCCGACGGCCGCGGCCATCTTCTTCCATCCGCCCAGCAGCTCTCCCCGTTTTTCAAACAGGAGATAGGACGAAACCGCGCTGACCACGGCAAGCAGCAGGATCAGAACGCTGAGGACTACATTAAGAACTTTCATTAGGGATTCTCCCGACTACTGATTTGACGCGGGCGACGCCCGCCCGACAAAGCCGACCGACACCACAACTTTAGCATGGCCGGAGATGATTGTCAACCCCGTAAACGGCGATTGAACAAATTTTTCGCCAATTTTGCAACCGCGGGCGGCGGCGTCTACAGAACCATTTTCACGCCGGACGCACCCGCCAGAGCGCGCGGCAGTTCATCGAAAATCGTCCGCGACGGAATCTCCACCGTGGCGACATAGGTGCGGTAGCGTCCGTGCGCGGACTCCGCGCCGTCGCGCACCGCCGGGCTCATGGAGAAGCCCCGGAACACCTCCTGAATGGCGTTCCGGCATCCCACCGCCCCGCTTTCCGCGATAATCCTGAACGTCCAGTTCACCGGGAACCTCAGCTCCGCCTTCCCTCCGTCTTTCCCGGTCATTTGAGGCTGTTCCAGAACGGGGACATGGATCGCAGAGTCTCAATGATCCTCGGCATGACGGCGATCGTCCGATCCACCTCCTCCTCGGTGTTGAACTTGGATAGGCTGAACCGGATGGTGCCGTGCGCGGCGATGTACGGAACGCCCATCGCCCGCAGCACATGCGACGGCTCCAGGCTCCCGGTGGTGCAGGCGCTGCCGGACGACGCGCAGATCCCGTGCCGGTCCAGCAGCGAAAGAATCGCCTCGCCCTCGACGCATTCGAAACTGATGGACGACGTGTTCGGCAGACGCGACTGATGGTCGCCGTTCAAACGTATCGCGGGCACCCGCTCGGCGATTCCGGACTCCAGACGGTCTCTCAGGAACGACAGCTGCCGCCGTTCCTCCTCCAGCCCCGCCCTCGCGAGCTCGCAGGCCTGACCGAGTCCGACGATTCCCGGCACATTCTCCGTGCCTCCGCGCCTTCCGCGCTCCTGATGACCTCCGGTGATCAGCGGCCGGAAGCGGACGCCGCGGCGCACGAACATGGCGCCGACGCCCTTGGGCGCATGCAGTTTATGGCCGGACAGCGAGAGAATGTCGATTTCGTTCTCCGCCAGATTGATCGGCGTCTTGCCGACGGCCTGGACCGCGTCGGTGTGAAACAACGCGCCGTGCCTGTGCGCCAGACGCGCGAAAGCCGCGACGTCGTAGATGTTGCCGATCTCGTTGTTCGCCCACATCACCGACAGTACCGCCGTGTCGTCGTTGACCGCGCGTTCCGCGAAATCCATGTCCAGACGTCCCATATTGTCCACGGGGATCAGCACCACCTCGTAGCCGCGCCGCTCGTATTCCCTGACCGTGGTCAGAATGCCCGGATGCTCGACCTGGGTAGTGACGATTCGTCTCCTGTCCGGCATGGCGGCTGTCGCCGCCGCCAGCGCGGCGTTGTCGCCTTCGGTGCCGCCGCTTGTGAAGATGATTTCCGCGGCGCGGCCGTCCTTGTCCCTGAACGACGCGCCCAGAAGCCGGGCGACCCGGAGACGGGCGGTCTCCACGTCGGCCGCAACGCCGCCGCCGAAGCGGTGGATGCTTGACGCGTTGCCGTATCTTTCGCAGAAGTAGGGGAGCATCGCCTCGAACACGACGGGATCCACGCGCGTCGTGGCGTTGTTGTCGAAATAGATGATCTTGTCCATATTCACCGCACCTGCACATTCCTTATGTCAGCCTGTTCCGTCGCACACGGTGACGACACGCTCAGAGCACGAGGCGGGACGCGACGACACCCGGGCGTGATTCCGCGGGTCAGTCCGGCACCGCCTGATCCGCGCCGCACCTGATGAAACTAAACCTCCGCTTGAATTTTTTCAAGTTGAAACGATCATTTTTATCAACGCAAGCCTGTTCCGGAAGACACCGCCGTGCCGCTGACGGACGACCCCGCGTCCGCCGCGAGCACGGAAGCCATGCCGGATGCGGACGCGCACTCTAGAAGCCGCGTCTCCGATCCGGAACGCGGCGGGGCGGGGAATCGCGCGGGGGATTTCAGAAACGCCGCGGGCGGAGTCTCACATCATTCACATCATCTCCGGCACGCCGATGGTCAGCGTCGACAGACCGTCGGCCAGCACCTCGCGCACGGACCGGCACAGAGCGAGGCGCGCGGACGCCAGATCCGAATCAGGAGCGGTCAGCACCGGACACTCGCGGTAGAAGCGGTTGAAAGCCTTTGCCAGGACAAGCAGATAATCCACCAGCGACGAACAGTCGCGCCGGCCGGCGGCCGTGCGCAGCGCGGCGGGATAGAAAGCCGCCGTCAGAGCCAGAGACTTCTCGGCCGGGTGAGTGAGCAGACTCCAGCGGACGCGCTCCGGCGGCTCCCCCAGCCCTTTCTCCGCGGCTTTTCGCGCGATGGAGCCGATGCGCGCGCAGACATACTGCACATAGGGGCCGGTGTCGCCCTCGAACCGGATGCTGGCGGCAGGGTCGAAAGTCATGGTCGTCTTCGCGTTGAATTTCAGCAACATGAATTTCAACGCCCCCATGCCGATGATCTCCCCGCGGGCCGCCAGATCCGACTCCGACGTCGAACCGTCGGATCGCTCACGGCACGCGGCGGTGGCCAGATCGACCATCTCGTCGAACAGATCGTCCGCGTCCACCACCGTGCCCTCCCTGCTCTTCATTTTCCCCGAGGGAAGATTGACCATGCCGTAGGAAAGATGGAAAAGACGATCCGCCCATTCGTACCCCAGCCCGCGCATGATTGCGAACAGCATCTGGAAATGAAGATTCTGCTCGTCTCCGACCACCCAGATCATCTCCTGCGGCTGATAGTCACGGTGTTTCAGCAGAGTCGTTCCTATGTCCTGCGTCATATAGACGCTGGTGCCGTCGGACCGCAGCACTACCTTGTCCCCGAGCTTTCCGAGGCGGGCCAGCACGGCTCCGTCCCCGCGGCGGACGAAGACGCCGCGCTCCAGTCCCGCGGCGACGACGTCCTTGCCGAGCTGATAGGTCTGGCTCTCCAGGTAGGTGTGATCGAAGTGAATCCCCATGCGGCGGTACGTCGCGTCGAAACCGGCGAAAACCCATCCGTTCATCCGCCGCCACAGCCGCCGCACCTCGGGGTCGCCTGCCTCCCATTCCTGCAGCATCCGCTGCGTCGCCTGACCGATTTCAGTCTCGAGAAACAGCGACTCCGCGTCCACCCCGCTCAGCTCGCGGCGGGATTTCCTCAACTCCTCGATCTGAGCGGACAGCTCCTGGTTGTACCGGACATAGTATTTCCCGACCAGATGATCCCCCTTCATGCCGGTCGTCTCGGGAGTCTCGCCGCCCCCGAAACGCTGATAGGCGATCATGGATTTGCAGATGTGGATTCCCCGGTCGTTCACCAGGTTGATTTCGAAAACCCTGTGCCCGACGCGCCGGAGCAGCGCGGCCAGCGACATGCCGAGCACGTTGTTGCGCACGTGACCGAGATGCTGCGGCTTGTTGGTGTTCGGCGCGGAGTATTCTATCAGGATGCGCCGCCGTTCCGGTTCCGGCAGCGCCGCGGACTTCAACAGTTCCGCAGGACTGGCGACGGAGTCGCGGTAGAGAGCCGAATGTTTCAGGGTGATGTTGACGAACGCTTTCACCGCAGCGGCCGAAACCACGTCCTCGTCGGTCTCCAGATACGCGGCAGTCCGCTGCGCCACCAGAAACGGCGACTCCCCGCACGACTTGGCGAACCGGAAACAGTTCACCGTCAGATCCCCCTCCATGCCGTCCGGGCACAGCTCCGGCTCCACGCCGAAATCCGGAGGAAGAAGCGGGAACGTCTCTCTCAGAAAGACATTCAGCCTCCGCTGAAACTGAAACAGCTCTGTGTGCATCGAGATCCCGAACTCCGTCCCCGCCGCCGGGCTACAGCGACGTCTTCACCATCACGGTCTCGCCGTCGGCGAGCGGACGCACCGAATACGCCCCGTAAACGAAAGGAACCAGCGCGGTCTCCCCCGGCTGCAGATCCAGGGAGCACTCGTCCGCGGACGCTCCCTTTCCGACGCGAACCGGTTTGTTCACCGCGCTGAGCAGATGAAAGCTTCCGGCGGCCGCCGTGTCGTCGTGCCAGAGCGTCACCAGCCGCAGGTCGTCGACCTTGAAATGGCGGCACCGGTCGACAATCGCGAACTTGCGGTTGTGCAGCGCCTCCCCGGACACGCCCGCGATGCGGGGTGAACTGCGGTTCATGAAATCTATGGCCGCCATGCCCTTCTCGACATGCAGCTCGCGGGACACGCCGGAGTCGTCCGTCCGACCCCAGTCGCTGAGACGGTAGGTCGTGTCGCTGCTCTGCTGGATTTCCAGGACAAGGTTTCCGCCGCCGATGGCGTGCAGCGTCCCCGCCGGGATGAAGTAAGCGTCCCCGGGCTGCGACGGATACACCTGCAGCAGCTGTTCCACATCGGGCGAATTCAGGCGATCCTTCAGCTGCAGCCGCGTCGCCCGGGAACTCAGACCGGCCATGATCACCGCGCCCTTGACCGCCGCGACGATGTACCACATCTCCGTCTTGGCCTCGCCCTCGCCGGTGCGCTGCACCGACAGATCGTCGGGGTGCACCTGCAGCGACAGACGATCCCCGGCGTCGATCAGCTTAACCATCAGCGGGAAGCGGGATCCCGGATCAACCTTCCGTCCCAGAATCGAAGCGCCGTACCGCGTCAGAAGTTCGTGAAGAGACGCTCCGTCGAACTGGCCTCCGGCCACGACGCTCTCCGCACCCTCGCGATCGACGAGCTCCCACGACTCGCCCACGGGCGGATCTCCGCTCGGGACGGACCGCCCCAGCGCCTCGTGCATCAGCGCGCCGCCCCAGATCCGGCGCCGATAAATCGGACGGAATTTCATCGGCGGCAGCTGCGACGCATCCGGCCATTCCGGCATCATTCCACCTCCTGATAAATCCTGCACCGTTCCGAAAGCTCCGCAGGCAGCCGGATCACCCTGCGTCCGGCGTCCACGCAGGCGAGCACCACCCTGCCGTTGACAAGAAGCCGGTCGCCGCGCAAGACCTCCGTGTCGACAGTCAGCCGCGCCCCGCCGATGTTCCGCACTGCGGAACGGAACAGCAGCAGCTCGTCGTAATGGGCTGAATCGTGATATTTGCAGGACACCTCGGACACGGGCAGAAACACCCCCATTCTCTCCAGTTCGCTGTAGGGCATGCCCGCCTCCCTGAGCATCTCCGTGCGGCTGCGCTCGAAATATTCCAGATAATTGGCGTAATACACGACACCCATCTGGTCGGTATCGGCGTAGGGGACGCGGTAACTCATTTCATGCTTCATGCTGTATCCTTCCGACGATGAAATCCACGACCTCCCCGATCGTCATGCCGGTGGTGTCGATTGTGACCGCGTCCTCCGCCGCCTTCAACGGCGCAACCGCGCGGGTGGAATCAATCCTGTCGCGCTCGGCGATCTCCCCGGCCACCTCCTCCAGCGTCGCTCCGGAGAGAACCTCCCCCGACTGCGCCAGACGCCGCCGCGCGCGTTCAAGCGGCGTCGCCGTCAGAAAGAACTTGTAGCGGGCACGCGGGAAAACCACCGTGCCGATGTCCCGACCCTCCATGACCAGCCATCTGCCGCGATCGGCCATCTCCCGCTGCCGGCGCTTCAGAAAGCTTCTCACCGGAGCCAGAGCCGACACCTGACTGACCAGCGCGGTCACCTCCGGCGCGCGCAGCGCGTCGCCGGGGAATTCGCCGTTAACCCGCAGCTCCAGACTGCCGTGCTGATCCTGTTCGTAATCCAGGGAGAGATCGGCGAGCACCGGCGCGAGCTTCGCCGCAGTGCAGTCCGCGGCGTCCCTGATTCCCGATCGCCGCGCCGCCCAGGTCACCGCGCGGAACATGTTGCCGGTGTTGACGCAGATCATTCCGAGGCGGTGCGCCAGAATCCGGGCGATGGTGCTCTTGCCCGACGCCGCTGGACCGTCAATGGCGATAACCAAATCCGACATGTGTCTCTCTCATCAGCCGTGTCAGCGGGAGACGCGGACTGCGGGAACCGTGCCTCCGCCGCCGCGGATGCGTTCCGTCCGGACGGAGCGCCGTTCTCCGCTCAGCGCCCGCTCCTTCCTCTCAGCCGGCCGCTCTTCAGAAATCCCTCGTAGTGACGCATGGTCAGATGCGACTCCATCTGACGCATCGTGTCCAGAACCACGCCGACCATGATCAGCAGACTTGTGCCGCCGAAAAACTGCGCCACCATGAACGGAATGTGAAAATTGCTGTACAGAAACATCGGGAACAGAGCCAGAACCATCAGAAACACGGCTCCGCCGAACGTCACCCTGGTCATCGTCGTGTCCAGATAGTCGGAAGTCGCCTGACCGGGACTGATTCCGGGAATGAACGCCCCCTCCTTCTGCAGATTGTCGGCGATCTGGATGGGGTTGAACTGATTCGCCACCCAGAAATAGCTGAACACCAGAATCAGGACGCCGTAGGCGATGCTGTATCCCATGCCGTCCACGCGGAACCATACCGCAAGCCGCTGCCACTGCAGATACCTGAAGAGGTATTCGGGAATCATCAAGATGGCCCCGGCGAAGATGATCGGCATGACGTTGGCGAAGTTGACCTTGAGCGGCATGTAGGTGCTGCCGGAGGTCAGCTGACTGCCCATGGCCTTGCGCACCATCTGAATCGGCACGCGGCGATATCCCTGCGACAGCAGAATCGTCGCGGCCGTCACCGCCGCGAAAACCGCCAGGAGAAGCAGAAGCTGCACCGGTTTGAACGAATTGCCGTCGGGCGTCGCTCCCTTCAGCGCCATCTGCACAAGCTCTATGACCGAATGCGGCAGTCTGGAGACGATGTTGATGGTGATGATGATCGACACCCCGTTGCCGATGCCGCGTTCGGTCACCTGCTCGCCCAGCCACATGAAGACCATCGTCGTGCAGGTGATGACTACCACCGTCGTGAAGACGAAAGCCGGCTGCGAGCCGGTGAACAGCGGCGCGGACGGCTCCCTCAGTCCCAGTCTTCCGGGATTGACCATCGCCAGAGCGACCATGAAACCCTGCACCAGACACACGACGATCGTCAGATAGCGCGTGTACTGGGAGATTTTCTGACGTCCAGACTCGCCCTCCCTGCTGATTTTCTCGAGCGACGGGATCACCGGCACCAGCAGCTGCATGATGATCGACGCCGTGATGTACGGCATGATTCCCAGCGCGCCGAGGGCGAAATGCGCCAGGGCGCCGCCGGAGAAGAGATCTATCAGCGCCATGAAGCCGCCTTCGGATCCGCCGGACAGGGCGGCAAGATACTCCTCCAGCGCCGCCGGATCGACGCCCGGACAGGGGATGTTGCTGGCGACACGCACCAGAACGATGATCAGCGAGGTGAACAGCAGCCTGTTCCGCAGTTCCTTGACTTTCCACAGATTTCTGAACGCAGCAAACATCTTCCACCTAACCAGTATACTACCTGCGCACGCTGGCGAAAGCCGCCCCTGCGGGCGGATCGCTACCCGACGACCTCCGCCCTGCCGCCGGCCGCCTCGATCGCGTCCTTGGCCGCGGCCGAGAACTTCTGAGCCCTGACCGTCAGCGCCTTGCTGAGCGACCCGTCCGCCAGCACTTTCAGCGCACGGTCGCTCTTGCCCAGCAGTCTTTTCCCGCGGAGCGACTCCATGTCCACCACTTCGCCGGATTCGAAATGCTCCTCGAGCACGGAAAGATTGACCAGATGGTACTCGACATGATCCGGATGGTTGAATCCCCGTTTCGGCAGACGGCGGAACAGCGGGATCTGACCTCCCTCGAAAAACGGACGGACCGACGATCCGGAGCGGGACTTCTGACCCTTTTCGCCGCGACAGCAGGTCTTCCCCATCCCGGAGCTGTCGCCGCGGCCGACGCGTTTGCGCCGATGCCGCGCTCCGGGATTCGAGCTAAGTTCATGCAATTTCATAACCGTGACTCCAAAACCTCGTTTTCTGCAAATGTCAATAGCTTTCCCCGCACTCACAACGGCTGCTTGGCGGTCAGACCGCGCCGCTCCAGAACGCTGCTCCTGCTGCGGAGCATCGAAATCGCCTTGAACGTCGCCTTGGCGACATTGGCGGCGTTGCTCGCGCCGAGCGACTTCGCCAGCACATCCTGCACTCCGGCGAGCTCGAGAATGGCGCGGACCGCGCCGCCCGCGATCAGCCCGGTGCCGGCGCTGGCCGGTTTGAGCAGCACCCTGGCTCCGCCGAATTTCACCTCGATTTCATGCGGAAGCGTCATGCCGTGCATCGGCACATGCACCATGCTGCGTCTGGCGCTCTCGCCGCCCTTGCGGATCGCGTCGGAAACCTCGTTGGCCTTCCCGTAGCCGTATCCCACGCGTCCCCTGCGGTCTCCGACCACCACCAGCGCTCCGAAACTGAAGTTCTTGCCGCCCTTGACGACCTTGGTGTTCCGGTTGATGCTGATTACGCTTTCACCCACCTCGTTGTCGACGGCTTCCTCACCCCTGACGTTTTCACGCTTCGCCATATCTGCCATACGCTCCTAGAATTTTAATCCCTGCTCCCTGGCGGCTTCGGCGATAGCCTTCACTCGGCCATGATAGCGATATCCAGAACGATCGTAAACCACTGCGGAAATGCCCGCCGACTGAGCCCTTTTCGCCGCCAGCCTGCCCAGCAGGGCGGCGCCCGCCAGATTGGGCCTGGCGTTCTCGGACTTGAACTCGGAATCCAGACTGGACACCGCCGCCAGCGTCGCGCCTTTCTCGTCGTCGATGAACTGACAGTAAATGTTGTTGGCAGTGATGCTGACGCAGAACCGCGGGCACTGCGCCGTTCCGGAAATCTTCTTGCGGATGCGCAGATGACGGCGCATGCGCTGTTCTTTATTGCTTCTGACTGACATATTCAACAGCTCCTATGCGGGCTTACCCGACGGATTTCCCTTCCTTCAGCGTGATCTGCTCATCGGCGTACCGGATGCCCTTCCCCTTGTACGGCTCGGGCTGCCGGAATCCGCGGATGGTGGCGGCCACCTGGCCGACCAGCTGCTTGTCCGCTCCCTCGACAGTGATCTTGACGTTGTCGGCCACTGAAATCCTGACGCCGTCCGGCACCGCGTACTCGATCGGGTGGGAATAGCCCAGGTTCAACACCAGTTTCTTGCCGCTGATCTGGGCGCGGTAGCCCACGCCGACAATCTGAAGCTCCTTCCTGAATCCGTCCGTGACGCCGATGATCATGTTGTTCACCAGGCTGCGGGTCAGACCCTGCATCGCGCTGGACGCCCGTTCACCGTCCTGACGGCGGACCACGACTTTCGCGTCCTCGACCGCCGCCGAAACCAGCGGCGGCAACGGCATCGACAGCTCGGATTTACCCTTCACCGTCACGACGCCGTCCGCGATCGTCACCTTGACTCCGTCGGGAATCGCGACCGGCATGTTTCCAATTCGAGACATAATGAGAATATCCTTGACTTACCAGATGTAACAGATGATCTCGCCGCCGACGTTTTCCTTGGCGGCCTGCGCACCGCTCATGATGCCGTGCGGGGTGGACAGAACCACCGTGCCGAGCCCGTTGCGCACCCGCGGGATGCCGCCGCTGCCGCAGTGCATGCGCCGGCTGGGCTTGCTGATCCGCTCCAGACCCTCGATCACCGGTTTCCCGTTGTAATACTTCAGCTCCACCACGAGCGTCTTCTTGACGCCGTCCTCCGTCACCGAATAATCCTTGATGTACCCCTCCTGCTTGAAGACGGCGGCGATGGCCTCCTTCTCCTTCGAGCTGGGCATGGCCGCCTCCCTGAGCCCCGCCATTCCGGCGTTGCGGAGTCTGGTGAGCATATCGGCAATCGGATCCTGCATACTCATGATGCCCCCCTCTCTACCAACTGGCCTTGGTCACGCCGGGAATCTGACCTTTGGACGCCAGCTCCCGGAAACAGATGCGGCAGAGTTGGAACTTCCCGATGTACGCGCGGGCGCGGCCGCACGCCTTGCACCTGGTGTAGTTGCGGGCTTTGAACTTGCTGCCGCGGAGCGCCTTGACAATCAAACTGGTTTTAGCCATGTTACATGCTTCCTTCCATAACGTTCATTCCGCGAACGGAACATCCAGCATCTTCAAAAGCTCGAACGCCTCTTCGTCCTTCTTGGCCGTCGTGACCATCGTGATGTTCAGGCCGAGCGGATACTTGAGCTTGTCCGGATCGATCTCCGTGAAAACCGTGATGTCCGGAATGCCGACGTTGTAATTGCCGGCCCCGTCGAAGCCGTCCTTGGGAATGCCGCGGAAGTCGCGCACCCTGGGCATGGCGTTGTGCACGAAACGATCCAGGAACTCGTACATGCGCTCGCCGCGGAGCGTGACCATCACTCCGTTCTGCATGCCTGCGCGGAGCTTGAAATTGGACACGTTCTTGCGCGCCTTGGTGATCACCGGAAGCTGTCCGGTGATGGCGCCGATCTGCTTCTTCGCCTCGGTGAAGGCGTCGCGCTCGCAGCCCGAGCTCAACCCCGTGGAGAGAACTATCTTTTCCAGTTTGGGAATCTGCATGACGTTCCGGTAGCCGATCTTGGCCTGGAGCGCCGCGCGGACCTCTCCCAGATACTTCTTCTTCATATCAGGCATCTTGTATTCACTCCGTCTTCTTCTCGCCCTTGCCGTCGACGAACGGAACGACGTTGGAAACGTGCACGGAAACGGACCGCTCCGCCATGCCGCCGTTCGGGTTGGCCTTGCTTTTCTTCAGCGTCCGCATGCCGATCCGCCGATCCTTCTTGTTCTGGAATTCCAGGACGACCCGATCCTTCTCGGGAAGCACGGCGGTGATGACCGCGCTCTCGCCCTTCCAGTTTCCGGAATTCACAAATACCTTGTCGCCCTTCTTCACATGATATTTCTTCATCACAGCACCTCCGGCGCCAGCGAAATGATCTTCATGAAGTTCTTCTCACGCAGCTCGCGCGCCACCGGACCGAAAATGCGCGTCCCGACCGGATTCTTGTCCTTGTCTATGATCACGCCGGCGTTCTCGTCGAATCTCAGATAAGAGCCGTCCGGACGCCGGATTTTCGCCGAGGTGCGCACGATGACCGCCTTGACGACCTGCCCCTTTTTCACCGTTCCGTCGGGAATCGCCTCCTGCACGGCCGCCGTCACGATATCCCCGACGCCGGCGCTCCGCTTCGCCTGTCCCAGAATGGTCACCACCATCATCGATTTGGCGCCGGAATTGTCGGCCACCTCGAGCTTAGTCTGCATCTGAATCATGTTTGCGTCTCCCCCCGGGGTTCATTCCGCCGCACGGCTGATGATCTCAAGGAGCCGCCAGCACTTGTTCTTGCTCAGCGGGCGCGTCTCGACGATACGCACCGTGTCGCCGATCCTCGCCTCGTTGTTCTCGTCGTGCGCAGTGAATTTCTTCCGCACCTTGATCACTTTCTTGTACAGCGGATGGGGCGTGCGGCGGTCGACCTTGACCACGATGGTCTTGTCCTGGACGTCGCTGACCACCACCCCGACACGTTCCTTGCGCAAACCACGCTTCTCGTTCGCTTCACTCATCATAACACCTCACTCGGTCTTGGCGGCAGCGCGGCTGGTCTGCTCGGTCAGGATCCGCGCGATGTCGCGCCTCACCTGCCGCACGCGGGCCGTCTTCTCCAGCTGTCCGGTGCGCGACTGAATTTTAAGGTTAAGTTTCTCACGCAGCAAATCGCTCAGACGACTCGCCAGCTCCGCGTCGGTCAACTCCCGGATTGCCTGATTCTTCATGACGTCTACCCCTCCCTCGTCAGGAACTTGCAACGGAGACACAGCTTGTTGGCGGCGCGGCTCATCGCCTCCCGCGCCAGAGCCTCGCTGCATCCGGAGATTTCGAACAGCACGCGTCCCGGCTTGACCGGAGCGTTCCAGCCCTCCACGTTGCCCTTTCCTTTGCCCATGCGCACCTCCAGCGGCTTCTTGGTGACGGAGCGGTACGGGAAGAGACGGATCCAGACCTTGCCGCGGCGTTTCAGATGACGGGTGATGGCCACACGCGCCGCTTCAATCTGATTGTTGGAGACGTACCCCCGGCTCAGCGCCTGAATGGCGTAGTCGCCGAAATCCAGCTTGTCGTTGCTGGTGGCGAGGCCAGCGTTACTTCCGCGCTGCACCTTTCTGTACTTTACTCTTTTTGGCATTAGCGGCATAATTCTGATCCTCCATACCCTCTTTGTGGCATATCCAAACCTTGACGCCGATCTTCCCGGCCGTTGTGCCCGCCTCCGCGAAGCCGTAGTCGATGTTGGCCTTCAGCGTATGCAGCGGCACCCTTCCCTCCTTGTACTGCTCCTCCCTGGCCAGCTCCGCGCCGCCGAGACGTCCGGCGCAGTTCACCTTGATGCCGTCCACGTCCATGTCCATGGCGGTCTGGATGGCCCTCTTCATCGCGCGCCGGAATCCGATGCGGCGCTCCAGCTGCTGGGCGATGTTCTCGGCCACCAGCTGCGCGTTCACCTCGGCGCGGCGGATCTCGACGATCTCGACAAACACCTCCTTGCTGTCGACCAGCTTCGAAATCGCCTGGCGCAGCGAGTCCATCTCCTCGCCTTTGCGCCCGATCAGAAGCCCGGGACGGGCGGAGAAGATGGTGATGCGGATGCGGCTGGAGTACCGCTCGATCTGGATGCGCGAAATCGCCGCGGCGGCCGCCGCCAGCTCGTTCTTGCCCTTGATGACGTACTGTTCCTTTATGAACTTCCGAATCCTGAGATCCTCATGAAGCCATTCGCCGAAGAGGTTCTTGCCGGCGAACCAGCGGGATTCCCAGTTCTTGGTGAGCGCCGTTCTCAATCCGATCGGATTTACTTTCTGTCCCACGATGCTGTCCCTTATTTGTTGTCCGTCAAAATCACTTCCAGATGGCTGGTCCGCTTCCGGATCCGTCCCGCGGAGCCGCGAGCCTTGGGCCGGAAACGCCGGATGATCGGACCGGGGCTGACCAGCGCCGTCTTGACGCTCAGCTCGCTGCGGTTCAGGTCAAAGTTGTTTTCGGCGTTCGCCACGGCCGAGCGCAGCGTCTCGCCGATCAGCCGTCCCGCCTTGCGGGGTGTCAGTTCGACGATGGCCAGCGCCTCGCTGGCGGTCTTTCCCTGAATCAGACGCGAGACGTGCCGCGCCTTTTCGGGCGAAATCCGCACATTCTTAGTCAAAGCTCTCACTTCCATGATCTGGTTCTCTCTTACTTTGCTTTCGTTCGCTGCGTCACGGCCTCCATCCCTGGAGCAATCTCTTCGATGTCGCCGGAAACCAGCTGAGCCGCCGCGACGAACGGCCGTACGCCGACCACTCTTAGCACAGCCTTGTCCTTCCCGACGTAGTACATGAGCCCGTTGAACGCGCCATGCACCGTTCCCACCGACAACACGACCACCGACAAACCCCGGTCGACCGCGAGGACGCGGCACTTCTCCAGCGTGCCGCCGTCCGAGTCGCCGGAGGTCAGCGCGACGAACTGGCGCGACGCGCGTCTGAGCTCGTCGGCGCACAGACGTATCTCCGCCTGTCTGATCCTCTCCAGAGGCAGGAGGCTCGTCTGCGCCTCCACCAGTTCGCAGAATTCCACGGCCTTCAGGGCAAGCGCTCGGCCGCTTTCAGCAGTATCGTTCATCGCCCGCAACAGCTGTTCTTCCCGTTCCCCGGCGCCTCGCACCTGTCCACTTGCCAACGCGCCGGATAGAACCAGCCGGAGCTGCCGATTCTGCTCATTCTGCTCTTGATACTGTTTGGTTATTTCATCAAGGCTCCGCCGGTTCCGCTCGACCTCTTCGCGCAGAAGACGATTCTCCCGCTCGAGCCGTGCCAGGCTTCTCTCGGCGTCGCCGATATCGTCGGACGCGACGCCGCGCTCACGCGGCCGTTGCGCATCATCCTGCCGCGCATGAGCCGCCGCCCCGTTCCGTCCCACGTCGTTGAAAATCCCGTCAGCCGCGTCGGCCGTCGCGCCTCCGCAGACAAACGAACCGTATAAGATAACCTCGCCGAGAAAAATTTTCCACAGAGGAAGAGGTTTTTTTCGAGATTTTTTCCGCACGCGCTGCGACATGTCAGGAACCCGCACCGTATTGGTTTTCAATCGAATCCGGACCGCGTCACGTCCGCTGCCGCATCCGACGGCGACATACGGAAGACGCGCCCCGGAATATAACGCGTCGGCGCTGTTTTGTCCAGAAGCGATCGCGTGCTCCGCCGGCGTCGACGCCGCAGGACAGTCGCGGCGACTCAAACGGGCAGGATTGCATTTGCGAACCGGATGTGATATGTTGCCGCCGTCCGTGTTTGCACTTCAGGATTGAAATCGCAGGATGAGGCCGTGACCGGACGTCCGCTCGGCGTCCGCAGACAGCCGTTCCGGAGGCGCCCGGAACCGGGAACCGAAAATATGAGAAAACAGTCTTTCGGACTCCGCGCCATGACGCTGCTGATCGCCGCGCAGATACTGTCCGCCCTGCTGGGCACGCTCGGTCTGTGGTGCGCCGACGGCTGGCCCGTCACACACGAACAGCGCTCGACGGCGGCCAGAGTTCTGCAGTTCGCCGACGCGTGGCGCGCCGGCGACTGGCTGCCGCTGTGGAGCACGGCGGAGAACTGCGGACTGGGATCTCCCATGCCTCTGTACTACCCGCGGCTGTTCACCACGACCGCCATGGGATTTCTGCTGTGCGGAGCGGACGTCAAGACCGCGCTGGTGATTGCGACCGTCCTCTTCGGCGTCCTCGGCGGTCTCGGACTGTACCTTTGCTGCCGCGTGCTGCGGCTGCCGAGAGTGCACTCCGGCATGCTGAGCCTCGTCTTCATTCACCTTCACTACGCGCAGACCGACGTCATGGTGCGCGGAGCCATGGCCGAATTCGCGGCGATGGCGCTGATTCCGCTGCTGGCCGCATGGAGCCTGCGCGTAATGCTGCACGGCGAGGCGGGGCGATGGGGCGCCGCGGTCGGAATCGGACTTTTCTTCGCGCATCCGGCCATATTCGCGGCCGCCATGCTTCTGCCGCTGGGCGCGCTGTGCGCCGCCTTCATCCTCCACCCTGCACGGCGGAAAGGCCTGCTTGCCGAAGCCGCGCTCGGCGGGTGCGCCGGAGCCGCAGTCGCCGCGCCGTGGGCGATCCTGTGGAATGCGCAGCGGGATCACTTCCTCTTCGACGTGGGGTACCTTATGCTGCAGAATCCCGGCAATTTCTTCGTCGCCCCCAGTGAATTCCTCATAAACTTTCTCACCGACAGACACGCCGGAAACTCAGTCGACCCGCAGCTGGATACCGGTTTCCTGCTGGGATTCGCGCTGCTGGCGACGCTCTCTCTGGTCGCGCTGCGTCGTTCTCCCCGGCAGCGGCGCCGGTGGCGCCGCCGTCTGCCCGGACTGATCCTGGTCGCAGGATGTCTGGCGGCTTATTTCCTCTTCATGAACCGCGTCACATGGCCTCTCTATCAGCGCAGCACCCTGCTCTGGTCGCTTCAGTTCCCATGGCGGCTGCTGGCGCCGGCTTCCGTGCTGCTGGTCGTGCTGTATGCGATGCTGCTACGGCTGCTGCGCGGAGTCGTCGCGCCGCGCCTTTTCACGCTTCTCATCCTGCTGCCGCTGACGATCGCGGCCGCCGTCAGCTGCCGCGGACAGCTGTCACCGGGATCACGGCTCTCTTCCGACGAACTCGCCAGCGCGGATCCGGTCAACTGGATAGAGTACGCCCCTCTTCCCCCCAGATTCAGGGGTGATCATGAACCCATGAAGTGGATGAGGCTCGTCCTCGGCTGGCTTGACCATTATGCGCATCTGCCTCCGATCGTCCGCGGACAGGTGCGATCCGTCTCCATCACCAGCACGCCCGGCCGTCGAGGCTGGATTATACGCTCATCGGCCGACAAGCCGTTCACGGTGGAACTGCCGATGGCCTGGAGCGACCTCGTCCTGATCGCTCCCGTGGATCGCTCCTTCAGGCTTCCCAGCTGGCGCACCCGCGACAACCCGCGGCTGTGTTTCGCCGTGCCCGCCGGAAAGCGGGAAATACGCGTCGACGCCCCGTCATGGTTCACCGTATGGGAACGCAACAGACTGAAAGCGCTGTCCGCGGACGCGATCCCGAGATGAAATGATTCCGCCGGACGCGCATCAAGTCTCCGCCCAGCCCCCCCGGCGATGAGGTTCACGTTTCCTGTCCGAACTCCCGGAACATAAAATACGAAACACTGCGGAGAGAGAATCTCCAGATCTGAAAGCGGCCGCCGCGGCGATTCCCGCTACGGACTGAAGGCGACATCCGCACGGCGCTCCGGAGGATTGAAGTAATCTCCTCCGGAGGAGATGCGCGTCGCGGTCACTTCAGGTGAACGTAATAGTACCAGCTCTTGTCTGTGAAAGTGCCTTCGATCGGATCCTTGCCTGCCGCAAGCACTTTCCTTGCGGAGTTGGTGACATGTCCGTCGGCCCAGACGACGTTGATGGAATCGCCGTGGCGGTCGCCGACGCCGGTTGGAGTGTCTCCGTTGTAAAGTATGGAGGCGGTTCCGGTCGTCGCCTGATCCGAGATGTCG
>CAYODJ010000025.1:0-30945 GCA_964402715.1 uncultured Victivallaceae bacterium
ACAGGCCTTTTTCAAGTGCCTCTCAGGAAATTTGCGCAATTCGTGGGACGTTATCATTTTTTCGCCGGAGGGAGTAATACTATTCCCAGTGTCAGTGCTGATTCCGCCCAGCTCCGGGGGGCTTATGCGTGAATCCGGCCCTGAGACAGAGGCATTGACTGAGGAGGCCAAGTCTCCCGGGGCGTAACCTTGGTCCGGCAATGCCTCGAACGTTGTCAGCCTGTGGTCGTGGTAATTTGTGTTTTCTCCGAAATGTTTGACCACCATTCTCGCGTTGTAGATCTTCCCGTCCTCTAAGCACACCGACACGTTGAAGATTGAAATTCTGTCCCCCGATCTGCCTGTTTGCGTGGTCAGGTCTTTTTCGTATTTTGCATTGATCAGCATTTGATCAATAAGCGGCAGTGTCATATATTCAGAAGAATAATTTTTCCATGTGCGGGGAATATGATTCAATGCCTCCTGTAATCCTGTTCTAGGAATGAAAATCTTCCATCCCCTGTCAAGATTGACAGGTTTCGGTTTGCCCCTATAAAAATTCTTCGACCCTTTCCTCAATCTCTCCAGATTTTCAGATCGCAGGAGCGCGTCCAGCCTCCGCTTGTCGTCGGCTATGTCCCCTGGCAGGCTGTAGATGTCCACCCCCGTCTCGTCCAGTATCCGGTTGCGCATCCTGACGCGCTCCGGATCCGGCATGTCGCGGTGCAGACGGTCGAACAGAGCCTTTACTTTCTCGTAGCTGTCCAGTGTCAGGCTCGCCAGCTTACGCGCCACGCCCTCGCGCCCCCACTCCGTGCCGGCGAAAACATGCTTCAGCTCCAGTTTCGTCCGCTTCTCCGGATCCAGCGACGCGAACACACTGCTGTTCATCAGATGGCGGCGCACCAGGCCGGCCACGTGACGGTCGCTGTGCTCCGTGTCGTTCAGCACCATGTCGACGGCCTGATCCACGCCGCCCTGACGCAGGATCCAATCCACCGCTTTCCGATCCCACTCCGCCACCGACTCCGGAGTGTAGCCTTTGCCCAGCTCGGCGGCGTACTCGGCGCGGATCCTCGCGTCCGTCTCCACGGGATTCACCTGACTGCGGTCGGAAAGGGAATATGCGGCGTGATCATCAACTCTTATATCATTGTCCGAGAAAGCGACGTAGTTGCGCACGCCGGATTTGCCGCCCGGATAAGTGATCCCGTCTATCCCGGCGCGGTACAGAAACTCGCTCGCAGCCTGCGGGGAGCCTAGTAGATATTCGAGTTCGTCGTAAATAAACTCGCCCGTTCGAGATAAATGACTTCCGTCAAACACAGATTTTCTATAAAGTCCTCTTTCTGACTGAGGAACCTCGTCCGGTGCCAAAATTGCCTGAAAACTTAGCCGGCGGATATTTTTTTGTTGCTCCCGAAAGGATTTTTTTTGACGGTTTTCCGGTTTGGAGAGCAACTCGGTCATTTTCTGCTCTTCAATATTCCGGTCTTTATCCAGCCACAGTCCCTCTTTTTTCAACTGCTCAGCAATCAGCCGCCCCTGTTCCGGCGAAATTTTTTCGTACCAGTCGATCAGGTTCTCCTTTTTGTCCGGCCAGAAAGTCTGTTTGTAGACGTGACGCCCCATGTCGGTTGAAAACGTATTACGCTTGTCTTGCAGGAACTCCACCCCTTTGAGATAATCCGAATATTCATCTCGGAAATCAGCAAGGCCCTCCACTTCTTTTGCCGCCTGCCGCAGAGAATCCTGCGCTTTCTCCCGATTGCCGTCTTGAGTCCAAATCGCGCACAGGACGTTCCAGTACCACCTCGGCATCGCAGCATCGGCAAGATCTTTGACAGCATACGTCTTTCCGTTCACCGTCACTTTCGCGACATTGTCTTTCCGCTCCGCATCGTTCTGTGCGTACCACCGTGCGACCTCCGGATTGTCCGACGCATAGAGCCCCCAGCCGTAGATTTGCGATCCTTCGCCCGTGTTGACGTAGTGCAGACTGGGTTTGCCCCCCTCCCACTCCACGCCGCTGCCGGTGTAGACTGTCTTGGAGTACTCCGCGATAGGCTCGGAATTTTCCTGATTTTTTTGAGAACCAGGGGTTGAATCGCCGCCGGATCGGTGTATACTCTCATCAGCGGTCGGGGTTGCGGCTTGGCGCGATAACCCCGGCGAGCCCTCCGCAGTTGCCAAGTACAACGGGATAACCGATTTCAGGTGTTCGTACTCTTCCGCATTGCGCCGTCTTCCATCGCGATCCCTCACGCCGTACTGCGCGATCAACCGGTTTTCAGGTTCAACCAGCCTGCGGGCGACATACCCGTCCGTCGGTTCAAAATGAGTCCACGGCAGCAGTCTCCCGTCGGCGTCGCTGGCCACTACCACCACATGGTTCTTGTCCACTTTCCGGCAGAAGTATATGCGAGGCTGCCCGTCCGGAGTCATGCCGAGAATGCGCCGATCATATTTCCGCAGCGTGTCTTCGATACGGGGAAACAGTTTTAGAAATTCCGCAGAAAAACTTTCCTTGTACACTCCGCCCGCAGTGGTTCTCTTCACCGCAAAGTGCTGGATGTAGTCGCTCAGACTTCCGCCGTCGGCGGGCATGAAATAGAAGTGCTCTCCCAGACTGTTGGTGATTTCCCTGCCCAGCGGAAAATCCTGATAGAACCTTTCCAGCACTTCCCGTTGCTTCCCGTGCAGCGACAGCGTCCCGTCCGCTATGCGTCCGTCAAGATATTTCCTGTATTCGTCGATGTCTTTCCGGAATTTTTCGGTTCCTGGTGTTGCATTGTCGGATTCAGGCGGTATATTGCCTCGAACGCCGTAGGAGTGCTTCTCAGCAGCTGTGCCGTCGGCGGCCATGACGGGGGCTGAGTTACCCGTGATGTCCCAATCGCCGTAGGATTGTCTGCCAGTGACTGCGCCTGCGGTATTGTTCGCGGGGACTGGCTTTCCCGCGACAACCCAATATAAATTTTCCTTGTCCTGCAGCTTCTTGGTGAATTTTCTCGGATGGAAACTGACCGGACCCAGCTTGCCGGCGACGTCCGTCCCGATTGTGACGTCCAGAAATCCGTCGGCGTCCCGTATCCCCTCGTATTTCTTGCCGAAATTGATTCTGCCGTTTTCTTCGTAGAAGAAATCAGCGTCGGTCAGCACATCCTTGAACAGAAGTATGTTTTCAGCGCGAAACGACTGGTACCCCGCGATGTCGGTGAAGTCGATCTCCCCACGTTCGATCATCTGAATCGCCTCGGCCGCACTACGCGCCTTGGCGACGAATCCCTTGCGGACTCCGTCCGGCTTCTTCGCTATCAGACGGAAAAAATGACCGGGCTTGAACGTGACGGTGTGTCCTGATACGGCCGTTATCGTCCTGCCGAGATACTCCCGCCTGTAGATGTCGTACAGCTCCTTTACGCTGTTAAAATGCACTTTCGCCGGGCGCGGGTGTCCGGGCATGTTCCGGTAGTCATCCACGCTTTCCGGCCTGCTGTTGAGGGAGTAGAACGCGACGTTGCCGTTCTCTGTCTTCGTCTCAAGCGTCCTGAACAGATTGTCGAACACCTCCCGCACCGCCGGCATCTCGCTCCCCGTCGGATACGGATAATGCGATTCGGCGACCGTCCCCTCGGTGTCCGCCGCGCGGCGGCGGTCGTACTCCTCCTCGTCCAGAATATTGGCCAGATAGTCGCTGCTTCCGCCGGAGCTGCGGATCCTGTCCCGCACGTACGCCTCGAACGCACGCGCCGCCATCTCCCGGCCGGTGCTCCAGTACTTCTTCCCCCGCAGCGCGTCAAGCTTCCGCGAACGCTCCGGCATCCGGGTCCGCTCCCGCAGGGCGGAGAGGACTCTTCTGAACGCCGCGACGGTTTCCGGCCGGATCCCTCTAATCAGGGGTCCGTCCAGCCCCCGCTCGGAAAGAAATTCCCGGGCGGAGGCTCCCTTGCGCGAGAAGTAGTTGTCTATCGCGTGAAACCACTCGTGCGCCAGACTTCCCGCGCCGCGCGTCCGTGTCAGGTTGATGACGATTTGATCCGGCTCGTAGTGAGCCGAGGCCGCGCCGTTCCGCCCCCGCGCCCCGAACGCCAGTCCCAGCTCACCGTTGAGCGACAACGCCCGGGCGGGCACGCCGAGAACTCCCGCCAGATCCCGCAGCGCGTCGTAGGCGCGGTTCAGGCTGTCCTGCCGCTCCCGGGTCTTGCCCACCCAGTTGCCGAACTGCACGCCCCTGAATCCGAACGCCTCCTGGAACATCTCCGGCGTCACGTCCTTTCCCCGGCGGTAATCCTCTCCGATCCGTTCGCGGTTCAGCTCCCCGCGCTCCGAGGTGGCGCGGCGCATCTTCTCCCAGATTTCAGGCAGCTCCCTCCAGTGTTCGTCGAAATACTTCTTCGCCTCCTCCTCGGTGTCGAACTCCCGGAAAGGCACGGCCTCCCTGCTCGACAGCACCTTGCCGACAAAGTAACGCCCCCCGCCCGTCCTGCGGTTACGTACGACGTAGTATGTCAGCTTCTGCTCGGCGACGTCCTGCTTCTCCAGCGCCTCCAGGAGCTTCTCCCGGTTCTCGGCCAGATAGGCGTTCGCCTCCTCCACGGTGTCGAAACCCTTGATTAAGCGGGAGCCCTTGCGCCCTTTTTTGTAGGTAATCATATACGGCTTGCGGAGAAGCGAATTATAAATGACGCCGAGCCGCTCTTCCGGCTTCTCCCTGTTCCGACGCCGCGACTTCTCCGCCTCCTCGCGATGCTCGGCGAAATGCCGCTTCATGGCCGCGACGGCCTCTTCCTTGGTGTCGTAGAGCGGCGACCGCACTCCGCCCTCGCTTCTGAAATACCAGCCGCTGTGCTTGTCCGGCTGACTCTGGGAATAGATGCTTGACGCATGATGCAGACGGTAGCCCCCCGCCTCCGGCGAATGGCCGAGAGCCTCGTACACGTCGATCATGCCGGAAATATCCTCGCTCTTTTCCCGTATCGCGTCGATCATCCGCCCGATTTTGTCGGACTGCGGGTTATCCATGACGGCCATGGCGAACTCACGCGCCGCTTTCAAACTCATGAGATACAGAGCCATCCCCCAGCCGGTGCGCGGCTTCCTCCCTATCTCGTCGCGCATGGCGTGAACGGCTGCGACCGCCTGCGGCGGCATGCCGGAGGCGATCAGCGCGTCGTAGTCCGGCTTCGGAAAAGCCTTCGACAGAGGCTGCGCCGCGAGATCCTCGTCGGAGTCGGACACTCCCAGCGAGGCGAGGTATTTCCGCCAGTAGTCTTTTCTCGCGCCCTCCAGCTTCTCGCCGAAATCCTCGATGACTCCGCCCCGGGTCCCGCCGGATGACTTCTTCCGCGCTTTCTCCGCTTCGGCTTCCGCCTCCGCTTTCTCCTCCGCCCTTCTGCCGCTTTCCGGATCGTCGGCCAGCACGTCGGCCTTACCCTGATCCGAGCCGCCCCTCTGCTCCTGTTCGTCCGTCTGCACGGACTGCTTCTTCCCCTCTGTCCGCTTGTCGGTGTTTTTTTTCGTTTTTTCCGGCGTTTTTTCGTCGGAGACGCTTGATTTTTCGCCGGAGGGTGGTACAGTATCTTTCGAGCCGGTGAGAGGTGTAGAGACGCTTTGGGCGATTGAGCGGGTGTCTTCATTGGCGCCGATGGAGGAACCACGCGCTGCAGTACTCCCGGCGTTTTTATACATGGTCACGGCGGCAAGCTTCTCCTGACCGCTTCTCACTTCTTCGATGTGGTAATAAATGTCCCCGCTCTTTTTCCTGTATCGAATCAGCGGTTTCCCTTGCGCATTTTTACCAATGAGCTTCGCTTTGTCGTAATGACGAACGATTTCCGGAATCAGCTGAAAATCCTCTGCCGTAACCGGCGGCTGCCCGGAGTGAATTTCATTGCTTTCCCCGTGCCGGGAAACGGCATGACGGACGAATGACTCATCCATGCCATGCGCCTGGACCCCTTGAAGATTCAGCCCGGTATCCCGTTCAAGGCGGCTGCGCACATCCTCGTCAATCTGGGCGAAATTGACAAAGACCTTGTTGTGACCGCTCCGCGATGTCGCAATCCGGAACAGTTCGGCAATCGCATCCCGCACGTCCCTGAATTTTCGGAGCAGATTCCCGCTGAAAGTATCGTCCCGCTGTCCGCTTTCCGCCGGAGTTTCTGTGTTTTGCGGCTCAGGATTCGCCGCCTCCGTCCGCTCCGGCTGCTGAAACATGTCGATCTGCCCGGAATTCTCGTTCTCCAGCTGATCAAGGATGTCGCCCATGGACGGAGGCTTCTGTCCGAACATGTCTTTCGTGGAGAGATCCACCCGCCGCGCCAGTTCGGAGTACCGATTCAGATAGTCGCTTGTCTGCTTGACGCTTCTGGCGTTGCCCAGACGGCGCAGAATCCGCTCGGCCTCCATGGAGCGGCCTGAGTCGAACATGTCCTGCTGTCCGATGTAGTCGTCCAGCTTGCGTATGTTTCCAGCCCGCTGATGCTGCTTGTACTCAACAAGATCCTGCAGAGCGCGCGCAAGGTGAGGACGCAGATCGTAGCCGGGCTTGTCGTGAGAGATCTTCACAAGCCTCGCTCCGGCCGCCATCACGCCCTTGATTTGCTGCATGAGCCCGAGATTCTCGCCGTTCTCGATCAGCGCGGTCACGGTCCGGCGCGAGTTCTCCACTCCGTCGAATATCGCCGCGAGGATCGCCCTGCGCACGCGCTGTATGGCTCTGTCGTTCGGAACGCCGTCGGAGTTGCGCAGACTTTCGTCGCCGACGGCGGCTATGAATGCGTTGACGAAATCCAGATTGGCGAAACTTGTCAGATCGTTGTCGTCGTCGATGTTGAGCAGACGCAGCAGGTTGTTGCGCTTGATTGTCCGAGCGTCCGCCTCGGCCTGCTCCGCATCGGTGCGCAGAAGCACGTTGCTCCTGTTGGAGTACTCCGCGAAAGCGACCGCATCCACGTCGCCCCTGATGCGGCGCACCAGCACCGGATGTTTCACCCCGTCGGAAATCGCGACGCCGTGAGCCGCCGCCCATCGGCGGACGGCGTCGAAATACCCGTCGGCGCGGCCGCCGGAAATCGCCAGACGGATCGCCTGAGTCCGTCCGTTGCCGCTCACGACCTGCCCCTTGGAATCCACCACCGGAGCTCCCGTGTCGGAGGTCGGACTGCTCAGCAGCATTTCCGGACGGAGCCGGGAGGCGATTGTCTGTATCTGCATCCGGCTTCCGGCGGTGTCCCTGTTGCGGGGCTGAAGCCTCTGGTCGTATCCGTCGCTGTCGCTGGTCGTCAGGTCGTCGGCGTCGACGACCTCGTAGGACACACGTGCCGACATCTCGCCGTTCGGAGTGGTCACCGTGTCTTCAGCCGAGGCCGTGTCCGCCGGAGCCGGCCGACGATTCCCGTCGGCGCGTGTTTCAGTGCGCGTCTCAGTCCGGGACGGCTCGCGCCGCGTCCGCTTTCCGGACGGTTCCGCCTTTTCCGTGTCCTGCGCCGTCTGCGTCCGTGTCCCGCCCCCCTGCCGGCGGAGATTCTCTTCGGAGATGTAGGCGTAGTTTCCGCCCCTGACCTTGGGATCGGTCTTGTCGGTGACGAGTCTGTGCCCGGCGGGGACTCCCGGCGGATTTCCGGGGACGACGCGCCATCCCGCCGGCACCGAGGTCACGACTTGTCTGCCGTTGAGACTGTCCGGCCGCGCCTCGTGCCGTATGCCGACTTTCCGGCTGCCGCTTTCGACCGCCGACCTGATGATTTTTTTCGCGCCCTCGTAGCTCACCGTGCGGCTCGGCCGCCAGTTCTCGTCGGGGGACTTCACCTGGTACTGACCGTCGGCGCGTCTGAATATCTCCAGATCCCCGTGCGACGTGCCGATCAGCACCCTGCCGCCTTTGCTCAGATCGTCGACGAACTCGTCGGCGATCTCACCGGCCAGCCTGGACAGGGACGGTACGCCGTCCCCGCCCCACGTCTTGTATCTGTCGAGGGAGAGAGCGTTCCCGTCCTCCCCGCCGTCGTCCCCCCTCCCCGTGTCCGGCAGTTCCGCCGGAGTTCCGGCGGAGTTCCTCCGGACTTCCTCCGGACTTCCGCCGGAAGTCCGCTGACTTGACTCCTGCGCCGGAGCATGCTGTTTCTCCTCCGGCGGCTGCGTGACCGCCTCCTGCGCCGGAGCGGCCGGCGTCGCCGGCGTGTTCTGCGGAGCGGGAGCTGTTTCGGCGGCGGAGTCGGAGTCACATCCGTAGTCGACTCCAGTCCTTTCTCCCGTCTCCGTACAACCCGCAGGGGAAAGGCCATCCTTTCCCGAAACACCTCTGTCTCCCGTAGCCGTCTTACCTGAAGAAACGGCTCTCGCGCTTTACTCGTGAAGTCATGGAGCACCTGGGACAACTGACTGTTTGTCATGTTTCGGACGTGGCGTTCCCATGCCCTTTGCAGTCGTTCGAAAACCAGCACCGGAGTGCTGAAATTGTCAGGATCCCATCGCTCCGCCCATTCTTCATTTTCAACGTTGTCCATACCCGTTTGAGAAGTATATCTGGGTGCTCTCTCCATAACACTCTTCGGCACATGTCCGATATATGAATCTCTGAAGAAAGTCGTTCCGTCTTCGCAGGACACCATGTCTCCGTCGATCTGATCGACTCTTCTGGAATTGATTTTCCATTGATCAAGGAATTGGTTGACAAACAAAATCTTGTCGCCCACTTGGAGCCGGCTGTAGTCATAGACGATAACGTCGTCTTCCGCCTCGGCGGGAGGCCGCCCGGCTTTCTTCTCCTCCGTCCGCTTATCGGTGCTTTTTTTCGTATTTTCCGACGTTTTTTCGTCGGAGACGCTTGACTTTTCGCCGGAGGGTGTTATGTTACTCTTCAAGCCGGTGAGAGGTGTAGAGACGCTTCGGGCGTTCAAGCGGGTGTCTTCATTGGCGCCGATGGAGGAACCACGCGCTGCAGTGCTCCCGGCATTTTTATACATGGTCACGGCGGCAAGCTTCTCCTGACCGCTTCTCACTTCTTCGATGTGGTAATAAATGTCCCCGCTCTTTTTCCTGTATCGAATCAGCGGTTTCCCTTGCGCATTTTTACCAATGAGCTTCGCTTTGTCGTAATGACGAACGATTTCCGGAATCAGCTGAAAATCCTCTGCCGTAACCGGCGGCTGCCCGGAGTGAATTTCATTGCTTTCCCCGTGCCGGGAAACGGCATGACGGACGAATGACTCATCCATGCCATGCGCCTGGACCCCTTGAAGATTCAGCCCGGTATCCCGTTCAAGGCGGCTGCGCACATCCTCGTCAATCTGGGCGAAATTGACAAAGACCTTGTTGTGACCGCTCCGCGATGTTGCAATCCGGAACAGTTCGGAAATCGCATCCCGCACGTTCCTGAATTTTCGGAGCAGATTCCCGCTGAAAGTATCGTCCCGTTGTCCGGATTCCTCCGGGGTCTCATTGATGCCATGCACCGCCGGCGACAGGTCCTGCAGACCGGAGATGTCCACGTCCTCCCCGTGTCCGGCAGTTCCGCCGGTTGACTCCGGTGTCGGCGCATGCTGTTTCTCCGGCGGCGGCGTGACCGCCTCCTGCGTCGGCACGGCCGCAACCTGCGCTCCTAATCTCGCCATGTCCGCCGCCTGTCCCGTCAGCAGGCTTTCTCCAGATCCCGGCTCAGCCGTTTCCTCCTTTGAACCTGTCCAGCTGTCTCCTGACCGCCGCTATGAACCCGTCGAACAGCATCATCAGCTTCTCGGCGAACGGAAAACCATTTGCGAGCGCCCTGTCCGTCGCCTGAGTTCACATCTCCGGATCCATGAACATGTCGCCCATCAGGCCGGCATGGAATTCCTTAGGTCATGTCCGCCCCCTCGCCGTAGATCGCTTCTTTTTCATTCCGTAGATCTTGGACATATAAACTTGAAAATTGAAAATCCACTGCCACCTGCGGTGAGAAACCATCCTTCTCCAATAACAGCAGACTAACACGACTCAACATATAATTTCCTCCATCCGGCCATGAGTATTGTACGCAATTTATCCGTAAGCCAAAAACATTCTCGTCATTGACACAGAGCTATTAAATGCTATCTTAGGCAGGTGTCAGCCTTTGTTCCCCAAACTGAGAATTTTCCGACCAAAGCCTATAAGCCCGAAAATTGCCAATCGCATATCAAGCAAAGCAAGGGGTTACGTATTCATGGACGTGTTATCTCGCTGTTTGTTGTATACGGCGTTCACAGGAATAATTCTGACTCACTGCGGCGGATGCGGAGACGGCAAGCAGAAAAACGTTCCGGAACGTGAAATACGGGTCACAGTGCAGCCTTTGCAAAAAAGGCTTTTCCGACATCAAATTCCTGTGCAGGGCACCGTGTGGCCGGTTGAATATGCTACCGTGTCAGCGAAAATCAGCGGCACGCTGGAATTACTCAAGGTCGATGAAGGCGACGCATGCAAAAAAGGGGACGGACTATTTGGCATCGATCGACAGATTCTTAAGAACCAGGTAGCGGTCTGCGAGGATGAAATTAAAGTCAAACAGGCGGAACTCGAAAGTGCAAAGATCGCGCTTCAAAGCGCAGAAATCCTGGAAGAGAAGGCAGCCGCTGATTACAAAAGATTCCTGTCCCTCTGGAGTTCCAAAGCCACTAGTAAGAGCGAATTTGAAACCTACGAGACAAATTATAAAAAGGCGGAAACAGACGTCAACAATGCCAAGGCCACCATCCTCAATGCCGAGGCAAAACTCAAACAGTCTGAAGGAAACCTTGTCATCGCGAAAAAGAATCTGGATGATTCAATCGCATATGCCCCGTTCGACTGCGTCGTCACTGACAAATACGTTGAAGTAAACGAATACGTCACTACGGGACAGAATGTTCTGAGACTGGAAAACCCTCAGAAAAAAGAAGTCGTGGGATATATCAGCGCCGGTTATTACGATCTGGTGAAAGTTGACACAACACCGGTACAGTTCCTCCTGGACGGAGAATTGAGAGGCAAAGGCGTTATCACTTACAAATCGCCGAGCATCGACCCCGAGAGCAGGACATTCAAGTTCAAGGCTTTGGTTCCGACGGATATCACCCTCGTGAGCGGTTCACTGTGTGACCTGAACATCATTCTGACAGAAAGAGAGTCATACGGACTGCCGTCCGACGCGCTTCTGCTGCGCGCGAACAACCGATATATTGCTTATGTCATTGATGAGAACAAACGCGCCAGAAGCGTCGACATGACACGCGGCATAGTTGACGGAAAATACTGTGAAATACTTAACGCCGATCATTGCTTGAAAGAACGTTTCGTCGTCACCGGGCAGACGTTTGTCAACAATGGATCACTGCTTCATCCGATCAACGAGAAACAGTAGAGGCAGGTGATGTTCCTAAACAGATGGTCAGTCCAACGCCCGATAGCCATGACTGCTTTCATTATCGTTCTGATAATGATCGGAATCAGTCTCTATCCGAGGCTCAGCGTCGATCTGCTGCCGAACATGGAAGTGCCGATGGTGCTCGTCCGTTGTGAATACCAGGGCGCCAGTCCTACAGAAATCGAGGTGGAAATCGTCAAGCGAATCGAGGATGCGGTCTCCTCACTGGACGGAATAAAGCACATCACCAGCATGGCCGTGGAGGATGAGGCCAGAATTCAGCTGGAGTTCAACATGGGAACCGATGTCGACATAGCCGCCACCGACATCAGGGAGGCGCTCAACCGCATACGTGGAGACCTCCCTGATGGAGCCGACGAACCCACCATCCGCAAAATAGACACGAACGCCACCACCGTAGCTCAGATTTTCCTGGTGGGTGACCGCACGCAGGATGATCTGTATGACTACGCCGATGACGTGATCGCGGATCGCTTTGCATCCGTCCCCGGCGTGGGAGAAGTGCGGGTGTACGGTGCAAATGAGATGCAGGTGCATGTTCTTCTTAAGCGTGCGTCACTCACCGCGATGAACCTGTCGATCAATGATGTCGTGACCAAACTCCGCGAAAACAACGTCCGTGAACCGCTCGGGCGCATTCAAGTCGACAAGGGCGAAAAGAACGTGACATTCGACGGCGATTTCAAGGATTTTGAACAGATAAAATCCTTGGAAATCGGAAAATACAAGAACAGACGCGTATATCTCCGCGACGTGGCGGACGTCAAACTGATGAGCCGAGAGGTTCGCAGCAAAGCCTATGTCAACGGGCAGCCTGCGGCCAGGTTCCGCATCGTGAAGAAAGGGGAAGCGAACGCTCTGGAAGTCATCAAAGGCATCCGGCAACGTTTCAACACGATGATCAGAAACGGGGAGCTGCCGACCGGAATGAAACTTTTCTGGTTCACCGATTCCGGCTCGTTCATTCAGGCATCCGTGGACGATGCGTGGAGCAGCATAGTCATCGGCATCATTTTAACCGCAGTTCTGCTGTTCCTGTTTCTGCATGATCTGAGATCAACATTCATTGTCATGGTGTCAATGCCGGTCTCGGTCATCGTGACGTTCGCGGTCATGGCATGGTTCGAATATTCGTTCAACATCATGACATTGCTGTCGCTGGGATGCTCGGTCGGTGTTCTGGTGACCAATTCCATCGTTGTCATTGAAAATATCTTCAAGCATCTTGATCGCGGCGAATCGCTCAAAACCGCGGCCGAACACGGCACCGGTCAGGTTGCCGTCGCCGTCTCGGCCAGTGCGCTGACCAATGTCGTGGTCTTTGTGCCAGTCATGATGATGAGCACGCGCATCGGAAGCATGATGATACCATTCGCCGGCGTTATGGTCGGAGCCACGCTTGTGTCCCTGTTCATTAGTTTTTCGCTGACGCCGATCCTCGCCTGTGTTTTGCTTAAACGGAGCAGGAAAAACTCTGAGAATACCGGAGAAGCGTCATTCCTGCAACGTTTATTCACCCCGTGGGATGTCGCCTACAACTGGACAAGCCGGCAATTCAACCGGAGCATCGAGTGGACTGCTCACCACCCTAAGAAATTGCTCGCCGCCGTATTATTAGCCTCCATCTCCGTCGTCCTGTTTGTCGTTCCGAACGTGGGATTATCTTTCTTGCCGTTCTGTGACCAAGGCGAGATCCGCATCAAATTCGAATTTCCCACCAACTACAACCTCGAAACCACCAACAGGCTTATCTTGGAAGCCGCAGATCATTTAAGAAAGTTCGATTTCATTCGCGGCATGTCCATATCCGTAGGCGATTCGGACGGCGGCGGCGGGCAGGTCAGTTCGGCAGTATACATGGGTCAAATCACATTGCGCACCACCGATAAATTTGAACGGAGATATTCCATTGACGATCTGCAGGACATGGTGAGGAAAGAGCTCGCGTATCTGGACAATTGCCGCATCACATTGTCGATTCCCCCGACTTTCGGAAGCAACGGAGCGGAAATCCGCTGCGTGATGAACGGCATCGACTTGGATGTCCTTGAAAATGCGGAGATGCAAATCATGGGGACGCTGCCGATGCGCGGTATAACCCGTGACCTGGATTCAAGCCGGCGCGAACGCAAACCGAACATCAATATCACGCCCAGGCGGACCGTACTCCAAAACATGGACATGTCCGCCAACGAATTGTATGAATACCTGCTCGGCACGCTTGACGGCATTGAGGTAGGAGACTTTCGCAGCGGCGCCCGCACATTTGACATCAGAGTGAAAAACACAAAGGAATACGGCGAAGGACAGCTACGACAGGTCGCGCCTGCCATCAAGAACAACACCCCGCTCAGCACTGAAGCCTTGGCCGAGATACATGAGGACACGCGTCCGGTGGTGATTAACCGTTATGATAAAATACGAACAATGTGGCTGTATGCGAACACAGCTCCGGGCATGGCTCTCGGCACGGTCTCGTCGGAAATCGCAAAAACAGCCTCGGCGGCTCTGCCTCCGGGGTACGGTGTCCGCATGAGCGGCAATGTTGAATTTATGAACGAAACCGCCACGGAGTTCATAAAAGTAATCTTTCTCGCCGCCGTTCTGACCTATCTACTGATTGCCGCTATCATGGAATCATGGACGCGCCCGTTGCTTATAATGTTCACTGTCCCTCTCGGATTTCTCGGGATGTACGCGACATTGTGGCTGTCGAACATGTCCATGTCAATGATGGGATTGCTCGGCGGCGTGATGATGATCGGAATCGTGGTTAACAACGCTATCCTGATTATGGATGAATGCGCCGTCTTGGTGCAAGCCGGTGTCACGACTCACAAGGCGATGCTGCTGGCGACCCAATCGAAGTTCCGTCCGATTGTGATGACAAGCATCGCGTCTGTCGCCGGAATGTTGCCGATGGCGCTCGGTTCCGGTCTGGGGTCGGAACTACGATCCAGCTGCGGCATGGGGGTGGTCGGCGGACTGTCCATAGCGTCCCTCTTGACGCTCTATGTAATTCCGGCGTTGTACTTCACAGTTGTCCATGACACGGCGCAGACACGCAAACGCCATACGCTGCTGTCTCTCTGCGCTCGCCTGTTGCAGAATCATCGGTAGACGGATCCGTTCCGACCGCCCGTACGAGTCATCGCATGAATATACGCCATCGGCTCATGCGAATCACGCGGCGAGCATGCCATATAGCCTGCGGTGCCGTCGAGACATATGTCACCCCGAGACAACGTCCGGCATTCGCGCATTTTTTGAAAAGTGTGGAATCTGAAACAAAAATGCGGAGCGAAAAATGACACAACTCGGAAACACCTGATCTCGACCCGGCGTTGTTTCTCCGCAGTTCGTAAAGGCACCTCTGTGGACATCAAGTTGCAACGGCACTCCGCGTCAAATATGCGCAAACAAAAAAACGGACGCTGCGATGACCCACAATCGATGGACAGTCGCAGCGCACGGCCTCCCCTGAGGTGTCGACAAAATAAGGGAAAATGCGCGGCAAACGCGGCGCCAGCTTCATCACAAGACCATCACGGCGGCGCACCGATGTCCGACGGAAGCTTGATGACTGCGTGACCCGATGCTACTTCACCACGACATACACCGTAAATGTCTTCCCTCCGCACTGGAATACGACGGAAGTCTCGCCCGGGGCCAACGCCTTCAGTTCAATCTCTGACTTGTCATATCGGAACGGCATTATGCCATCGGTGTCATGCTCCAATTTCACACGGCATATCGCCGCATCATATTGACTGACACTCCAATACTTATTGCTCGCACCATTCTCGCCAAGTTCAAATTCGATTTCAGAGCCAGGCGTCATCGACGCTCGCAACTCAGTCTTGTTCGGCAGAGCGCCGAACGCATAATACTTGTCATGAATCAACGGAGGCAGAGCGGCGACTTTCGCCGTCTTCTTTAACGAGCTAACTGCGGAATCCACCGCATCATCAAAAGACTTCGCGGATTGCAAAGCCGTCCGGGGCGGATACGACGTCTTGAATTCAGCATCTACGTCTTCAAATACCGCTTTCGCTCCGGAATGGGCGGAAAGGAAAATGCGAACGAATTTGACCTTCGGATCCGTCAGGCTAAAATAGTTCTTGGTTTCACGATCAGTAGGAATTAAGCTGTATGTCTTACTCTGTCCGGCGTTATTCAACTGTTTACGGGACTGGTCATATGCCCAAAATCCTACCGTCGCCTTCCCTGTGCCACGCAACGCGACCTCCAATTTCAAGGTCTTGCCGGCAACAGCATATAAATCCGAATAAACCGTTTTGGATTCTTTTCCCGTTGATACGATTTCCAAACCGAACTCATCCCAGTCTCTGCTTGCAACTACGCGGGTTCGCCCGGGCGATTTGTCGGATGTCCATCCCGGTGCGATGGCGGCGCCAACGGAACCGCCGCGGAAGTCGCCGTTAACGTCTACATCCACGTCCCCCGCAGCACACGCCACGCCGACAGCTCCAATAGCAGAAATGCAGACCGAGATAACCTTTCCCCAATGGAACACCATGCTAGGATCCTCCCTGTAACTGACAATGCCGATCAACCGCCGCAAATTCATGCGGAATTTCTTACTTGAGAAGCGCATCTGCCCCTTGCCGCATGAAAGACCACCCCCCAAAGCCGGCACGCATGCAGATCCGGCGTAAAATTGGCATGGATTTGACGTTTTGTCAAACCGAGAAAGAATTTTCTTCCGATGAATCCGCGTCCAGACCGTCAGCCATGTTGTGGCTGAAACATCCGCGAAACTGTGGGAGATGAAACCGGGACGGCGGGATGCATCGGATTCCAACGGGAAAGCCGACTCCATGAATCCGCCGTACCGAGCGGCCGTCTCCGCAGATCGGGGGTTTCACCGGAGGATCCGCATCACAGACAGATGAGGAACGGATTAATAATTGCAACGTCGTCGTTTGACGTAATGTGCGCAAGATCTTCACGGACTCTTAAACGCGCCGGAGCGCAGCGGAAGACCGTCCGCATGCCGGACACCGTGGACGAAAAGACACGAACCATCCGGACGGACAGTCGACTCCGCGACTACGGAAAAGAGAATGCTGAAATCGGACGGGCACACCCACCGTTTTGTCTGTCCGCGTTGCCGGCACATGCGTCCGCTCACGTAGTCAATCAAAAAAGACTCGTAGCCGACGGATTGAAATATTTGTAATTCTGCTTCGCGTATTTCTGAAGCCCCTGCGCGGTGACCTGATCAAACGGATACTTTATGACCACCCAGCTCTCCTCGTCGCTGTCCAGCGGCTGCGGATTGAAAGTGCACTGGAAATATTTATCAATCAACATCGCCACCGGATCGTCACGGAATTGCAGGGACATCATGGTCCATATACGGCTTCCTCGTTCATCCAGCTGCAACGCCAGGTCGTAACAGTCGGGTCGATCGGTACGCGGAATCAGTTTGATGTCCTTGATCTGCTTGGAACTGAAGAACTGATTAGTGTTGATCCACAATTTTTTACCATCGAATGTGGATATCTCCGCCTCCAAGTCACCGGCACGCGGATACTTCACCACCTGATACAACGACATGACATACTTCGGCTGATATTCTTCTCCGAACGCGCTCTTGGTCGGAGTCATGGCATCCTCCCAAGCCTCCTTGAACTCGTCACAGCCATTCATGAGCGGCAGCGTTGCAAGTGCGATGAGGCAACAGAGCAATCCCCGATACTTCATACGAGCTCCCTCTGTGTTAGAAGACGCAGCGACGACTCACCAATATAACCGCAAACCCGGGAAATAGCAACTATCCCGCATGAATTAGGGGGTGTTTATACCGAATTCGCCATGCGTCATGAATCTGTCCGCGCGATCACACGGAACAGGTCAATTGCTCTCCGTTGTCCGTTCCCCCCGATGGCAGATCGGTCGCAGTTCGAACACATCGGTCTCGATAAACGGCGGACTCACAAACCGGATGACCGCGAATTCCGAATCTGCGTGATCTGCACAGGCGTAATCGTCCCGCGTTCCGCCGTGTCGAAATGGAATTCGAAACTTGACGAAACCGACCGATGGATGTATTCTTCACGTCCGGCGGGAGGATTGTGCAATTCTCATTACGGCATGGGAACCGACTCCGGACTAAAAATCACTGGACGCGGTCACTGCGGCGCCCGCCGCCGGCGCGGCGCTGATCAGTGACTGCATTGACGGCGCGGCATCGCAAGATTAATTGACGCAAACAGACGTCATTCACGACGGTGTCCTAACTGCGGAGCAATGAACGAAACTTATGGATCTGGATTCCATTGCAGGATGTCGATATCTGGTCATCGGCGACCCGGTCGAACACAGTCTTTCACCGGAAATGCAGAATGTCGGATTTGCCGAACTGGGGATGAAATGCCGCTATGGCAAACTGCAGGTGAAGGAACATGAACTTCCAGACTTTGCAGAGTACGCGATCAAGCATCTGGACGGATTCAATGTGACCGTTCCTCATAAGACGCACATCCTGTCCTGCCTTTCCGAGATGTCAAGAACGGCGAAACTCGCAAAAAGCGTCAACACCGTATGCTGCCGGCACGGTGCGCTGTACGGCGACTCCACAGATGGCTACGGATTGGAACAGGCGCTCCGCGAAGCATTCGCCGTGGAGCCTCCGTCGCTGAACATGTTGTTCCTAGGAGCCGGCGGCATGGCCCGATCAACCGCTTTCCATTTTGCCGTCCGAGGCGCTCGTTCGATTTTTTTTGCAAACCGAACTCTAAAGCCGGCGGTGCTGCTGCAGAGTGAAATTGCGGCGGCTTTCCCTCATATCCGAACTGCGGCCGTATCCCTGACTGACAGAACTGCGGTGATGGAACTGCTGCGGCGGTCTCAGGTCGCGGTTCAGGCGACCAGTCTCGGCTTACGTCTGGATGATCCGTCGCCGATACCGTCCGAATGGCTGACATGCAATCCGCGTCTGTGCTGTTTCGACGCAATTTATCGGCGAACACGGTTCCTGCGCGAGGCCGCACTCCTGGGGCTGCCGACGGCGGACGGACGAGGCATGTTGCTGCATCAAGGAGCCAGATCCCTGGAAATCTGGACGGGACGCACCGCACCTCTGGAATCGATGCGGAGCATATTAGAGCGGAGCTTGGAAGAATGCCGGGGCTGACCTGTGGACTTTACGACTGGTGGATTCGCGCCGGCGTCTACGACCCCGGGTGGATTCGGTGGTTCTGGCTGTTCGCCGTTTTCCTTTTAGGAAGCTGTCTTGGCAGTTTCCTCAATGTCTGCATCTGGAGACTCCCAAGGGGTGAATCAATTGTCACAACCCCGTCGCACTGTCCCAACTGCGGCACCCCGATCCGCTGGTACGACAATATCCCGTTGTACAGCTATCTGCGTCTGCGCGGCAGATGCAGACACTGCGGAATGGCGATTTCCCCTCGTTATCTGATCATCGAAGCCTTGACCGGACTGCTGTTCAGTTGCATGCTGGCGGTGGTTGGCTATTGCGAGCAGCCTCCGGGAAAATTGCTGTTGTATTACCCCATGCTGATGCTGATCATCACCACCGCCGCAATCGACTGGCGCAATAGAATCATACCGGATTTGACGACTTATCCGGCAATGCTCTGCGGAGTTATCGTCTCGACGGCGCTGCCGTCGGCCTGGGGAATGAAGAGTTGCTGGCATGCCATGGGCTGGTCGCTTGCATCCATGCTGACGTCAGGCGCGTTCCTCGGTGGCTTCGCGTGGATCGGACACAGAATCGCACGGAAGGAAATCATAGGGACGGGAGACGTCAAGTATTTGATGGCTGCCGGATCACTGCTGGGCATATACGGAGCGTTCTTTTCACTGCTGTTCGGCGCTCTGTCGGGCGCGATGTACGGAGTGACGCTGGCGCTGCGCCGGAAACGAAAACTGACGGCAGTCATGATTCCGTTCGGACCATTTCTGGCGATCGGATCGTTGCTCTGGATGACTTGCGGCGAACGTCTGTGTCTGATATATTTGCGCTGGCTGGACGCATATTGTAAATGAAGCACTATCTGAACGCCGCCCCCTCGCCGCGACCGGCGCAGCGAGTTTGTTCCGGTCTGCCGTGCATCACGCGGCCTGCACCAAATTGCCGGCAAGAGACATTCCGCGCCGTGCGCTGTAATTGTCAATATCTTGAGGAAACATGATTTATGAAAAAACTGCTGATTGTCGAATCTCCGACGAAGGCGCGGACCATCGGCCGGATGCTGGACGCAAGTTACACTATCATGGCGTCCATGGGGCACGTTCGGGACCTGCCGGAACGCACATTGGGCATAGACCTCGCCCATGATTTCACGCCGCAGTATGTAAGCAGCGCGCGCAGTGCGAAAATCATCAGGGATCTCCGTAATGCGTCCCGCAGATCCGACTCCGTATATCTGGCGACAGACCCTGATCGGGAAGGAGAAGCCATCGCATGGCATTTGTCGGAACTCCTAAAAGACACGACGAAACAACCGTTCCAGCGCATCGCTTTCCACGAAATCACACGCGATGCAATCATGCGCGCATTGTCAGGCGGAACGTCCATCAACATGAACCTTGTATACGCGCAACAGGCCAGGCGTATTCTCGACCGCATCGTCGGTTATCAGGTCAGCCCCTTGCTCTGGTCGCAACTGGAAAAAGGCATCAGCGCTGGACGTGTCCAATCCGTTGCACTGCGCCTGATCGTGGAACGGGAGCAGGCCGTGGACGGTTTCCAGCGAGAGGAATATTGGGTGTGCACTCCGGTGTTCTGCACCAAAGACGGACGACGATTCGCCTGCCGCCTGTCGAAAATTGATGCGGAAGACTTCAAAATAAGCTCCAAATCGGATGCGGAAACCGTGCTCAGTAACATCCTGAACGGAACCACCCCCGTGGTGACGGGAACGGCACAAACGACACGCAGACGCAACGCGCCGCCTCCATTTACAACCAGTACGATGCAGCAGGCTGCCAACACCGCCTTGCACATTTCGGCTTCCCAATCCATGCTTCTCGCGCAGAAGCTCTATGAAGGTGTCGAACTGGGAGCCGACGGTTCCGTCGGGTTGATCACCTATATGCGCACGGACTCGGTCAACATCGCACACGAAGCACAGAACATGGCGCGCCACTTCATAAGCACCACGCTTGGACCGCAATTCATCCCCGGAAAGCCGAATGTCTTCAAAAGCAGAATGACCGCACAGGAAGCACACGAGGCAATCCGTCCGACAGACATCCGGCGCACGCCGGAGATGGTGGCACCCTACCTCGAGCCGGCACTGCTCAAACTGTACACACTGATCTGGCGGCGATTCCTTGCGAGTCAGATGAGCCAGTGCGTACAGGAGGTGACCGCTGTCGACATTTCTGTCATCGGACTCGACAAGCACAATTACACATTCCACACCGCATCCACCATTCAAACTTTTCCCGGTTTTACCAAAATCTACAACGACGAACAGGATACGAAACGAGAAAAAAGCAAAGCGGCAGAAGCCGAGATTTTGAGTTCGCTCAGCGAAAACCAGCGGCTTGCCGTGGCGGACTCCCAACTGGAGCAGAAATTCACTGAACCGCCGCCGCGATACACCGAAGCAACGTTAATCAAAGCTCTGGAAGACAACGGTATCGGCAGACCATCCACATACGCCCAGATCCTCCGCACCATCCAGCAGCGCCGATATGTCGCCCGCGAACGAGGGACTCTCGTCCCGACAACACTCGGCCGTGACGTCTGCGCCTTTCTCGTCACCCATCTGCCGGAACTGTTCAATGTCGGATTTACCGCCAGAATGGAGCATGAACTCGATGAAATCGAAGACGGCTCCGTTGTCTGGACCGACATGATACACAAATTCTACGCAAAGTTCGTGCCTTGGCTGGAAAAAGCGAAACAACACGACGCCCCGGCTGGTGATACAGTGAAGCTGCTGCTTGAAAAAATGTCCGACGTCAAATTTTCATCTCCGGAGAAGCGCGGCAGACGTACTTTCGACGACGCGAAATTTTATAAATCCATCAGGGAGAAATTCGACAGCTCCGGCCGAATAACCCAACGCCAATATCAGGCTCTGCTTGTCATTGCCTCCCGGTATGACGCTGTTCTGCAAAACAGCGCTGATCTCCCTCCCCAACTCGCGGCCGATATACTTGCGGCCAAGCAAAGAACCGAGGCTATATCGGGGAAAAACAGCTTGGCGAATATTTCTGAGGAAACTCGGAGAGATTATGAAAAACTCTTCTCGGCATTTGATTCTGTCAAATGGGCCGAACCGACTGTCAGACGCGGACGAACCTACGACGACAGGAAATTTTTTGAATCACTCAAGCGGCAGGCAATGAGCGGCAGGCTGCTGTCGGAGAAACAACGGAAAGCGCTGTGGAAAATCGCGGAGGAATATGCGGAATCATTACCTGTGGATCTTATACGCGACGCTCTGAAAATCTCACCATCCGAGGGTTCCAGACAGTCGCGCGAAACCGCCGAGGAAGTGGCATCGTTGCTGCGCGGCCTCAAAACCGTAACATCATGGGCTCCGCCGTCAAAGAGAGGCAGGTACGTCTACGACGACCGGAAATTCTACGAGTCGCTATCCAGTCAACATGCTCGCGGCCGCGAGTTCAGTCCGCGGCAATTGGCGGCGTTGAAGAAATTAGCTGCCAAATATCTGAACGGCACCACCGAATCGTTCATGAAATCGTCCGAGACAGTCGGGTGACCGTCCGCCTCCTCCGCGATCGCAACGTCTGCGGCATGAAAAGCCTTGCGCTTGCGGAGAACCGGACAGGTGATGCCATGGCACCGCTCGGGTTGTTTCCCGATACGCATGTCATGTGACAGCACTCCGGCCATGTCGCAAGAGTGAGAGTTCACGGAAACCGTGCGGGAGGTCTCTAGAGGACGCAATCCCAATATTTGTGTACGACTTCCTGGCCGTTCGAACGAATGGCAGCTTCCACATCCGCCACACTGCGGGAATCATTCAGGGTAAACTGTCCGACATCCTGATCGGACGACGCAGCATAACCGCCCGGCGTCACCCTGGATCCGGCGCTCATATTGTCCGCACAGCAGACCACCATTCGATCCCGAAACGACGGAGCCTCCCTGGTTGAGATGGTGATTCCTGATTCAGGGAAAACTATCCGGAACGCCAGCATCATCTGCTCCAATTCCGCATCACTCACCGGATGTTCCGGTTGAAATCCATCACTCACCGGAGTGATGCGGGGGAAAGCGAATTGAAGTTTGCTTCTCCAGCACTCCCTCTGAAGATACAATGCGTGAGCACCAAGACTGGCCGCCTCCATACGCCATTCGTCCAGACCAAGCAGAAAGGCCATGCCAAGCGTCCGCATCCCCGCACGACCAGCACGCAGCTGACTCCAAACGCGGAAGTCGAAATCACGCTTGGGACCGCTTGGATGAAGCTCGGAATACAGCTGTCGGTTGTAGGTTTCCTGAAACAACGTCAGTCCCCTGTATCCGGCGTCAAACAGCCTGCGGTAGCTGTCTTCATCCTGAGGCGCCACCTCAAGCGAAAGATAGGAGAACCTGCCGCGCAGAAGCTCCCCAACCGCACAAAGATGATCCACTCCCACCCGCCGGGGGTCCTCGCCCGCGACTATCAGCAACGAATCGAGTCCTGTCGACGCAATCGCCTCGGCCTCTTGATCTATTTCCGCAAGCGTCAGAGTTTTACGTGCATACTGATGTTCACGATTAAAATCGCAGTACCTACAGCTGTTGACGCAACTGTTGGAAATGTACAACGGGGCATAGACTGTAACCGTTTTGCCGAAGTAAATGCGTCTCGCCCGCTGCGAATGCTCGCGCATTTCAGACAACATTCCCGCGGCGGCCGGAGAAAGCAACGCCAAAAGGTCAAAGTAATCGCAGCGGGGTTTGTTCAGCGCCTGCTCGACGTCCGCCGCTGTCGTCGCCGCATATCTGTCGCGGATCTGTCCTTCAGTCAATTTCAGCTTGGGAAACATGATTACGCCCCCCGCAATACCTATCGCTGCAGAATATCAAACGTGTTCATCGGACTGGTCGCGGATGCGTCTCGACGCGCCAGGGGCGGTCCCGCCGCAATTCCAAGCTCCGCTGCGCGGACTGCCAGACGAAACGCGTGCGCCATTCCAACCGGATCAGCGGCGGCTGCAATCGCCGTGTTTATCAACACCGCGTCGGCGCCCATTTCAATGGCTTCAGCGGCATGCGACGGCAACCCGATACCGGCGTCAACGACCACCGGAACGTGCGCCTGCTCTATGATGATCTCCAACATGGATCGCGTGAGAATGCCCCGGTTGGAACCGATCAGCGAACCGAGAGGCATGACCACCTGGACGCCGCATTCCTCCAACCGTCGTGCCAGCACCGGATCAGCATTGATGTATGCCAGCACGACCATGTCCATATTCACTATTGCCGACGCCGCCTTGAGAGTTTCAACCGGATCCGGAAGCAGATAGTGCGCGTCGGGGTGCACCTCAAGTTTAATCCAGCGGTATCCTGCCGCCTTCCCGAGTTTGGCAATCCTGATGGCCTCCTCGGCATCACGCGCCCCGGAGGTGTTAAGCATGACCTCGACCTTGCTGCGGTCGATCACACTCAGAATATTATCTCTCGGGTCAGCCAGATCCACCCGCGTCAGCGCAGTGGTGACCAATTCGGCGCCTGACGCCGCCAGGGCAGCGGCAAATTGCTCTTTTGATGCAAATTTTCCGGTTCCAAGAAATAAGCGACAGTTAAACCTCTTCCCATCAATCACAAGATCTCTCATCATTCATGCAATCTCCCGAAACACGGCCAACCAACATGCAATGAACCCGAGGCGTGCCACGGCCAGCAGGCACCCGACAGAAACCACGGACGGACAGCAAGACAGGCGACGTCTCAGACATGTGGCTCACGCGGCGATCGAAACATCATCCAATCATGACGAATGTGGGGAAAGCTCATTCCGAAGCGCCGCCAATCCCGTGAACACTGCCCGACACCGGCCATGCATAATCCGATTCGGCTCTGCCGTCTCGCCAGTTGGAGGGAAACGCCTCTCGAATCCGGTGGAATACAGAAACGCCTCATAAGGTACTCTTGTTTTCAATAAAATCAAATTCGTCGACTGAATCCGTCGGTTACGGATGCAAAAATGGCAACCGCAAGCAAATGCGGATGGCTGCAGCTGCCACACGCCGACCGAATCGCCGCGATTCCATCCGGAATATCGGTCCGATCTCTGATTTTCATGCGTACCACGGCGGAAGACAATCCTAGAGGAACCGCACGGCGGTAGAAAAAACAGCGCACGGATTCCAGAAACCCAATGCGAGGAAAAACTGATGAAGACGACACTGTTCGGACGGCACGGCATCAGCACTCTTTCCCGCAAGACACCCTGTGCGGTATTCCGATGCGACGGCATATCCTCATGCTCCATAATCGCGAACGTCCGGACGATACGGCACCGTTCGCTCCGCTGCCACCGTCTCACTTCCGCAGCTGCGGATACTTTAACGACGGCGCACCTGTGAATTGCTCCGAGTCACAATGTATGCCCGGCGCTTGAAACTGGCGCCGTCGTGTCGTACGAAAATTGACTCAGCGGCAGCTGGAAAATTTGACGGATTGCGTCCAGCACCCGATATCCGGGCCGCAATGCGGCGTCTGCCTTTCACCGCATGCGATTCCCCGGGCGGTACCGCACAAGTTCCGTTCCGTAAACAGTAATGCTGCAGATGTAAGAAGGTTCGAACGGTTTTCTGAGAATACCCCGTAAAAAGCATCACGCCGTCAATCATTATGGCGGTTTTATTCAACGGAGCGCCCGGGCGAAGCAAAAAAATGTCTGCGTTCAACGCCGACTGTCACCAAATCATACACTGCGCGAAAATTCCGCACGGTAGGACTGCAATGCGACGTCCAAAAACGAGAAGAACAACCGCCGATATCGCCCCGTGTGTTTTTGAGGCACGCAGTTTGCTTTTGCACGGAGATGATGGTATAGTGCCGACCGTGTCTCATAATTCACCTACAAATCGTCACGGCTGCCGAGGCAATGCATGAACACCATGAAAGCTGCAGATATCAGGAAAAAATTCATTGACTTCTTTGTTGACAGGGGTCACCATGCGATTAAAAGTTCTTCCCTGATTCCCGACAACGATCCTACGTGTCTCTTTACAACCGCCGGCATGCACCCTCTGGTGCCCTATCTGCTTGGCACATCGACACATCCCGCCGGCAGACGGTTGACCAACTGCCAGAAATGCGTCCGGACGGGAGATATCGATGAAGTTGGCGACGACGTCCATCTCACTTTTTTCGAAATGCTCGGCAACTGGTCGCTTGGCGACTACTTCAAAGAAGACGCCATACGGTTCAGTTTTGAATTTCTGACCGGCAGAGATTTTCTGAGTATTCCTCCGAATATGTTGGCGGTAACCGTTTTCTCCGGTGATGAAAACTCGCTGTCCGACGAATATTCGTACAATTTATGGCGCTCTCTGGGCATTTCTGAGACAAGAATCTCACGCCTGGGGAAAAAGGACAACTGGTGGGGGCCGGCAGGGCAAACGGGGCCATGCGGGCCGGATACGGAAATGTTCTACTGGACCGGCAGTGAACCTGCGCCGCAGGTATTCGATCCCTCCGACAAACGCTGGGTGGAAATCTGGAACGATGTCTTCATGGAATACAATAAAAATGTTGACGGCAGATACGAGCCGCTTGTTCAGAAGAATGTCGACACCGGTATGGGTCTGGAGCGCATTACCGCAGTGCTCCAAGGGAAGAAAAGCTGCTACGAGACCGAGATTTTTGCCCCCCTCTTCGCCGAAATAGACGCAATCCGATGCACGGCTCCTTCCACATGCCGCAGCCGTTCCGAAAGAATCATCGCCGACCACATGCGCGCGGCCACTTTCATACTCGCCGACGGAGTAAATCCCGGCAATGTGGATCAGGCATATGTCTTACGCCGCCTAATCAGACGCACCATCAGGGAGGGACGCAAACTCGGCATCCGCGATGCCTTTACATCCCGCATCGCCAGAGCGGTCGTGCACCAGATGGGCGATGTTTACCCCGAACTGCGGCTCTCCGAGGCGCGCATCGCCGACGAGCTAGACCGCGAGGAGAAACAATTCGCGCAGACGCTTGAAAAGGGCATCAGGGAGTTCGAGAAACTCATTTCTCGCATATCCGTGCGCGGCGGTGCCAATGTGATTGACGGCAAGGATGCGTTTTATCTGTACGAAACATACGGATTCCCGCTCGAACTCACCGTGGAAATGGCGAAGGAAAAGGAATGTTCCGTCGATCTGACGGGATTCAATGATGCTTTCTCCAGACATCAGGAGCTTTCCCGCCAAGGTGCCGAACATAAATTCAAGGGGGGTCTGGCCGACCATTCCATACAGACGGCCAGGCTGCACACCGCAACCCATCTGCTTCAAGCTGCATTGCGCAGGGTACTGGGCCCGCATGTGAAACAGCGCGGATCGAACATCACTGCGGACAGACTGCGCTTCGACTTCTCTCACGATGCGAAAATGACCGCCGATCAGTTGGAGGCGGTGCAACGCCTGGTCAACGACGCAATTGCGAGAGACATCGAGGTCGTCTGCTCTGAAACCACGCTGGATGAAGCCAGGGCGTCCGGCGCGATAGGTCTGTTCGAAGACAAGTACGACGCGAGAGTCAAGGTGTATACCATCGGAGATGTGAGCTGTGAGATCTGCGGCGGTCCGCATGCAGGCCGTACCTCGGAACTTGGCAGGTTCCGCATTGTCAAGGAAGAAAGTTCCAGCCGCGGCGTACGCAGAATCAAAGCGGTACTGGAGTGATTCGCTGTTCGGCACGGGTTTTATCCCAACATGAAAAGACCGCCGATGCCGGAGGATGATCCGGAGATCGGCGTGCGCTCAATCCCGACAGAGAAATTCGGCGAGCCGACGGCGAATATTTAGAAAATCGCTTTTTGAACCAGATTGGTTGTTTGACAATTGCACACCGCCTCCTGCGTCGCGGAATTGGCGGAAGGGCGCCTGAAAACAATTCCGGCCGTGCGGAGCTTTGCCGTCCCGTTCGACAGGATCTGACGTCATTTACAGCACGTGCGAAGATGACTGCAGAGGCGGCTCCGGGTAGGTTTGACGTCAGGCGCTGAATAAGGCATCGCCTTTTTGTCGTAGAACGCGCTTGCGTCGCCATAGAGTGCTACCAGACGAAGGGTCGTTCAAGATCAGATCATCGTACCGACACGAACACTGAGAAAGCGAGATCTTGTGGAAAACATGCTGCGGCGACCGCATTCCGCCTGTCATGCACAAAACGGGCTATCCCCCCGCGATATCATCGTCGGCAGTGAGGCAGTTTTACGGCGCTATAAAATGCGGCTGAACTTCACGAAGTGAAGGTCGGAGCGACAGAATCTATTCGGAACTCAGCGAGACAGTTCCGGACTTATCTCTAGTAGACAAGCCGAATCTTGAACAACGGTGCGCACCGACGATTGCTGACATTACGTCACAGCGGTGTTTCACCATGTTGAAAATCAGACGGAAAATCAAAGGGAAGCAAGTCCGCAAAGTCACGATGGATGATATCGAACGCGTCAGACGATGTCGTGCGGCGGCGCATATTGGACGGATGAAGGACAATGAAGTCTGGCTTACCATGTGGTGAATGCGGGAGCGCCTGCGGCCGATGCAAAAAATGCAGTCAATGAGACACTCATCGGATGACATGACAGCGGCCGATAATCATGAAGTTTTCACGGTCATGGAAATATCTGCCAATATGTAAACAAGGAGAATCTCCAGAATGAAAGACATCGGCGTCACCATTCTTCCCGTCAAAGACGGTTATCTCGTCCAGGTCGCCGGCCGTGCCAATTTTGACTATGCGGTGCCGCTGCGGGATCTTTCCAACAACCTTTCCGGCATGGAGGCGATCTGCATCGATCTCAGCAGCTGCACCGCCATGGACAGCACCTTCATGGGTGTGCTGTCCATGCTTGGACTTCGGTCGCGCCGCCGTTGCAAAACGGTGGAGATAGCGGGAGCCGCAGACAATCTGCGGTTTTTGTTGCGCGGACTAGGCGTAGAAAAGTTATTTCATTTCATCCCCGCTCCCAGGACGCCAGCCGACGGCAATGAGACGCCCCAACAGACATCCGAGGCAGATCTCCGCGCCAAAGCGCAAACCGTATTGGAAGCCCACAAGGCGCTCGTAGAAGCTGATGCTTCAAACGCGGAAAGATTCAAATCGGTGATCGAATACGCTGACGAAGATGTGAAACGACTGGATTCGGAACAATAGAGCCGCTCCGTCCTGCCCGTCAGGAAATCTTGCGACTTTATAAGACACGGCACCCGTGCTCCGCATAGGCAAGGAAAGCCGTCGGACGTTTCTCAGCAATCATCCTCGGCGGAGCGATATGGATAAGGAAACGTTTCCGGCAGTTCGCCGTCAGGAAGACCGATCAAAGCTTGCGCGATAGTCTGAATATAACGAAAACTGTCGCTGCTTACCGCATTTGAAAACAACATGGACGAGGCGAACTGCAGCAGTGAACGTTTATTCCAGAAATCACAGTCGACCACGCCTTTAAGCGTTTCCAATTGCCAGTTGTTGACAGGAATCACCAAATTGCAGTGCGTGTCAAGCAACGCGAATTCACCCAGCACCCGTACCAGGCTGAGATTCAGTCCGGCGTCGGCGGCAAGCTGCTGACCGATAGCGGCAAACAGCGCCGACGAGCCGTAATGAGCCTCAAGCACCGCCCCGATACAGTAATTCTCAGGCTGCATAGACGTCTCATGAACAGCAATCATGCCGCGTCTGCACATAAAGTAAGACAACTGCCGAAGCGATCTGAGCAGGCAGTGGGAGGCTTCATCGGCGAAATCACTCCACAGTCTCTGCAGGCCGGGCCGCGAATCATTGTCAAACCACTGCAGGTGCACTTCAATCAACCCGTCGATCATGCTTATCTGCCTTGTTTTAAGCATGTTGGAGAAGTCGCGCCGACGCCTGCGGAGCGTGATCGCAGCCTGCAACTGATGCGCACGCTTTCTCACCAGAACGTTCGACGATTCCTGCAGTTCGGCCAGCACTTTCCCCAATTCGTCCTCGCGGGAAAGCAATTCAGCCATGGCGGAAACGGCGACTTCCTCGTTGTCATCATCAAGCAAATTCAGCAGCGCCGATATTCTGGGCAAAAAATTTTTCCGTGTCGATCCGGAGTCACTGTTTTCCGCCGTCCGCGACATATGTCACTGCCTATTTTCGTTCCGGGAAAATGCCGGACAACGCGTTCTTCGCAATTGTTCTTGCATCCTCGGGAAAGTCTGAACGAACAATCCAACGCAAGAAGCCAGGATCGTTGACCGCAATATCGTTCAAACTTCGCCCGGCGTTCTTGCCGAAGTTGACCACCACCTCACCGTTCCGCCATTTGAACCGGCGCGTTTGATCCAGCGCATCCGGATCGGCAACACCGGAAAAGGCGGCGAGCGCCTCCACGCCTCGAGGCAATTCAGGGTGCCGTTTCAGTTGAGCCGACAACACCTCCCATGTCGCGCATGTATCCGCGTCAGCGCTGTGGGCATCCATCAACTCTCTACCGCAGTACAATTTATACGCCGCCGTAAGCGTCCTGGGAAACAGTTTACAGAAGATCTGATAGACGTCCACAACATTCCGTTCCTTCATGCACAGGGGAATGCCGGCCCTCTGGAATTCCGCCTGCAGCATGGGAATATCAAAATTGACCACATTGTACCCACCTAAATCGCAACAATCCAAATATCTTGCCAAATTGGCGGCGATTGTTTCAAACGAAGGGCAATCGGCAACATCGGCATCGGCGATACCATGTATCGCCGTAGCCGAAGGCGGGATCGGAATTCCAGGATTCAGCCTCCTCACGGCAGACTGACTCGAACCATCAGGAAAAATCTTCAAAACAGCCAGTTCCACAATGCGATCTCTTTCGGGAAAAACGCCGGTGCTTTCCAGATCAAAAATCACCAAGGGACGAAGCAGTTGCAATTCCATAAACACAGACTGTCTAAATCGTGTTGCCTGTAACATCTTCCGGAATATATCCTGACTTTGGCTGCCAGGCAAGTCGTAATTTAAAAGGTTGACAAACACAGATCCGATGTCGGCGATGATGCTCCTGCCGACGTCCGACAACGGTTTGTGACACAATACCCTCCGTAAAGTCTCACTGCGGATGGCGCTTGCGGTCAGCTCGACGCAGATGATGCAATGAACATTGTCGGATTCGAATATCATTCCGTAATGCGACCAAAACCGCAAAGGCGGAATAGAGCCACCTGGCGACCATGGGGCTCTCATACAGTGTCACGGCAAACCGTCCAACCGAAATACATCATTCCCCGTTGTCGCAGCCGGATATTCCCTGCCTTGTTTCATTCATCCGCAAAAGCACGGCATCTGAAGTGTTTCTTCATTGAAATCGGCAACCACCTCTTCAGGTAGTGTCAAAAATAGTATGAAAAAATGAAAGTACGGGAGCCGTGGGCGGGGG
>CAYODJ010000026.1:0-30203 GCA_964402715.1 uncultured Victivallaceae bacterium
AAGAGTAAAAGATCGTACCACTGAGAAAAAGTGGCGTTTACTTTTTCAAACGACTAGTATGCCGACCGCATGTAAAGACCTTGGGAGAAACTTGACAAATCTGCTCCGGGAAAGTATGTTCCACATCGGCGGCGGGTCGTGCCGCAGCGTGATGTCGCAAAGACGACTTGGCGGAATCAGGCTGGTCAACACCGTCGTCCTGCGGCAGAGAACAGAAATTAAGAATTCCAAGGAGGAAACATGAGAATGCTCAGCGGTTCGATGGCGTGCTTTATGGCAGGCGCAATGTTCTCCATGTTCAGCAGCTCGGCGGACGACACGGTATCGTCTGGCAAGGTGACAACCGAATCGGCGAAGATTCTGATCGCGTATTATTCCTACAGCGGCAACACCAGATTCGCCGCCCAGGAGATCCAAAAGGCCATCGGCGGCGACCTTTTCGAGATCAAACCTGTCACGCCATATCCGGCCGACTACAACGCCTGTGTGACTCAGGCACGGAAAGAGATCTCCGCCGGAGTCAAGCCGAAACTTGCCGACGCCGTGAAAGACTTTTCCAAATACGATGTCATCGTTGTCGGCACGCCGAACTGGTGGAGCACGATGGCTCCGCCTGTGCTGACTTTCCTCGCCAGCAACGACTTCAACGGGAAAACCGTAGTGCCTTTTGTCACCCACGGCGGCGGTGGCATGGCACGTTGCGAAGAGGATATGCGCAAAGCGCTGCCGAAAGCAAAATTTCTCAGGGGAAAAGCTTTCCCCGGCGGGGACATACGCCATTCCGGCGGCGCAATCGTCAGATGGATCAGTCAGAGTGTGTCCGTTAAAAAATAGGAAACGCCATGTCATGAAGAGCAGCGCCTTGCTCGTTTTCTTTCTTCTTTTCTCAATCCTGAATTTGAAAGCGGATGCCCAGATGACCTTAACACAGAAAGATCGCAGCATTGTCTCGATTTCGGCGTGCACCGCCCGCGGCGACATGGTGAATTTGAAAGCCGCATTGACTGCCGGACTCGACGCGGGTCTGACCGTCAACGAAATCAAGGAAGTGTTGACTCAGCTCTATGCCTACTGCGGTTTTCCCCGCAGCCTGAATGCGCTCTCCGAATTCATGTCGTTAATCCGTGAGCGCGAGACTCGCGGCGTCCACGACACGCCCGGCGCACTGCCGTCCCCGCTTCCCCGGGGCAATGTCCTCGAGCTCGGCACCGAAAATCAGACGCGTCTCTGCGGAATGCGGGTCAAAGGTTCCGTTTTCGAATTTGCTCCCGCGATTGACGAATATCTGAAAGCGCACCTGTTCGGCGACATCTTCTCGCGAGATAATCTGGACTGGAAAACACGCGAGATTGCCACCATAGCCGCTCTCGCCGCCATGCGGGGGACTGAAAGTCAGCTCGCGGCTCACATCGGCATCGGCAAACACAACGGCGTTACCGATGCGCAGGTTTCGGAGATCCTGGAAACCGTGCAGAGCAGTGCCGTCAGCGACTTTCCGCGCGGAGGGGAAAACACTGCATACGCCAAGTATTTCAGCGGGAAATGCTACCTCGCGCAACTGACGAAGGATACCGAGCTGAACGTGCCGGTCGCCAACGTCACTTTCGAGCCGGGATGCCGCAACAACTGGCATAGTCATACGGGGGGCCAGCTGCTGATAGCGGTTGGCGGAGTGGGCTATTATCAGGAGCGCGGCAAGGCAGCGAGAAAACTGCTCCCGGGAGATATCGTGGAAATCCCGCCGAACACCGTTCATTGGCACGGAGCGGCGCCGACCAGCTGGTTTTCTCATCTGGCGGTGGAATGCAATCCGACAACCAACCGGAACACGTGGATGGAACCGGTAAGCGACGCCGATTATCAGAGAGCTACTTCCGGCGAGCAGCCGGGACGCTGAACCGAAACTGGCGCGTCGGCGGTTTCATGCGCACACGCAAGAAAACCGCCGCCGGCGGCGAACTGAAATGACGAGAGGGGATCCGTACGGGTCGGCGTTGTCGGCTGGCGACGGTCACTCCGCCTCATGATAGGCGGAGAAAACCGCCACTTCGTCCGTCCCTCCATAGAGACGCAGTTCCCCGTCGGAAAGCTCATAGCGATCCACTTTGTTCAATTGTCCGAGCAGAGTCTGCTCGTACCGCAAATCAGGACCGCTCATTCTTGTCGTGGACAGTTTGCTGAACTTCAACCCGTCTCTGCCGACGCATTCATAACGACCGAAAAAGCAGTTCACTCCTGCAAACCCTGTCGCCCTGCCGTCATCGGAAAGCAAAAGCAGAACCTGCTGCGGAGCCTTCTGATTCGTACCCGCAACGCGCACCGGATGCCACTTGACGCCGGACAACGACATCTTCGCGGATGTGCCCGCCAGATGTTCCGTACTGCCTGTCGGCAGACCATCTCCGCCGCTGCAGCCGCACAAGCACAACACCGAGACAGATCCGCACAGGATGACGGCAAGAACACCAATATGCGCACCTTTCATGTATCGCTCCCTCTTGTCACACAACGCACGGCGGAATATACCCCGCAAACATACACGATGCAAGGTACCGAAGCCGTAGCCCGCCGGACGGACGGGCGGAACTATGACACCCCCGTCCCGGCTACGCATCCGGCCGACATTCAATAGCGCCACCGCATCCCGACAGACGGTCAGAACAGACCCGGCAGATTCATGCCGCCCGTCAACTCGGATATTTTGGCCTGCACCGCGCTTTTTGCCGCATCCATGGCGCTGTTGACCGCCGCAAGAACCTGTTCCTCGAGAATATCTCTATCTCCGATTATCTCAGGCGGCACGATGATCCTCTTCAAACGGAAATCACCGGCGACGACGGCGACCACCTGTCCGTCCGGAACGGTGGAGGTGTACTCCGCGTTGGCCAGTTCCTCCCTCAGCCGTGCCACGTTGCCTTTCATACCTTTCGCCATCTGCATGAGTTTGGCTATCTCGCCAAAGTTGTTGAACATTGAATGCCTCCGTGTGAACAACAGAAGTAGACGTCAGCCTTTTGCGTGAATATCAACCACATCCCCTCCAAAAATATCGAGAATGTCGCTGATGACGGGACGCGTTTTGGCTCTCTCCACAGCACCGGGATCGTCGTTGATGATGCTGTGCCGCTTTGCTCGCGACTCCGCCGGCACACCCCTTTCCCCGTCCAGGATCGTTTCGGACGATGCGTCGACGGACGGGGGGGCGTCCTCACCGTCCTGCTCCTCGTCCGTCGTCTCACCGCATCCGTCCTCAGCCTCATCCGACGACTCCGTCGGACACGTCGCCTGAAGCGCTACAGGCTCCGGCGACGATGCCGGACAATCGGCGACAGGCGAGGAAGCCGCCGCCGGATGCGCCTCCTGCTTGTCTTTCCGCCGGAAAACCACACTGCTGGTCCAGTCGCCGGTCAGATTCTGCAGTAGCTTCTGATATGAATGCAAATCCGCACGGAGCTGTTCATACTGCGCCTCGGACACGTCCTGTCCGAATTCGACAATCAGTATTGACTTCTGAACGCTCCCCGGAGCACCCATGCGGAAATACTTGACGCTGGAAAGTTCGACGGCGGCATCCGCCAGCCGCTCGAACCACGCCACTGCGTCACACGCCTCCTCATCCGCACAGACAGACTCATCGCCGCCGGAATCACTGCGAACCCCGTCGGGGCGGGTCGGTGTCGCGGTCTCCTGTTCCCCGGACTGCGCCGGAGCATTCCCGAGTTCTCGGGGCGCGGGAGCAGGGGATGACGACGGCTTTTCTGTCGGCAGTTGATCAAGAAAGCGCAATTCTCCCGCACTGCGCAACTGGTTCAAACGTTTCAGAATATCGTTGATTCGTACGGCATGAGCCTCCCTCATGGCCTTCAGCAGAATGGTTTCCAGATAAACCTGCTTGTTGAGGGCGTCATGCAGAACACGCCCCACAGGAGAAAGATTCTCCAGAAACACCGGAACGACGTCTCCCGGCGCTTCGGACGCGAGGCTCCTGTACAACGCCACGGTCTCTCCGGATTCGTCCAACAGATCCTCCGGATTCCGCAAAACCTGCGCTATGCGAATCCCCCGCAGAGCAGCGAGAATATCGTCGAACAGCGTTTCCAGATTTTTCCCCTTCTGCGCCAGCTGATGAATTCTGACCACCACATCTCCTGGACGGTTCTTCAGCAACGCCGTCAGAATATCATACAGGTCGGTCCGATCCGTCAAGCCGAAAAGCGACAGCACCTGAGCCTCCGTGACGGCACTTCCGTCATCCGTCGCGAAGAAAGCAATCATCTGATCCAGCAGGGATTGAGCATCACGCATCCCCCCAGCGGCCGCGCGGGCAATGGCATTTACGGCGTCCGGCTCAATTTTCACCTTTTCTGTATCGGCGATCAGCTGCAGCCGGTTTGCAATAAGGCGGGTCGGAATGGGAAGCAGATCGAAGCGCTGACACCTGGAGATGATGGTCGGCAGAACCTGATGCACCTCAGTGGTCGCAAAAATGAACTTCGCATGCGCGGGAGGTTCCTCGACTGTCTTAAGCAGGGCGTTCCAAGCCTGCTTAGTCAGCATGTGCACCTCATCGATGATGTAGATCTTGTAACGGCTGGACACCGGTGCGTGCAGAACCTCCTCCGCGAGCTCGCGCATCTCCGCGGCGGAGTTGTGGCTCGCCGCATCTATTTCGATGACATCCAGATTATTGTCGGCGGCGGTGGCGAGGCAGGAACGGCATTCGCAGCAAGGTTCGCCGTTCTGAGGATGTTCACAATTCATGGCTTTTGCAAAAATCCTCGCCAATGTGGTCTTGCCTATGCCGCGGGGACCGACAAACAGGTATGCGTGAGCCGTCCGGTTCTGCAGAATGGCGTTCTTCAAGGTGCGCACCACGTGCTCCTGGCCGACGACGTTCTCAAAACGCTGCGGCCGCCATTTCCTCGCGATGACTTGATACTCAGGCATCTTACACCCCTAGTTTGGAAAGCGCCTCGCCCAGGGCGGACAATTCCCCCTCATGCCTCATGCCCGAAGCGGCCGAATCCGTCTGTGCGGCAACGACCTTTCTCTGCTCTTCAAAAATCTGTTTCAACCCGTGTTCCGCCAATTCCAGCAAGGTCTGAAGCTGTTTCTGAGAGAAAGGACGCTTTTCGGCGGTTCCCTGAATTTCCACAAAATGCCCGGATTCGGTCATCACCACATTCATGTCGACCTCCGCCTGGGAATCCTCCTCGTAGCAGAGATCCAGCATAGGAACCCCGTTGACGATGCCGACGCTGACTGCGGCGATGCTTTCACGCATCGTCAGCGGTCTGAAGAGCTTCCGCCCCGTCTTGCTCAACAAAGCCAGGCGCAAAGCCGCCGCCGCGCCGCTGATGCCGGCACATCGGGTGCCGCCGTCGGCGTCCAGCACGTCGCAGTCGATGTAGACGGTATTCTCGCCAAGATTGCCCAGATCGACCACGGAACGCAACGACCGTCCTATTAACCGCTGAATCTCCACGGTGCGGCCGTTCTGCTTCCCCGAGGATGATTCTCTTTTCACCCGATCATGAGTGGACGCCGGCAGCAGACCATATTCACAGGTGAGCCAACCGCCGGACACTTTCTGCGCTTTCATCCAGGGGGGGACTCTGTTCTCCACGCTGACCGCACAAATCACACGCGTGCCGCCGCACTCAATCAATGCAGACGCAAGAGGATGTGAAAGGAAATTAGCGGTGATCCTAAGTGGTCTTAACTCATCGGGAGCACGTCCGTCAATCCGTTTCATACGCTTCAACCTCCGTCTGACAAAATTTCCGTCACGCCGCCGAAGTCACGACACCAGCACCACCGGACATCATGCCGTCCTGAAATAAAAAACCGGGTCAGAGCACTCGCGGCACCTGTCGTAATCCGCATAGAGCTGCTTGGTTCCCCACCTGACTCGGTTAGCATAACGACAATGCACGAGGTCCGACCCGGAAAACTGAATCCGTCGCAGGCCGCTCCTGCTTCAGCAAGGACGGCTTACGATACACTACCTACCGAAAAATTCAAGCAGCAGACCCAGCTCCCTACGGAGGTTCTTCCTTTCCACGACCCGATCGATCAAGCCCTTCTCCAGCAGGAATTCAGCGGTCTGAAAACCGTCCGGCAGCTTCGAGTTGGTGGTTTCCTGAATAACACGCGGACCGGCGAATCCTATCATGGCTCCCGGTTCCGCCATAATCACATCGGCAATTGTAGCGAAACTCGCGGTCACTCCGCCGTATGTCGGATTGGTCAGAACGGCGAAGTACGGCAGTCTGGCCTCGGCATGCTGCTCGAAAGCTCCGCATGTCTTGGCCATCTGCATCAAACTGAGAATGCCCTCCTGCATCCTGGCTCCGCCGGATGCCGTGACCAGCACAACCGGAATTTTCTCTCTCGTCGCCTGCTCGACGAGTCTGACAATCTTCTCGCCCACGACGGAACCCATGCTAGCGCCCATGAAACGGAAATCCATCACGCCCAGCGCATAGCGATGTCCGTTGAGAGCGGCCGTGCCGCACACGATAGCGTCCTGCATCGAGGTCTTTCCGACGTTCTCCTCCAGACGCGACGCATAGCTCTTCAAATCGGCGAAATGCAGCGGATCCACCGAATGCATGCCGGAGTCGCGTTCGTCAAATCCATTCTCGTCCGTCAATGAACGGATCCGGTCATGGACGTTCATGGGCAGATGGCAGTTGCAGTACCAGCAGACCATGAGATTGTCCTCCAGCCGATCCGAATAGAGCGTCTGCCCGCAATGGGTGCATTTCACCCACGAACCGTCCGGCACCACCATACGCCTCTCGTTTCCAGAAACAGGTATGCGCAGTGTTGAATATCTTCCGCTGCCGAACAGTTTCATGTTTTTCGATTCCATAAAAAGTACCCGGTGCGCACCGTCTGCAGGCTCATCGTCCGGATTCGGGGCGAACCCGCGCTCCGCAGAGATTCCTTCCGACGAGGCGAAACGCGCGATCAAATATAACCCGCAGGATTCTCATTTTCAATCCGGCTAGCCGATCCTCACCCGTCGAAACTCTGGCTTGCGGCGGCGTCGCGCCCGCCGCGTGCACGTCGGCTACACTTTCAGAACGCCGCCGCTGTCGGCGCTTGTGGCCAAAGCGGCATATTTGGCCAGAACACCGGTGCGTATTTTCGGCTCGCGCATTTTCCACGTTCGTCTGCGTTCGGCGATTATGTCATCCGCCACATCGAGCCGGATGCTCCGGTTGGGGATGTCGATCTCTATTATGTCTCCCTGCTCCACCAATCCGATCAGACCTCCCGCCGCAGCTTCCGGACTGACATGTCCGATACACGCGCCGCGTGTGCCTCCGGAAAAACGACCGTCCGTCACCAGCGCGACACTTTCGCCTAGCCCCCGCCCCATGATATAGCTGGTGGGAGCAAGCATCTCCTGCATGCCTGGTCCGCCTTTCGGTCCCTCATACCGAATAACCACCACGTCGCCCGCTTTCACCCTGCCGGCGAGAATACCCTCTCCCGCCTCTTCCTCGCTGTCGAATATCACCGCAGGTCCCTTGTGCACAAGCATTGCGGGCGCGACGCCGGCTACCTTGACCACACAGCCCTTTTCCGCAAGATTTCCGAAGAGAATCGCCAGTCCGCCTTTCTCTCCATACGGATTCGACAGAGGACGCACTACGGTGCCGTCCGGATCGGGCGCCGCGGCAAATTCTTCCTTCAACGTTTTTCCGGAAACCGTCGCGGCGTTGCCATCCAACAGACCGGGAATTTTGCTGATTTCTTTCATAATCGCCATGACACCGCCGACACGATCGCAGTCTTCCACTATATGAAATTTGGCCGACGGCGCAAGTTTGCAGATGTTGGGTGTCCTGGCGGATATCTCGTCCAGATGGCGCAGATCAATTCTGACGCCGGCTTCGTTGGCGATGGCCAGGGTATGCAGTATCGTATTGGTCGATCCCCCCATCGCCATGTCCAAAACCAGCGCATTCCTGAAAGCGGTCGGGGTGGCGAAAGATCTTGCCGTCGGAGGATTTTCCATGTGGGCAAGCTCCACGGCGCGTACGGCGGAACGCCTCCAGAACTCCTCCCTCTCCGGCGAGTCCGCAGCGATGGTTCCGTTGCCCGGCAGCGCGATGCCCAGAGCCTCACATAAGCAGTTCATGCTGTTAGCAGTGAACATGCCCGAGCAGGATCCCGGGCCGGGACATGCCGTGCATTCCAGCTCCTCGAGATCACGATCGCTTATTTTGCCGACGCGATTCGCCGCAACCCCCTCGAAAATGGATATGAGATCGGTTCCGTGACCGTCTTCGCCCTGCGGCTTTCCCGCCCGCATCGGACCGCCCGACGCGAAAATGGTGGGGATATCCAATCGCATCGCCCCCATCAGCATGCCTGGCACCACCTTGTCGCAGTTGGGAATGCAGATCATGGCGTCGAACGGATGGGCGGTGCCCATGGTTTCAACGCTGTCGGCGATGATTTCGCGACTGGCCAGGGAATACTTCATGCCTTTGTGACCCATCGCGATACCGTCGCAGACGGCAATGGTATTGAACTCATAGGGCACGCCGCCGGCCTCACGGATGGCGTCGCAGATGATTTTCCCGACGCGCTGCAGATGGCAATGCCCGGGGGCAATGTTGGTGTAGGAGTTGCAGACGCCGATGAACGGTCTGCCGATTTCTTCGCTCTTGATGCCGGTGGCGCGCATCAAACCGCGATGCGGCGCACGCTCCGGACCGGATTTCATGATGTCGCTTCTCATTCTATGTCCCGGACTCCTTCCAAAGGTTTTCTCGTTTCTGTCAATCCTCCGCCTCCGGCTATAATCTATCTGTCCGACATGCCGAAAGCAACCACCGCCTGAATAAAAAAGCGGCAGACTTGAAGTATCGTGAGCCGGAGATATATTAGTGCGGGAGCATGCGGGTTACATCGAATACCGGGAATCATCATGTTTGAATCACTGAGCGATAAGCTGCACGACGTCTTCCGACGGCTGCGCGGTCAGAGCACATTGACGCAGGACAACATCGCCGACGCCATGCGGGAGATCCGGCTGGCGCTGCTGGACGCCGATGTCAATCTGCGGATCGTGGACGAGTTCGTCGGCGCGGTGCAGTCCGACTGCATGGGACAGAATGTCATCCGCAGCGTCACGCCTGGACAACAGGTGGTGAAGATTGTCAATGACGAATTGATAAAGCTGCTCGGCGGAGATGCGGCGGAGTTGAATTTCTCCAGAAAACCGACGGTCATCATGCTCGTAGGTCTGCATGGCAGCGGCAAGACCACCACCGCCGGCAAAATGGCCCGATACCTGACGAAAGAGCTGCACAAGAGCGTGCTGCTGGTGGCTGGGGATGTCTACAGACCAGCGGCGATTGATCAGCTTGAGTTTCTCGGACGCGAGCTGAATGTGCCGGTGTACACGGAACGTACCAGCATCAACGTGTCGGCCATTGCCGCGGACGCTGTCGCCGAGGCGACTGCCAGGCAGACCGACGCGGTCATAATTGATACCGCCGGACGTCTGCAAATAGACGAGACAATGATACAGGAGCTGGTGCGGATACGACAGGCGGTGCAGGCGGATGAAGTATTGCTCGTGGCCGACGCGGCTCTGGGGCAAGAGGCGGTTTCGGTAGCTGAACATTTCCATGAGGCGCTGTCTCTTTCCGGTTTCATCCTTACCAAGCTGGATGGAGACGCGCGCGGCGGCGCCGCGCTGTCAATCAGAAAAGTTACCGGGTGCCCTGTCAAGTTTGTCGGCACCGGGGAGAAGCTGGATGCGTTGGAGGTCTTCCATCCCGACCGTATGGCGAGCCGCATCCTCGGCATGGGAGACGTGGTTTCCCTGGTGGAGAAAGCCGCTGCGGCCATCGATGAGGAAGAAGCGCAGGCGCTGAAGGAAAAACTGCGCAAATCTCAGTTTGACTTCAATGATTTTTTAATTCAACTCCGGCAGCTGTCGCGTCTCGGAGGACTGGAGTCAATTTTGAAATTTTTCCCGGGGGGGCGCAAGATCAGCGATGCTCTCAGCAGCGTCGACAAGAAACATTTTGTCCACATGGAAGCGATCGTCCTGTCTATGACCGCCGAGGAGCGCGCCAATCCGGATCTCCTGGACTTTTCCAGGAAAAAACGTATCGCCCGCGGCAGCGGTGTCCCCGTGGATCAGGTGAGCGCCCTGGTGAAGCAGTTCGACGCCATGCGCAATATGATGAAACGCAATGGGGTCCTGGGCCGCATGATCTCCGGAGGGCAGCTGCCTGACGCGTCTTCCTCTCATTCGCTCGGCTCGTGGTTGAATGCGCCGCCGCCGCTCAGCCGCAAGGAACAGGATCGGAGGAAGCGCCTGGCGAAGCTTCAGAAGAAAGAGCGTCGGAAGCAACGTCGCAGGAAACGCTGACCTCACAAAGAAAAGCCAGGGTATGCTCAGTCTGTTGATTGCCTTAATATTCGGAACGGCGACGGCGGCGGCTGTCTCCCGCCTCCTCGGCTGGTCGTGGGGGATACTCTGCGGTTGCATCGCGCTGATGTTGGCGCAGCTGCTCACAGGCCTCATCATCCGTCGGCGTCTGAAACATATCACCACAGACATTCAAAAAATCATGGAGGCGGCGCAGACGAAGATCTCCCGGAAAGTTCAGAAGTTGCAACAGCACCCCATCGGAAACGTCAAGCTTGCGCAGCAGCAGCTGGAGAAGGAACAGTATGCCGCAGTCATGGATGCGCTCTCCGTCACGGAGGCGGCGCGGCCCTACTACAAGTGGAATTTCATGCTGAAGAAGCAGATAAGCACAATGCAGATGCTGCTTTACTATCAGATTCGGAATTTTGCCGAGGTGGATCGCCTGATGCCGCATTGTATTCTTCTTGACGCCAGATCCGTGGCGTTCAAACTGGCGCGGATGTACAGAAACAATGCGGATGCTTCCGACATGAAGCGCTTTTTCCGCAGGAAATCGCGTCGATTCAAGGGTGACGACTGCGCATTGCTATGGAGTCTCTACGCATATATTCAGGTTCGGCGCGGAGATATCGCCGGGGCGCTGAGCACTCTTGTGGAAGCAAAGAAATACACCGACAATCCGGTGGTGCTGGAGAACTGGGAGCGTCTGGCAAACGGCAAGGTTAAACATTTTTCCAATGCCGGGCTCGGTGATCTTTGGTATTCCCTGTATCTGGAGGAACCCAAGATCAAGGTGCAGCGGATACAACAGCGCCCCTTTTAAAGCTGACCACGGATCAACGCCGCCGACATGGTTCCTAACATCCCCCAAAAGCGTGCCGCCATTCACAAAAACAAATCGCAAGACGGAAATCGTGCAGGAACTGTTGCAGACATTACGACTGAAGATCCGTTGCGGGTGTCGTCTTATCGAATTCATCGGCGCCGTGGGCATCGAATCATGGCATGAACTGTGCCATATGAAAAAATTTCGCTGGCGCGAATATTGGTATTATTTGGATCTCTGCGGCCGTCAGTCCTTGCCCATCGTGCTGCTGATCTGCGGACTGATGGGAATGATCCTCGGACTTCAGTCCGGCATGCAGATGCGCAAATTCGGAACCGAACTCTACACCGCCGACCTGGTCGGCTTTTCTCTGCTTAAGGAGCTGGGACCGCTGATGGTGGCGATGATTGCCACAGGTCGTGCCGGATCCGCGTTCGCGGCTGAAATTGGCACGATGAAAGTTAACGAGGAGATCAACGCGCTCGTCACCATGGGCGTGAGGCCTGAACGTTTTCTAGTGATTCCCAAATTGGCGGCAATGTTCCTGGCGCTGCCGCTGCTCACCGTGTTCGGAGACGCAATTGGCCTGCTCGGGGGAATGGCTATAGGCGTGGCATGGCTGGGCATTCCCGCCGCCGCGTACTGGCATCGAACGCTGGAGGTGCTCACCCCGATGACTTTTGTGCTGGGAGTTGCGAAAAGTCTGGCTTTCGCCCTGTTGATCACGTTCGCAGGCTGCTGGCGCGGATTTGAATCCGACGCCGACGCCCAGGGAGTCGGGCGCGGTGCCACAGGAGCCGTGGTTGACTCAATTCTGCTGATCGTTGTCGCGGACGTTGTGCTTACCATGTTTTACTCCACTTTAGGATATTGAGCTGACATATGAGTCTCGGTACAATCATCGAAGCGGAGAACCTGACCATCGGATACGGCGACAATGTGCTGCTGCGGAATCTTAATTTTACGGTGACGCGCGGCGAGATATTCTGCATCATGGGCGGTTCGGGATGCGGGAAAAGCACACTGCTCAAACATCTGACGGGGCTCTATCAGCCGATGTGCGGAGACATACGGCTGTTCGGCGTCAGTATTGTACATGCCTATGAAAAAACACGCCGTGACCTGATGCGCCGTTTTGGAGTCGCATATCAGGGCGGAGCGCTGTTCGGCTCCATGACATTGTCTGACAATGTGGCACTGCCGTTGGGAGAATACACCGACAAGTCCCCCGGGGAAATCGCTGCGGTGGTGCGGGAGAAATTGCGACAAATGGGACTGGAGAACTACGGAGACTACATGCCGGCGGCGCTTTCGGGAGGAATGCGCAAAAGGGCCGGTCTGGCCAGAGCCATGGCGCTGGATCCGAGTTTGCTGTTCTTCGACGAGCCGTCCGCAGGCCTGGATCCGCTCACCTCCGCAGAACTTGATCGGCTGATTTTGCGGTTGCGCAGTGAGTTCGGGACAACCATCGTGGTGGTCACGCACGAACTGGACAGCGTCTTCACCATTGCCGATCGCGTGATTATGCTGGACATGCAGACCAAGAGTATGGTCGCGGAGGGAACGCCGACCCAGCTCAGGGATAACTGCCCGAACACCTGGGTCCGGGATTTCCTAAGCCGCGGCGGCTGTAAACCGTGAGTACAGACCGACGACCCTTATACAGAAAAAATCAGTGGAGCAAGCCAGTACAACCAAGGCGGAATATCATGAGTGGAATCAGCAAACTACGGGTTGGAATGTTCATTGTCGGAGCAACAGCGCTTTTGATAGCCATGCTGTTCTTCCTCGGAATGTCCGATTTGTTCGTCCACAAGGCGCATCTGGCGACACTTTTTAGTGAATCGGTTCAGGGATTGACAGTCGGCTCGGCTGTCAAGTACAAAGGCGTGTCCGTGGGCACGGTCGACGACATCATCATTCAGGTCGACGACAAGCGGATTCGCGTGAATATGAGCGTCGAACTGAGCAATTTTCGGAAGTCGCAACCGTCCGGACTGCTTTTCCGCAACCAATCGGAATTTGATCAGTTTCTCAAGAAAGAGATGCGTGAGGGATTGCGCTGCAGATTGGAATATGCCGGCATCACCGGACTCAGGTACGTCGACTTAGATTACTATTCGTCGCCGGCCTCGCAGGAGGAGACGACGGGGCTCAACGACTCGTCCGTATTGTTTATCCCCTCAAGTCCTTCGGCGTTCAAAGACGTCGCAAAGTCACTCAACACCTCTCTGGAACGGATTTCCAAGATTCGTTTCGAGGAGATTTCCGACAATTTAGTCAACAGCCTGTCCGACATCAATCGGATATTGGCTGCACCTGAAATCAGGGATACGCTTCAACATCTGAACAGCATGTCCGTCAACATGGATCGCACAACCGCCTCCATCAACCGCGTCATCACCGAGGAACGCCTGCAGATGATAGCGGACAAAACGGAACATTCCCTGCAGTCTATCGGTGCGCTGTCCGACCAGATATCCTCAAACGCCGAACGGATTGATTTGCCCGCCTGCGCAGAGGCTTTCCGCAGCGCCGCCGCCGAAATACGCGAGGCGGCCGATATGATTGTCTCCAGGAAGCAGGATCTGACCGCAACCATGGACAAGCTCAATCGCACGCTGGATCTGCTGCAGGAACTCACAGACACATTGATTCAGGATCCCGGTTCCATAATACGCGGCAGGAGAAGCCCGGATCGGGAATAGCGTCAGCGGCGGATGCGTTCTCAACAATCGGACCCGGCGACACGCATGCGGAAACGGGCCGATGCCGGACATCACCTGATCCCTGCGGCGATTTGAAATCCAGCCGGTTCGGTCAGCGCGAAAGAACTCTGGCAGCCCTGGCGTTTCCGGCTGCGGCCGCAATGCGGGGCGAGGCGTTGCATGCGAGATAATACAGGAATCCGGCGCTGAACGCGTCTCCCGCTCCGACTGTTCTCGCGGGTGTCCGCACAGGAATCGCGTCGTAATGGAAAAACTCCTCCCGCGTCCAGACATCGACACCGTCAGCTCCGCGTGTTATCGCCATTGCGCTCAATCCGTACAGGTCGGCGCATGCCTGGCAGAACGACTCGGTCTCCGCCGGCAAATGCAGCAACGACGATACTGTTCTGGCCTCACCGCCGCTTAATTTCACCCAGTCGGCGATCTGCAGCGAGTGGCGGATGATCTCTTTGTCAAAAAACGGCGCACGCAAATTCAGATCGCAGAAAAACCGGGCTCCCGGATACAGCGCCCGCAGCGCCGAAAGCGCCGCGGCAGATTCCGCAGATCTCTGCGCCAGCGTTCCAAAGCAGACGATGTCCGCCGCAAAGTTCCCTTTTGACTCCGGAGGTTGAATATGATCCGCCGCGCTGTCCCCGGTGAACTGAAAAGCGTTGTCGCCATCCGGGCCTTTTCCGACCTGTGCAATCATGGTGGGGTGATTGTTCCGCTGGATGCCGTCCGTAATGAGGCCTTTTGCACCCAATCGGGCCAGCAAGTCATCCCCTTCCGCATCATTGCCGATCGCGCCCAGCAGACGGACATCCGCACCCAAATCAAGCAATTCTGCCGCCAGGTTGACCGGCGCACCGCCAAGCCGATCTCCGTCCGTATAGCGATCTATCAGGATTTCCCCGAAACAAATGATTCTGGGACGTTGCATATGGAGCGGATGTACGATATAGCGTTCTCCCTCGTTAACAAATACTTCCAAGGAAAAAACGTCCTCGACAATCAGCAGTTTCTCCGCCGGAGGCAGGGAAAATCCATGCAGCCGCAACATCTTCCCTTCCGGTCGCACCTCAAAGGCGCAGGGAGGAACGACCGCCGGTCTCACGCGCAACGCGTCCTCTTGCCAGGACAGCTCCACCGGCAATGTCATCTGCTGGTTGAATGGCAGCCCTTGGAAGCCGTCCCGATCACGCAACCAGAAGATCATGATTCTCCGTTCGCTGTTGCTGAAACTCTGTCCGGCATAGGCTTCTCCTTCAAAGATGGACGAGGGGATCGATTCGGGATGGAATTCCCGTCCATCAAACCTGCCTGTCGAGTAGCGTCCATCCGCTCCGAACAGCAACCAGTGCCCGTCCAGTTCAAACAATTCCGGACACTCGAAAAAACCATGAATTTTACTGCAGAATTCCCACTCTTTCAGATCGGCGGATCGATAGAAAGCCACGTAGTTGAAGTTCTCATAAACGGCCAGGACATAATGGCCGGTTTCACGGTGATACAGAATACGTGGGTCTCTGCCGCTGTGGCGTATGATCGGGTTCTTGTCATACTCCCGGAAAGTCAGTCCGCCGTCGTTGCTGTATGCCAGACATTCACCACGCCCGGTGCTGGTGTAATAAATCAAAATTGCAGGTTGATCCCCCGTTTGAAAGCCGGCACGGTTCTCCAGATCGACCCAGGCGCTGCCGGAGAAGCACTGATCATCGGCCGAACGAGGATGAAGCACTATCGGAAGCTCATTCCAGTGAAGCAGGTCTGTACTGACCGCATGTCCCCAGTGAATATTGCCCCATGAGGTCGACGCAGGATTATGTTGAAAGTACAGATTGTACTTTCCGTCTTTCAAAAACAATCCGTTTGGATCGTTCAGCCAACCCTGATGCGCAGTGAAATGAAAGCGCGGACGATCAAAATTTCTCGCGGCCATGGCATCCAATGCTCCTATACTGAAAATTAATATCCCGCTGTTCAAATATACACAGTCTGTGCACTCCTGCCGATTAACATCCGCTTGCAATCGCTGTTGCGGCGGTCGGTTATACTCTATCATACCGAAGGCAGGATTGCAAACAAACGCAGCGTGAATCACCTCTGTGAGTGCGGCATGGAGCCCGGCGGCATGCCGACGTATCGGATTCGGCGATGCCGCCTGTCCAACCGTCGTTGATGCCGATTTCCGCAAATATCATGCCGTGAACCGGACAGATGCGGCCGGGCGGCGACGCCCGCCCGTTGTATACGCTATCAGATCAATGCCGCCCATGGAAAATCGACAGTCCGTCTCAGAACCATGTCAATTGCGAATGGAATCCAGCTTTTTCACAATGTGCGCGTTTGACAAATCACGGCCGACCATCTATAGTCGGTGCCGCATGCGACTCTGCATCCTTTCACTATACCTGAGGCGCGCATACCGTCAACCACCGATCGTATGTCGTCCGAAACATGCGCATGCGGCGTCGGAAGATGCGGAAACCGCCGCAAATCGGCCGTCGACTGAACCGCGACATCCGATTTTTCTCGGTACAGATCGTTTATAAACGAATGCCGTACGTAGATGATGAAGCGAAAATGAGTTCAGAGGAGACAGAACCAAATGCTTGAACGTGAATTCTTTAGGCTGCCGGACGGTCGGATCGCGCATTTGTTTCAGCTGCAAACCGGAAACGGTACACTGACTGCGCAGATCAGCAATTTCGGCGGGGTGCTATACTCGTTAACCTACGCCGGACGCAGTGGCGCACCCACGGATGTCGTGCTTGGGTATCAGGATCCGAATGATTATCGTATGTCCGGCACATACTTCGGCGCATTGGTTGGACGGGTGGCGAACCGGATTGCGGGAGCAAGCTTCGTGCTGGACGGCATCACCTACAATCTGACCGCAAATGAAAAATCCAACAGCCTGCACGGCGGCGTCGGATTCAGCCACCGACTGTGGGAAGTGCTGGAACATCGTGAGGATTTGCTGTCGTTGCGCCTGTTCAGCCCTGACGGCGAGGACGGTTATCCCGGAGATCTCGTCGCAACCGCAACGTACCGGCTGGTGCCGCCGAGCACCTTGTCGTTGGAGCTCTCTGCAACCGCATCGTCGGCAACATTGGTGAACCTGACCGGACACACTTATTTCAATCTGGACGGTGACGGGGCAGGGCGCATAGATGGACAGTCGATCCAGGTGCATGCCGCGGAACGGCAGGAAGTTGGAGCAGACTTAATTCCCACCGGAAGATTGCTGCCGGTGTCGGGAACGCCGTATGACTTGCGTCAAATGCGCCGTTTCGGCGATCTGTTCAGGATACTGCCCGACGGCTTCGACGACAACATGGTGTTGTCTGCACGGCAGGAGGGTCTGCGGGTGATGGCGACTGCCTTTTCAGAAACGACCGGCATACGCATGGATCTTGCAGGAACGGACATCTCGATTCAACTGTACACTGGCGGCTGGCTTAACGGCACGGACATAGGCAAGAACGGCCGAGGATATGAGCGGTTCTCCGGATTCTGTTTGGAGCCGCAGCATCTGATCGACAGCCCTCATCACCAGGCTTTTCCGAGTGTTCGTTTGGATGTCGGAGAATTGTACAGGCAGAAAATCGAATACCGCTTTTCGCAGATGCAGTCTTGAGTTGCGCCATGACGGAATCGTCCGCCGGTAGGAAGTGTAGTCTCGAAAACTGCGCCCGTAGCCGAGCTGAGATCCGTGTCCCGCTGACCGCCATCGGTTAAAGGCCGTCTTGTTGTGGCCGGATTGAACATCCCGTTTCGGCATCGATTGTCTGTCCTTTGCGCCATGACACCGGGTCTCCGCCGCTGCGGCGCCGAGTCGACGGGAAACATCACTGCGGAGATTGCGTCTCTTCCCTGAAATCAGTGTCCATGCCGCATTTCCGTTTAGGCGGTTACGGATGCTTGTGGCAACAATTGCGATGAGGCTCCCTCACGTCAACGGCTGATTCATACCGCAGGCGACGCTCAGCCGTCCACGCCGAGCCGGTCATTCTGCCGCAGATGTGTCGATAACTATGTTCTGGTGGCTCCATGCCTTGCCGTCGGGCGGCATCGGAAAACGGTTCAGTTCCTCCAGCATTCTGGTCACTGCGGCGTCCATGGCGGGGATGCCGCTGGCCTGCACTACACGCGCCGAAATAAGGCTGCCGTTCCCCGCGATATTCAACGCAATCCTAACCTCCGGCTTGCGGTCTCCGAGCTGAGCTCGCGAGGGAACATACGCAGCCCATTGCATTTTCAAGAATGTCACCAATATTCCGGCGTAACTGTCCGTCTTGCCGCTTCCCCCCTGAGGCGTATTCGAACTTCTCTCTCCAAATTTTTGGGCAATGTCTGCTTTACCGATCGGCACAAGCTCATTGGTGTTGCTTCCTGAGCGGGCGGTCTTCTCACGAACATCCGAAGACTTTCTGGAATCGTCGGCAGACTTCGACGGCCGTCTGTCCTTCGTCGTCGGTTTTGACGCGGCAAGTTTGGTCAAATTGAGCTGCGGCTCCCGGACCGGCTTTACCGGCGGAGGAGTCGGCACTGGCAATCCGGATACTACCGGCTCGGCAACGGACTGACGTTGCGGCTGCGCGGGAATCACATCCGGCAATTCCGGCCGCGGCTCCGTTTTAGACTCGGGCTTAGCATGTTCCGCCGGTTTCTTCGGCTCTGGAGGCAGTCGTTGGGTTTCGTTCCCTGTCACCTGACCGACCGACGGGACATCCACCAGATTGACGGAAAAAGATTGTTTTTCAGGCTCAAGGAGGCCACGCACATACAGCAACGTCATCGGCCCGAAAACAGCCAGGATGTGAAGTATCAGGACGTTGCAAAAAATACGTTTGCCTCTGTTCAGCGATGCCATATGTGCAGAGTCGTCTCCGCGTCTCGGACAAATGATCAAATACGCTAATTGCTGCGTTCCGCCTGGGTAACCAGGGAAATGTTTGTAAAACCGGAATTTTTAATATCACGCATCAGCCCGACTACATCGCTGTACGGACGATCGCCGTCGGCTCGCAGCAGAAGAACGGTCTTGGGTGATTTCTCTTTGAGCGCACGCAACGCAATCATCAGCTCCTCCCGCGTGACCACACGACGTTCGTAGTCTATATCCCCATCCCTCTTAAGAGTGACACTCTGAAAATTCTCCGGCGGCAGCTGCTCGGCATTCATCTCCGGCGGATTGACGCTGGTGCCGTATTCCATCAACGGCATGGTGATCATGAACACGATCAACAGCAAAAAGGTCAGATCCAGCAACGGAGTCATATTGATTTGATCGATCGCATCCAGACGTGAGCGTTGTTTCCGACGGGACATGAATCCGGCACCCTTATTCGCCTACTTTCGCGGAAACGATCCGATCGACCCCCAACCGCTCCAATTTAAGCTTCACCATGAATTCTTCGGTAAAATTGTCCATGTTCACCGTCATCTTGCGAATGGAAGAGGTCAATAAATTGTATCCTATGAGCGAAGGAATCGCCACCACCAGTCCGGCGACGGTAGTTAACAGTGCTCCCGCAACTCCTGGAGCCAATGCCGTGAAATCGGATTTGCCGGCGGAGGCAATCCCGCAGAAAGCCATCATCACTCCCCATACCGTACCGAACAGCCCGAAAAAAGGACTGACGCTGACCATGGTTGCCAGCAGACCGATTCTGGTCTCCAAATCCATGATCTGTATGGACACCTCGCGCTCCAGCACAGCCTGAATCGCATTGTGCTGCTCGTCGGTTAGCCGCACCGGGGTCACGGACGGCACGTTCACCGCAGAATTGACGGCAGCTGCGCCGAAAGCGACGCTCCCGGCTCCGGCCTCCTCGTAAAATTTCAGCAGCCGCTCCACCCCCTCGGAATAAACACAGGCAATCGGACCGGAGTTCGCAGCAGCCTCGCGAACCAGCGAAGCAATCGCCCCGCGATTGTTGCGAAAACGGGAGAGAAAACGATCGGACAGCTTGCGTGCCCTGTACAACGCCATCCCCTTGTCCAGCATGATGGTCCAAGTGAAAACCGAACTTACCAACAGCAGAACGACGATCGCCTTGCCGACTCCGTCACTGTTCTCGAATGCGTAGTACACACCGGGCGAGGCGACGACGGAGCCGGCGGCGAACAGACTGCACATATATTCTCACCTTTCCAAGACGAATTGCTTGCTGAAGCTGCGCACGTATCAGCACCCGTTCGCGCAAAAGGCATCCCCGGCACATCCGGATATGTGAAAACGGGACACGGACAGTTGATTACCACCACACTGCGAATTATATTCTTGGAAAAAATTTTTTCAAGATCCTGGCTAAAGAAAAACATGGGAGATTTTCATGAACGACGCGTTCCACGTCCTTGGATACGATATCGGGGGGACAAAACTGGCAATCGGGCTGCTTGACAGCAACGGCCGCATCATCGGCAAGGCAAGGATCGACAACAAGGACACGCATCCCGACGACGTCCTGCCGCAGATGGTCGCCATCGGTGAGAAAATGGTGAATGATGCCGGATTGTCCATGCGAGACATTCGCGCATTCGGCATTTCGGCTCCGTATCCGGCTGACCCCGTGCACGGTGTAATGACTGCTCCCCCGAACAACCCGAAGTGGCGAAATGTTCCGGTTCTGCAATATCTGGAGGATGCGCTGGGCATCCCCGGCGTCTTTGAAAACGATGCCAATTGCGCCGCTTTGGCGGAATGGTTTTTCGGGGCCGGACGCGGTTGTGAGGACTTCATATATCTGACCATGAGCACCGGCATCGGCGGAGGCATAATCGCAGCAAACCGCTTGGTGCGCGGAAGACGATTCAAAGCGGGTGAAATCGGTCATATACCGATTGAAAGGAACGGTATCGAGTGCGCCTGCGGGCTGCACGGCTGCTACGAAGCCTACTGTGGCGGACGCTCCGTAGCACTGAGGATTCAACAGGAACTGCGCGATAAGCCGGACCATCCGATGGTGCGTCTGGCGGGTGGCGTTCTGGAGAACATCGACATGGTCGTCTTGGAAAGGGCGGTTCGTGAGCGCGACGATTATGCCGTGAAGTTCTGGGACGACATGTGTCGCCGTAACGCCCAGGCTTTCGGACTTCTGCTGAGCATCTTCAATCCGTCACGTTTGATACTCGGCACTTTCGCGTGGGCGGCAGGCGAACTGTTCATGGAGCCGGTACGCCGATATCTGCCTGAATACACGTGGCCGCAAATGATTTCCGACTGCGAGATCGTACCCAGCGAGCTGCGTCGTGAAATCGGCTATTATGCCGGCGCGGCGGCGGTATTCAATCATCTGAAAGAAAAGGCCGCAGTCAAATGACTGACGGTACGTTAATACTCATGAAGCCTGACATCGCATCGGTGCTCTCTCATAACGGCGCACAACGGGAAGCTGCGGGCGCATTGTAAAACCGCAAACAGAAACCGGAACGTTCCGGGGCGTGCCGGTTGCGAATTGTACGTCGGAAAGCATGCGGCCGTCGGAAATACCGGAGAGGCGAATGTCGCATTGGCAACGACTTTGTTCGACAACCAAGAGTGTCTCCCGCCGGATTCGGGGCGCCAGGTCGTTTCGCCGGTTTCCCTGTCCTCCGGATGCGTCACACTCCGCAGCCCAAGGGACTCGACAGAATCAAATACGCCGATCGGCGATGCGGCTTCGGTCACTTCCTCCGTCCGCTCTGTCTGCGCCCCAATCCCGCGAGAAACATCCGATTCAACTCGTACGGTCGGTATACCAGCTCCAAATTGCCGTGTTCATCAATTTTTATGCGCTCGACAACCGTCAGAAATTTCTGCATTTCCTTGTGCCGACGCAGCCGCTTCAACGCCACACCCAGAATGCAGTCCGCGACACTCCCGCCTAAAGGGATACTCCCGATCTGCAGAGTCGAGGTAATCAGCCGCACCATTCCGTTCTCCAACTCCGGCCTGACGCGCAGCCGCACCGTAACGCCGCCCCCAAACAACAGCGGCATGCCCGTGTCGTAAGTGTATACGACATCGAACTCCCCCCGATCGTACGACGCCTGAAACGGCCTGGTCAGAAAGGCGTCATGCCAAACGACAGCTCCGTTAGGCCGCATCATTGCCATCATACTACCGCCGTTGGCGACAAAACGCAGCACCGTGTTGACCTGATCCGGCGTCAAGAGAACCACCGCACGTTCCCCGCGCTCATTCCGCAACAGCCGAGGAAGTTCTCTCATCGCCAGATCCGTCTGGAATTTCCAGTCCTTCGGTGTCAGAAGCGGCACCGGATAGCGTACATTCTTCGAGAACAGCAGCGACAGCAGCAGTGCGCCAATCAGCAGAGACACCGAAATCGCAAAAATAATTGCCGCCCGCTTGCCGAAGTGCCGCTTCATCGCATCCCTGCGTCGTTACCAGCTACCATTCATCGCCGTCCGCAGGATGCGGAGACCGCCGGACGGACATAGATCAAGCGGGTCAAATCATCATCGAAATCCTGAGAGTCAGACCGCAGCAACGCAACGGCGGAAAGACGCCTCGGAACCGTGAAACGCACGGCAATCTCATCGCCGAGCAGGCGCTTCAGCGCCTCCAGATCATCCGCAGGCGCACATAGAATATCAAAACGCTCCCCGCGCCCCAATTCCTTCCGCGCGGTCTCCGCACTCCACACTGCGGGAATTCCCGACGATATCAGTCTGCCGCCGCGTTTGACAACTTCACACAGCACCACTTCCGAGTTTCTGCCGTCAAAGCAGACACCGATCACCGCACCTTCATGGACGACTCCGCACGACGACGCCGGAATCAGCGACGACGGCACGCAGCGCACGTGCACTCCCTGACGCTGAAACGACCAGCCTGAGACCAGCGCCGCAGCGACACGCATACCTGTAAAACTGCCCGGCCCGGCGCCTACAGACCAGCGCGTGATTTCCGAAACTGTCAGTCGCACTGCGCCAAGTTCGCCTGAAATCCAACAAGCCAGACGCGACGCATCGCGTCCGTGCATGGGACAGGCCGCGTCGACCAGCACCGATCCGCCGTCGTCGGCAAGAGCGAACATCGCGGAATGCCCGGAGACATCGATGGCGCCGTGCCACTCGTTCATGACAGCGCATCCCCGGCGCTATCGCGTCTCACATCGATATGTGCCGTCATTTGCAAAATCTATTCACCATGCAACGGTTCAGAGCCGACACTCGCCAAGTACGGAATCAATCAGCTCTCCGGCGGTCAGCCCCCTCCGGATCAGCCTGGCGACACCTCCCGTCACCATCACTTCCGCCGGCATCGGCCGAAGATTATAGACACTCCCCATGGCATAACAGTACGCCCCCGCATTTTCAATGGCGAGAATATCCCCTTCGCGTATTTCCGGCATCTCCCGCTGCTCGGCAAAGCGGTCGCCGGTCTCACAGATATTCCCGCACACGTCATATACCATCGCAGTTCCGTCCGGATTGCTGAGATTGACGATATGATGGTAGGCATGATAAAGCACCGGCCGGATCAGCTGGGAAAAACCCGCATTGCAGCCGGCAATGACTCTGGAGCGATTACGCTTCACGGTATTGACCTCGACCAGCAGCACGCCAGACTCCGCAACTATGAATTTGCCAGGTTCAAAATACAGTCCGAGCATCCGTCCATACCGCCGGCAGAAATCGGTGAACAGCCTGGTTATCTCATCGCCCATGACATGATAATTCATACGCTGCTCATCCGGACGGTAGGGAACCTTGAACCCTCCGCCGAAATCAATAAATTCAAGTTCGGGGAAGTTCTCCGGCTTTGCGATCGCCATCAGATTCCTCATGGCCTGATAAACCGATTCGGCATGCTGAAGCCCTGAACCGGTATGCTCGTGCAGACCGACGACCTTCAGTCTTCCGGACGCAACAATCTTCTTGACCTCGGCTACATCGTCCAGCAAAATGCCGAACTTCGTCAAGTCCCCGCCGGTCATGGTATTGACGCTGTCCCCATCGACCACGTCCGGATTAAACCTCAGACAAATCCGAGAACCAGGAAAAGCGCGGGCTGTTTTCCGCAGCCTTGAAAGCGAACCTATGTTCATCAGTACGCCACATGACCGCACCTCGGCGAACTCGGCGTCAGTCAGGTTGTTTGCGGTGAAAACAATGCGGTCGGGCGGAAAGCCCAGCTTCAGCGCCAGAAGCACTTCCGCAGGACTTACCGTATCGAGCGACGCACCAGCATCACGCAGCAGAGTCAGCAATGCGGGATTGTAATTGGCTTTCATCGCGTAATGAATCCGCAGTCCCGGATAGCGGATGAAATCGAACAGATCACGGTAACGCCGCACCACCAGATCGCCGTCGTACACATACAGCGGCGTACCGTATCTGGCGGCTATTTCCAACAAATGCGATGATTCCATAAACACTCCCACCTCCGCCCGGCAACAGGCACCGTCATCGGCAGCGGCCGCCCGCGCACGTCGCCGACATCCGCCGGATATCCAACAAAATCAAATCTCAGCAATCCGTTCAACGGAAAGACAGCGTCACGCCGTATTCTGCTTTCGGTAAAAACGCGACGCGGCCGTCTGTTGCACCGCAACCCGGCGGACGAATCAGCGCGACGGAATCGCTCCGACGACCCGGCGGCCTGACTTCCTTACCGTCCCCGGAGACACGCCACACGGCTCCGCAGCCCATGCGCGGCTTCGCCGGATCACCCCCTGCGCTCCGGAATCACGTACGCGGCTCCGCCACTCGCTATCCCATGAGAGGACCAAAGATATTGCCGAATTTTTTCTGGTTCAACGCCTCGACATATGCGCTCACCTTGGTATAGGTGCTGCATGGATCGATGGTCGGATCGACGCAATCTCCATCCAACACCAGCAACGGCACCGAGGCGCGGTTGAGCTCCTCCCGCAGATGTTTCACAAAGGAACTGTCCGCCATGGAACAACGTCCGAAGCCGTGGTTGTAGAGAATGCAGCCGTTGTAATGGACTTTGACGGCATTGTCGACAATGGTGCGTACACGCAGCGCCGGATCCATAAACCCCGTGGTCAACACTTTGCGGGCCAACGATCGGTACGGATCCTGCGGATTGAGCGGCTCCCAGCCGACGAAATTCACCTCCTCAAACACAATCGGCGCCCGACATTCCAATTCGATGTAATCCATGAGCGCACTGTCGTAGAACGGTGGAAGATGCAACCACAATAACCGATGGGTGTCCTCCATCCTGACACGCCCCTGCTGCTTTTCACGCAGTCTGAGCAGTTCATCGTAAAAAAGCTTCTGAATGCTCACCAGCTCGGGCCTGCCCCATAACTGTGAAAAAATCACCGAAAAATAGATCGCCTGCGACCCCCTGACCAGCGGCGGCGACTCGTTTCGGAGCTGATTGCATTTTAAAGAGTAGTCCCTGGCCTGATTGGAGAATTCACACGCCTCGGCCAGCTTGGCAGGATCCATTTTGAGCCCGGTGGCGTGTTCCAACCTTTCAACCGCGCGCTCCAGCTCAACCGCCAAATACTCGACCGCATTGCCGTCGCTGTTCGGAGGGGTCTGCAACGAAAAGAAACGATCCTCGACCTGATAAGATCGCACCAAATCATGAAAAACCCGCTCTCCCTGCTGACATGGCTGCGAGGTGGACACCCCGAACGCCGGCGTGGGCAGATCGACGCCCTCAAGCACTCTCAGGAAAGAACAAGTTTCTCCGGAATATCCTTTGCACACCGCGCGGTCGAAAGCTTTCTTGACCCGCTTGGGATTGCGCGCGAGCAACGCGGCATACGTCTCAAGCGTCAAAATCCTGGTTCCCAGCGCATTGAGAATCTCAGTCGGGAAAAACAGATTGCGCCATACCAGCGGCGCCGTGCCGCGTCCCAGGAAATCCCGCTTGTTGATCCTCGCCCGCATGGAGACGGATTCCAATTTTTGCACCGGCGGGATGAAGTCGCCGGAAAGGTTCAGCCGTCCCTTCAACTGTGTATATTCCCTGGCAAGACAGGCGGCGCCGAGCGCACCCATGACGCTGTGGAATTCCGGAATGATAATGTTATTGCCGGTAATTTCCCGCAGGTAGTAGGCCACCGCACGGTTGTACGCAACCCCCCCCTGGAAGATGATATCGCCGGTGTAATTCAGGAACAGTTCACCCACTCCCGACATGATGGTGCGCGCCTGTGCACGGCAGGCTCCCCCGATGATTTCCCCCATGGGGAAACGGTTCTTGAATTTGTTAATCGACGTGGCGCTCAGCACTGCGCAGACTGATGAAAATTCAAGAGAACTGTCATAGTTGGCACGGTCAGCCATCTCCTCGACCGGCACGCCGAGCTTCAGCGCGACGCTGTCAAGGAATGCGCCCGTCCCGGCGGCGCAGATGCCGCTCATCTTGTAATTCCACATCTGCATTTTTGCGTTATACACCATGGCCTTGCTGTCTTGACCGCCGACATCAAGAATGGCATGGCAGTTCGGGTAGTAATGACGAGCGCCGGCAACGTGAGCGGTCACCTCGCTTACCCGGAAGTCGTAAGGCAAGAAATCGTGCGTGTCCTCAACAATCTGACTGCCGGTGACCACGGTGCAGGTGATGTCATTCAGATCGGAGACACCCGCTTCAGAGAGAAAAACATCCACAGTCTTGCGCAGATGACCGAGGTTGCAGGAACCGCAGCGGGCGCAGACACCGCTGCATCTTACCCGTCCGGTGTCCACGGGCCGGGTACGTCGGTAGACGGAATGCTTCACTTTGCCGTTAGCGGTCATAAGCACCGCTTTGAAAGTGGTCGACCCGACGTCAATGCCAAGATACAAGTTATCCATAATTTTCCAGTCTCTCTCGCCAATGCATCACCAACTAAGCGCGCACCGGAACCGGCTCACACCGCGCCGGTGTAAGATAGCACCGTCTGCCCGTTTTTTCCAGTGCGTTGAATTAATTCGCCCCGTGCGCAACGGGCGCGTCGACGCCATATAGCGAATCCGAAACCGTTCCGCCGGAGATTCGCAATACGGACAGGAAACGCATGCGCCGACATACTTCGCTTCAGCCATCCACACGCAACAAGCGGTATCGCTTCGTGCCGACTCCGAGTTTCGCCGCGGCGTCGATGACACTTGTGCCGTTCCTGGAGTCGACCCGCTCCATGAAATGATCCCGTCCGGGATCGTGAGACTGCCGGATCAGATCCAGACATGCTTGATCAAGAGCCACGGGATCCAGCGATGAAAGAATGCCTATGTCCCGCATGCAGGGATTTTCCGCCACGGCGCAGCAGTCGCAGTCCACTGAAAGATTGCATACCATATTGACAAAGGCGATACGTCCGGCAAAGTATGTCATGACCGACGAGGCCGCGTCAGCCATAGCGTCGCCAAAGCCCCCGGCCGATGCCCTGTGGAACCTTGATTGCCCTTGGGTTCCCGCAGTGCCGCTGTAATGGATCAGTGCTTTGCCGCGACTGGACGCGCAGCCGATGGAGAGCTGTTTGAGCGCACCGCCGTATCCGGCGACCGGATGTCCCTTGAAATGCGAAAGCACCAGCATGGAACGGTAATTCGCTATGTGCCGGCCGACCTTGTTATACCTCAGGACTGCTCCGTTGACGACGGGCAATTCGAGATCCGGGCCGTCCGCATCCAGAAGATCGACCCGGAAGCGCGGAGTCCAGCCGTGTTCGGCGAGCAGTTCCCGGTGCTTCTCCGTACTGTTCCGAGCCCCGCCGTAGGCAGTGTTGCACTCCACAACCGTGCCGTCAACCTCCGAGATTACCGGCTGCAGAAAATCAGGCCGCAGATAATTCTGATTGCCTCTCTCGCCGGAATGCACTTTCACCGCCACTTTGTCCGGCAGGGCAATCCCGAGCGTCCGATACATGCGGACCACCGCCTCTGGAGACAGCTCCTGTGTGAAATACACCGTGGCCCGCGGAGCAGATTCAGCATTACCCACAGCATGCGACAGGATTCCCAAAGCGGGAACCGAAGCGGCCAAAGTCAGCACCCCTTTCAGAAAGTCACGCCTTTCCATCACCGCGCTCCTTTCCTGACTCTGCGGCATGTCGGCGAAAGTGCGCACATGGTCAACACGCAATTCGAAAGCAACCGTTGCCGACGCACACGCGCTGTCCGTGCTTAAGATGACGGCATTGCAGACGATGATCCCCATCAGGACAGGCGGTGGATCACTCCTCCGTCTGAGATGCCTGGTGCTTGGCGATAATCCCCTCGGCTACATTTCCGGGAACCTGCTCGTACCGCACGAACTCCATGGAGAAGGATCCCCTGCCCTGGGTCATGCTCCGCAGTTCAGTGGCGAATCTGTGCATTTCAGCCATCGGAACCTCGGCATTGACCACTTGCAGTCCCTCCTCGACATCCATACCAAGAATACGCCCCCGCTTATGATTCAAATCGCCGGTTATGTCTCCCATGTACTGTTCAGGAATATGCACATGCACCGACATAATCGGCTCCAGCAGCACCGGCTTGGCCTTGCTCATGGCGTCGCGGAACGCCATGCGGGCGGCAATTTTGAAAGCCATCTCATTTGAGTCGACCGGGTGGTATTTGCCGTCATAAACGGACACTTTCACGCCCTCCACCAGGCATCCGACCAGAGGCCCCTTCACCAGCGTCTCCTGAATACCCTTTTCCACTGCGGGAATAAAATTCTTCGGAATGTTGCCGCCGACCACATCGTTGGAAAATTCAAACGCATCGCTACACGGCTCAATTCTTAAATGAACCTCGGCGAACTGACCGGCGCCCCCCGTCTGCTTCTTGTGCCGGTAGCAGCTGTCCCCGCGGCCGGTGATGGTTTCCCTGTAAGGAATCTTGGGGGTGGAGAGCACCGCGTCAACCTTGAAGACTTCCTTCAGCCGCCGACTGACTATCCCCAAATGCTGGTCGCCCATGCCGGACAGCAGAAGTTCATGCGTCTCCGTATGACGCTCCACGGTGACCGTCGGATCGCTCTCGGCAATCTTATTCAAAGCAGCCACGAGCTTGTCGTCATCTCCGCTCTTCGCCGCAGTCACGGCGTAAGACATGACGGGATGCGGATAGGCAATCGGCGGAAGCTCTTTCACCGTCGCAGATGTTCCCACGGTGTCTCCAAAATGCGTATCCTTAAGTTTGGCAACGGCGAAAATCCCTCCGGGACCAACGGAATCGGTCGGAGACTGAATCTTGCCGTTCATCAGCAGCAGCTGTCCGAAACGCTCCTTGGACTCTCGGGTGAGATTGTATACCTCACGATCCGAGGTGAAAACACCAGACCGCACCCTTACGAAGGACAGCTGTCCGATAAATGGATCGTTCACGCTCTTGAACACCAGGCCGACCCCTTCTCCGTCGTCGGACACCGCCTGCTCGCTACCGTCGGCGAACAGTACCGTGCGCGCCAACGGGCTTGGAAACAGTTCTGCAACGGCGTCCATCAGCTCGACGATGCCAATATCTTTGGCGACGCTGCCGGCGAAGACAGGAATGACCTTCTTGGAAAGAATTGCCGCTTTCATCCCCTGTTCCATCTCTTCGCGACTTAATTGCTCGCCGTCCAGATAGCGCATCATCAACGTTTCATCCGTCTCAGCGATGGCGTCAAGCCACAGTTCACGACACTCCGCCACATCATCGGCTATCTCCTCGGGAATGTCCGAATCATACAGAACGTGAACCACACGCTCGAACTTCGCGCCGACGCCGACGGGCCAGTACAGCGGCAGCACCACATTACGACCATGGTTCTTACGCATCTGCTCCAGAACGGCGCTGAAATCCGCCCGTTCACGATCCAGCCGGTTGATCAAACCGAACCGCGGAATGTCCCGCTGACGTGCCAGCTGCCACGCCCGTGCGGTGCCGACCTGCGGACCGTCGGTGCCGTCCAGCACGACCAACGCGGCATCGGCGGCACGCATGGCGCTGGCGCACTCGCCGACAAATTCACCATATCCAGGCGTGTCCATGAAGAAGAGATGACGCTCTTTCCAGTCGCAGTGCAGCACCGACGTATAGATGCTGCTGCCCTTTTCCTGTTCGTCCGGAGCAAAATCAGAAACGCTGGTCTTCTGATCGACACTGCCTGCCCGCTCAACGATACCGGCCTTGAACACGAAAAGGTCGGCGAGAGCGGTCTTGCCGCTTCCGCAGTGACCGGCAATAACAAAATTACGGCATGATTCAGCTTTTTTCATAAGTCTCCTCTTTGTTTGACGCCGGTTCTGTCAAAGAAATTCGTTCTTTGGCAATGTTAACTTCCTCTATTTCAATG
>CAYODJ010000027.1:0-28064 GCA_964402715.1 uncultured Victivallaceae bacterium
ACAGGCCTTTTTCAAGTGCCTCTCAGGAAATTTGCGCAATTCGTGGGACGTTATCTTCCGATCTTTTCTTTCATTGAGTTTGTTTATTCCGGAGCAAATCCCGGCAGAAATGCCTGTTCCGGAGCTGCGCACACACCGACAGGACGGATGCTGTCCCTCTGCATCGCAGGAAGCTTCCGCTATTTAGATGGCGATGTGCTCATCCCATGGGCGGCCGTGTGTTCAAACGACTTGTGCCATTTTTTCAAAAAAAAAAAAAAATGACCTTGCCTCCGCCGGAATCCTTGCTATAAATAGCTGTATGAGCACGTTGCGTCCGCTTTTTCCGGAAGGAAACGCGTAATCGGAAGAGGAAAGGGAAAAGAAGAAAATGAAGAGAAAGACAAGTTTCACGCTGATCGAGCTGCTGGTGGTGATCGCCATCATCGCGATTCTCGCCGGCATGCTGCTGCCGGCGCTGTCCAAGGCGCGGGGCGCGGCGATGAAGGCGAGCTGCATGAACAATCTCAAGCAGCTAGGTTTCGCCGTCTTTCAGTACGCCGACGCCAGCGACCAGTGGTTTCCGTATTCGCCCGTCTCCACGTTCGACGGCTACGGCAATTTCCAGAACGCCTGGTGGAAGTTCCTGATCGCCGAATACGCCGGAACGAAGATTCTCCCCGGCAAGGACGCCTCGGAACAGAGAGTGCTCGGCGAGGGGGTGTTCCTCTGCCCGGCATGGTCCGGAGGAGATTCGTGGAGAGTCTTCTACAGAGGAGGCTACGGACACAACGGCAAAGTCACGGGGGACTTGTACAGACCGGACGTCTGGCCGACGGGGAAAATCACTTCGCCGACCATCCCGGCCGAGACCGTTCTTCTGGGCGACACCGCAGACAAGGGCGACGAGGGCTACGCAGCCAGCATATACGGCAACAAGAACGGCACCCCGGAACAGAACATCGGTGTGGGCGATCGTCACGGAAACGCCATCAACATCGCCTGGGCGGACGGTCATGTGAGCAACATGAGCAAGCCGGTTCTGGAGGCGGGCAAGGAACTCATCGAGAACACCAGGGACGAAAAGACGCTGTACTATTACCTGCGTCAGAAGTGACATCCGTTCCCGCGTCGCGCCGGAGCGTCTCCGCAGCTGCGGCGCGGAGGAAGATTTCAATACCTGCGGACCGCTCTTTCCGCGCACCGCAGGCTTTTTTCTGTCCGCAGGCGCGTCCGCGACGGAACAGTCACGCCGACTCGTTCCCGCAGTGAGTCGCCCGGGACGCCCGTGCGGAACCGGCCGCATGATACGACATCAAGTTTCTCCGCGGTTTTTTCACCGCCTTCTTATGAGTCACGTCATGTCGAGTCCGCTTTCCTGATTTCCGGAATCCGCATTCTCAGATTTTCTCTTCCGGCGCCGCTCCCGCGCCGGCCGCGCGGGCTGCGGTTCATCCGGCGTCGCCGGGCACTTTCCATGCATTCAGACAGTTTCATGTTCACACCTTGCCACGGTTTTCCCCGCGCCGGAACCGGGGCCGGCCGAAAGATCCGCGTCTCTTTCCGTTCCTTTCCTCATCGCGATGATTCATTATGATTCAGAAAATTTCAAAAAAAATTTCAAAAAAAAAAAAAACGGCGTTGATACCGCCTTGCTTTTTCGCTACAATTCAATACGGCGGCGCACGAGGATCCGGTTCACTGCCGGTCTCTCGGCCGCTGATTTTTTCGGAACCGCTGCCTCATCCGGGGTGCGTGCGTGCATGCGCTCCCGGCGCGGAGTGACGACAAGGTTTCCACGGAAAGGAACGGCATGTGAAGATGATGAAGACGACGGGAAGAAACGGTTTCACGCTGATCGAGCTTCTGGTGGTGATCGCCATCATCGCGATCCTCGCCGGGATGCTGCTGCCGGCGCTGTCCAAGGCGCGCGCAGCGGCGCAGAAGAGCAACTGCATCTCCAACCTAAAGCAGCTGGCGGCGGGGGTCGTGATGTACGGCAACAACAACGACGACTATTTTCCGATCGCCGGTCTGAAGTGCAAATGGACCGTCGGAGTAGCCAGCTGGAAAGAGCAGCTGATGCCGTACGCCGGCAAGGATCTGGGTGCGCACAACAACGATCAGACGGTGAGAAAGACCTTGTCGACCGGGGTCTTCGCCTGTCCGTCATGGAGGGCGAAAGGCATGACCAACGAGGCTCTGCGGAGCAGTCTCGATCCCGAAACAGGAATCGCCGCTCAATGCGGCGGCGGCTACGGATGGAATTTCGGCAACGGTGTGGGAAGCGATCCGATACCTCACATCGGCTACGCGGGCGCGTCGGCGGTCTACGCGTGCAAGATGGCGCGGCTCAAGCAGCCGTCGGAGACGCTGACCGTGGGGGAGAGCTCCGACCACAAGTCCACCGGAGGCACCCAGCCGGCCATGGTCTACAGCACCGATCAGAGCTGGGTGGACGGCCGGCACGACGACTACAGAGTCATGGGGATCGCCTGGGCGGACGGACACGCTTCGACCATGGACAACGTCAAGCTTTTCCTCGGCAAGAAGCGCAAGCAGGTGAAAGCGGACGACCGCACCTACTATTTCGCCGCGATCAAGTAGGGGCGGGGTCGCCCTCCTGCAGGCGGCGCCCCGTGCGCAGTTCCGCGCACGGGGCGTTCGCGTGCCGTTATTTACCGTTCCTCCGTCGTCCTCTTCCTGTCCGGCATCTCGGCCGGGGGCGGGTCTGATCTTTCCGCCGGAACATCGTAATCCGTCCGATCCGCGTGCGCGGCCTCCGGACGCCGTCGACTGAATTCATCTGTCGCCGGGAGGTTGCTTTCGACGGGTTTTGAGAAAACTTTCAGTGATTTCGCACGTTTACATTCATTTTCAAAAAAAAAAAAAAAAAAAATAACACCTTGATTCCGTCCTGTTTTTCAATAATAAATAACCGACGGACAGGCCGGGTCCGGGTTCTCCGGCGGCGGATGAAATCAAAACGAAAGGAACGGTGCTTCAAGATGAGAAGGGGAAAGGCGTACTTCACGTTGATCGAGCTTCTGGTGGTGATCGCCATCATCGCGATTCTGGCGGGGATGCTTCTGCCGGCGCTGTCCAAGGCGCGGGCGGCGGCGCAGAAGAGCAACTGCATCTCCAACCTGAAGCAGCTGGCCACGGCGACGGTAATGTACGCCGGGGACAACGACGACTTCTTCCCCATAATGGGGGCGAGATGGATCGGCGAACCTCTCGGGGTCACGTGGAAGAGGCAGCTTCTTCCCTACGTCGGCGTCAAGCTGGCCGACAATGCGTCCATGAAAGAATTCAGCAACGCGAGGAGGCTGTGCACCGGCGTTTTCGCCTGTCCGTCGTGGCGCGCTCAGGACATGACCGCCGTCGCGTTGAGGAAGAGTCTCGATCCCAGCGACAGGAGCAACAACGGCGACATGGTCTTCGGCGGGGGCTACGGGTACAACTACGGCAACGGCACCGAGCCCATGCCGCACCTCGGCTACGTGGTGGGTCATGACAATTCGATCAAGGCATGCAAGATGAACATGCTCAGACATCCGTCGGAGACGCTGGTCATCGGCGAGAGTTCTGACCGCATGTCGGCCTCGACCGGGAACGCGGCGTGTGTCTATACCACGTCGCAGGAGTGGGTCGACGGCCGGCACGACGGCCACACCACCATGCCGATCGCCTGGGCGGACGGACACGCCAGATCGATGGAGAACGCCGCTCTCTTCAGGGGCAAGAAGAGGATCGTCAACAGCGAGGCGGATAAAACCTACTACTTCGCCGCGATCAAGTAAAGAGGGGCGGCGTTCTCCCCGCCGCAGCGCCCCGCGCACAGTTCCGCGCACGGGGCGCTGCCGTGCCGGGATTCCCGTCCAGGCCTCTTTCCCGCTTCCTGTCCGGCACGCCGGCCGGTGCAGCCCTGATCTTTCCGCCGGAACGCCGGAATCCGTGACCGATCCGTGCGCCCGGATCCGCTCTCGCCGGGAGGTTGTTTTTTTTGGATTTAGAGAAATTTTTCATTGATTTTCGCTGTTTACATCCATTTTCAAAAAAAAAAAAAATAACCTCTTGACGTCGTCCTCTTTTTCAATAATAACTAGATGATGGACAAGTCGGATCCGAGTCCCCGGCGCCGCCGGGACTCGACGGCGGATGAAATCAGGAAGAAAGGAACGGTGTTTCAAGATGAGACGGGGAAAGGCGTACTTCACATTGATCGAACTCCTGGTGGTGATCGCCATCATCGCCATTCTGGCGGGGATGCTTCTGCCGGCGCTATCCAAGGCGCGCGCTGCGGCGCAGAAGAGCAACTGCATCTCCAACCTGAAGCAGCTGGCCACGTCGACGGTCATGTACGCCGGAGACAACGACGACTTCTTCCCCATAATGGGGGCGACATGGAGCGGCGATCCCGCCGTGGTCTCATGGAAGAGACAGCTTCTTCCCTACGTCGGCGTCAAGCTGGCCGACAATGCGTCCATGAAAGAATTCAGCAACGCGAGGAGGCTGTGCACCGGCGTTTTCGCCTGTCCGTCGTGGCGCGCTCAGGACATGACCGCCGTCGCGTTGAGGAAGAGTCTCGATCCCAGCGACAGGAGCAACAACGGCGACATGGTCTTCGGCGGGGGCTACGGGTACAACTACGGCAACGGCACCGAGCCCATGCCGCACCTCGGCTACGTGGTGGGTCATGACAATTCGATCAAGGCATGCAAGATGAACATGCTCAGACATCCGTCGGAGACGCTGGTCATCGGCGAGAGTTCTGACCGCATGTCGGCCTCGACCGGGAACGCGGCGTGTGTCTATACCACGTCGCAGGAGTGGGTCGACGGCCGGCACGACGGCCACACCACCATGCCGATCGCCTGGGCGGACGGACACGCCAGATCGATGGAGAACGCCGCTCTCTTCAGGGGCAAGAAGAGGATCGTCAACAGCGAGGCGGACAAAACCTACTACTTCGCCGCGATCAAGTAAGGGCGGAGCCGTTCTCCCCGCCGCCGCGCCCCGCGCGCGCAGTTCCGCGCACGGGGCGTTTCCGTGCCGGAATTCCTCCGTCTCATCTGTTCACCGCGTGCGAGACGCGGAAAAATTCTACACAGCCGTCCAGGAGTAGCGGCGCTTGCGGGGGGCATTCCTCACGGCGTCCGCCGTGCTCCGGATTCTCCCATCGCGGCGCTTCATCCTCGGTGTCCGTGCATTCCCGGGACACTTCCGGACATTTCCCCGCCGTGCTCACGGCTCGTGCAGAAGCGGTGTCCGCACGTCGTCGCGCCGACCCGCCGCCGACGGCGGAACAGACTCCATTGCCGTCGGTTCAAGTTCCCCCTGTTCATGCCGCTGTATCTCCGCGTTCACAATTCGGGACGTGTGCACGTCTCCATGAAGGAACATCCATCGTCGGTCCTGAGTCAGGTGACGGCCGGGAACCGTCGAATGAATTTCCTTATCGCCAGGGAAGTTGTTTTCGACGATTCGGAGAAAAAATTTCAGTGATTTGAGTTGTTTACATTCACTTTTCCAAAAAAAAAAAAATACATCTTGACATCGACCTGTCCTTCGGCAATAACTAGAATAGTTGCCGGATAGTAATTTGGAATAGTCATCCGACCATGTCGGATCCGCGTTCCCGGCGGAGCCGGGATGCGGCGGCGAGTGGAAGCAAGACGAAAGGAACAGGGGATTTCAAGATGAGAAGGGAAAGGGCGGACTTCACACTGATCGAGCTTCTGGTGGTGATCGCCATCATCGCGATTCTGGCGGGGATGCTGCTGCCGGCGCTGTCCAAGGCGCGGGCGGCGGCGCAGAAGAGCAACTGCATCTCCAACCTGAAGCAGCTGGCCACGGCGACGGTCATGTACGCCGGAGACAACAAGGACTTCTTTCCCATAATGGGGGCGAATTGGGGCGGCAATCCGACGGGGCTGCCCTCGTGGAAGAAGCAGCTTCTGCCGTACACCGGCACCAAACTCGCCGACAAGGCGAGCATGACCGACATCAGCAACGCGAGAAGGCTGTGCACCGGCGTGTTCGCCTGCCCGTCGTGGCGCGCCCAGAACATGACCGCCGAGTCTCTCCGGAAAGCGCTTGATCCGAGCGACGAGAGCAACGACGGAAGCATGGTGCACGGCGGCGGCTACGGATACAACTACGGCAACGGCACCGCTCCTGTGCCGCAGCTGGGCTATGCGTATGCCGACGGAAGAATTGATTCCTGCAAGATGTCCAGTCTCAAGCATCCGTCGGAGACGCTGGTCATCGGCGAAAGCTCCGATCATAAGTCGTCCACCATCACGCAGACGCTCGCGGTGTATTCCACGTCGCAGGAGTGGGTCGACGGCCGTCACGACAACTACACCACCATGCCGATCGCCTGGGCGGACGGACACGCCAGGTCGATGGAGAACGCCGCACTCTTCAGGGGAAAGAAGAGGATCGTCAACAGCGAGGATGACAGAACCTACTACTTCGCCGCAGTCAAGTAGAGGGAGGGACATACCTTTCACCGCCGCGCCCCGTGCGGGCATGTCCGCGCACGGGGCGTTTCCGTGCCCGGACAGCACGTTCACCGCGCACGAGACGCGGAAAATTCTCCGCCGCCGTGCGCCGGATCTCCGCGCATTGCCGACGCTTTATCACCGGCGTCCGCGCATCCCCGGGACACTTCCGGACATTTCCCGCCGTGCGCACGACCCGTGCAGAAGCGGAGTCCGCGCGTCGTCGCGCCGATCCGCCGCCGACGGCGGATCGGACTCCACTGCCGTCGGTTCAAGTCTCCCCTGTTCATGCCTCTGTATCTCCGTGTTCAAAATTCGGAACGTGGACGTGTCTCCATGACGGAACATCCATCGTCGGTCCTGAGTCAGGTGACGGCCGGGAACCGTCGAATGAATTTCCTTATCGCCAGGGAAGTTGTTTTCGACGATTCGGAGAAAAAATTTCAGTGATTTGAGTTGTTTACATTCACTTTTCCAAAAAAAAAAAAATACATCTTGACATCGACCTGTCCTTCGGCAATAACTAGAATAGTTGCCGGATAGTAATTTGGAATAGTCATCCGACCATGTCGGATCCGCGTTCCCGGCGGAGCCGGGATGCGGCGGCGAGTGGAAGCAAGACGAAAGGAACAGGGGATTTCAAGATGAGAAGGGAAAGGGCGGACTTCACACTGATCGAGCTTCTGGTGGTGATCGCCATCATCGCGATTCTGGCGGGGATGCTGCTGCCGGCGCTGTCCAAGGCGCGGGCGGCGGCGCAGAAGAGCAACTGCATCTCCAACCTGAAGCAGCTGGGCACGGCGACGATCATGTACGCCGGCGACAACCATGATTTCTTTCCGATAGCGAACGCGAAATGGGGCACCAATCCGCACGGAATTGTCTCTTGGAAACCTCAGATTCTGCCGTACGTCGGCACCAAATTCGCCGACAAGGCGACCATGGCCGACGAGAGCAACGCGAGAAGGCTGTGCACCGGTGTGTTCGCCTGCCCGGCGTGGCGCGCCGGGAACATGACCAGCGACACTCTCAAGGAGCAGCTTGGTCCGGGCGGCGCGTACATGGTGTACGGCGGCGGCTACGGGTACAACTTCGGCAACGGCACCGAGCCAATGCCGCACATGGGCTACCTTGTGGGTTCAGCCAACGTGGTGAACGGCTGCAAGGTGACCATGCTCAGACATCCGTCGGAGACGCTGGTCATCGGCGAAAGCTCCGATCGTGCGTCGGCCAACAGCTCGGAGGCGGTCATGGTGTACAGTCATCCGCGCGAGAAGGTCGACGGCCGGCACGACAACTACACCGCCATGCCGATCGCCTGGGCGGACGGACACGCCAGATCAATGGAGAACGACGTGCTCTTCCAGGGCAAGAAGAGGATTGTCAACGGCGAGGCGAACTACACCTACTACTTCGCCGTAATCAAGTAAGGAAAGCATGTCTCGCCGGGCCGCGCCCCGCGCACGAAGTTTCGAGCGCGGGGCGGTTCCGTGCCGGGGTTTCCGGATCCGCTCCGCACCGCCCCCCTTCCGCCGCGTTCACACGGCGTGTCCGCCGCGTCTCATGCCGGAATCCGCATGTCCGCTCTCCGGCGCACACTGGCGGTCATATAATTTCTAAAAAAGTGAACAATAAAACTAGTTTTATATCGGAAGACATGTTATAATTACCGCCGGGAGGAAAATTTCACCTGTGTCGGCGGCGCGGAACATCGTTCACGTTCCCGTGACCCGACGGCGCCGCAGGAACCCGGAGCGACGGAAACAGCAAATCAGGCAGAAAGAAAGATTCGGGAAAGGGATCGATGTCATGAAATCGGCGATGATGAGAATCATGAGCGCGCTGTGCGTGATCGGCGCATGTTGCGCGGTCCGGGCGGCGTCCGGACCCGCCCCCGCCCCGGACGAGACGGTCGTCTACAGGAAGACGCCGTCCGGCGAGGAGCTCAAGCTTTTCGTGTTCCGTCCGCGGCGTTCCGGCGTCAGCGTTCCGGCGATGGTGATGTTTCACGGAGGCGGATGGAGGGGAGGCTCGCCGGAGCAGTTTTTCCGGCAGTGCCGCGACTGGGCCGACTGCGGCTACGTCGCGTTTTCGGTGTCCTACCGTCTCAGTCCGCCGGAAAAACCGCAGAACACCGTCTTTCAGGCGGTGGAGGATGCGCGGAGCGCCGTCCGTTATCTGAAGAAGCACGCGGCGAGGTTCGGCGTGGATCCGGACCGGATAATCACCGCGGGCAGCTCCGCCGGAGCGCATCTGGCGATCAGCACCTCGGTTCTCAAGCTGGACGCTCCGGACGACGATCTCTCGATCGATCCCGCGCCGCGGGCGGTCATTCTGATGTGTCCGGTGATCGACGCCGGACCGCCTCCGGGGTACGGAGCCGTCTACCGCCGCATTCCGGACCGCTGGCGGGAGTTCTCGCCGATCCACAATCTTCACAGGTCGATGCCGCCGCAGCTGCTGCTTCTCGGTGATCGGGACGCGGTGCTGAGCGTCGAGCACGCCAGGGAGTACCGGCGTCAGGTCATGGACAAAGGCTGCCGCTGCGATCTGGAGATATTCCCCGGAGCCAGGCACGCCGCCTTCTACCGGGGGAAGTATTACGAGGCGAGCCGGCCGGTGATCGTCAGATTCCTGCACGATCTGCGTCTGGAGCCGTCTCCGGGCGGGGACAGATAGCCGTTCTTCTCCGTCCTCCTCCCGCGCGGCCGCCGGCCGCCCCGGCGGAACCGTCAGTCCGTGATCAGTAGGAGACGGATGCGCACGGAACACGGGATCATCGCCGCAGGGCGGCCTTTCGCTCTTCGGCGGGGCGCTTCGATTTGGGACTGCATGGGACAAGGTTTGGTTTATGGATCCGGACGGTACGAAAGAAGCCGGGAAAATCTGGCGCGCGGGGACGCTGACTTACACCACGCCGGGCATAGTGATGCTGTTCGTCTGGCTGCTGGGCGGGGATTTCGCCTGGGCTCTGAAGGAAAGAACGGTGGGTCCGGTGGTGCTGCTGACGGCGAAATCACTGAAGCTGTCGGATTTCTGGATCAGCGTTCTGTGCATCACCGTTCCCAATCTCATCGGAATGTTCCTGGGTCCCGTCATAAGTTTCCGCTCCGATCGTCACCGCGGCAAGTACGGACGCCGTATTCCGTTCCTGCTGATGTATACCCCGGTGGTGGTCGGCGGACTGGTCGGTCTGGCGTTCACGCGTCAGCTCGGGGCATGGCTGCATGCCGCATGGGGCGGCGCGATCGACGAGCGCATGGCCGACATCGCGGCTTTCACCGTCTTTTTCCTCATGCTCGACGTCGGCACCGCCCTGGTCAACGCGCTGTTCACCTCTCTCTCCAACGACGTCGTGCCGGTCGTGTTCATCGGCAGGTTTCTGTCCATGTTCCGGGCCGTCAGTCTTGTCTGCGCGCTGATTTTCAACTTCGGTCTGCTCCCCTACGCGGAGACGCACGCGTCCCTGATATTCATCTCGCTGGCGGTTCTCTACGGCGCCGGACTGTCCATGATGTGCATGATGGTCAGGGAGGGCGAATATCCTCCCGTGCCGGAGGGCGAGGTGCGCAGGGGAGTGATCGGGAACATACGCGCTTATTTCCGTGAATGCTTCGCGCTGCCGTATTACCGGTATGTCATCCTGGCGCGATGTTTCTGCATGTTCTCGGTGCTTCCGATTAACACCTGGGGGATGTTCTACGCCAAGTCGCTCGGAATCGAGCTGAAAGTCTACGGATGGATGCTGAGCGGAAGTTTTCTCGTGTCGATCTTCGCTTCGTATTATCTCGGCAACCTGTCGGACCGGTTCCATCCCGTCCGCACGACGATGGCGGCGGCGGCGGCGCTGGGGTGCGTCATGTTCTTCGGCGGATTCCTTGTCAGCGGAAAGACAAGTTTCTGCATCGTCTACTCCGCTCATCTTCTGTGCATCATGGCGCTGAATTCCCTGATCGCGTCGTACGGTCAGCGCCTTTATCCGCGGAGCCATTACGCGCAGTTCGCGTCCGCGTGCAGTTCGGCTTATTTCCTGCTGAACATGGCGATCGCCATGATGCTGGGATGGTCGCTGGACAAAGTGCAGACCTGCTTCTATCCGGACAGACCCGGGGCGCATTATTATCTGCTTTTCACGGTCGGCGGATTGTTCGCCTTCGTCGCCGTTTTCCTGCTTTCGGTCGTGCTGCGCCGCTATAAGTTATACGGCGGCGACGAGCGTTATGAGGCGCCGATGATAAAGTAGGATTACGGCGGCCGTTCCGGAGAAGCCGGAGACGGCGTCTCCGAAACCGTGCGCGTTCACGGACGGAGGCGATTGAAAAAGGCCTTTTTTCCGGATAGACTCTGTACGGATCGGCGAGTCATGACGGAACGGGAACCGGCCGTGGGAGAATTCGGGAAGACGCCCGGATCTTGCGGACGTGATGCGGATGAATGAGGTCGGCTCCGCCGAAGCGACCTGCGGTCGCGTCGGCGGAGCCGGAGGTGCGCCGGCCGCCCGCGATCGGGCCGGATGCGCGAAGAATACGGGACACCATTTTCGAGAGGAGAACAAGTGATGGCGAAGTTCAGAATGTACATGGCTGCGGCGATGGTCATGTCCGCGGCGCTGTGCGCCGCCGGCGCGCCGCCGGACGACGGGGAGAGGACGCTTCAGGCGGCGAGGCTGCTGACGGTGAGGCTGCCCGACGGTCGGACCGCTTCGGTGGAGAAGCTGGGACGGCCGCTCCCGGGCAAGGCGACGGACGTGGAGTTCGTCTCGGTCATGCCCGACGGGGAGAGGATCGCCTGGGCGGTGACGCGCTCCGTGCTGGAGCATTTTCTGATCGGCTACGGCGAGAAGAGCGGACTGCACCGGCTGGATCTGACCAGATATTTCGTGCAGCACAGCATCAAGCCGACCATCACGTTCCACAAGGATCGCATCTACGTCCTGGCCGGGAACATGGGGCCGGCGCTGATCCGCTACGACATCGCCGCCCGCACGTCCAAGGTGCTGCGCAAGTTCAGCGCCAGATACTACTGGCTCGGATACGCGCGCGACGACCGGGGACGGATATACTGGGGCACCTATCCGAAGACGGAGGTGATCGGCGTCGATCCGGAGACCGACAAGGTGTTCTCGCTCGGACGCATGAGCGAGGATCCCGCGCAGAGCTACGCGCTGAAGATCGCCGCCGCCGACGACGGGACGCTGTATGTTCCGGTCGGCGAGAAGCGCCCGGAGCTGTTCGCGTGCGACACGAAGAGCGGCAGACGCAGACAGATTCTGACTGCGGATCAGATCCGCGCGCTCGAGCGGTCCGGGGCGAAAATGATTAACGTGCTGCTGCACAAGGGGCGCGTGTACGCCTATCTGGCGGGGAAGACCATGCTGTGCACGCCGGACGGACTCAAGGAGGATCCCGGGGTCGGCAAGCTCGCTTTCGGCAGAAACGACAGCGCCAACGGACGCATGCCGGACCTCGATTTCGGCGACGGCCGCACCGCCCTCCGGTTCACCGAGAAAGGACTGGTGGTTCTGAAGGACGGCAGGGAGGAGCTGATTCCCGTCGACGGTCTGCCGGCGGTCGGTCATGAGATTTACGCGCTCGGTTCGGTGCGCGGCGGCAGACTCTTCGGCAGCGGCATCTTCCCCTCCAACGTGTTCAGCGTGGATCTGGAGACGCTCCGCTCGCGCGACTACGGACAGATCTCCGGCGGCAGAGTGCAGAACTACGATCTCGCCGACGCGCCCGGCGGGGTGCTGCTGGCCAGCTACACCAGAAGCCATTTCGATCTTCTCGATCCCGACGCTCCGATCGTCAAGGGAACAAATCCGCGCCGGATCGGCGATCTGAGGAAATTCAAGCAGGACCGCCCGTTCCGTCTCACACCGGGCGAGACGCCGGAAATCTTCTACGCCGGCACCATGCCGGACAAGAACGAGCACGGCGGAGCGGTGGTGAAAATCGACGTCAAGTCCGGCAAAATTCAGGCGTGGCGCGGTCCCGTCGCCGATCAGTCGGTCATGGAGGTGGTCAAGGTTAAGGACAAGCCGTTCACGCTGCTGGGACTGACCAACATCGACGGAGGCACCGGCGCGAAGCCGATCGCGAAGAGCGCCGAGATTTTCCTCTTCGATCCCGCCTCGGGCAGAACGATCTGGCACGGAGCGCCGATCACCGACGCGAATCTGTACCAGGGCGCGGCGCGGATGAAGGACGGAACGGTCATGTTTCTCGCCCGGCGCAAGAACAAGGACTACGAATGGTGCCTGTTCGATCCGGAGAAGCGCGCGGTCGTGCGGCGCGCGCCGCTGGCGAACTCCGGCGGACTGTGGAGCTACACCGCCAGGGACGCGGACCGCGACGGCGGCGTCTATTTCATCGTGCCCGGAACTCTCTACCGGTATTCGCCGGGCGCGGAGAAGCCGGTGAAGCTGTTCTCGCATCCGCTGCTCATGAAAACGAAATACATCACTTTCGCGCCGGACGGCTGTCTCTACTTCTTCTCCGAGGCGGAGCTGCTGCGCGTGCGCTTCGGCGCCGCGTCGTGACTCCGGCGCGGAAACGAAAGGAACGCCGGACTTGCGGACGCATGTCCGGGAAAACAGGATAAAAATCGGGAGATTAAAGCAATGAAACTGAAGACTGCCGCCGTGCTGCTGGCGTCCGCGGCCGCGTTCGCGCTGTCCGCCGCGCCGGAGATAACCATCACGACCGAACGCGCCGTGCCGCGCTACCGCTGCGGAGAGGAGGCGGTGTTCGTCGTCTCCGCGAAGGAGAACGGACGTCCGGCGAAGGGCGGGAAGATGACTCTTGAACTGACTCTGGGCGGCGGACGCAGCCTTCTGAAGCAGCCGATCGACTTCTCCGCCGCCAATCCGGCGAAAGTGGCGATCACGCTGGACGAGCCGGGATTCGTCCTGGCCAGAGGGATCGGATCCGAGGGGACGCGGAAGCCGGGCAAGGCTCCGCTCTGCGGCGCGGCGTTCGATCCGGAGAAGATTCAGCTCGGCTTCGAGCCGCCGGAGGATTTCCGCGAGTTCTGGGAGGACGGCCGTCGGCGGATCGCGGACAGGGAGGTCAAGCTGACCGAGCTCGGCAAGCTTTCGACCGCCAGGTACACCGCCTACCGCGTCGACGTGGAGGCTCTCGACGGCGGACATCTGTACGGCTATCTGACCGTGCCGAAAGGCCGCGGCCCGTTCCCGGCCGTGCTCACCGTGCCCGGCGCCGGTCCGGGAAAGGCGGCGGTGGACCGCGCCTACGCCGACAAGGGGGTCATCACGGCGGTGATGAACGTGCACGGCTTCTTCGCGGACGACGCCGCCGGACAGCGCAGGCTGTACGACGAGCTGAACAAACGCGGCCTCTACTACATGACGAATCCGGACAGCCGCGACAGGTATTTCTTCCGCAACGTCATTCTGGGAGTCGACAGGGTCGTCAACCACATCGCGTCCATGCCGGAGTGGGACGGGAAGCATTTCGTCTACTACGGCTCCAGCCAGGGAGGCGGCATGGGGCTCATTCTGGCCGGATTCAATCCGCGCATCACCGCGATCGCCGTCAACGTTCCGGCGCTGTGCGATCACGGCGGCTACAAGTTCGGTCGCCAGCCGGGATGGCCGAGACTGGTGGGCGGCGTCGCCGAACGGGAGAAGGTCGCGCCCTATTTCGACGCGGGCAACTTCGCCCGCTTCATCAGCGTGCCGGTGCTGGCGTCGGCCGGCTACATCGACACGACCTGTCCGCCGAGCAGCGTATACGCGGCGTTCAATCAGATCAAGTCGCCGAAGAAGATGGTCGACATGCCCGGAACCGGACACTCGATCCCGAAGCACTGGCTCGCCGTCCAGAATCCGTGGATCATGGGACAGCTCGGCCTGGGTCCGGCGCACGAGCCGAAAGCGAAGTAGCTCCGCAGCCGCTCGCCGGGACGCCGGATCCGGACGCCCCGGCGAGGCAGCGGATTCATTCCCGCCGTCCACGCCGCGCCGCGGAGCCGGCGGGATCGGGTTTTCAAACCGAAAACCGTCTGTACGCATGAGCGGTGCGTCGATAAAGAAAGAAGGAGAAGATGAACGAACAGCTTAAGAAACAGTCTCTGGAGGCGGCGCTGGCCGGAATCGACTATCTGGTGCGCACCCAGAACAGGGACAGATCCAGCGCCGACTGCGGGCGGTATCCGTATATCGCCGACTGCCGCACCGACGGAGCGGAGTCATGGACGACCAACTGGCTCACCGGAATCATCGCGAGCGTGATGCTCAACGCGGAGGCGGCCGCCCCCGGACGCGGCTGCGCGGATAGCGCCGCACGCGCGATCGGATACGTGAAGAGTCTGCAGAACTTCGTCCCCGGCAATCCCCGTGCCTACGGAGCTCTGCACGAGGAGACGCCGCAGGGAGTCCTGGCGCATCCGCGCGACGGTCTCAGCGGAGCGCTGGGGATGCTCGACTTCTCGGAGATCACCGGGGACGCCGACGCGGGACGCCGCGCCGAGGCGTTCGCCGACTGGTTCGTCGGCTACGCCATGGAGCCCGGTTATCCGTACTGGACGATGCGTTTCGACGGAGGCGACTGGGAGCCGAAATGGCACGGGTCGTTCCATGCGGGAAGCGCCTATTTCCTCGGGCGCATGTACACCGCGACCGGCAACGCGCGCTATCTCGACGCGGCGCGCGGACTTCTGGGATTCTACAATGAACATCTTCTCGGCCCCGAGGGCGACATCACCGTCATCCGAACCCACGGCACTCTGGAGAAGCTCGACGACCGCACCGATCTGTCGTGGGCCCCGCAGGGATGGATCATGATGCACCGCTTCAACGACGACTTCGGCGCCCTCGCCAACATGTACGTGGGCGGGATCACCGGCGACGACGTTTTCCTCCGCGCCGCCGGACGTTTCCTTTCGCGGATGCGCTCGCTCCAGCGTCCGGACGGCGGTTTCGGTCCGGACTCGTGGAGTCAGAGCGTGCCGAGCGCGGCCGGGTGCATCCTTCAGGAGATGGTCGAGGGGCGGCGCGTCGGTCTGCTCGACGAGTCCTTCGAGGAGACGATGGCCGGAGCGGCCGGTCATCTTCTGAAACTGCAGTTCCGCAGGGAGGGCGCGAAGCTGGACGGGGCTTTCCGCGGCATGTCGGGCGACTATTCCGTGGATCCGGATCTCTGCAACGCCCGCGCCACGACCTACGCGATCATGTCTCTTCTGAACTACGCCTCGGACGGCGCCGGCCCGACCTACAGCGCGGCTCCGCGCAAGGCGTAGCGCAATCCCGTCCCTCCCCGCCGTGAAGAGCGATCCCGGGCTCTTCACGGAATCCTGTCCGGTCGGCGGGGAGGAGAGTCCTGATTCGAACCCCTCATGGCTTCCCGGCGGGGATCGGCACCGCCGATCCCCGCCGGCCGGAATTCCGCAGCTGTCGAAAGCAGTTTTGAAAATATCTCTTTCTTTTCAATCGCTTTTTCAAAAAAAAAAAAAATGACCTTGCCTCGATCGGAATCCTTGCTATAAATATGCGGTATGGGTATGGTGCGTCCGCTTTTTTCGGCAGGAGACGCGCAGTCAAAGAGGAAAGGGAAAAGATAAAATGAAGAGAAAGACGGAGTTCACGCTGATCGAACTGCTGGTGGTGATCGCCATCATCGCGATTCTCGCGGGGATGCTGCTGCCGGCGCTGTCCAAGGCGCGGGCCGCGGCGATGAAGGCCAGCTGCATGAACAATCTCAAGCAGCTCGGGCTGGGTGTCTACCAGTACGTGGACGCCAACGACGACTGGATGCCCTACATGAGGGGTTCCAATCCGGAGTACGGGGATTTCGGTTTCGCGTACTGGAAATTCCTGATCGCCGAGCACGCCGGAGTGAAGCTCCTGACCAACAACAAGACATCGACGGCCCAGACGGTGCTGGGAGAGGGGGTCTTCCTCTGTCCGGCCTGGTCCCCGTCCGGCGGCGGCGAGTGGACCGCCTACTACAAGGGCGGCTACGGCGCCAACGGTCAGGCCTGCGGAGCGTCCCCGGACGACGGGAACTGGCCTTCGCGGAAAATCACGTCGATGAACGTGCCGGCGGAGACGGTCGTCATCGGCGACAGCGCGGACGTGTCCGGTGCCGTCAACAACGACTACGCCGTCTGCGTCTACCACAAGGGCGATCACGGCATCGGCGTGGGCGACCGTCACGGGAACGCCATCAACATCGCCTGGGCGGACGGTCATGTGAGCAACATGAGCAAACCGGTGCTGGAGGCCGGCAAGGATCTCATCGAGAACACCAGCTTCGAGAGGGAGCGCTACTACTATCTGTGGAAGAAGTAGACTGCGCCGTCGCGGCGGTTCTCCGTGACGTTCATGATCGGGCGGGAAATTTTCCCGCCCGGTTTTTTTGCCGGCGGGGCGCGCCGCAGTCTCGGCGAAGTCCGCCGAATGATCGTGTTTCCGTGAAATCCCCGTCCGCAGAGGGTGTCCTCGCGGCGCGGACTTCCTCCGATCCGTGAAAAATCTGGAAACTTTCCGCTTTTTTTCAGCCGCTTTTTCAAAAAAAAAAAAAAATGACCTTGTCCATGCCGGAATCCCTGCTATAACTAGTCGCATAAGCACGCTGCGTCCGCTTTTTCCGGAAGAAAACGCGTAATCGGAATTGAGGAAAGGGAGAGGGAGAAGAATGAAGAGAAAGACAAGTTTCACTCTGATCGAGCTGCTGGTGGTGATCGCCATCATCGCGATTCTCGCCGGCATGCTGCTGCCGGCGCTGTCCAAGGCACGGGCCGCGGCGATGAAGGCGAGCTGCATGAACAACCTCAAGCAGCTGGGCTTCGGCGTGTTTCAGTATGTCGACGCCAACGACGACTGGATGCCCTACGTGCGGGGCTCCCATCCGGAGTACGGGGATTTCGGTTTCGCGTACTGGAAATTCCTGATCGCAGAGCACGCCGGAGTGAAGCTCCTGACCAACAACAAGACGTCGACGGCTCAGACTGTGCTGGGAGAGGGGGTCTTCCTCTGTCCGGCCTGGTCCCCGTCCGGCGGCGGCGAGTGGACCGCCTACTACAAGGGCGGCTACGGCGCCAACGGTCAGGCCTGCGGAGCGTCCCCGGACGACGGGAACTGGCCTTCGCGGAAAATCACGTCGATGAACGTGCCGGCGGAGACGGTCGTCATCGGCGACAGCGCGGACGTGTCCGGTGCCGTCAACAACGACTACGCCGTCTGCGTCTACCACAAGGGCGATCACGGCATCGGCGTGGGCGACCGTCACGGGAACGCCATCAACATCGCCTGGGCGGACGGTCATGTGAGCAACATGAGCAAACCGGTGCTGGAGGCCGGCAAGGATCTCATCGAGAACACCAGCTTCGAGAGGGAGCGCTACTACTATCTGTGGAAGAAGTAGGGAGCTCGGAATCCGTGATTTCCGGATGTATGCAGATCGGGCGGGACGGAAGGGTCCCGCCCGATTGTTTTCCGCCGGAAATATCCGGGAACGCGGAGCGGGACGTCCGCCGCCGCGGGGGATCGGCCGGCGGCTCCACCGGCCGCCGGAACCGGACTCGGGAGTCGCGCTTGCTTTTTCGGAAAAATTCGCTATTGTTATGCTGTGCATGCGCGCGACGCCTTGCACATGCTAGGAGAGCCGCCCCGGCGGCGCACTTTCTTTTTTTGTCTGAGGAGATTGTTGGTATGAAGAGATGCTTTCTGAAACTTTCGGTTCTCGTCGTCGCGCTGGCGCTGGGCGCCGCGACCCGCGCGGCGGAGGCGTCCGCTCCGGCGGGCGATGCGCCCGCGCCGGCGGCCGCCGCTGAAACCGCCGCGCCCGCCGAATCCGGCGGCGCCGGCTCGGAATGGGCTTTTCTGCAGATCTGCTTCGCCTCCGGCGTTCCGTCGGACTCCGAGGTCGTGCCGGTCAACGGAGTCAAGGTCGGCGCTCCGGTCTGCGACGGCGCCCCCGTCAACGGAGTCGAGGGGGCGGTGTTCTACGCCGGAAGCGAGCGGGTGAACGGGATCCAGTGCTCCCTCATCGCGGCGGCCTCCGAACGGGTGGGCGGGCTGCAGCTGTCGCTCTTCAACCAGGTGCGGGACTGCATCGGTCTGCAGCTGGGCGTCGTCAACACGGCCACCGGGGGAAGCTTCCAGATCGGTCTGCTCAACTACATCAGGGGAGCGTGCATCCCCTACATGCCTCTGGTGAACTTCAAATTCTGAATTTCCTGCGGCGGGGGGGGGGGATCCGCCGCGCGGGCGGCGTCGCGTTCTCCGCGACGGATTCGCGGACGCGTTGATTTTCTCCGGGCGTTCAACGGCGCCCGTCGGTTTCAGCAAAGTGTTTGGGAGAGAATGTTTATGAAGATGCGTGTGAGACTGTTGCTTTTCATCCTCTGCGCCGCCGCGGCGGCGTGGACCGCCGCCGGGGCGGAGAACGCCGCGCCGGCTCCGGCCGGATCCCGTGCGCGCCCGGCCGGCGAAGCGGCCGCGGAGCCCGAACTGAAGGCCCGTCCGCTGCGCATGTGGACCCCGTTCCAGGTGGGCTTTCTCCCGTATTTCCCGTCGGCGCAGATGACGTCCAACGTCTACGGCATCAAGTCCGGCTGGCCGATGGTCTGCGGCGTCGGCCGCGTGTTCGGACTGGAGGCGTCATGGCTCTACTCCGGCACCGAGGAGATGCACGGCATCCAGGCCAGCTGGGTGGCGTGCGCCGACCGCCGCATGGACGGGATCCAGGCGTCGTTCGCGGTCTGCGTGAACGAGGAGCAGCTCAACGGGCTTCAGGCGACTCTGGGTTTCGCCATGGCGGGCGACTTCTACGGGCTGCAGGCGAGTTCGCTGAACCTGTCAGGCGACGCCGTCGGGTTCCAGGCGGCGGCGGTGGCCAACGTCACCGGCGACATCACGGGATTCCAGGCCTCGGTGATCTCCAACGTGTCGAAGAAGCTCACAGGGTTCCAGACCTCCCTCGTCAACGTGGTCAAGGAGAGCTGCGGCTGGCAGTTCGGGCTGATCAACGTGTCGAAGAAAGGCGGGTTCCAGACCGGACTCATCAACTACATAGAGGACGCTTTCCTGCCGTTCTTCCCGGTTCTGAACTTCTCGTTCTGAAAGGAGCCGGCGCGGAAGGCGGAGAGTTTTTCAACTGCTTGAACCAACGCACGAAAGGAGCGTGATCGAAAAATGAACATTCTGCATGACAAGGACGCGGATCTGGGCGTTCTCAACGGGAAGACCATCGCGGTGATGGGATACGGAGCTCAGGGCAGGGCGCAGGCGCTGTGTCTGCGCGACTCCGGTCTGAACGTGATCATCGGGGTGCGCCCGGGCAAATCCTTCGACGCGGCGACGCAGGACGGCTTCAGGGTCATGTCCGTCGCCGAGGCCGCCAAGATCGGCGACGTCGTCCATCTGCTGCTGCCGGACGAGAATCACGGGCCGATCTACAGCAGCGAGATCAAGGATCAGCTGCGTCCCGGCAAGGCTCTCTGCTGCTCGCACGGCTTCGCCTACGTCTTCGGCGAGATCGTTCCTCCCGCCGACGTCGACGTCGTCATGGTCGCGCCGAAAAGCCCCGGCACCGAGGAGCGCAAGCGCTTCGTCGAGGGGTTCGGCGTGCCCGGTCTGATCGCCGTCCGCCAGAACTACACCGGCAAGGCCCGCGACATCGCCCTCGCCATTGCCAAGGCCGAGGGGCTGACCCGCGCCGGCGTGCTGGAGTGCTCGATGGAGCAGGAGACCTACGAGGATCTCTTCGGCGAGCAGAACGTGCTCTGCGGCGGAACGGTCGATCTGATGAAGTACGGCTTCGAAGTGCTGATCGAGGCGGGATATCCGCCGGAGATGGCCTATTTCGAGTGCATCCACGAGGCCAAGCTGATTGTGGATCTGATCTACGAGGGCGGCATCCAGAAGATGAACGCGGTGATCTCCAACACCGCGGAGTGGGGCGAATATGTGAACGGGCCGTTCATTCTTCCGCCCGAGGTCAAGGAACGCATGCGCGAGTCGCTGCGCCGCATCGAGTCCGGAGAGTTCGCCAAGAAGTGGATCGCCGAAGCCAGATCCGGCGCGAAGAATCTGCGCGCCAAGCGCGAGGCGCTCGGTTCGCACCCCGCCGAGGTGATCGGCAGACAGATTCGCAGTCTGTTCGAGAAGAAGTAGCGGATCGCCTCATGCCGGAGCTCCCGACTCCGGCATGATGAAACCGGTTCCGAGGACGGCGCCCGCCGGAAGCTTATGCGGCATGCGCCGTCTCTTTTTTTCGGATGCGTCGGGATGAAAGCCGCGCCGGAGACACGGCGGAAAGTGCGTCCGCCGTTTTTTTGAGGCGGCGGCGGCCGCACATTTGATTCAGCTCGATCGCAGATTCGGGGAGGGGTGCGATTCCCGGCTCCGCAGGACGGCTGATCGTCCAGATGATTACGGGGAAAGGTGGGTGTCCGCAGAAGTGCGGCAACTCTGTTCTCAGCTCCTGATCAGCTCCTCGTCTTTCCAGTTGGAAAGTTTTCCAGTGTCCGTGTCGAAGTCGGCGGCGATTAACATGACGCGCCTGCCGGAAAGAAGGTAGGGCTTAAAGCGCTCTTTCTCCTTGATCCGCTTCAGGGCGGACTTATCCCCGTTCAGTTTGAACTCGAACAGATAAATCCAGTCGTCGGTCTGAACCGCGGCGTCGACGCGGCCGTCGCCGGTGTGCTCTTCCGCTCTGACACTGCGGCCGAGCAGGCGGAAAATCGCAAAGAGGATGTTCCGGAACCAGCTCTCCTCCCTGTGATGCGTCCTGCGGGAGATGTCTGCGAAAAACGTTTCCAGAATCGTGCGGAGCCGCCTGACTTCGCCCGCTTTCATGGAATCCGACAGCAGATAGCAGAAAGTCGTGACGTCGCTTCCTGTCTTCCGCGTGCATGCGCTCAGCAGACAGGCGTTGAACGAGCAGAGGACCTCGTGATTCGGAAAATCCAGGCGGTATCTGGGCATGTTGTTTTCTTTTATCAGGGATTTGATCGTCAGATAGCCGGTCTGCAGCAGGAGAGACAGCGGATCTATATTGTCGACATCAAACGCTTCAAACGCCGCCGACGACACGGGATCGGACGGCGCGTCGTGAAAGTCGAAATCCTTCTCGCGGATCAGTTGCGTCAGGAACGCCGGCTCCCGGTCGAGGACCAGTAGCTGTTGAATTCGCCTCGTCTACTGAAAAATTGCGCAAGCGACACGGGGTTGTACACGGATTCCGCTTCTCCGTGAAACCGATATCCGCCGTACCACTTTTCGGGTTCATCCAGCAGTTTTCCGCGAGACTCGCCCGACTGCTCGCAGGCCAGGTCGATGCGGTCGGCGAAGTATTTTTCCAGCTCCGCCTGTGTGTAGCCGAACATCGTGGCGTAGTTGTAATCCATGGAGATGTCGTTCAAATTGTCGAGTCCGGATAACGGAGAGACGCCGCGGAACCTGGTCACTCCCGTGACGAAGACGAAACGCTCCTTCCTTTCACATGCCTTGATGACGGAATAGAAAGCCTTCATCTTCTCCAGAATCTTCCGGGCATGAGGCTTGCCGAGGTTGTCAAGGAGCGGCTTGTCATATTCGTCAATGAGGATCACCGCCCGTTCCCGTTCAGAGAGACGGTCGATCAGCTCCCGGAACATGTCGGACGCGTCAGACGGAGTCAATGTCAAAGCATGCGCGGCCGCCGTCTCTCTCACCAGATTGCGCAGACTTTTCTCCAATCTCCCGACGGAGCTGAAATCCCATCCGTTCATATCAGGAAAGATGACGGGGTGAGGTTTCCAGTCGTAAGGTTTATCATGGATCGCCAGGCCTCCGAACAGCTCCTTCTTCCCTTCGAATGCGGCCATGAGCGTGGAGACCGCCAGCGATTTTCCGAAACGGCGCGGCCGCGACAGGAAGTACATGGCCGGAGCTGAAGAGACGAGTTTCCAAATATATTCCGTCTTGTCGATGTAAAGGAACCGGTTGACGATCAGATTTTCAAACGTATAGACACTGACGGCGATTCTCTTCATGACGCCTTTATACACCGTCCCGCGCTGAAAGGCATGCGGTCATTTCCGCGGACGTGCTGCAAAGTGCAAATCCGGCGGCGGATCCGCGTCGCGGACGGCCGGAAGCGCATCCGGCGCGCCGCCGTTTCATAAGCCTGCCGGGAGAGGGAGGGGCATTCTCCCGAAAACGGGGACTCAGTTGAAACTTTCCGTCAGACTGTCGGGGGACGACGTTCACACGGGCGGGACGAAGATAACCGGGACTGTCGCGTGTCACGCAGGAGAGCGCACGGGCGGCGCATTCGAGAACCCGTCCTCCGGCGGTTTTCCGAATCCGCCGGAGTCCCGGCTCCCGGCGGTCAAGGCCTGGCCGTCGGCGACCGGGACGTTTCCTCTCCGGGTCTGTAGATTTGCCTGAACACCATTTCGGAGAGCCACGCCCTGAAGTCATTATTGCTGAAGTACTGATTATAGAGTTCCATGCAGTCCGGCATCAGAGAGATCATGACAGCATCCAGCGCGGTCTTGCTTTCGAGGAGGGCGTTCTGGCGATTGGAGCTGTTCACGGCGTTCCGATACTTCTCGTTCCGCGAGACCAGATCGGGAATTTCCGCCACTTTCCGGGCGACGCGGTCCGAGTCCTTCCATTCGATGTTGCCGAAAGTCTCGTTGAACTCCCGGAGAATGCTGCTCAGAGAATCAGTTTCCGGCGACGGTTTCCCGCCGGATCCGACGGGAACCGGGTCGATTTCCGTGTCCTGGTCATTCAGATGAATCGCGATGGCCGCCTGCGCCTCCACCCGGTAACTGTCCAGATCGACCGCCTCAAGGATTCCACGGGACAGGTCGGGGTCGTCCGGCGAGGGCAGCTTGGCGACCAGCAACCGGAGAAAGATGGCGAGCTTCTCCCATTCCGCTTCTCCGTAGGGGAGAATCGCGCCGAGAAATCCGTAGGTGCGGATGAACGCCTTCGCCGCGCTCTTGAATTCGATTTTTGATTTCTCGTCGAGATTCTTGTAATTTTCTGCGCAGGAATCGAGAATCGGGTCGAGTTTGTCGCGCTCGGCATTGCCGAGGTAGAGTTCCACCAGCTGTTCCACGTCGTCGCGGGAGTAGACCTGATGCGCCTCCATGGTGCGGATCAGGTCGTAAAGCTTGTCCGGGTCGGTCTCGCCGGACAGAATCGTGGTGCGGTAGAATCTCCCGAAAGCCTCCTTGACGGCGTTCTCGTTGTCCGCGAAGTCCAGTACAAAGGTGTCGCGCTTCAGCGGACATGCGCGGTTCAGCCGCGAGAGGGTCTGCACCGCCTTGACGTCGGTCAGAACCTTGTCCACGTACATGGTGTGGAGCAGCGGTTCGTCGAAGCCGGTCTGGAATTTGTCCGCTACGACGAGGAAACGGTACGGATCCTTCTTGAAGTTTGTCTCAATGGCTTCGCTTGGGAATCCGTTGATCGACGCCTCATTTAGCATCTTGCCGTTATACTCCTTCTCACCGGAAAATGCGACAATCGCCTTAAATGGGCTGTTGCGTTCCTTCAGCGCCCTGGTGATGGCGTAATAGTAGTCGATGGCGCACTTTACGCCGCCGGTCACGACCATGGCGCGGGCCCGGCCGCCGATCTTTCCGCGGGCGACAACCTGCTCGTGAAAATGCTCCACGATGATTCCCGCCTTCTTTTCGATGGCGTCGGCGCTGCCTTCCACGAAGCCGCGAAGCCGCTTCCGGGCGCGTTTCTTGTCGAAGCGCGGGTCGTCCTCGACGGTTTTCATCAGTCTGCAGAAGCTGCGATACGGCGTATAGTTTGCCAGCACATCCAGAATGAAGCCCTCCTGAATGGCCTGTTTCATCGTGTAGACGTGGAACGGGCGACGCCTGACCTTGCCGTCCTCCTGATACGGCGTCCCGAAGATTTCCAGCGTCCTGCTCTTGGGCGTCGCGGTGAAGGCGAAGTAGCTGGCGTTGGGCAGCATTTTGCGCCCTTCGATAATCTTGAGAATCCTGTCCTCCGCAGTGTCGTCTTCCTCGCCGGCGGCCGCCGGCGAGAGCGCGATGTTCATCTGGGCCGCGGTGCGTCCGCTCTGGCTGGAATGAGCCTCGTCGATGATGATGGCGAACTTGCCCGAACGGTGGTCGCTGCCGATGTCGTCGAGGATGAAGGGGAACTTCTGAATGGTGGTTATGATGATCTTCTTCCGGTGTTCCAGAGCGTCTTTCAGGTCGCCGGATTTTTTCGCCCAGGCGACGGTGTTGGCGAGCTGCATGAACTGCTTGACCGTGTCGCAGATCTGCCTGTCCAGATTGACGCGGTCGGTCACGACGATGACGGAGTCGACCGTCGGTCTTCCGTCGGTTTCCAGTCCGACCAGCTGATGGGCGAGCCAGGCGATGGAGTTGGACTTGCCGCTGCCTGCGCTGTGCTGAATGAGGTAACGCCGGCCAATCCCCTCGGCCTTGACGTCGGCCAGCAGACTGCGGACGGCCGCCCACTGGTGATAGCGCGGAAAGATTTGTTCGTCCTTGTTCTTCCCGGTGTCCGCATCGGTTTTCTTGACGACCTGCGCATAGTTTTCGATGATGTTGGCGAGTTCGCGTCTGTCGAAGATGACTTTCCAGAGGTAGTCGGTTTTGAGCCCGTCCGGGTTGGGAGGATTTCCTGCGCCGTCGTTCCACCCCTTGTCGAAGGGGAGGAACCACGACCTTTTGCCGTCGAGCCGCGTGCAGAACAGGATGCGCGCGTCGTCGACGGCGAAGTGCACCATGCAGCGCTTGAATTTAAAGAGCAGTTCGTTCGGACTGCGATCATTCCTGTACTGGCGAACCGCGTCGTCGGCGTTCTGCTTGGTGAGCTGATTCTTGAGCTCGCAGGTGATGACCGGCAAGCCGTTGACGAAGATGGCCAGATCGAGGGCGAGCTTGGAGCCGTCGCCGGAATACTTGAGCTGGCGTGTGACGCTGAAGATGTTCATTCCGAACATCTTCCTCGCCTCGACGTTGTTTTCGGACGGGGTCTGATAGAAGAGCACCACGTTTCCGGCGGGATAGGCGTCGACTCCTCTGCGGAGAACATCAATGACGCCGCGTCTGCTGATTTCGTCGCGGAGGCGGTTCAGGAACTTGCCGCGCCCGGCCTCGCCGGAGAGGCCGAGCTTCCCGGCTTTGTCCGGCTGCGTGTCCCGCAGGAAGCGGAACAGGCGCGCCTCGTCGACGGCGAACTCACGGTTGTAGTCGGCGTTGCTCCCCTCCTCGTACCCGTTCCGATTGCGCAGCCAGCCGACAATCAGTGATTCAAGTCCGTTTTCCCTGGTATCGGTGACAGGATTCATGTTGATAACCCGATGAATTAAATCCAGCCGGCCTGACTCAGCCGGTTGAAAGCAAGTTCAATCTGCCGTTCGCTGAACCGTCTTTCGCGGACGTTCCGCGGACAGACGCGCCGGGTGACATCCTTCATGGAGCGCACCGGCTCGTTCACCGCCGCAAGGTGAACTGCGGCCAGGAGCTCGAGACCGAACCCGGTTTCAAAGCCGTCAATCAGCGCCGCGACCCGGTCGATTCTGGCGCGGGTGTCGGGGGCGTGGCGGGTCAGAAACTCCTCCGCCGCCTTTTCCGCGCCCGGAACCAGCCGCAGCTGCCTGTCCGGGTCGTCCCCTCCGTCTGCATATCCGTAAATCAGATATCCCTCGATCCGGTTCAGCACATGCCGCAGGCTTTCCGCGTAAGGGCCGCAGGGCCCCTTCACATAGTTCAGGCGGAGTTCCTCGCCGCAGCATTGCAGAAAATAGAGCAGCTTGTGAACTTCCGGAGGCGTGATGAACGGGTCGAGAAGTCCGTCGAGGTACCGTTTGATTAACGCGACCATCGCCGCGCGTCCGGCGGTCATTCCCGGAGCGGTTCGGTTGCGCACCGTCCCGTCAGCCTCCGGCGCTCCGTCGGGACGGTACAAATCAATCTGAACATGCTCCAGCGGGCGGAACGCGTTCTCCATGCGTTCCCGCACCTGATTCCAGTCCAGTCCGCCCAGGCCGCACCCCAGCGGGGGCACCGCGATGGAGGAGATGTCCCGTTCCCGAATCGTCCTGACCAGATCGACCAGTCCGGATTCGATGTCCGCCAGGCAGCTGGCGTTGCGCCAATGGCGTTTCGTGGGGAAGTTGATGATGTATTTCGGATTCATCACGTTGCCGGTTTCGTAGACGAACATTCTGCCCGGCTGAACTTCCTTTTTCCGGCAGGCTTTTTCGTAGCGGGCGAAGTTCTCCGGGTAGCGCTTCTTGAATTGCAGAGCGATTCCGCGCCCCATGACGCCGACGCAGTTCACGGTGTTGACGAGCGCTTCCGCCCCGTCCTCAAAAATGTCTCCGCTCTTCAATTCAATCATGGCCGGTTCCACTCTGTCGGCAGCGCCGTTTCCGTGATTCCGTTCAGCCGTCTCCGGTGCGGCGGACCCCTGCACGGGACGCGGCGGACACGCGGCGCGGACGTTTCTTGCCGCGCGTCCGCATGTTCTGTTCATATCCGCCGCCGGACGCGGCACGACGGAGCATGTACAGAGATAGAATGCCACATAATCGCCGATATGCAAGTCAGGAAGCGGTTTCGGCGGCGATGTTCTCAGGGAGGAGCTTTGATTCCGCCCAATCCGATCCGTTGTTATTGCCGCCGCTTATGGTGCAAATTCTTCCGGGATTGGCGAATCCGATTCTTCGGCTTCCTCCGGGTCGCAGGACGCGGCGAGCTCGTCGGGCGAAAACACGTCCGCGGCGATGTTCCGGACATCAACCTGCCCGGTAACAACTGCGGAAATGAGCGTCTGCTTATATTCGACATATTGCTCAATTATTTTTTGATATTGTCGAATCAAAAGATCAATGGCATTGCATTTTTTATCAAGAAAATCAACGATTGCATTTTGTGTTTCAATGTTGGGAAAAGGAACAGAAAGTGCACACAATAAGTCTCTTTGAAGTTCTGTTTGATTTGTTGAGCCTTTGGCAAGTTTTGCATTGATAAAATCGTACATTATTGAGAACAAAAAATAAAAGTATTTCGGCAAAACATCTCGTCGCTGACTTCTCAAAATTGTCACATGACTGTCTGCTATATAAGTTCCATTGTGAATGAAAAAATATACTTTTCCGAGAACTCCTCCACCCGTCGAGGCCAATAAAATATCATTCTGTTTAAGAAGGCCTCTTGCAATGTCAGGGGATACTTTGGTGAAGCGAATTTGCGTCTCATCCCAATAACCTTTGCTGAACGTCGCTTGATTAACGACCTTGGTATAAGAACTATCTTCAATATAATCAGGAGTTGTTCCACGAGTTATAAATGAAAATAAATTTTTCATCCTCGCACACTCCCATTGTTTCGGGATTGGGCCGAGCCAGTCGAGGCCGCTATCTTTCAGCTCGACGTTGGGGTTCAGCCCGCGAGTTACCGCTTGATTGATGACGGCCTGTTTCTGCTCCTTCAAAAGCTCGATTTGCTGTTTCCGGGCGCGAATCAGTTTGTTGATTTTGGCCGTCATCGAATCCAAATAGCGGACGATTTGCGCCTGTTCGTCGGAGGGTGGGAGAACAATTAGCTGATTCCCAA
>CAYODJ010000028.1:0-27813 GCA_964402715.1 uncultured Victivallaceae bacterium
GCCGCCATGCTGCTGCCGGCGCTCTCCAAGGCGCAGGCGGCGGCGCAGAAGACCAACTGCATCAGCAACCTCAAGCAGCTGGGACTGGGAGTCGCCCTCTACAACCAGGCCAGCGACGACTATCTGCCCGTCATGCAGGGATACGGCACCGGCACGGACTACGAGTGGGCGTACTGGAAATACTCCCTGGCGCCGTACGTCGGCCGCACCATCGACGGCAGCAAGTCCCCCAAACAGCAGGCCTGTCTCGGCGAAGGCGTCTTCGCCTGCACCAGCTGGTCCCCGCGCAAGAGCAAGACCGTGACGGACGTGCCGACATGGGAAGCTTCGAAGTACGCCAAGGGCGGCTACGGCTACAATTTCTCCGGATGCGGATACAAGTACGATCTGTACATCAAGATCAATCAGATCCGGGTGCCGGCGGAAACCGTCGTCATCTGCGACAGTTCAGACGCGAGCAACACCAAACAGAACAGCGCGGCCTACTACAAGGACTACGGCCCCGGGGTCGGCGACCGGCACGGGGAGTCGCTGAACGTTCTCTGGTGCGACGGCCACGCCTCCAACGAGCGCACCGCCAAGATGGAGGCCGGCAAGACCACCGATCTGTGGACAAGTGCGCCGGAACAGTACTACTACGTCGGCACAAAGGAGAAGTAGAAGGCCCGTGCGCGCGTCATCGTGACCGGGGACGCGCGTGCTCCGCAGAAAGAGGGGGAGGAGTATTCCTCCCCCCCTTTTTTTCGGTTCCGGACGGAATGCGGTTTGCATCGGAATGAATCACGGTCTATTGTCTTGGCACGGTTGTGATTGGCGGACGGTTCCGCGCGGTCTTCCATGTCCGCGCCGGGGATCGCCGCCGGACATTTCAGGAAAACGGGAAAACTAGGGAAAGGACACGGTGAACCATGAAGACATTGACGTTGATCCTGACGATGGCGGCGTCGCTGGCGGCGGCGGTATCCGCCTCCGCCGCGGGTCCCATCCAGCTTCAGGCCGAGAGCGCGCAGTTCGACTCGTCCAGGATGGAGACCGTGGACCGGCGCATGTTCTCCGGAGGCAAGGGCGTCATGCTCAGGAGCGGTCAGAAGTCGCAGCTGCCCAAACCCTCAGGCGAACCGGATCTGACGTTCAAGGTGAACATCCCGAGGGCCGGCCGTTATCAGATCTCCTCTTTCTGCGACACCTCCGGCGCCGCCAGGGAGGCGATGAAGAGGGCCAAGACCAAATTCGACTCGCTGTACATCGTGCTTGCCGTCGACGACGATTTTCCGCGCAGCCGCGTGCTGATACCGCCGTGGGGACATCAGGACGGCTACTATTCGCGTCTGATGAAGCAGGAGTTCAGCGGCGGGAAGCATGTCGTCCGCGTATGGCTGCCCGAGGGTTCGGCTCTGGATCGTCTGGAGATCGCCCCCTACCGCGGTCCGGCGGTTCCGCCCGCCGCGCAGCGCTACACTCCGAAGCTGACTCCGCCCGCGACCCATCCGAGGCTCTACTGCAACGCGGAGACGCTGCCGGCGGTGAAGGCCAATCTGACCAAGGACGAGAATCTTCCGCTCTGGCAGCAGGTGCAGAGGGAGGCCGCGGTGAAGTTTCCGTTCAAGCCCGTCCCCCCCGGCTCCGTCGCCGAGCATAATCCCAAGCTGCAGATCGCCGCGGTCTACAAGGCGTTCGTCTATCTCATGACCGGAGACCGCGAGACGGGCGGCGAGGCCGTCGGACTGATGCGCGGCTACATCGGAACCATCGAGTTCGGCAACATGCTCGACATCTGCCGCGAGCTCGGCGAGGTGATCTATCACGCTTCGCTGGTGTACGACTGGTGCTACGACCTGCTGACGCCCGAGGATCGTCAGTTCTTCCGCCGCCACCTGATGCGTCTGGCCGACGACATGGAGATCGGCTGGCCGCCTTTCGGGTCGATGATCGTCAACGGTCACGGCAACGAGGCTCAGGTCAACCGTGATCTTCTGTCCATGTCGATCGCGCTGTACGGAGAGTACAACATCCCGTACCAGTACTGCGCGTACCGCATCTTCGAGGAGCTGGTGCCGATGCGCAACTTCGAGTACCAGGGGCACCGCCACAACCAGGGGTCGCTCTACGGCAACGTCCGCTACGGCAACGAGACCTACGGAGCCATGATGCTCTATCTGATGAGCGGCAAGCACGTGTTCGACGACTCGTTCGGAAAGCTGTACTACTACTTCATCTACGCGCTCGCCCCCTCCGGGGCGATCATGCCGGACGGCGACTGCCACTGGTCGGATCGTGTCTGGCGGGCGGGGATTTTCACGATGCGCATGTACGCCTACTGCGGCGAACCGGCTTTCAGAGGCCATTTCGAGATGCAGGGGGGCAGCCGCGGCATGGCGGGGATGAGCCGTCTGGAGTTCCTGTTCTACAACGATCCCGCGCGCCGCGAATCCAAGCCGGTCGAGGATCTGCCGCTCACGCGTTACTTCGGCGGCGAGATTCCGTCCATGATCGCCCGCACCGGCTGGACTTTCGGGAAGCTCTCTCCGGACGTGTTCGTGGAGATGAAGGGCGGCGGCTACCATGTCGCCAACCATCAGCACTCCGACGCCGGCGCGTTTCAGATCTACTACCGCGGATGGCTCGCGACGGATCTCGGCCAGTACCACTTCTACGGATCTCCGTACGACTACGGCTACAACAAGCGGTCGATCGCGCATAACGTCATGCTCGCCTACCAGCCCGGCGAGAGATTCGCCGGCAGCCCGTTCAACGACGGCGGGCAGCGTCTGATCGTCAACTCCCCGGGCAGTCTGCGGCAGCTGCTGAGCGACCGTCAGTACCGCGTCGGCAGCCCAGTGGCCGCGGATTTCGGCCCGGACGAGGTGCGTCCTTTCTACAGCTACTTCAAGGCGAACCTGGCGGCGGCCTACAGCTCCGACAAGGTGAAGGAGTACACCCGCACTTTCTGCTTCCTGAATCTGGCCGGCGCGGGCGAGCCGGCGGCTCTGATCACGGTCGACCGCATGAAGACCGCCAAGGCGTCGTACCGCAAGTACTGGACCTTCAACTCGCTGACCGAGCCGAGGATCGACGGGGCGTCGGCCGTGATCTCCACGCCCGACTGCGGCCGCGTGAAGGTGCGGATGCTTCTTCCGCGCCGGGTGAAGGTGGAGACCGCCGGCAACGGCGACGCCGCCAAGTTCTTCGGCTCGCAGGTGACCCCGCCGTACAACGACGCCCTCGCCAAGGGATGGCGCACCATGTTCACTCCGGCGGAGGAGAACGCTTCGGATCTGTTCGTGTCGGTCATGCAGATCGGCGACGCCGGAGCCGAGCCGCCTCCGGTCAGACTGGACGAGAACTCCGAGAACTGCCAGATCACGATCGGCGACCGCGCGGTGGTGCTCGGCACCTCCGGGCATTCCGCCAGACTGCCGTTCAAGATCCGTCTGCCGGCGGATCGCGGCGACGTCCAGCTTCTGCTGTCCGATCTGACTCCGGGCACGTGGAACGTCCGCGGCGCCGACGGCAAGTTCAACCGCAACGTGTCCGTCTCCGCCGGCAAGACCACCGCGTTTCTGATTCTGCCCGGCGGCGAATATCAGGTGTCCCCCGGCGCCGCTCCCGGAGCGGCCGCCTATGAGACTCCGCGAACTCCGGCCCCGAAGGGAACCGCGTCCGCCGCCGGACGCGGAAGCTGTCTGATTGAAGGCAGACCCGTGACCGGCGCTCCCGAGAACCGGGTCGAAAACGGTCAGGTGCTGACTCCCGCCGAGAAGGTCTTCGCCGCGCTCGGCGCGAAGTGCCGCGCCTCCGACGGGGAGCTGCAGGTGGATCTGGAAGGACGCAGTGCGGTTTTCCGCGACGGCTCGAGCGTCATGGAATGCGGCGGCAAACGCTACGACATGGCCGCGCCGGCGCGGCGCGTCCAGGGGGTCTGGTATGTGTGCGCCTCGGTCGTCGGAGGCCTGTCCGGACGGCGGGTGACCAGCGACGAGGCCACCCGCAGCGCGGTATTCGTCGGGAGCGTGGCGCCGGCCTCGCTCCTCTTCATCGACTCCAACTGCGGCTTCAGCGGGGACGACTGGAAGTTGCTGCAGGACGAGAGCACGTCGAAGGTGGATTACTGGGCAGAGGACGGCGTCGGACGGAGTTTCACCGTGGCTTTCCCGGAGGTGAGCCGCTGCGGAGCGGTCGCAGTGCGTTTCCACGAGGGCGACAAGCGGGCGGAGAAGTTCAAGCTCGAGGTTTTCGACGGTTCGTCGTGGAAGACCGTCCACGACGGGGAGAGCATGGTCAGACCCGGAACCGAGGTGTACGCCTTCCCGGCCCGGGAGGTGGCTCAGCTGCGCTTCACCGGCTACGGCAACAACCTCGGTTCATGGAATTCGATCGTCTCGCTCGTCCTGCGCAAGGAGGAGTGAACGCCGGCCGGACGTGAAGGCGTCCCCTCCGTCTCCGTTCCGGACATCCGCTACCTGCCGATGGCGACCCTGCCGGAACGCGCCATCTCCACGATGCCGAAATCCCTGACCATGGTCATGAAGTTGTCGATTTCGTCCGCGCGGCCGGAGATTTCGACCCCGAACGAGTCCGGGTGGACGCAGACGAACTTGCCGTTGAAGATCTCCACCACCTGAATCAGCTGCGACTTCACCTCGGGCGTCTCGGCTCTGATCTTGAATAGAGCCAGTTCGCGCTCGATGAACAGATTCCCCGTGAGATCGGTCACGCTGATCACGTCCACGAGCTTGCGCAGCTGCTTGTCTATCTGCTCGAGCACCTCGCTGTCGCCGGAGGTAACGATGGTCATTTTGGAGACGTCGGGGTCGTTGGTCTCGTTGACCGTCAGCGACGAGATGTTGTAGCCGCGTCCGCTGAACAGTCCCGCCACCCGCGCCAGAACGCCGAACTTGTTGGCCACCAGTACCGAAATAGTGTGTCTCCCGCCGTTGTGATGCTGCATCATGTTCACTCCGTAACGCAATGGTTTTTGACGATCCGATCCGGGCTCGGACGGACACTAATTTGCTTTGCGAACCGCCTTTTTTCAAATGCATTTTCGGGGAAAAGACTCCGGGGCGGTTGCTTTTTCGTCCGCGCCGGTATACATTGTCGCCGCGCCCCCGGTGAGGAGGCGCGGCCGGACTGAGTGCGCCGGACGGGCGCCGGATGGAGACATATGCGCAGATTTCTGTTGATTCTGGCTGCGGCCGTGACGATTTTCGCCCTGGTTCCGCCTCCGGAGGCGGAGGCGATCGACCCGGTGACCATCGCCATTCTCGCGCCGATAGCGCTGAAGGTGGCCGAGGCCGCCCGTCCCTACGTCGTCCGCGGCCTGGCGAACGGCGGCCGGCATCTGCTCACCATGGGGACGGACACGCTCGAGTTCATGCTGTTCCCTCTCGGACTGATGCAGACCACCGTCGGGGCTCCGTTTGGAGGCCTGGCTCCGGGGCTGAGAAACGTCATCAGGGGCGGCGTCGCCCCGTTCAAGCTGGTATTCCACACCCTGCTTCTGCCGGTTTCCTTCTTCGGCATCGGAGGCGGGGGCTGATCCGGCCGGAGGGTGACGTCATGCTGGATCGCAGCAAATACAGGGAGATGAAATACCGGCGGACGCGGAAAGGTCTGCTGAGCGACTGGTACGGCGCCGAAGACGCCGCCGCCGAGGGCGTCTCGCTCTGCCCGTGCGCGCAGCCGATCGGCGAGGCGATCGCCGAACTCAGCGCCAAGGTGTTCCGCAGGGAGACGCTCCAGCGGATGAAGCTGGACGAGTCATGGGCCGAGGTCGCCGGCGCCCAGCTCGCGGCGCTGACGCGGGTGGGCGGCTTTCACGACGGCGTTCTCACCGTGGAGGTGCGTCACAGCGCCTTCCTGAGGGAACTCGCCGGAACGACGGATCTGCTGCGGGACAGGGTCAACGCCGCCATCGGCGGAGGATGCCGCGAGATCCGGCTGGCGCCGTCCTCCGGCTTCCGGCGCCGCTGACCGGACCCGGGCGCGCCGCAGATGCCCGCCGGCTGAGGCGGCGGCCTCGCTTCGCGCCGGAACATGCCGGACATCGGAGGCGGATCACGGGATTCGTTTTTATGAATGCACGCTTCATGATATGCTCCGCCGTCCTGGCGGTTTCCGCCGCAGCGGCGGCCGCCCGCGGGGCGGCGGCCGATCCGGAATGTTTCCCCCGTTACAAGCAGGCCAGGATCTCGGCCGCCGCGGCGAGAAGCTCGTCGCCGGCGCTGATGAAGCTGGATCAGGATTTCTATCAGCTCGCCGGCAGCGTCCTTTCCGACCTGCGGGTGTTCACGCTGGAGCGGCGCGAGGTGCCGTTCGTGGTGGAGCGCGCGCCGGACGTCCGTCCGCTCCGGATGCCAGCCGCCGCCGATGCGAAACTGAGGTCGAGGACGGGCGCGGAGCGTTCGGGAGGGGAGCTGATCGTCTTCGAGATTCCCGATGAGCTGCAGGAAGTCCGTTCCCTCGAGGTGATCGCCGGCTCCCGCGACTTCGAACGGATCGTCAGAGTCGAGGCGGGGCCGGACGGCGAATCATGGCAGCTGCTGCGCGAACAGGCGCTGTTCGATGTCCTCTCCCGGCCGGGGCTGCGCAAGACTTCGATTGCGCTGCGGCCGACCCAGCACCGCTTCATCAGGCTGACCGTCCGCAGCGCCGCGGACGGCGGCCGTCCCACCCCTCTGCAGCAGATCTGGCGCGATGATCCCGGACTGGATCCAGCCGCGCTCGCGCGGGTCAGGGCCGGCGACATGCGGGTGAGCGGGCTGCGCGCGATCGGTTTCGGACGGGAGCCGCGCTTCGCCCCGCGTCCGCCGGAGAGCAGGGCGTGGCCGGCTGCGGTCACCCGGGTGGAGAACAGGGACGAGGAGACGGTGATCGGGTTCGACGCCGGAAGGGCTCCGCTCCATCGGCTGGAGCTGCGGACGGACACGCCTTTCTTCTACCGCCGCGCCGCGCTGTACGGGGACGGCGGCGACGGCGTCATGCGGCTGCTGACGGAGGGAACGGTCATGAGGCTCGCCGACTCCGACGCCGCGGCGCTGACTTTCGCCGAGAGCCGCTGCCGGGCGTACGAGCTGAGGATCCGCAACGGCTCCCGCTCGCCGCTTCTGTCTCCGGGAGTGCGGGTCTTCGGCCCCGTCTATCAGGTGGTGCTTCCTTTCCCCGCGGCCGAGACGCTGCGCCTTTATTTCGGCGCTCCGGCTCCGCTTCCGGACTACGGTCTTCAGGGGCTTCTGACCCGGCGGCACGGCGGCGAGGTCGTCTACAGGCTGGAGAAGCGCCGCAACAATCCCGGTTTCCGCCCGCGTTCGGCGGGTCTGTGGGATCGCCGTCAGACCCTGGTCGCCGCCGCGTGGATCCTGCTGTCGGCCGGCGCGGTCCTGGGCTGGGCTCTCTTCTTCAGAGGCCGTTTCCGCGTCCGGTGATCTCGCCGACCAGCGACACGCTCCCCGCCCTCAGGATCCGCACGCGCACCATCTCCCCCGGCTTCAGCCCGTCCGCCGGCGGGAAATGCACGGTGCGGTTGCCGTCGGTGCGTCCGCTCCATCGGGAGGGCATGCGTCTGCTCCGTCCTTCCGCCAGCACGATCTGGGTGGTGCCGATCATCTTTCGCAGGTGCCGGCCGGTGCGGGCGGCGAGATCCTCGAGCAGCAGCCGGTTGCGCTCCTCCTTCACTTCCTGCGGAACGGAGTCGGGCATCGCCGCCGCCGCCGTGCCGGGTCTCGGAGAATACTTGAAGATGAAAGCGTTGTCGAAATCGACGCGGTTCATCATCTCCCTGGTGGCGCCGAAGTCGTCGTCGGTCTCGCCGGGGAAGCCGACGATGACGTCGGTGGAGAAGGCGATCTCCGGCATGGCGGAGCGCAGTCCGTCCACGACTTCCAGATATGATTCCGCAGTGTACTGACGGTTCATGGCGCGGAGAATCCGGTCGGAGCCGGACTGCAGCGGCAGATGAACGCAACGGCAGACTTTCGGCGTTCCGGCGATGGCGCGGATCAGCCGGCGGTTGAAGTAGCTGACGTACGGCGAGGTGAAACGGATGCGGCGGATTCCGTCGATTCCGGCCAGGCGCTCGAGGAGATCCGCGAACGGCGAGATGTCCGGCGGCGGCGGGTTGACGTCGCCGCCGAGTCCGTAGGCGGCGACGTTCTGGCCCAGCAGGAGGATTTCGCGCACTCCGGCGTCCGCCAGAGCGCGCGCCTCGCGGACGACGTCGTCCGGGTCGCGGCTGATTTCCCTGCCGCGCACGTACGGCACGATGCAGTACGAGCAGAACCGGTTGCACCCCCGCGTGACGGCCAGATGCGCCGTGCAGACGCCCGGCGCGGGACAGCGGCTGTCCAGTCCGGTCAGGACCGCGCCGCTCTCGGCGGTGGAGACGATCCGTCTCCGTCCCGCCGCGATCTTCTCGAGCAGCGCCGGCAGGGTGTGCAGCTGACCGGTTCCCAGCACGAAGTCGACGTGCGGCAGTTCCCTGAGCAGATCCTCCCCGCGCCGCTGCGCCATGCATCCGGCTATGCCGATGATCATATCTGGACGGCGCTGCTTGAGCTTCTTCAGGAGCGCCGCCTTGCCAGCGGCCTTGCGCTCCGCCTGATCCCTGACGCTGCAGGTGTTGAGGATCAGCAGATCCGCCTCCTCCTCGGAGGCGGCCGGCCGGTGGCCCAGCGAGACGAGCATTCCCGCGAACGCCTCCGAGTCGCGTTCGTTCATCTGGCATCCGTAGGTTCTGATGTGGAATTTCATGTCGTGTCCCGAATGTGCCTCCGTGAGCGGAAGCGGGCGGTCTCCGGCTCTCCGTCCCCCCGGCCGTTCACACCAGCGACAGGTTGTCGCGGTGGATGACTTCGTCGTCGGCGGCGCGGCCGAGAACGCGGGCCAGGTCGGGGGAATGCATGCCGCGTATGACGGCGCATTCGGCGCTGGAATAGTTGACCAGACCGCGGGCGACCGCGTCTCCGTTCTGATCCAGCACGTCGACCGCGTCGCCGCGCCTGAAGACGCCTCTCACCTCCAGAACTCCCGAGGGGAGCAGACTGCCCCCGGCGTCCCTGACGGCCCGCACCGCCCCCTGATCGACGATCAGCGATCCGCTGCTGCAGGCGAAGAACTTAAGCCAGCGCTTGTGTCCGGAGACGCGGCTGCTTCCGGGGACGAAGAGCGTGCCGACGTCCTCCGCCCGGACGATTCTTCCGAGGATGCCGTCCTCCAGCCCGCTGGCGATCCAGAGCGATCCCCCCGCCGCGGTCACCATCTCCGCGGCGCGTATTTTGGATCTCATGCCGCCGATGGAGAGATCGGAGTCGTCGGTGCCGCCGGCCATGCTTCTGACGCGCGCGTCGATTCTGGACACGACCGATATGCGCTCGCCGAGGACGCCGTCCTTCTTCACGCGCAGACCCTGCTCCGTGGTGAGAATCACCGTCAGCTGGGAGCCGGTCAGCGTGGCCAGCACGCCGGAGAGCACGTCGTTGTCGCCGAATTTCAGCTCGTCCACGGAAACCGAGTCGTTCTCGTTGACGATCGGCAGGACGTCCTGCTCCCACAGCGCGTTGATGCAGTTCATGACGTTGAGGTAGCGCTCCCTGGATCTCAGATCCGCCGCGGTCAGCAGCAGCTGGGCGGACCGGAAGCCGCGTCGCCGGCATTCCTCCTCGTAGACGGCCATCAGCCGGCACTGCCCGACGGCGGCGAGCGCCTGGATTCTGGACAGCTCGCGCGGCCTCCTGGTCATCTTCAGCAGCCGCATGCCGGTGCCGACGGCGCCGGAGGAGACGAGCAGCACGCGGAACCCCCGGTCCCGCAGCAGCGCGATCCCCGAGGTCAGACTGGAGATCCTGCCCCTGTCGGTCAGCAGCCGGGTGCCGGCCTTGACGATGATCTGCCGGCAGCCGTCCATGAGCCGCTTCCGCGCCGCGATGTTGTCCGTAGTCATAAGCAGTCGTGATCCGGGTCGCGGAGCCGGCGGACCGCGCGGGTCCGGCAGCGCCGCGCGCCGGCCTCCGCGGATGAAATGTCGCGATTCCCCCGCACGGAATCCAGTGCCGAACATCCGCTTAATATACCGTCCCCGCCGCCTTTTGGCAAATCGCCTAGCGCTTGCATTTTCGCCCGTCCGGCGGTATATTGACCTTTCCGCAGGAACCATCCGGAGAGGATCACTGGCAACTATGAGAAGAGAGGAATTTCTGCCGTTCAGCCGCCCCGCCGTCAACGAGGCCGACGTCGAGGCCGTGGCCGCGGTGCTGCGTTCCGGCTGGATCACCAACGGTCCCAAGAACGCCGAGTTCGAGGCGAAAATCTGCGGACTCGTCGGCAGCCGCCGCGCCGTCGCGCTTTCGTCCGCGACCGCGGCGATGCATCTGCTTCTCAGAGTGATGAGGATCGGTCCGGGCGACGAGGTGGTGACGCCGTCGATGACCTGGGTGTCCATCGTCAACATGATCGTCCTGGCCGGAGCCACCCCGGTGTTCTGCGACGTCGATCCGGAGACTCTGCTGGCCACGCCGGAGACGGTCGGCGCGGCGATCACCGGCCGCACGCGTCTGATCGTGCCGGTGCACTACGCCGGAGCTCCCGCCGACGTCGACGGAATCCGGCGCGCGGCGCGCGGCGTCCCCGTGGTCGAGGACGCCGCCCACGCCCTGGGGACCCGCTACAAGGGCAGGCACGTCGGCGCCGGCGGCACGGCAATCTATTCGTTCCACGCCATCAAGAACGTCACCTGCGGCGAGGGAGGCATGCTGACGACCGACGACGACGACCTGGCGGACGCCGTGAGGCGCTGGAAGTTCCACGGCATCGGCGCGGACGCCTTCGACAGGGAGAACCGCGGCCGTTCGCCTCAGGCGGAGGTGATCGAGCCGGGATTCAAATACAATCTGACCGACATCCAGGCCGCGCTCGGCTCGAGCCAGCTCGACCGTCTGGTGAACATCAACCGCAGGCGCCGCGAGCTGGCCATGCGCTACAGGGAGCGTCTGGCCGGCGTGGACGAGATCCGTCCCCTGGCCGATCCGTCCGGATACGGATTCGAGCACGCCTGGCATCTTTTCGTCGTCAGGGTGGATTCCCCGAAGATCACCCGGGACGAGTTCATGGCGGCGCTGAAGAGCGAGAACATCGGCTCCGGCCTGCATTTCCGCTGCGTCCATCTGCAGCGCTACTACCGCGAGCGCATGGGTTTCCGCGCCGGCGCGCTTCCGGCCACCGAGTACAACAGCGAGCGCATCTGCTCGCTGCCGCTGTTTCCGGACATGACGCCGGAGGACGTCGACGACGTCGCCGACGCGATCAAAAGGATTCTGGCGAGATGACGCCCGACGATCACGACGTGAATCCCGATTCCGGTTCATGGCGCGGATTCGAGAAATGGCTGTGGCTGTTCGCCGCCGTCTCGCTGCTGCTTTTCCTCGGCCGTAACGATCTGTGGGGCTCGGAGGATCGCTGGGCGGAAATCGTCAGGAACATGCTGCTGAGCTCGGATCTGTTCCATCCGGCGATCAACCACGTGGTCTACTTCGACAAGCCCCTGCTCACCTACTGGCTGATTCTGCCGTTCGCGCTGCTGTCCGGCGGCGTGAACGAGGCGGCGGTGCGTCTGCCCAGCGCGCTGGCCGCGCTGGCCGCCCTGTGGGGGACCATGCGTCTGGCCCGCGAGCTCTACGACCGCAGGACGGCGCTGCTGTCCGGCTGGCTGCTGGCAGGCAGCTACGGTTTCGTCTTCTGGGGGCGCACGGCGGCCGCGGAGATGGCCAACGTGGCCGCGATCGTGCTGGCGGCGGCCTGGTTCATGCACTGCCGCGAGCGGGTCGGCTTCCGGAGCTATCTGCTTTTCTACCTGATCGCGTTCTGCGGGGCGTGGGCCAAGGGGCTGACGGCGCTGGTGATGCCGCTGGCGGCGGTCCTGCCGTTTCTTCTCCGCGACGGTCTGTGGCGCAGGCATCTGAAATTCTCCAACCTGGCGGCGTTCCTGACGGCCGCGGCGATCTATTTCGTACCGTTCCTGCTGGCGTCGGCCCTGCCGATGCCGGAGACATACCGTCTGCCGGATCACCACCTGTCCGGGCTGGGGCTGGTGTGGAGGGAGAACGTCGTGCGGGCGTTCCGTCCGTTCGATCACAGGGCGCCCGTGTTCTGCTACCTGTACGAACTGCCGCGGGTGCTGCTGCCGTGGTCCCTCTTTTTCGCGGTCATGCTGGCGGCTTTCGTCAAGGACTGGAGGAAGCTGCGGCCGGAGACCCGCGGACTCGCCGCTGGCGCGCTGCTGATGTTCATGTGCTTCACGATATCCGGATCACGCCGCTGGTACTACATACTTCCGCTGGCGCCGTTCTGCCTGGTGCTGACGGCGCGGTCCCTGCTGGAGGAGGGGCGCGACCGGTGGAACCGGTGCGCGGCGGCGGTCATGCGCGTGACGGTCATCCTGATCTCCTCGGTGGCGGTGATCAGCATCATGATGTTCTTCTTCTGGGATCGGCTGTTTCAGTTCCGGCCGCCGCTTCCGTTTCTGGTGGCCCTGCCGCTGCTGGGAATCCTGGTGCTGGCGCTGTTCTATCAGGACGAGCAGCGGCGGGGGTTCTGCTCCCGGTGGAGCGGACTGCCGGACCGTCTGGCGGTCGTCGTGATCGGCGGCGGCGTCCTGGTGGGCGGGTTCTTCAGCTGCATTCTGCCGCCGTGGAGCGAATTCCGGTTCACCAAGGAGTTCGCGCACGAGCTGCGCAACTGCTCCGGCAGGGTTCCGGTCCGGGACTGGCTGGTGTGGGGCGGCGAGGTCAACGCCACGCTGCTCTTCTACCTGGAACGGAAGGAGCCGATGGCTTTCACGGATCGGGAGGAGGGTCTGCGGAGCTTCCTGAGGGAGCGCCGGGGCCGGAGGATTCTGCTGATAGCGAGATCGCCGGAGAAGCGGCTGCGGCCGATGATCGACGCCTTCGGGAAGTGCGGGATCGCGGTGCCGCTCGAACGTCCGGATCTGAGGGAGAGCGCGTGGAAGCTGGAATCGCGCGGCCGGAAGAAGTATCTGGTCTGGATTCTGGACATTCCCGCCGGACTGAACATTTGAGCAGGGAAGGACGCCGTCGGTCAGATGAAGTCGAAGGATGTGCATTTCGTGTCGGTGGTCGTGCCGGTCTTCAACGAGGAGGGCTGTCTGGAGGAGCTGATCTCCAGATCGCTGGCGGCGCTGGAGCGCTCCGGAAAGCGGCACGAGCTCATTCTGGTGGACGACGGCAGCCGGGACCGCTCCGCCGAAATCATGATCGGCGCCGCCCGCGCCAACCGCGACAGGGTGATCGCCTGCATTCTCAACCGCAACTACGGACAGCACGCCGCCATCATGGCGGGATTCTCCCTGGTGCGCGGCGATCTGATCGTCACCATCGATGCCGACCTTCAGAATCCGCCGGAGGAGATCCCCAGGCTCGTGGCGGCGGCGGAGGAGGGCAACGACGTCGTGGGGACGGTGCGTCTCAACCGCAAGGATTCGCTGCTGCGCACGCTGCCGTCCAAGATCGTCAATCTGGCCGCGCAGCGCGCCACGGGGGTGAAGATGCACGACTACGGCTGCATGCTACGCGCCTACCGGCGGCACGTGGTCGAGGCCATGAAGCAGTGCAACGAGCGCAGCACGTTCATCCCGGTCCTTGGGAACAGCTTCGCGCGGACCACCTGCGAGATCTCCGTGGGGCACAGCGAACGCGCCTCGGGCGAGTCGAAATATTCCTTCTTCAAGCTGGTCAATCTGCAGTTCAATCTGCTCACCTGCATGACCACTTTTCCGCTGCGCCTGATGACGTACGCGGGAGGGGCGCTGGCCTTCTGCGGATTCCTGCTGAGCGCCTACATCATCGTCCGTCGGCTGTTCGAGTCCGAGGACTGGTCGGCGCAGGGCGTGTTCACGCTGTTCGCGATACAGTTCATCATATGCGGCGTCCTGCTGATCGGGATGGGTCTGCTCGGGGAATACATCGGGCGCATCTACTCGGACGTGCGCGCCCGTCCGCAGTTCTTCATCGAGGACGTGATCGGCGGGGACGACGGACGCGGCCGCGGCGGGGAGTGACGGTGGGACGTCTGTGCATAGTCAGCGGCGACGACGATTTCGCCGTGAGGGCGAAGGCGAAGGATCTGATCCGGTCGCTGTGCGGAGACGATCCGGAGTCGAACCCGGCGCTGGAGATCATCCCCGGCGGCGGTGAGACGAAATTCCCCGAGCTGGCGTCCCGCGTGCTGACGTCGCTGCGCACGCCTCCGTTCCTTTCCGACAGCCAGGTGATCTGGATCCGCGGTTTCGCCTATTTCGACGAGCTGGCCGCCGCGGTGGACGCGGGAGGTGCGGCCGGCGAGACGGCGCGCCTGCTGTGCGGTCCGCTGCCGGAGGAGCAGTCCGTGGTGATCGACGGCGCGGGGCTGGACGGCCGCAGGAGTTTCGTCAGGAAGGCGAAGGCCGCCGGAGCGGAGGTGTTCATGCTGTCCGCCGTGCGCGGCACGGACCGCAATTTCGAGGCGAATTTCCGTCTCCGGCTGAAGGAAATCTGCCGCAGGGGGGGAAAGAGCGCCGCGCCGGAGGCGGTTCAGTATCTGGAGGAGACGATCGGCGGGGCGCCCGGCGTGCTGGAGCAGGAGCTGGCGAAGCTGTTCTGCTACGTCGGCGACGCCGCCGTGATCACCCTGGAGGACTGCCGCGCCGTCTGCAGCCGGACGCCGGAGGCGGCCGGCTGGGCTTTCACCGCCGCCCTGACGGGGCGCAGCGTCGCCGAGGCGCTGGCTGCTCTGGACGCGCTGAAACGCCAGGGCGAGCCGGAGCTGCGGGTGCTGGCGGCGGCGTCGACGGAGTTCCAGCAGCTGATCATGGCCAGAGGCGCCATGAAGGAGCTGAATCTGACGGGAGTCAACCCCAGGACGTTCGACCGCATCCCGCAGGAGACGCGGGACAAGTTTCCCGACAACATGCTGCTGCGTCTGCACCCGTTCCGCGCCTACAAGCTGTGCGAGCGGGCTCTGTCATTCGGGGACGAAGAGCTCGGCGGCGCGCTGTCCGCGCTGCTGGACGCCAACCTGTCGCTGGTGTCGGGGCGCGGGGATCCGCGCATGGTGATGGAGCGGCTGGTCTTCAGAATCGCCGGCGGAGAGCCGGCGTGACGCGTGTCTCCGCGTCCCCCCGTCCCCCTGCGGCGTCCGGATCTTTTTAAGGGGGGGCGGTTGAAAAGAGCGTCGCGGCGTGGTATCTTCAGTGCCGCTTTTTTCCCCGCGGCCGGGCGGCGTCCGCGGCGGACGCCGGGAGAGCCGTTTCCGGACGTGGAGTCCTTAAATAATCTTATTCTGGCGGAGGTGAAGATGAGTCGCAGAACGGTCGTTGCCGGCAATTGGAAGATGAACAAGACCGCGGCGGAGACTTCGTCCCTGACGAAAGCTCTCGTCGCCCAGCTCGCGGACGTGGATCCGGCGGCGGCGGAGATCGTCGTCTGTCCGCCTTTCACCTCCATAGCCGCTGCGGCGGGGGTTCTGGCGGGGACCCGGGTCAGGCTCGGCGCCCAGAACGTCCACTGGGCAGAGTCCGGCGCGTACACCGGCGAAATCTCCGCGGCCATGCTGAAGGACGCCGGGGTCGAGTACGTGATCATCGGTCACAGCGAACGCCGTCAGTATTTCGGCGAGACCGACGGGACGGTCAATCTGCGTCTGAAGGCCGCGCTGAACGCGGCTCTCAAGCCCATCGTGTGCGTCGGCGAGACGCTGCAGGAGCGCGAGGGCGGGCGGACCGAGCGGGTTCTGGCGGCGCAGCTGGACGGCGGCCTGGCGGATCTGAGCGCGTCTCAGGTCTCCGGTCTGATTCTGGCGTACGAACCGGTGTGGGCCATCGGAACCGGCAGGACCGCCACTCCGGAGGCCGCGGAGGAGACGCACCGGTTCATACGTTCGCACGTGGCCGGAAAGTTCGGACGCGGGGCGGCCGACGCTCTCGTCATCCTGTACGGCGGCAGCATGAAGCCGGAGAACGCGGCCGCGCTCTGCGCGCAGCCGGACGTCGACGGCGGACTGATCGGAGGCGCGTCGCTCAAGGCCGACAGTTTCGCGCAGCTCGTCCGCAACGCCGTTTCAGGCGCGGCGCACTGAGTTCGGAACGGCCGCATCCGGAGTTTTCCGGGAACACGGCCGCGGAAAAAATAATTCGCGGATCGCCGTCGCGGGGGGTTGACATTTGGCGGTTGCGGCGTTATATACTCAACGGGTTTTTGTCTTCATCGGAATTTTCAGGAAGGGACGGGGATAGCTGATCATGCTGGCGGTTCTGACGGTGACGCTTTACGCTCTGGTGGTGGTGGTCGCGCTGCTGCTCATCGGACTGATTCTGATCCAGCCGTCCAAGAGCGGCGGTCTGGGCGCGGCTTTCGGCGGCATAGGCGAGTCGGTGTTCGGCGCGCAGGTCGGCAGCCATCTCACCAAGGTCACGGTGTTTCTCACGGCGCTTTTCTTCGTGCTCACGCTGCTTCTCGCGACGCTGATAGGACACGGCGCGAACCGCTCCGGCGCCTACGCCGGCGTCGACGCCGCCCTGAGGCGGGCGGCCGCGGCCGAGGACGCCTACTCGTCCTCGCCGGCGGAGAACGCCGCGCCGGGAGCCCGCGCCGGAAGCGCCGTCGAAGCGGGCGGAGCCGTCCCCCGTTCGGGCGCGGACGCGGCGCCGGCGGCGCCGTCCTCCGGCGGGAAGTGATTTGGCCGCGGCGCGGCGCCGCGGCGGGGCGAAAGGAGTCGTGATGAAGCATCTGTTTCGGATGACGCCGGTTCTGGCCGGCTGCGTTCTTTTTTCCTCGGGTCTGTCCGCCGCCCCGCCGCCGGGATCCGCGCCGGTTCAGCAGACGCAGACGCGCCGGAGCGTGACGCCCACGGACTTCAAGCTGCAGATGCTCAGCACGCCGCTGGTCAGCTATAGCAACGTCGGCAACTCCCAGCGCAACTCGGCGCGGAACAGGTGGCTCGCGCTGAACGTCGTCTTCACCCCGCGCAGCTCCGAGGGCGACTGGATCGACGACGTGACGATGGAGGGGACGCTCGTCCTCAGGGCCGAGACGGGATCCCCGGATCGGCGCGGCGGAGCGCCAGGGTGCGTGATTCTGACGGGGCGGACGCACTTTCTGACCGTCGAGGCGGACGGCGAGGATCACCCGGCGATGCTGCTGGCCCCTCCCAAGCTGATCTCCCGCTGGTGCCCGAAAGGCAAGGCCTTTTCGCAGAACATGGTTCTGGCCGCCCGCGTCCGTTTCCTCGGATCCGGCGGCGCTCTGCTGGGCGAGGCCTGCTGGTACAACGGGGGGATGGTCAGGAACGACAAGGATCTGGTCAGGGCGCGCGCTCTGTTCCGCGATCTGGAGGGCGGCGGTTCCGACGCCGCGCGGGTTTCCGGCGGGCTGTATTCGAAGGAGAAGACGCCCTGGGCTTTTTACAACTACGACTATTACGACCTGATTTACGACGGGGATGATCAAACGGGTTTGCGTCAGTGACTTCCGTTCCGGCCAATCCACAACCTTGAACATGACGGCATAGTATGGCAAAGAAAGAAAATTCGGTGTTGGCGGTCGACGTCGGCAGCAGCAGCCTGAAGATGGCTGAGTTCTTCTTTTCGGAAAGCGGCGCGATGGTGCTGGAGAAGTTCGCGTTCCGCGAGTTCGACGACAGGGACGCGGATCCGGCTGCGGCGTTCGCTGACGCCTACCGCCGGATGCTGGCGGAGCACCAGTTCCGGTCGCGGCGCGTCTGTCTGTCCATCTCCGGTCAGACCTCGTTCACCCGGCTCTCGAAGCTGCCGCCCCTGAGCGGCAATCTCAGCGCCGTGGCGCACATCGTCGAGTTCGAGGCCAAGCAGATCGTCCCCTATCCGATGAACGAGGTCGTGTGGGGCTACCAGCTGATCAGCCACGTCCAGACGATCGAGCACGCCGTCGAGGCGGCGAACCCCGGGGAGGAGCCGCAGGTCGAGGTGGAGGAGAGCGAGGATTTCGAGGCGCTCTTCGTCGCCGTCAAGAACGATCAGGTGGCGATGTTCACCGATCCCATACTGAACTCGGGCAAGGAGGTGCTCTCGGTCGACGTCGCGCCGATAGCGATGTTCAACGCCGCGAAGGCGAGCCAGTGCTCCGGCGACGAGTGCACGCTGCTGCTCAACATCGGCGGACGGTGCACCAATCTGGTGATCGTCGACTCCGGACGCGTCTTCGTGCGCAGCATCCCCATCGCCGGGGACACCGTCACCCAGCAGATCAGCCGCGAGTTCGGCGTCGGCTTTCAGGAGGCGGAGAATCTGAAGCGGCGCCACGGTTTCGTGGCGCTGGGCGGCGCGTACGAGGAGCCGGACTCCGAACTGGCGGCGACCATCTCCAAGATCGTGCGCAACATCATGACGCGTCTGCACGGCGAGATCAACCGTTCGGTCAACGTCTGGCGCTCACAGCACGGCGGCAACGCGCCGGTGCGGCTGCTGCTCGCCGGCGGCGGCTCGCTGATGTACTACACGCAGGAGTTCTTTCATGAGAAGCTGCATATGCCGGTCGACTATCTGAACGTCTTCTCCATGGTGACTCTCGGCGAGGAGATCGACCGGCAGCAGCTGCTGGACGTCGCGCCGATGTTCTCGGAGCTGACGGGCACGGCGCTGCGTCAGGTGACCGACTGTCCGGTGGACATCTCGCTGATTCCTCAGTCGATCCGCTTTCAGAGAAACTTCCGCGCCAAGAGGCCGTATTTCTACGCCAGCGCCGTCTCGGTGGTGCTGTGCCTCCTGCTCTTCCTGCTGGCGGTGATGCAGCGGAAGCAGTACAGCAGCACGCTGGTCAACGCCGTCTCCGGCGGGGTGCAGCAGACGCAGGCCATGCAGGACAGAATCAAGTCGCTGGAGTCGGATCTGAACCGCGAACGCGCCGCCTACGAGAAGGCCGCCGGCTTCTTCCGGGACCGCGAGAAATGGGTGGGGATGCTGCAGGAGCTGCAGCAGATCATGCCGGACATGATGTTCCTCGCGGCGCTGGAGGGGGAGGGGACGGCGATCGAGCCGCCCAAGGAGCAGAGCTCCGGCGGCTCGGATCTGTTCCCGATGGAGATGATGGCGCCGGCTCCGCAGGGGCCGTCGCGGCAGGACGCGTCCCTGGCCGCCGGAGCCAAGGCGTACGTGCGCAAGGAGGCCGAGAAGCTATCGGACGTCAAGGAGCTGCGGCTGAAGTTCTACACGCTCAAGCTCGACGAGGGGCGGCTTCTGGAGGATGAATTCCGCAAGGCGCTGAAGAACTCGAAATACTTCTCCGACGCCGACGACGCTTTCGTGATTCAGGAGTATGAAGGCGGACACGGCGTGGACAATCTGAATTCGTTCACCGCCTTGGTGAAGCTGAAGGAACCAATCAGGAAATGAACGGTGTGCGCATGAAGCGGTTTTTCAAGGACAATCTGGTGCTGCTGATCGTGCTCGGCGCGGCCGCCCTCGCGTCGCTGGCGCTGCTGGTGCTGGTGGTGATCGAGCACTCGCAGATGTACGGCTATTTCCAGCAGGCGGAGGGCCTGCAGAAGCAGATCAGCAGTCTGGTCGAGCAGGAGCCGGCTCCGGTGGAGGGCAACGTCAAGCCGATCGAGGAGACCGCGGCGCTGTACCGCGAGAAGACCGAGGAGCTCAGGCAGTACTTCGGCAGCGTCAAGGGTCCCGCCCTGGACGCTTTCGCGGCGGCTCTCGGCGTGAAGCTGCCGGAGTTTCTCGAGGACTTCCGCAAGGCGTGGGAGGAGGACGCCAGCCGCACGGCGCTGGGAGGCCGCGACCGTTTCTATCAGCGTTTCAGACAGCGTTACAAGAACTGGGGCGCCGCGCTCGACGCCTTTCAGAAAGAGTATCAGAAGGTCTCCGCGGAGCCGATCACGGCGGCCAACGTGGACGAGGTGCTGATGACGGCTCTCGGGCTGCAGCGCAGCATGGACAACTCGCCGGAGAAGTGCCTCCGCTACATGTGGGGAATGCGTTCGCGGATGACGGAGCTGTTCGCCGACGGAAAGGTCGAGCTGCAGGGCGACGCCACCAGCTTCGGCTTCGACTACAAGCAGCCTCCCGCTCCTGAGGCGATTCCCGACATCGCGCGCAGCTGGCAGGCGGTCGGCGATCTGGCCTCGCGCATCGCCAGGTCCGGCGCGGACGCGCTCTATTCGTTCCACATCCGCAAGCTGGGCGGCGAGCGCGACGGCGACTACGTCGTCCACCATTTCACTTTCGGCGTCGCCGCCGATCTCAACAAGGTGCGGAGTCTCGTCAAGTCGCTCCACGCCGCGTCGGCGCAGCACCGTATGTACGTGGTGCGCAGCGTGTTCCTGTACGCGGACAACGACGGTGCGCAGAACGTCTTCTACGAGCGCGCCGCCGAGGCCGAGCAGGCGAGGCTCTCGCTGAGCGGTTCCGCGCAGGATCAGCAGAATCAGCCGCGGGCGCAGGCTTCCGGTCCCGCTCCCGGTCTGGCTCCGGCGCCGGGCGTCCCCCCGTTCGCGGCCGATCCCGCCTCCGCGTCCGGAGCCGGGGCCGCGCAGCAGCAGGTCAAGACCCCCGAGCAGATCAGGGAGGAGATTATGAGCATGCCCTACGACAAGCGTCCCGGCTACGGAAGAAAACTTTTCGGAGGGAGTTCGAAGTGCGAGGCGGTGCTTGACGTCGAGTACGTGGCTTTGGCGGAACCCGAGCTTAAATGATCAGCTGAGGAGACCTTGTCTTGGAATTTCTTAAGAAACATTATGAGAAGCTGGTGCTGGCGGTGCTCCTGCTGCTGTTCATCGGCTCGATGATCTACCTGCTGCAGATGGTGCAGGACACGGCGCGGATCAACAGGGAGGGTCTGACGCTGCCGACGCGCGAGCCGGACTTCGTTCCGCTGAAAGCCACGGACGAGCGGTTCGACTTCGGCCGCCTTTTCGCCAGCGGCTCGACATGGATCCCGGCCGCGGCGCGCAGCGCCGCGAACGTCAACCACTTCTCCGATCTGGTGACGACTTTCGGAGCGGCCAGATGCGGACACTGCGAGCGGATCATCCCTCTGTGGTATTTCGAGAACCGCGAGTGTCCGTTCTGTCACGAGAAGCTGGTTCCGCCGCCGAAGTCGGACGCCCCCGAGGTCGTGCTGGGGCGCGGCACGCCGGACGACCCGGACGGGTGCGGCATCCCGCACGCGGTCAAGGAGAAATACGGACTTTCCGCCAGCGATCCCGGCAACGTGCTGGACGACATGGACAAGGACGGTTTCTCCAATCTCTACGAGTACAAGCACAAGACGATGATGAACGAGCCCACCTCCAGACCTCCGCTGTGGCACCGTCTGGTGGTGACGAGCATCGACAAGGTCAAGCTGCCGTTCATGCTGATGAAGATCAACGCCAACGGCAGCGAGGACAAGTCGCTCTGGGACATACAGATCAATCACACCGACACCGGCAAGACGCTCTTCACGGCGCTCAACGACATGATCAAGATAGACGGGCGCGACTATCAGGTGGTGTCGATCAACCTGAAGCAGGAACGGAAGGCGGACGGGACGATCGAGGACGACTCCGAGATCGCTCTGGAGCTGCTGGGCGGCGGGAGCAGGATCGTCATGCAGGCCGGCAAGGAGGTCTTCTCGCCTGATCCCAAGGCGTTTCTCAAGGATGTCGGCGACAACAGGGAGCTGCTGCTCGGCGTCGGACAGGACTTCGTGATAGGGGATCGGCGGCTCGGCGCCGTCCGCTACAGGATCAAGGCCATCGACGTGAACAGGAACGAGGTGCTGCTGACGGAGCGCAGCGGGCGGAACCGCGGCCGCGACGTCGCCGAACCGATCACCAAAGAGGGCAAGATTCCGCTCAACGAACGGGTGCGTCCGGGCGTGAACGCGAATCAGGACGTGATGATGATGGGTGCGCCGTCCCCCGGCCGTTGAACCGTACCGGCAATTCACAGCCTAATCATAATATGAAAGTGAAGAACATGAAAAAGTTGAACCGCAATTCCCTCTGTCGTCCGCTCGGGCTGATCGGTCTGACGTTTTTGGCCGCCGGCGCGCTGGCGGCGGCGGATGCGGATCCGTCGCAGCTGATGCGGCAGTCGCAGGACGCGCGATCCCAGCTCCTGTCCGACGTCTACGCGAAGACCGCCGAGGCGGAGGGACTGCGCGGCAAAGGGGCATATGCGGAGGCGGACAAGATTCTGCAGCTTCAGATTGAGCGGCTCACCCCCGCCAAGGGAGTCGACTGGGGATCCCTGGCGGCGGAGCGGCGCGCGAAGCTGGTCGAGACCCGGGCGGATCTGCGCAGGGAATGGGCGCGCACGGTGATGGACAAGGCGCGTGAGGCCTTCGCCGGCAAGCGGTATCCCGAGGCCATGGGCATGGCGTCCGAGGCCGCGACGATCGACCCGGCGCTGGTCGACGACGTCAACGGGTTCAACGAGGACTGCCGGCGCCGGATGCAGGGCGAGGCTTTCGTCAAGGAGACGACGCTGAAGGAGTTCGACAAGAACTACGAGGCGAATCAGAAGGCCATCGACCGTCTCAAGCGGGAGGCGCAGACTTTCTACGACAGCGGCCGCTACGAGGACGCCGGCGTGCGTCTGGAGCGGATATTCCTGATCGATCCGTTCAACGTCGAGGCGGCCGAGTTCCTAGGCAGGGTGTACGCCAAGATGTACACCTCCGGCCACAGCCGCCGCGAGGCCGACGTCGCGGGTATGATCGCCGCCAACGCGTGGAACTGGATCGAGCCGGTCTTTCCGACCGAGATCGAGACTGCGGCCGCGCAGCGGACCGAGGTCAAGTCCAGTTCCTCGGACAGCATCTACAGCCGGCTGGAGCGGATCGTGTTCCCGTCGGTGGAGTTCGACGAGGCGGACGTGCTCTCGGTGATCCGCTTTCTGAACAACCGCAGCCGCGCGTACGACCCCGACAAGGAGGGGATCAACATCATAGCCGGCTTCGACAAGGAGGCGGCGAACCGCCTGAACAGGGTCACCATGAGCTTCACCCGGATTCCGATGAGCGAAGTGCTGCGCTATCTCTGCCAGGACGTGGGTCTGAAGTACCGCGTCGACGACGGCGGCATCTTCATCGGACCGACCGTCGACGAGATGCAGACCCAGTCGTTTCCGGTGCGCGGGGATCTGATCGTCAGCATCACCGGTGACGCCGGCGGCGACGAGGCCGCCGCAGGCGACATGGGCATGCCCGGCGGCATGCCCGGTCCGACCGGGGCCGATCCCATGGCCGCGGCCGCTCCGGGGGCCGGCGGCGGCGAGGGCGGCGGCACCGGCGAGCTGGGCGTGGTCGGCGAGGGGCGCGACCTGACGGATCAGAGCTTTTTCCAGAGCGGAAGCAAGCAGTCCGCGGTGACCTCGCAGCTGCTGAAGAAGCATTTTTCCGCGCGCGGCGTGCGGTTCGACGCCGGATCGTCGATCGCCTACGACCGGCGCGCTAGCAAGCTCATCGTGCGCAACACGGTCGAGAATCTGAGACGCCTGGACGAGCTGCTGCGGCAGCTGGACGCCATCGAGACTCCGCTGGTGGCGATCGAGATCAAGCTCGTGGAGATCGGCGAGAACGACTGGCAGGAGCTGGGCTTCGACTGGTACTTCAACATCAAGGACGCGAAGACCGGACGCAGCGGCTGGGAGATGAACCAGTCCGGCGCGCCGCTGCGCAACACCAACACGTTCTCCAAGCCGGCCTCCAACGACGATCTCCTCGGCGGAATCGACGACTCCCCCGAGGCGCTCACGCTGGTCGACGATCTGAAGATATTTCCGAACTTCGGCAACGGCCTGATCAAGGGAACCAACATCGACCTGTCGCTGACGGTCAACGCGATCAGCCGCAACGACCGCGCCGAGGTGCTTTCGGCGCCCAAGGTGACCACCAGCAGCGGCAGCAAGGCGACCATCAAGCTGACCAAGCAGTATTATTTCCCCGAATCGTGGGAGGAGCCCGAGATCGAGGAGAACGACAACTTCGTGAGCATCACCCCGCCGAAGCCGGAGTGGAACGACGATCCCACCGACGTCGGCATCATCATGAACGTCACGCCGCAGGTCGATCCCGACAACTACACGGTGACGCTGGATCTGCATCCCGAGGTGGTTTCGTTCCTGGGGAAGACCGACGACACGGTGACCGTCACGCAGGGCACCTACGGGCTGTCGGACGGCGAGCTGACGTTGAACATCTTCAGTCAGGAGACGTACAACACATGGATGCCGATCATCAGCAGGCGCAAGCTGGACGTCAACGTCAAGGTGTACGACGGCGAGACCATAGTTCTGGGAGGCATGATCGACAACGAGACGACCACCATGTACGACCGCTGGCCGGTGCTCGGTGATCTGCCGCTGGTGGGGAGGCTGTTCTCCAGCCAGTTCGAGAAGAAGAGCAAGAACAACCTTCTGGTTTTCGTGACGACGCGTCTGGTCAACAACGACGGCGTGCCGATCCGCCGCAACACACAGTTCGGCGCTCCGGACTTCAACCGCTAACCGCCATTTGGAGGCTTGAATCACATGCATAGGACTGAAAAATTCACGGCGGCGCTGCTGATGCTGGCCGCCGGCGCCCTGCCGCCGTCGGCGTCGGCCGCGCCCGAGGTGCTTCCGCAGGAACGGGAGACGATCAGCAGACAGACGGTGTCACGGCAGCAGGTCGAGGCGGACGCGGAGAAGCACGTGCGGGAGGCCAACGCCAATTTCGAGCAGGGGCGGTACCAGGACGCGATCGGCGGGTATCTGGAGGCGGTCAAGCTGCTGCGCGGATTCGACACGGAGATTTTCGCCGCGCGCGTCGAAATCTGCCGCTCGCAGATCGCCAAGTGCTACTACAACATGGCGCAGGACGCGGTGTCCCAGGCGAAAGACCGGATGCAGGCCCAGGATTTCGAGGAGGCGATACGGCTGCTGAAGCAGGCGATAGAGTACTGTCCTGAGGAGGAGAAGTCCCTCAGGGAGACCATCGTCGAGTTCGAGAAGCGCCACGCGGCCGCAGTGCTGCGCAACGAGACCGGGACGGAGGCGCTGCTGCCGGACAAGCTGGGTCAGGACTACCGGATTCAGGTTCTGATGCGTCAGGGACACGAGCTGGCGCAGGCCGGGCAGCTGCAGCAGGCGATCCGCAAGTACCAGGACATTCTGATGATCGATCCGTACAACGCGGACGCGCTTCAGAACCTCCGCGCCGTCAATCTGCGCAGCGCCAAGGTGGCCGACAGGCGTTACGCCGACGAGCACCGCAAGGCGAGCGCCGAGATGGAGTGGAGATGGTCCACACCGATTCTGCCCGAGGGCGAGACGCCGGTGAACAACGTGGTCGACTCCCCGGTGAAGAAGAAGGACGACGAGGTCGGCGGGATCAACAAGAAGATCCGCAGCATCATCATCCCGAGGGTCGACTTCGAGGACGTGACCATACCGACCGCCATCAAGTTTCTGCAGGAGGAGAGCAAGCGCAACGATCCCGAGCGGGTGGGGGTGAACATCTTCCTGCGTCGCGCCGCCGCCGCTCCGGCGCAGCCGGACGCGATGTCCGCCGACGGGCTCATGGCTCCGGGAATGAATCCGGCCGGGATGCCCATGGGACCGGGTCCGACGCCGGATCAGGCGCCGGGTCCGTCGGCTCCGGGACCCTCGGCGGCGGGGGACGGCCTTGATGGCGGCGACGCGGAGGGGGCCGGCCTGGACATCGACGCGGACGAGAAGAAGATCAGTCTGATAATCGCCAAGAAGTCGCTGTTCGACTCGCTGCGCTATCTGTGCCGCGCCGCGGGTCTCAAGATGCGGGTGGAGCCTTACGCGGTGGTGGTCGCGCCGGAGAACGTGGCCCTGGACGATCTCGAAACCAAGATCTTCCCCGTGGACTCCTCCGTCTTCGGCGACATCGATCTGGAGAGCACGGCGGAGCCGAGTCCGCTCAAGAGCTTCTTCGTCGACCGGGGCATCCGCTTCCCGGCCGGGGCGCAGATCGTGTACGACACGCGCATCAGCAGACTTATCGTGACCAACACCATAGAGAACCTGCGGATGATCGACGAGGTCATACAGGAGATCCTGAGCGACAACGATCCGATGGTGGAGATCGTCGCCAAGTTCATCGAGGTGAACCAGAACGACCTGAAGGAGCTGGGATTCGACTACACGGTCAACTATAATCCGAACAACACTCCGGACAAGGGGGTCGACAGTTCGCACCGCCTTTCCATCGGCGACAGCCTCTCCGGACTGAACCGCGGCAGCAACGAGCTGTTCGTCGTCAAGGGGTTCGTCGGCGGTGAAGACGGCGCGGCCTACGCGGCGCGGATCCTGGCCGCCAACCAGCTGGATTCGAAAGACGTTCTGGCGTCTCCGCGCATCACCACTCTGGCGGGGCGCACCGCGCACATCGAAATGATCCGCGAAGTGTTTTTCGTTGACGAGTACAACGACGGGGAGTTCGAGAGCGGGAGCACCAGCGAATACGGCGGGATTCCGGAGTTCCACTCCATAAGTCCGAGTCCCGAGTTCGACGACGATCCCACGAAGCTCGGCATCATGATGGACGTCACGCCGGAGGTGGACAAGACGCGGCGCACCATCCGCATGCGCATGAATCCGAGGAGCACCAGCTTCGCCGGCTGGGACGAGTACAGAAGCACCGACGCCAGCGGCACACCCACGCTGATGCGCAAGCCGATCATAGACCTGCGTGAAATCGACACCACGGTCACCATCTACGACGGCGAGACCATCGTGCTGGGCGGCGTGATCGACGACTCCTCCAACGTGATCAACGACAAGATCCCGATTCTCGGCGATCTGCCGCTGGTCGGGAGACTGTTCCAGTCGCGTTCGGTCACCGCCGAGAAGCGGAATCTGCTCATCTTCATGACCTGCAGACTGGTCAAGCCGGACGGCACGTCCTTCTATCCCGCCGAAAGGGTCAGCAAGGGTCTGCCGGAGCAGGGGCGTCTGGACTGACGCCGCGTCCTGCTCCGCGCCGTCTCCGGGAGCGAAAGGGGAAAGGTCGAAAGCCGGCCTTTCCCTTTTCCTTATCCGTATCCGTCGGAACCATCGCGGACGCGTGAGGGGGCGTCCGGTAGATTCCGTCTCGCGGAGTTTTCCGCGGTTCATGAGGACTCCGCCGCCGCATGTTGTGCGCACGGGAGCGGATCCGTGTGAAAATCCCGTGCGGCGGTTCCTTTTTTCCTGTTGTTTCCCCCCGTACCGGTCTTTTTTCAAAAAAACACCGTCATCCCACAGGATTGAAAAACAGCTATTTTTCACCCACTACATTGAGCTTACTTCTCTGATTTTCTCAGAACACCCTTTCCCGATTTTTCTTTCATTGAGTTTGTTTATTCCGGAGCGAATCCCGGCAGGAATGCCTGTTCCGGAGCCGCTCTCATACGGGCAGGGTCGGATGCTGTCCAACAGCATCGCAGGACGCTGGCAAGAAAGGCGGTCCGGATCCGCCGCTTGACGGCGTTTCCGCTGTACCCCATGAAGTCGGCGAGCTGCAGGGTCTGCTTGATTTCTTTGAAGAACACCTCTATGCCCCGGCGCACCTTGTAGAGATCGCGGACGGAGCCGGCCGCCCGGTCGAAGTTATTGGTGATGAAGCCCATGCACCGCAGCTTCCCGTCGACGGTAGTGCCCCATGTTTTGCGCACATTTGTCTCTGATTGATCACAGACAGTCCGTGCGACTTCGACTCCGTCTCCGCAACCGCCGGTTGCGGAGACGGAGCCGACTATCTCATTTTACATCCCGTTCGTAAAGTTTGCAAATGTCCATGTACGGACGTGTCC
>CAYODJ010000029.1:0-26259 GCA_964402715.1 uncultured Victivallaceae bacterium
GAGCGTTTTTTGCGTTTTGTCTTACAAAGTGGCGTTTACTTTTTCAATTCACTAGCCGATCGCTGAGTACTCCAAGACAGTGACCGTCAAAGCCGAGATCGCCCGGCTGGAAAGCGAGGATTACATCGTCGCCTACCGGGCCGCGCAGATCGGACCGGACGGAAAACTGTATCCGCCGATGTCCGGCAGGGTGGACGGCGAATGGCGGACGCCCATCGAGCTGGGCAAGTGGGAGCGGGCGGAGGAGCGTCCGGACTTGATCAAGATGCGGAACGGCAGGCCGGTGTTCGTCCTCGACAAGGGGAACGGTTCTTCGGTCACAGCCGCCTACAATCCGTACATTCATTCGTCTCTGTCGCCGCTGAACGATCAGTTTTCCTCCGCCTACAGACGGCCGGGACTGGTGACGCTTGAAGTGCATATCCCGAAAAGCGAACTCACCAGCGGATACAGAGCCGAACACGCGAAGAACGCGGTGGGGGTGACGGACTGGCACGCCGGGGCGGTGTCGGGGAAATTGTCGAAGGGAAAGAAACGGCAGGTTATTCTTTCACGATGGGCGAAGCCGGTGCGCATCGTCCCCGACGGCGAGGTGGCACGGAAAATCAAGGAGCTGCTGCAGGGAGAGAATGTGACGATTCCGGCCAATGGCGTCACGCCGAGTCTGCGGCGGGAACTGGAGAAGCTCGGAGTGCCGGTGACGGAGACAAACAGGCCGCAGGATGACAAGCAGAAAGAGTCTGCGGAGGAGGACGACGGCAACGCCGACTACTCCCTCGCCCGGAAGCTTGAGAGCGTGGAGGACTATTTAAGCATACCGGCGCATCCGCGCCCGAGAAGGACCAGATTCGACACGCTTCAAGAGCTGTACAACATTTACAAGCGGGAATATCTGGGCAGAACAATCAGAGCTTTCTCCGGACACACCATTACTTTCAAGCCTGGGCATTTCTTTCGGCTGATCGCCGGTACCCCCAAGGACGGCATCCGGAAAGGATTGATTTCCAAGGCGCGGAATGCCGCCGAAGCGATTCAGATGATCGAACAAGGGAGGGTCGATTTTGATGACATTTCCGGATATGAAGTTCCGCGAGGGCATAACATCGAATTATTCAAAGACTTGTTGCAAGATCCCGATTTCTGGTATATGGAGGGGGACAGCATCGTATTCGGAAAAAGATACAAGGGAATGCACAAGGCCGACGGTTTTCTTGCTGCTACGATCAAGACAGACGATCTGGGGAACATCGGCCCTCTGAGTTTTCATCCTCGCAGATTCTCGAAGTCTTTGCTGAAAGGCAGGAATTTGAGTTGGAACATCGCAGAAAACTCTGCTTCTGCGAAGTCTGCCAACGGAGGAACGGCAGAGACGCGATCCGCTGGCTTCGGTGTTAATGTAGGCGGTCAAACGCAAAAAACAAGCCCCGATTCACAAAAACCGCAGAAAAATGAGAATCACGCCGCATATTCCCTTTCCGACCAGCAGTCAGGTGAACCCCGTGGAGACGGACGCGAGGATCCGCGCCGAGTACGCCGCCGAGCTGGGCAAAGGCTACACTCCGGAGTCGGTGGCGGAGTGGGATCGGAAAGCGGTGGACTGGATCCTGCGTCAGGGCGGCGTGGATCAGGCCGTGGACATGGTGCTGAACGACACGGAGCACAGCGACCGTCACGTGGCCAGTCTGGTGCGCCGCCATTTGATGAACAGCAGTGTGTTCACGTCGCTGGATCCGGAGAAGCGGGCGAAGCTGGAGTTGAAACATGTTTTTGCCGGCACGGAGTGGGGGCGCGATTGGAATGTGTCAGCGCGACAGACTCCGCCGCCTCGAACACATGTGGGTCGTTTAGCGAAAAGTTTCCGGCGAGGACGGCTCGATCCAGAGATGAAAATCGACTTTATTCCCGCCGAAATTGAGTGTTATGAGAGTATTCAATCTCGTCAGCAGCAAGGCGTATGGGATCTTCACTTCCCCGCCGGCGACATTGACGGAAACGTTGCTGTCGCCAAGAATATCTTCTGAATTGCGAATGGCGATAACCAAATTCAACATTCTTGATAGTTTTCCCCTGATGTCCTTGTCCAGGACATAGGGATGATGACATTTTGGACAGACCGCTTGAAAATCACGCTCGGAGACGTTCGACAAGTTAAACTTTACAATTCCGTTGCACCCGGGGGCAAGACAGTGAAAATCAATTTGAGCCTTTGCGCCGAGATTGGCAGAGACATCGTTCATTTTCTATTTCCTGATTGTTTTGCAATGATGTCAACCATGGGCCGATATCACGTCATCGTCTCCGGTTTGTACAACAGAGCCATCGAGGGGAAAGAGCGAGAGAGTATATGCGAAACCGAGGGAACGACTGCTAGTCTGCGTTTTCAAATAGCACTTTCAATATGTTCGCTTCGGACGGTTCTTCTGAGGTCAGCTTGGCCAGAAGATCGGGATTGCGCAATTTCCTGGAGATACTGCCCAGAAGCTGCAGATAAGCCTCGGGATTTTCATCGGGCGCGATGGTGAAGACAACCACCCGCACCGGCTGCTCGTCTTGGCTTTGGTAATCGGCTATCGGGTTTTCCGTAACACCGACGATGACGATTGGTTGAGGAATGTCGTTGACGCGAATATGCGGTAGAGCCAACCCATTTCCGACTCCGGTGGTCATCATCTGCTCACGTTTCCAAGTCATTCTGTAAATCATGTCACGGCTTAATTTTGTCAGTTCGGCGGCCCTGTCAATCAGCTCGTCCATGATTTCCAGTTTTGACGTGCCGCGAAGAATGATCACGGAGTCCTCATTGATGTAACTGGTGAATTCACATTTCATCTTTGTTACCTCGTTTTTATGGGGCATAAACTCGTTCGCTAGGGTATTATAATGCTTGCGCAACGCTTTTTCCAATATGCAAACGGTTTTTTGGCGTTTTTACTGGGTTTCCCCTGAGGAGGAAACATGACGCGTTCCGCTTTACGAGAGAAAGGTTTCCGTTCGGATATCACGGTTCAATCGCGTCTTTCCAAATTCGCGGCGGGTCTTACGGCAACGGAACGATCTGTGACCGCCGCATCCCCGTCATCGGTAATGGCACGGTTTGGAGCATGATTATGCGGTTGTTGGCTCCTGTGCTCTTTGCTGTCACATAGGTCTATTACGGGGTGCTTTCCGTGAAAGCGTCCATTTTGCACGGAGGCGGTATTTGCATTGCAGTCTGATTGGGTTGCGTTCAGGAATTATGCATGATGAAATTTCTCGATGCCGTGACGGAGTTTTCACGGATTCCATGAGAGCAAAGCGGCTCCGTAAGGTATTATGAAACAGTCTGAATATCGGGAGTCTCCTGTGATTGCGTGACAACAAACGATCCGATCCGCATGATGACAGTTCCGGAACAAGCATATCTGCCGCAATTCGCTCCGGCTTAACCAGGTTCAACGGAATGGAAAACCCGGAGGACGGGTCAAAGAAATAAAAGTCGCAAGCTCGGCATAGTGGTGAAATGGCCGTTTTCAGGACTTATGGATGCGGCGAAAGCAAGGCATTGAGTCTCGAGTAGATGCGCAATGCGTTTTCGCGGAAAACCAGCCGGTGCGCATTTTCAGGTACCAGGCGCAGCAAAACCGTTAGATATGCTTCCAAATTCACCAGCGGCCAATCGGATCCGTACATGAATTTTTCATCGTCGGATAAAAATCTCATCCACGTCTCCAAATGTTGAATATAGCCGGAATAATTGTTCCAGAACCAATCAGGGTCGAATTTCCCGACCGCAAGTCCGGAGAGGTCGATTGACACGTTTGGATTTTTAGCGGCCACCTCGGTTGCATCGATTATCCACGGACTGCCGTAGTGCGCCATCACAAAACGCACACGTGGAAAGTTGACGGCCACTTCATCCACCGCCAGCGGGTGAGAATATTTTAGCATGGCACTGCTCATGGATGTGTCTCCCGTATGGATGGCCACAGGTACGTCGTACCGTTCAGCCAGCTCATAGAGGGAATAATGCAGCGGATCGTTCGGGTAGCGATGATTGTAGCCCGGGTAAATTTTGATCCCGACGCAGTGAGGATCGCGGAGATGCTCTTCAAATAATGCGGCGGATGTCAGGCGATTGGTTGCGTTAAGGGCATCGCTTTCAACGCCGACACAATACGCGATGCGTTGCGGCTGGTTGTAATGTGGCGGCTCGAAATCGCCTCCTAGATTGACTGTTAGAGGCAAGCAGGATTCCGTTGGTGAATTTCTGCGTCCGGAACCCATTGCAACAGCCGCCTCTATGTCAAGGCGATCAAATTCCGACATCAGATGGTCGGCATTGTTTCTGTGTCCGGATCTGACCGCCAGTTCGTCGAATCCCTGGATTTTGGAAAAGTGGATATGGGCGTCAATAATCTTCATGGAAATGTTCCAAGTGCCACAGCCGTATGTGCGCACGGCACCCATGCCGTGCGCAGGGACGGCGTTCGCGTGCGCGAACCGATGCCCGGCTCTTCTTTGCGGACATCCGCAGCGATCCACAGGCGCACGCCACTCGCACCACGACCGCCTCCGTCGGTGATTTTTCTTCAATGTCCACAGCACTCAGAGTGCGTTTCGCGCTTTGCAGACGGCGCTGTCTCGCATGATCCAACCCCGCGATCCCAAATGCCATTCAGAACGGCGAAGCGTTCGTCTCGAACCGTTGCAGCGCGGTTCGATTGTCGTGCCGTCGCCGCACTGGTTGTTTTCTCCGAATGCATGTCGTCAGGACGGCAAAGTATGACGATGCGGGCTGATGATTGCAATCGGCGTTTAAATTATAGCTTGGCTTCTCATACGTCAAGAAGAGTGATTCATTTATTTTCCGGCGCTTTCCGCGTGTTTCCGGGGTTTCATGCAAGACGCGTTTGAATTTGAGCCGTGGGGCTGAACCAATAATGCTTCACTCCGGGCAGCGTGGAATTCGAGGGTGCACGCGGCATCGCGCGACGGGGATCGATGAGGACGTGACGGACAAGGAATTGTCACGGGGGCAATCTATCCGGATTCGTCAGTGAAAGTCGAAATCCGGAGAGCAGATCAAACAGACTTGCACGCGACGTTCAGAATGTCTCTGGCTCTGATGATTGTACGGTGGACTTGGGGGGGGATATCCCCGGCGTCCAAGATGGAATTGCACCGGCACGGCGACATTCATGGATCGGGTTGGCTGGAGACGCACGGTTTATATGGCTGCCGTGAGAAGGTCGCGGCACATTGTCAATCCGCCCGTCGGCGCTTCCTCCGTCAACAATGACGCACGTCGATGGTGATTGCATCTGTCCGCAGTGTCCGATGTGGGGATATCGGGATTTGTATAGAACGTCAGTGGAAAAACATGAATCGGCCGGCATCGGTGTTTGACGAAGCTGTTTCCCGCAGTATGTTAGGTCAGACGGATCGGACGGGGGATTATGGAACGTGTTCAGGCGCACGAATGCAGGCATGATTTGCGTACTCAGGGATGACACTGCGGCGCGGATCTCTCCGGATACGGATGATCCTGTACTCTGGATGCGGCGTCGCAGCCGATCCGACGTAATGCCGGAGGTTTGGTTGGTGAACAGCGGTTTTTCAATCGGGGGCATGTCGACGCGGCGGGGAATTATTGGCGGGACGCCGGCAGAGGAACCGGCGTTGTGCAAAACGCCGTCACGCTGACATCATGGTTTTCAGCGCTGCGCGGCCGTGCCTGATTTGAAATGTGGATGATAGTATGATTATGAGCCGAGTAATGTCCTGTTTCAGGAGTCTGCCGTTTCTGGTCTCCACAGCGGCTTTGACAGTCTTCGCCGGGTGTGTCCGCGAAAAAGGGAGAGCCAATTACGTGGAAGTCAACGGCAGTGATGTTCAGTTCAAAAAAATTGAAAACGTTCACGCGTCGTTCGCGCCGACCGGTCAACTCTCGTTTGTCGCGGGGAAGCCCGTCAGGCTGTCGTTTGCACTGAAAAATATCGGCGGACGTCCATTGAGAATTCCTGAGTGGCGTATGTACGACGTAGATAATGTACGTCTGTTCTGTCAACCGTGGTTGCCGGGCATGAGTGAACCCGATGACGCCGCATGGATGTCGATGAACGAGCCGATTCGCAGGCCGGAGCTGCGCTACGCGCTGGAGTTGATGCCGTCCAACCAAGTGATTGTCACGATGGAGTTGAATTTTGCAAAGGATTTGGTGGTCTCTTCCGGAGCCGAGCGCCGTTATTTCGTCAGGGCCGAACTGAATCTTTCCTCGCTGCCGATGTCCACGGGGGTGTTCGTCATCGCGATCGTCGGCCGCTAGATGAGGATCCAAACTCGCCGCTGGTGGCGCAGGTCTCCGTCATCTGCGGTCCCCCGCGCCGGAGTTTGGCGAAAACGGCGACATGACCCGTTCGAAAACTCCGAGGCATTCGGCGATAGTCATTCCGTAATTGGTGATGGGGACGTTCGCTTCCCGCGCCAGCTCGATGCGCCGCAGCGTCTCCCGACGGTTCAACATGCATCCGCCGCAGTGGACGATGAGTTTATAATCCGACACGTCCTCCGGGTAATCTCTCCCCGAGCAAACAGTAACCCGCAGACAGCCGCCGATCCTGTCGCCCAGCAGCTTCGGGATTTTGACCCGTCCGATGTCAACGTCTGTGGCGTGGTGCGTACATCCCTCCGCTATCAACACTCGGTCTCCTGACTGAAGGCGGCGGATGGAGCGCGTTCCTTCGGCGTAGGCATGAATGTCTCCTTTGAATCTGGCGAACAGGATCGAAAACGTGGTGCATGGTATTCCAGGGGGAGTGTCGCGCACCATTAGTTTCACCACCTGCGAGTCGCAGATGACCAACGCCGGGGGGCCCTGCAGCTTCTTCAGCGCCGCGCGGTACTCGGTCTCCCTGCATACGAACGGCAACGCTCCCATGTCCAACGCGTCACGGATCGTCTGCATCTGGGGGAGGATCAGGCGTCCTTTCGGCGCCTGCTTGTCAATCGGGACGATGAGCATGACCGTGTCTTCTGAATTCACCAGATCGGCCAACAGGGGAGGGGGGGAGAGGCAATCGTCTGGAGCTGCCTCCAGAAGTCCGGCGCGCAGTTCGTTGAGCAGTTGATCTCGATTCGCGGAGGCCAGCACCGGCGTGTGACCAGTTTTCTTGCGCAGCAGCGAGAGAAACGATTCGTCGGGACGCACGCGATCTGAAAATGTAATCACCGGGATCGCCTGTATTTTACGCTCGCGAGCCGTGAGCACAACGCTCTCCTCCTCCTGTCCCCACTGTCCAGCCGCCACAACCAGCAGCACCACGTCGGCCCGATCAAACACCTTTCTGGCCGCGGCAACTCTGGCCGCCCCCAGTCGTGTCGGATCATCCAGTCCCGCCGTGTCGATCAACAGAATCGGCCCGATCGGGAGCAATTCCATCGCCTTCTCCACGCAGTCGGTGGTTGTTCCAGGCTCCGGTGACGTGATGGCGACACTTTGCCCCGCGATTCTGTTCAGCAGGGAGGATTTGCCTGAATTGGTGCGTCCAAATAATGCTATCGTGAGCCGGAGCGATTTCGGTGCAGATTCCATATGCCAGGGTATTCCAGAGAGAGACTCTCGATTTGCCGCCACGGCGAACCGGAGAAGCGCGTCAGATGAAACAACCGAGAACATCCACGGCGCTTCCGGGGAGGAAAGTAGCACATAAATTCAGGATGTAAAGAGCATCGGAGTTGCTTTTTCCGTTTTTCGCGGTATTATCTCTGGGCGCGGTTTTCCGAACTGAAGGCGACAGAACAGATGGGAAAGTATCTTCATTGGCAGTTCGTCAAGATTTTGTATCTGAGGATGATGCGCAGCTCCGGCGCACCGGAGTACACTGCCAGGGGAGTTGCGCTCGGACTGTTTGTCGGGTTTCTTGTTCCCATCGGACTGCAGCTTGCCGTCGTCATACCGTTGGCCTTTCTATTTAAGGCGTCGAAGGTCATGGCGGCCGCTTTCACGTTCGTCACGAACCATCTCACCGTCATTTTGATTTACCCTCTGCAGTGCTACATCGGCAGTTACCTCATTTTCAATCCTCTCACCTATGCCGAGGTCTCCGGAAAGCTGAAGGAGATGCTGAGCTGCGAATCGTGGAGCGGTGTGCTTACCGAACTCAGCCGACTTGGAATTGAGCTCGCCATGGCGTTTTTCGCCGGAGGACTGCTTTTCGCGGTTGTCTTCGGCGCGATCGGGTATGTCGTTTCGTTGCAGCTGATTGTCCGTTATCGTGAACGCCGCGCCCGGAAGCTGGCGGCGCGTCACCGTGACGGCTGTTGATCCCGGACGGCGGGGGCGTGCCGGCCGCGCGTGTCCCGGGACTCATATTTCATTTCGCCGCGCGTCTTGTGCCGCGTCTCGCTTGATCCGGCCGTTGCTCGAAAGGGGGATCGTGCTTCCTACGGAGCGGCGATTGACGGACAGCGGTTATCGTTCCAGAACTTCCCTGACTGTCAGCGCCGCGATTTTCCATTCGTCGTCGAGCTTCTTAAGGCGGCAGATCATCTCGCGCACCGCATTTACGGCGTAGCCGTGTTTCGAGACGCCGGTCACATGTCCCGTGAAGTCAACAACCGCCTCGTCGGGCGAGGGGAATGTGACCGTCGGATCGCTTATGTCGAGCCTGACGTGCAGATACAGCATCCTGATTTTGCCAAGTTCCGCACTGATTTGCGACGGGGAGTACTTCCCCTCAAACATTTCCGTGTGGCAGTCAAAAGTACACTCAGGGGCAAAGAACTTCTCCACGGCGTTCACTTTCCATAACCCGGTGGCGAAAGACTCGTTCTCCTCTTTCGACGCGCATCTGACCAGCTGATCAAGTTGATGTAGCACCTGCCATTCTGGAGTCCGCCTCCGCCATAGCCGCCAACCGACAGCGGCTGTGACCATGACTGCAAGCAGCAGCGCGTACAACCCGTATCGACGGACGATGTTCACCATAGCGGGGCTCCGATGATGCGGGATCTCGTCACCTGTCCGAAGCGGTGTTCCTCCATCGGCATGCTCCGGTTGTCGCCGATGACGTAATAATTGCCGTAATCCACCTTGCGAGGCGGCAGATTCCAGTTGCAGACGAATTTGACGTACGGTTCGATTTGCCTGACACCGTCGATATACAGATTTCCGCTGCGGAACTCCACCGTCTCCCCGGGAAGCGCCACAACGCGTTTTAGAAAAAACACACGGTCAACGAATTCAATGATCACGATATCCCCGCGTTGCGGCTCACGTCCCATCAGATATCTTCCTCTCCAGCAGAAGGTGAATCCCACACTTTTCACCGTCGGTTCCATGCTTGCGCCGCTTATGAAGCAAGGCACCAGCACCAGGCCGAACAGCGCGGATGCCAGCGCCGCAATCACGCATAGACGCAGGAGAAAAAACGGTGTGAAGCGGGGAAAGAAAAAATTTATGAGTGCGCCTCCCGCCGTGGCGTCATCCGATCGGTGGCAGTTGCAGATGGCGTTCCAGAGGCGATTGATTCCCAGAAATATATTTTTCATGTCTATCCTTCCAGGAATCCGTCGGTGCATGCCCCACGGCGGAGGCAATATTCGCACATTCAACGTCTGCTCAACTGTGGGCACGACGAACTATAGCTCTGCGGGGTGCTTATTGCAAGGCGATTAATCCTATAAAATTGAATGTGCGATCGGCTTCGCACGACCGCCGGCGGAACCGCGACGTGCGCGGCGCGGTGCATCAGTCGTGACGGGCCGGACAGGTGCGCGGAGTCTCCGCTGCATGAACACGCATGAGAACGGTGTCATTCTGTTCGAGGACGTGCGGAGCGGAAACGGACAGTCGGCCGGGGATTCGTATCGCATCCGGGATCAGAGCATGGTTTCACCGGGGAAGGGTCCGGCGACTGCGGTGCGGCAATTTCGGGAGCGGTCGTGTGCGTAAAATACGGGGAGAACCTTCCATGGAAACATGCACCGCTTCAATCCGCCGGCATCCGGAGGCATGCGTTCAAGCCGGCGTGATTACATTGCTTTTGGCCAGAATGGCATAGAGAATGGCCGCAGCGGCGTTACCGACGTTGATGGACGTCTTCAGCCCGAACATGGGCAAACCCACTATTCCGTCGCATTCGTTCAAAGTCTCCGGAGCCACGCCGAGGGCTTCATTGCCCAGGACGAGAGCCATGGGGAATCGGTAATCCATCTCCCATGCAAATTTGCTTCCGGGCAGCGGCTCGGCGGCCAGAATCATGCTGCATCGTTCAGTGCGCAACGCACGAATTGCGGACAGGGATGACGGAAACACCCGGCAAGGGACGACGGCATCGGCTCCCATAGCGGTTTTGGCCAATTTACGATGGGGCGGCGCCGGCGTGTACCCGCACGCCATGATTTCCTGTACGCCGACTGCTTCGGCAATACGAAATATGTTGCCGGTGTTGTAGGCGCTGCGGAGCCTGTCCAATACCAGTGTGATGGGAAGTCTTTGCATGATGCGCTGGAAACGTATGAGTATGATTTTTCCGCCGCGTTCCGTCGTCGGTAGGAAAGAATAGCACGGGATTCCGCTTGTGTCAACCACGCAGGCAGGCGATAAAAAATTGGCCGCCTCTCGAAAAAGTGGCTCCGGAAAGCTATATTACGGAACGTTGTTTCACTTTGCGCACCGGCGGCTGAGGACGGGAGAGCTTTACTTGCAAATCCGTCGGAACGCGGATTGGCTGTCTTGCCGGGTGTGGGCCGGACTTTCATGATGAATGGCGTTGCGTGCAGGCGCCTTTGTCGCTGTGTCCGCGCGTGTCCGGACCGCTCCGGAATGTTCGGTGTACGCGGGAGCGGTGCGGATGGAATATCAGAGATGAGTTGACAACTGATCATGTTTTTCTTAACAGGGAATGTGCCGAATGAGTGATTTTATGAAAAAATCTGGCGGGGACAGGTTCCAGGATGTCGGTAGTCAAGTGGACTTTGCGGCTTTGGAACGTGAGGTTTTGTCGTATTGGAGGGAATCCGATATTTTTGCGAAATCCCTGGACAATCGGAAACAGGGCAGGGAATTCGTTTTCTACGACGGTCCTCCTTTCGCCACAGGGCTGCCGCATTATGGTCATTTGCTCGCCGGCACTATCAAGGATGTGATTCCGCGGTACCGCACCATGAGGGGCGACTATGTCAGGCGTACTTTCGGCTGGGACTGCCACGGACTTCCGGTTGAAAACGAGATGGAAAAGGAACTGCACCTTTCCAGCAAGCACGACATTGAGTCGTACGGCATCGATCGGTTCAACGAAAATTGTCGTTCCATTGTTCTGCGCTACACGTCGGAATGGGAGGATGTCGTGTCGCGTATGGGTCGCTGGGTGGATTTCCGCAACGGGTACAGAACGATGGATCGAGACTACATGGAGTCCATCTGGTGGGTGTTCCGCGCTCTCTGGAGCAAGGATCTGATTTACGAGGGCTACAAGATTTTGCCGTATTGTCCGCATTGCGCGACGCCGCTGTCCAACTTTGAGGCGAATCAGGGATACGCTGAGGTTCTTGATCCCGCGATAACCGTTCGTTTCAGGGCGCTGGGCGAACGGAACACATGGTATCTTGCCTGGACCACCACTCCTTGGACACTTCCCGCCAATCTGGCGTTGACGGTCGGATCCGACATAGAGTATGTAAAAATCCAGGACGGGGAGGACTATTACGTCATGGCGGCCGCCAGGGTGGGCGCGTATTACAAGTCGCCGCCGACGATTGTCTGGCGTGGGAAAGGACGCGAACTGGAAGGGCGTACCTACGAACCGCTGTTCGGATATTTTGCGGCGCGTGCGTCCGGTGGAGCTTTCCGGGTGCTGTGCGGAGATTTCGTCAGCACCGAGGACGGCACCGGCATTGTGCACACCGCGCCGGGTTTTGGAGAGGACGACAATGCCGTGTGCAAGCTCTATCATATCGACGAGGTATGTCCGATTGACAAGGAGTGCGCATTCACTTCCGAGGTTCCTGATTATGCCGGTCGCTACGTCAAAGACTGCGACAACGAGATTGTTGCGCGGCTTAAAGAGGACGGCAAATTGGTGCATCGCGGACAGATCAGGCACAGCTATCCGCACTGCTGGCGTTGCGACAGCGCGTTGATATACCGAGCTTTCCCGACATGGTTCGTGCGGGTTGACAGACTGAAAGAGCGGATGCTCCGTGCCAACAGTCAAATAAATTGGGTGCCTGGGCATATCAAGGACGGACGGTTCGGCAAATGGCTGGAGAATGCCCGTGATTGGAACATCGGACGCAACCGCTACTGGGGGACTCCGTTGCCGATCTGGCGCAACCGCGATGGGGAGGTCATTTGCGTTGGCAGTGTTGCTGAACTGGAAAGTCTGACAGGACAGAAAGTGCGCGATCTGCACAAGCACTTCGTGGACAAGCTTGAGATTCCCTCGCCGACAGGGAAGGCGCCGCTGCTCCGGGTGCCGGAGGTTTTGGACTGTTGGTTTGAATCGGGTTCGATGCCGTATGCTCAGGAGCATTATCCGTTTGCGAACAAAGAGCATTTCGAGTCCCACTTTCCTGCGGATTTCATCGCCGAAGGTCTGGATCAGACGCGCGGATGGTTCTATACGCTTGTCGTTCTCGGATCGGCGCTGTTTGACCGTCCTCCGTTCAAGAATGTGATTGTCAATGGTTTGGTGTTGGCCGAGGACGGGCAGAAGATGTCCAAGAGGAAGAGAAATTATCCGGATCCCATGACGGTGGTTGAGCGTTACGGAGCCGACGCGTTGCGATTGTTCATGTTGAACTCACAGGTGGTGCGGGCCGAGGATTTGAAATTTTCAGAGGCCGGGGTGAAGGAGGTATTGCGCAGCGTCATGATTCCGATGTGGAACGCCCTGAGCTTCTTTACCACCTACGCAAATGTTGACAACTGGCGTCCGAAGTCAGCCGTTCGCCCTGCCGTGTCGAACGTTCTGGACCGATGGATTATCTCATCGCTGTCGCAGATGGTTGAAGAAGTGCGCACTGAACTGGACAGGTACAATTTACAGAAATCAGCCAACCGTTTTTCAAAATTTGTGGACGACTTGACAAATTGGTATATCCGCCGCAGCCGTCGGCGGTTCTGGAAAAGTCAGGACGATTCTGACAAGAATGACGCGTACGCGACTCTGTACTACGTTCTGCTGACTTTCTCGAAAGTGGCGGCTCCGTTCATCCCGTTTGTCACGGAGGCGATGTATCGTGTTTTGAGAACGGATTCAATGCCGGAGTCGGTGCATCTGTGTGATTTCCCTGAACCGGATGACTGTCGTGACGTCGCTTTGGAGCGTCAGATGGACCTTACGATGAATGCCGTCTCGCTTGGACGGTTTCTTCGCACGCAGCGAAACATAAAGGTCCGCCAGCCCCTGTCGCGGGCTTTGTTGGCGGCTCCGGATGCCGGAGTGAAGCTGCTGCTGCAGGGAACGACGTCGATTATCGCAGACGAATTGAACGTGAAGAGAGTGGATTTTTGTGAGGACGAGACGGCGTTGGTGCACTGCAGCGCCAGGGCGAATTACAAGTCGCTCGGCAGCAGACTGGGGCGGCATATGAAAGAGGCAGCCGCGCAAATCGGAGCTTTCACTTCCGAAGAAGTCATCGCAATTCTGAAAGGCGGAACCAGAGAGTTGACGTTTGAGGACAATACGCGTGCGGTGATTGCAGCCGATGATCTGGACGTGCGGCGCGAAGAGAAGTCCGGCATGGCCGTCGCCGTCGGCGATGGATTCACCATAGCGTTGGAAACTGTTCTGACGCAGGAGCTGATAGCTGAAGGTTTCGCCAGAGAGATGATCAGCAGGCTGCAGAATTTAAGAAAGGAAATGCAGTTGGACGTGACTGATCGGATAAGGGTGCGATGCCATGTCCCGATGGATTGGCGTCCGGCTCTGGATGCGCATATGACGCATATCAAGAGTGAAACGCTGACGACGGAGTTTGTTCTGACTGAAAAACGACCGGACGACGCGGCGGATTTTCTGGCGAACGGGGTGGTTTGTGCCGTGAGGATGGAGAAAGTCTGAGTCTCTCGTATGAATGACAACTCAGGTGATGTGAGGGCATCCGTCGGCATGAGCCGTCGGCAGTATGTGCTGTCGCTGCTGATTATCGCCGCGATTGGTGTGGTTTTCTCCTGGAGTCGTTCGCGGTTCACGGAACGCTCCACGTCGGGGGCGGATTCGGCGGAGCCGCTGGTGCTGGAATTCCCCGTGATGGGAACGCGGGCGGCCGTATCATTTTACGGGGATCGGACGCAGACCGAAGCGGCGGCTCGCGCCGTCAGGGATACATTCAGTCGCATTCAGGGGATCTGTAATCTTTTTGAGAGGGAAAGTGAATTGTCCCGTCTCAACGCCTCGGCGTCGGAACGGCCGTTTGTCTGTTCCGATGAGCTTTGGGAAGTGTTGACCGCCGCACGGGGGGCATATGTTTTTTCAGGGAAGGCGTTTGACATCACCGCGAAGCCATTGATGGATCTCTGGGGGTTTTATCGCCGGCGTGGTGATTCGCTGCCTTCCGATTCGGAAATTGAGGAGACCAAAAAACTGGTAGGACTGGATCGCGTGGTGTTTGATGATGTGCGCCGCAGCGTTTTCTTTCCTGTGAGAGGAATGTCGTTCGATCTGGGGGGCATCGCCAAAGGTTTTGCCGTTGACAAAGCAGCCGATGCGGCGACGGCGTTGGGTGTCAGGCGCGGTGTCATTGATCTTGGCGGCAACCTCAGGGTGCTGTCGGAGCCGCCTCCGGGGCGAACGTATTACCAAATTGGCATTCGTGACCCGCAGGGGGCTCACGCGATTTTGAAGCGGAAATTGAAAATGCTGAATCAGGCGGTTGCGACCAGCGGTAATTACGAACGATTTGTCACGATTCGGGGGCGCAGATACGCGCATATCATGAATGTAGTCACAGGATGTCCGGTGACAGGAATGCGGGCGGTTACAGTGGTTGCTCCTACCGCTCTTCGTGCGGATATCTATTCCACGACGGCGTTTATTCGTGGAGAGCAATTCATTCGCGAAAAGGCCTTGGCGGATTGCGATTTCTATTTCTACCACGACACCTCCGGAGCGCAATGAGTCTTGTCGGATCACCGCCGTGTCGCGAGTCTTGGAAACGGTTATTTCTCACTACCGCATTGAACCTGTGATATGCCATAGATATTGCCACGTCATCGGTTCCTAATTTTCCCTGCTATTCGTTCAGGAGGATATGGCAAACGGGTGTCAAACTTTGACAGACGGCCTGCATCCATGGAGGCCCCTGGGAAGCTGTGACTGTGGGTGCTTTGGAAACTCGTGAAAACATCGTTTTTGTGGTAAAGGGGGGTTGCATTATCATCGTGCGTATGTTACACTAACGGTGCGGGTGAGCGGCGCTCTACCCCATCGCGTTGCGTTTTGTTTTAAGACTGCAGGGGACAGGGCAATGGTTATGGATCAGGATGATGCGAAGAAAGTCAAGAAAATCTGGCGTGCGGGAACGCTAACCTACACCACGCCGGGCATAGTGATGCTGTTCGTCTGGCTGCTGGGCGGAGATTTCGCCTGGTCTCTGAAGGAGAGAACGGTGGGTCCGGTGGTGCTGCTGCTGGCGAAATCTTTCAAGTTGTCGGATTTCTGGATCAGCGTTCTGTGTGTCACCGTTCCCAGCCTCATCGGCATGTTCCTCGGCCCCGTCATAAGTTTCCGCTCCGATCGCCATCGCGGCAAGTACGGACGCCGTATTCCGTTCCTGCTGATGTATACTCCGGTGGTGGTCGGCGGACTGGTCGGGCTGGCGTTCACGCGTCAGCTCGGGGTATGGCTGCATGCCACATGGGGCAATGTAATCAATGAACGCATGGCCGACATCGTGGCTTTCACCATTTTTTTCCTCATGCTCGACGTCGGCACGGCCCTGGTCAACGCGCTGTTCACCTCTCTTTCCAACGATGTCGTGCCGGTCGTGTTCATCGGCCGTTTTGTATCCATGTTCCGGGCCGTCAGTCTTGTCTGTGCGCTGATTTTCAACTTCGGACTGCTCCCTTATGCGGAGACACATACGTCATTGATATTCATCTCGCTGGCGGTTCTCTACGGCGTCGGACTGTTTATGATGTGCGTAATGGTCAAGGAGGGCGAATATCCTCCAGTGCAGGGCGGCGAGGTGCGCAGAGGTGTGATAGAGAACATACGCACTTATTTCCGTGAATGCTTTGCATTGCCGTATTACCGATATGTCATTCTGGCGCAATGCTTTTGTATGTTGTCGGTGCTGCCGATAAATACGTGGGGAATGTTTTATGCGAAGGCGCTTGGGATCGAGCTGAAAGTTTACGGATGGATGCTGAGCGGGGGCTTTCTCGTGGCGATATTCGCCTCATATTATCTCGGCAATCTGTCGGATCGATTCCATCCCGTCCGCACATCGCTGGTGGCGACGGCGGCATTGGGGTGTGTTCTGTTCTTCGGTGGATTTTGTGTTAACGGAAAGATAAGTTTCTGCATCGTCTACTCCACTCATCTTCTATTCATCATGTCGCTGAATTCTCTGATTGCTTCCTATGGTCAGCGTCTTTTTCCGCAGAGTCATTTCGCGCAGTTCGCGTCCGCGAACGGTTCGATTAGCGCCCTGCTGAACATGGCGATTGCCATGATATTGGGATGGGTGCTGGATAAAGTGCAGGACTGCTTCTATCCGGATCAGCCCGGGGCGCACTATTATCTGCTCTTCGTAATCGGCGGAGTGTTCGCTTTCATCGGTGTGTTCCTGCTTTCGATCGTGCTGCGCTACTATAAGTCCTACGGCGGCGATGCACATTATGAGGCGCCGATGATAAAGTAGTGCTCCATACGCCCGGAACGGCGGGCGGGTTCCGGTCGTCCGCGCTCGATCGGAGATCAGCGGAATTCCGATGTTCCGCAGGAGCGTGCTCCCGTTTCTGTTGCTGGATGCGGTTACGGTCCGGCGCGGTCATTCGGTCGCGGTGAGCTTTTTCAGAAAAGCCGGTTATGCGATCGCGTCCTTGCGGAGCACATTTCCGCTGAGATCTCTTCCGGCTCCTCTCTGCCGGACATTGTTCCGAGCCTGATGCAATCAGGCGGGAAACGAATACTCGCCGAGTCGATTCCGATACAAAAAAACTCCTGTGCCGCACAGGAGTTTCTCGGAAATCGTGCGCTGTCAGTTATTGACGACCGCGACCTTGATGCCTTTCATTTGTACGTTGGTTTCAAATGCTTCCTTGATTTGGACAAGCGGGAAGTGATGAGTGACAAATTTCTCGACCGGAAGACCTATTGCTTTCGCTCTGCGCAGGAAGTCGAACGTCGTTGGATAATCCTGAGGAGTGTAAACCCACGATCCCACTGCGGTCACCTCTTTGTTGCATAGGTCGTAATGTGGGTTGATTGAGCAATTCCCCCCATCCAGGAAAAATCCGACTTCACAGAGTCCTCCGCCGCGTCTGATCATTTTCCAGACAAGCGCATGCGCTGCCGGCACTCCCGTGCACTGGAACGCGAATTCTGCCCCGAGTCCGTCGGTAGCAGACTTGATTTCCTGCAGCATTTCATTCGGATCCGAATATTTGGTGAAATTAAACGTGTGCGCTGCACCGATGGTCTTTGCGATTTCCAGGCGTTTGTCGTTCCCGTCGATGGCGACGATATGCTCAATGCCGAGCGTGCGTATCACGGCCAGTACCATCAGCCCGATCGGGCCGCACCCCTGAACCAACACTGAAGTGTTAAATTTAATCAGGCCGGTTGTCTTGGCGCGTTCCACGGCGTGAACCGCGACAGCGGCCGGTTCCACCAGCATTCTCTGGTCAAGCGTCATGCCGGTTACGTTGAAGAAAGTGGAACCCTTGCGTATTACCATATGCGTGGCGAAATAACCGTTCAGATGGATGTCGTCATCAGGGAAGAGTCCGTAAACGCCGCAGTTTTCGCAAAGATTGGTGCGGCCGGGAGTGTTCTTACACGAGCTGCAATGATTGCAGGGGATGATGCAGGTCACAAGCTTGTCGCCAACGCCGACCGGATTTCCTGCGGAATCGGTTTTGATGTTTTTCCCGATTTTGATAATCTCTCCGGAACCCTCGTGACCCAACACCACCGGACACAAGCTGAAAGGATCACGCTTGTACTCATGGCCGTCGGTTCCGCATATGCCGCATCCATCGACCTTGATGAGGATTTGGTCGTCATCAATTTCGGGAAGCGGAAATTCTCGGAATTCGAATACGCCGGGCTTAACCAGATATGCAAGTGTGGCCTTTTCTGTCATTTTCGCGATCCTCCTTTCAAATTGTTGCAGGACGGGAATCTGTAAACATTATGATGTGCCTGCTGTCGAAAATACCACCGAGTCGATAAAAATCAAGATTTCGCGGAACTGCGGCTTCATTATCGTCGTATCGACGTGAATTTTCCGTCATGATATCTTCTCCCTGCCGAGCGGCAGGGTGGTGTCGTATTCCGCCGTTATCGTCAGGATGCCTTGAATTTCACTGTGGGTAATATTTCGAAGACTGAGCATATTTTTGAGAAGAGGCGCTTGAAAGGCATGTTCTCGTCTTGTTGCGGGGTTGGTGCCTGTTGTTATGGAATCGAAATAGGCAGACCGCAGCCATCCCATAGGTGGAGCATCCGACCGTCTGAATGTCGGAGGAGTTCCGCGATTATGTGACAGCAACTGACCCGTCCCGCATGGGAGCAGATACGGAACAACATGTCCGCCGGGATCCCCGTCACCGGCCCAAACAGACTTAACGAGAGGGAAACGGAGAAGAAATCATTCTCCAGGTGGCGGATTCGCAAGTTCAATATGGTGGCGGAAACGGGCGGATTCAGGAATTTATGACATAGCGGCGGAAACAGGATGTAAGGAATGCCATGGGGAATCCGGACTGTTGAAACAGACGGCACAAGGGATTCAAGTGTGTTTCAACCGGCTGTTCGGAAGACTTCGAATGAATCTCCAGTCCGCAGGCGGCCGACCTTGAAACGCAAAGCTCTGCAATGAGCGACATGACAGGCATCATGCAGAGAAGGCGGAAAAAACAACAATGGCTAATATGGCTAATACAGACGGTGAGACGCTCGGACGCTGCTGCGGTTTCCCCCGCATATGGATTGGTGCGCGACTTGACGAAGCATGTCCGCGAATGTATCTTTGCAAAATGTCTGCGCGGCGTCAGGCGCAACGAGGTTGTGGCCGGCCGGCGACCGATCCTGCCCGAGACGTACATCGGAACGGCGGCGGAGTCGTCGGGCATCGGACGAGGCGACGATGGCGAACGGCGAGCACCGAATCGGAAGCGGATGCCGCCATGTCTCTGGTAATCCGGAAAGAAAGAACATATGTCTCAGAAAACAGTCAGAACCAGATTTGCTCCGAGTCCGACAGGTTTCATGCATGTCGGCAATCTTCGCACTGCTCTTTTCTCGTTTCTGCTCGCGCGTTCGCGGGGAGGGAAGTTCATTCTCCGCATAGAGGACACCGATCGGATCCGATACGTGAACGGCGCGGTGGACACGATCTTTAAAACGCTCGCGGCGGCGGGGATAACGCATGACGAGGGGCCGGACGTCGGAGGAGACTACGGGCCGTATGTTCAGAGCGAACGCAAATCGATTTATCTTCCCTACGCCGAGGAACTGGTGAGGAGGGGGGCGGCCTATTACTGCTTCTGCGACAAACAGGATGCAGCGTCCGATCCAGGCGATGCGTCTGCCGTTTCCGGCTATGACGGCCGCTGCAGGGATCTCGGCGCCGACGTCGTCGCCGCGAATCTGGCGGAAGGCAGGCCGTATGTGATTCGGCAGAAAATCGACAGAAGCGGCGTTTCAATCTACCGCGATGCGGTTTTCGGCGAAATCACCATCGAGAACAAGGTGCTCGACGATCAGATTCTGATCAAGCGTGACGGGATGCCGACCTACAACTTCGCCAACGTCATCGACGACCATGACATGGGGATCACCCATGTGGTGCGCGGCTGCGAGTATCTTTCCAGCACGCCGAAGTACAACCTTCTCTATCAGGCTTTCGGCTGGGAAATTCCGGAATATGTGCACCTGCCGCTCATCATGGGGCGCGATGCGGAGGGCGGCGTTTCAAAGCTTTCGAAACGGCACGGATCCGTGAGTTTCGAGGGACTGGTCTCCGACGGGTATCTGCCGCAGGCAATCGTTAATTACATAGCATTGCTAGGATGGTCGCCGAAGAACGATCGTGAAATCTTTTCTCTCGCCGAGCTTGAACAGTTTTTCAAGGTCGAGTGCCTCAACAGGTCGCCTGCCGTTTTCGACTACGGCAAACTCACATGGATGAACTCCGAATATATAAAATCCCTTGATCCGGCGGAATTCGCTGATTTTGCGTTTCCGTTCGCGAAGCTTCAAGGAACGCGCCTCGGCGGAGAATGGCCACGCATTGCTCCGCTTCTGCAGCAGAGACTTGAAAAACTGACTGAAATTCCGGAGAAAATCGCATTTCTGCTGGAACAGCCCGATTATTCCGCTGAGCTGTTCCGCAACAAAAAGAGCAAATCCACGCCGGAAACCGCTTTCGACGCACTGACGACGCTCATCCCGAGGTTCGAGTCGCTTGACGCATGGGACGTCGAGTCTCTGAACGCGGTCATGGGCGGCTATGCCGACGAGCGTCAGGTGAAGATAGGTCAGCCGATGTGGGCGGTGCGTGTCGGGGTGTCGGGATTGGCCGTGACCCCTGGAGGCCCGTCCGAAATCATGAGTGTTCTCGGCAGGGACGAATCGCTGTGCCGTCTTCGGCTGGCTCTGCGGAAGTTGTCAGCCGGCGCTTAGATGCGGTCATGCAGGAAAGACTCTGCCGTGAATGCCGGATGCACCAGGCTCCTGTCGCATGCATGTTGAAAACGCCTGCGGTGACTGCGTTTCCCTGACTTACAGTCACATTGAAATGGCATCTCCATCGGGATTCGAACCCGAGTTGCCGGGATGAGAACCCGGTGTCCTAGGCCACTAGACGATGGAGACAGCGGCATCGACCGCTTAATGTAGTCTGTTCAGTGAAAATGTCAAGTGCCTCCGCCGGAAGAAATCGCCTTTTGACGATGCTGGAGTGCAGGAAACAGCTGTCGGCAGTTTTCTTCTGCACGCGCCCGGCGCCGCCGGAAGTCCGGAGCGACGTGAACCATGTTTCGCGGCGACCGTCGGATTCGATTTCTTCCGGTGCCGAGTGCGGTCGGCGTCTCGTCGCTTTATCTCCGGATGCGTTGCTTTTCAGGCAAGTGACAGCGTGTGCGCCTGTTGCAGCGCGATCCGCAGAAATCGGTGGAACCGCTCTGCGGATGCGATGCGGACGCACTCCGAGGGCGAATGCGGATTTCTGATGTCCGGTCCGAACGACAGCATTCTCAGTTCGGGACGCAGCGAGGCGAAGACCCCGCATTCGAGTCCGGCATGAATCGCCATGCGTCGGGGCGTCAGTCCGCAGGAACTGCGGTAAAGTTCGGCCAGCCGATCCGACCACGCCGATTTCTTCTGCGGTGTCCAGCCGGGGTATGAGTCAAGCGTACGGACCGATGCGCCGTTTTTGACGCATTCCGTCGCCGCCGCTCTGGCGGCGCGGTCGCGTTCGGTGTCGCTCAGACTGCGGAAAAGGCATCTGGCAATCACCTTGTCGGGCAGAGTACCGACCGTGGCCAGGTTGTTGCTGGTGACTGTTGTCCGCAGTTCGTCATCATATTCCAGTACCCCGTCCGGCAGCTGAAGCAGGGACGTGATGATGCGGCGCGCCGTGTCGCGTGTCCAGACCCGCCCCGGCGTGTCGGCCGGCGTCGCCTGCAGAATGAACCCAGGCGGGACATCGAACCGCTGCCGGATGCGCCGGGTGAATTCCGCGACACGGTCGGTCACGGCGGCAAGTTCCTGCGCCGTAGCCGCCGCCGTCGCCGTCGCGTCACGGGGGATGGCGTTGTCCTGCGAACCGCCGGAGAATCCGCCGATGCACCAGGACGGACTTTCCGACAGGAACTCCAGCAGAGTCCGCAGCGCGTTGCCCCTGCGCAATCCGATGTCCATGCCGGAATGTCCGCCTTTCATGCCGGCGACGGAAATGCGCACCCCCTGCATGCCGTCGGGGCAGGGTTCGGATTCGGTTCCGAATTCAATCTCCAATCGCACTCCGCCGGCGCATCCGACGCAGAAAACTCCTTCAGTCTCCGAATCGAGATTAAGCAGCACGTCGCAGTCCAGAAAATCGGGGGATGCATGACGCGCTCCGTTCATGCCGATCTCCTCCTCGACCGTGGCCAGCATGGCCGTCGGACCGGCGGCCAGTCCATGGTCAAGCAGAAGCGACATCGCCGCCGCGATGCCGACGCCGTTGTCCGCTCCCAATGTCGTCTTCATGGCAGCGCTTCCGAGCCATCCGCCGCGGATCTCCGTGACGATACGCTCATGCAGAAAGTCAAACTGGAAACCGGCGGTGGACTGCGGCACCATGTCCAGATGACATTGCATCAGGACAAGCGGTTCTTTCTCCAGACCGGCTGCGGCAGGGCGATCGATGCGGAGGTTGCCGGCCGGGTCAATGCGCACACGCAGACCGGCGTCACGAGCGCACCGCGCCAGCATCCCCCGGAGCGCCTGCTCATGCCCGGACGGATGAGGGACACCGCATATGTCGTCAAACTGTCTCCAGAGCTCCGGTGCCGTCGATTTCAAGTCGTTCATTTTGCAGCCTGTGTTTTGATTTTCATGACGAAGCACAACAGATAATACAGCGTCGGCGATGAAAAGGCAATGCGCATGACGCGCTATTTGTCAAGCGCAGGCGATGCGGCGGCGGAACGGGGGAGGGGTGTTCACATGAAACGGGCGGCGACATCCTCGCAGATATCGCCGCCCGTGCCGGCTGTGTTTTGAACGCCTGTCAAACCGCGACGGGCGCGGCGCTCCGGCCGCACTGCGGTCCGACGGAGACATCCGCCGCCGGACGGTTGCTATTTCTCCTCATACTTGTTACGGTTGTCGACGCTGCGTTTGTAGTAGTCATCCCATTTTTCGATATGGAATTCCTTGATGACATCCTCGCTAGTGACATCGTCCATTTCGCTGGTCAACAGTACGGCACCGACATATCCCGGATCCGAAATCGTGATCCCGCGTCCGTATTTCTCCTTGGCCGCAAAAAGTCTGTCATAGTTTTCATCCAGGTGCACAACCTGAAAGTCCAGATTGATCGATGTCGTGACAAAGCTGTAATGGTTGGTGTTGTGCGCCACACGCTCGCCGATCGGATTGATTATGTTGTTCTCCTGGCCGCAGATGGCTCCGATGAAGTAGCTGCGGCAGTGATACGCCCAGAATCCCTGCATCAGTCCGCCGTGATACTGCGATGAGAAAATGATGAGATCCGGACGCTGCGGTGCGACGCGCGCCAGCATCTCGTCGAAGTTCAGGTCAAAGCAGATCAGCATGGTCACTCTGCCGAAATCGGTCTGAAATACCGGTGCGTCCTTGCCCGGCACGATTTTCCATTTGTCATGCTCGCCGACCGTGGGGAAGTTCTTGTTGTAAATTCCGGCCACGTTCCCGCTGCGGTCGATGAGCTGAGTGGAGTTGCGCCATGTTCCGTCCGGCAGTTTACGTGCGGCCGAATAGGCGATGTAGCAGTGGTTGTCCCGGGCGACCTGCTTGAAGAAATCCAGCATCTTGTCTCCGCGGAACTCGTAATAGCTGAAGCGCTCCTCCATCGACATCTCGGGGAAACGATCGCACGCCTCCGGCAGGACAATCATATCAGGATGATCTGGGAGCACGCGCGAGAGCTCCAGTTTCCAGTGGTTCATCATCGTGTCGAGCGCTTCCTGGTTGCTGGCCGGCTTCACATGCCACAGCGCGGCCGCGCCGAGGGAGCTGACGACGATTCTTCTCCTCGGTTTCTTCGAGAAGCCTTGATCCAGCCGCTCGGACGCCTGCATCAGCATTCCGGAAATCAGCGCGAGAGCGAGAAAGGCGTACTTGATCTTCATGAGGGTTTCCTCTGTTTACTTTTTACTTTGCCGCATCCTTCATCCTTATGCACGATTCACGAAGCCTTCCCGCCGGGGAAGGCGTCAGATTTCACTGTCTCATGAACACACCTCCTTGCTTTGCAGTCCGTATGGTTGAAAAGCCGACTGAACCGGCATGTTCGACTGTTCCTATCGCCTTCCGTCTTCAGAACGACGGCCGCATCAACATCTGGCGCTGCGATCTGCCCGCTGTCTTTGGTTCCGGCGCCAGGCGGATGGATTCCTCCAGTTTCTCGTCGTTGCGGAGGAGACTTAACTTTAGCACGTCTCCGGGGTTCGACGCAAACACGGCGTTGGCGAGTTCGCTTCCGGTCAGCACAGGCGTGCCGTTGACCGCGACTATGACATCGTCGGGGAGTAGCTTGCCGGCGGCGGGGGAATTCCTGAACACGCGTTCGACCTGCACGCCGTGAACGCCGTCGACTCCCCGTCGGTGCGGCAGCGGGGAGAAGACCAGTCCCAGATATCCCCTCGACACTCGTCCGTCGGCAATCAGCTCCTCGGCGATCTTTCTGGCTATGCCGGAGGATATGGCGAAGCTCAGGCCGATGTTGCCACCGGACGGGGACACGATGAAGTCATTGACGCCTATGACGTCTCCGGCGGAGTTCAAAAGCGGCCCTCCGGAGTTGCCTGGGTTGATCGACGCATCGGTTTGAATGTAGTCCTCGTATGCATTGACTCCGACTCCGGAGCGATTTTTGCTGGAGACGATTCCGACCGTCACCGTCCGGTTCAGGCTGAAAGGCGCACCTATGGCAATTGCCCAGTGACCCGGTTCGACGCTCTCGGGGGGGGCGAAGCGGAGAGTCGGAAAACTGCGTCCGGAATTTTTTATCTGCAGCACCGCCAGGTCGGACGCCGGATCCACTCCGACCACGCTGGCAGGATGTTCGTCACCGTTGTGAAGCGTCACCCAGAACGAATCCTGACCTTTGACAACGTGGAAATTAGTCAGAATATAACCGGATTCGTGGATAAAAAAACCGGAGCCTTGACCGGACGGCACATCCATGTATCCGAACTGACGCGACGTCCCCCAGCCGTCGAAAGAAACGACTCCCACTCTCTTCTCGGCGGTGATCAGGACGACGCCGGGCATGGCCTTTCGGATGGCGGCGGCGAACTCGCTCTGCACGCCTGAAATCGAAGCTGCGGCGTATTCCAGTTTGATCTTTTCGCCGCCCGCCAGACTCGGAAAATACGGCGTCATGCACGCCGCAGTAACCGCCAGACAAAGAATTTTTCTCATAGCCTCTCCTCAATGTTCACGGGGTTCTGTCAAAGAATGGCACTATCCCGAATTTTGTAAAAGTAAGTTTTTCTTGCAAAAGTGCGTCTGTCCTTTACTTTTTTGATAAAAATCCAAGGAAGCAAAGGAGAGCGGCAGACACGAGGTAAATTGGCATGGATCCGATGTTTTGTCAAGCGACGGAATGGTTTTCTCTGGACGAACTTATGGATGTAAGAGATGTATGAGGCGGTTGAGGCGGGCCGCTTGCGGAATCGCCGAAGACGATCCTACGGGGGGAGATGGAGATACAGATCACCGAATGTGCAACGTTGAAAATCAATTCCTTGAAGCACTGTCCCGGCGGCTGCCTTACGGATGAAAGAAATTTTCTGTCGTCTGATCCGCACCGGTCCGGGTGATCTCAAGATGACATCTGCCATTACGCATTAGGCGCGGCATCCGTGAGCCGGGGCGACTCAGATTTTCCCCCCGGCCGGGTGATGCGGATCGGCCGTGACGAAAAACGTGCGGACAGCGTTTCCCCTTTCTATACATTGCGGGCATATGACGGTGTGGCGCCTATCCGAGGAGTTGCAATGCTCCGCCGGGACATCTGCGACATGAGCTGCGGAAATCGTGAAAACAGCGGATGGGTGCTTGCAAAAAAGCAATGTGTCATCATAGTATCGGTATGCGGCTGACGCCGGAGGCACATGTAGATTCAGGGAAGGGGCATGGCGCATTATGGACGGGGACGGCGGGCGTATTGACGGCTCATGGTACGGAGATGAGTGCTGCATCGGAATTCACTGTGATCTGCATGCGAGAGAACGGGATACGGTGATCGGTGCGCATGTCGACGACAGACTCGGCGATCTTCTGCACGAATTAGGAGCGGATTTCGCGCAGACGGACAGCAAAGGGCATCACGGATATCTGAGCTGGTTCTCAA
>CAYODJ010000030.1:0-25724 GCA_964402715.1 uncultured Victivallaceae bacterium
CCCCGCCCACGGCTCCCGTACTTTCATTTTTTCATACTATTTTTGACACTACCTCCTCGGGAGAAGTCTCCGCTCCCTGCGGTTTCGCCGGTTTGCGTCCGGACATGCGGGTACGCCGCCGGCGGCCGCGTTCCGGGCTGAAACGGAGGCATGCGTCATGTCCCCTGCTGCAGTTTTCTCAATGATTCAAGCAGCATGGAAAGACGCCTCCGGCACAGGGCTTTCTCTATCTTCCATCCTCCGGCCATGTCCAGACCGATTATTTTTTCCTGCGTGTTCATGGCTGAAAGCGGCGTCACGATCAGCGTGCAGCCGCCGGGAACGTCGACGTCGCGCCACAGAGCCATGTCGACGTCGACCCTCGTCTCCCTCCTCGGTTTGAGGGCGGCGCCGAGAAACTGGAAGAATTTGTCCGCGGCCAGAATCTCCCCGCCGCTTCTGAGAACGGCGTAGCAGTGGACGCCGGATATGTCTTCCGCAGTGAGGTTGCGGACGGTGAAAGATATTGAAACTTTCCGGTCGCCGTTTCCGCCGGTCTTCCCCACCCGTGCGCCGGATACCGACACCGTCCCCGTCCGCGCGTCAGTGTCCGCGCACATGACGATTGCCCGATCGATGTTCGCCATCTCCGCGCTGGCATCCGCAATCAGCTCCTTCAGTCTTTCCCGTTTCGCCGAACGGAGCGCATGCAGACGCGTCCTTTTACGCTCTGCTATCTCCGCCTTGCGTTCCTCCATCTTTTCCCGGACGGCGTCCGCCATCTCCTTCACCTCCACGGGAGTTTTGCCGTCGATGTCCGAGACGTTTCCGCGCATGCCCCATGAGTTTCCGGAGATGCGGATGCAGGCGACGCCGCAGTCCTCCAGCAGCCTGCGGTATTCTTCCGCGGGCATCGACTCCGCGAACTTTTCTAGGCTCAGTATAAGTTTCTCCTCCGACGACGCGTCTATCTTCATGCCGCGCCAGTCGATTTTTCTATCCGCGCATCCTCCGCAGACAAGGCACGCCGCTGTTGTCAGAACCGCAATTTTAAATGTTCGCATGGCCGATCTTCCTTATCGGATTGACGGCAGGCAATACGAGCCTACCGGGCGGAGGTGTTCAGAATGTGGATGTAATCAGAAATGTCCCGGGGAATTCTGCCGTCATGACTCGCCAGAAAATCGTCTGGCATCAGTTTCTCCGTCACGTAGGGATCGCGCCCGATGTTCAGAAAGAAGGAGCGTCCTTCAAGGAGCAACTTTTCAAGGCCGAGTTCGTGTGATTCGCTGCGGTACTCGTTCCCTGCGCGCTCTTCAACCTCGTCCGGATCGAGCCGCACCTCCCTGCCGTCCCTGGTGAGGCTGACGAGCTTCAGGTCGGCAATGTAGTCGCAGCGGTTCCGCAGTCCGTTCCACGCCGGCCGGCGGATCTCGAAGTGCTTCTCCTCGCCGATGCTGAGACCTCCGCGGAACTCGAGAGTGAATTCGTGCTCGTCCCAGGGTGCGCTCCTGCCGATGCCGGTCAGCACGGACTTCAGTGTGACGCTTGAGATCTCCCCCCCGCCCGTGTTGCGGACGGAGAACGCGAGCGTGCCGCCGTGATCGCATTTGAAGCGCACATCGCGGACGACAAGTTTCCGCTGCTCCCTGCGCAGTCTGTTTTCAGCGGAAATCGCGGAGACCAGAGACGAAACGTCCGTGGGGTGGCTGTGCGCAAAGTCCGTGTCGAATTCCTTCAGTCTTCTTTCAAGCAGCTCGGCTTTCCGTCTCACAATGATGTCATGAGCCGCCGCCGCCACTTTGCGAGGCGGCATGCCGTCGAGAGCGCGGCGCGCGTCCTTTCCCCTGGACGCGCTGTCGACGAGAACCGTCATGCAGTGCATGCGGAATTCCTCGGCCTCCGTCGGGGACATGGATCTGCTCAGAGCGGCGATGCTGGACTTGAATTTCCGCAGGGATGAAGCGTCGACCTTTCTCATGCATCCGCCGCAGACAAGGCATGCCGCCATTGTCAGTGCCGCAATTTCGAATGTTCTCACGACTGTCCGTATCCTCCGTGTTTGTCGCGCATGCGCCGCAGTTCAGGAAAGAAGATATTCGGGCAAAGCGGACATCTAATGGGGGATCGGATGAAAAATGTGAAAAAATCAGGATTTTCTGTGAATTCTGTGGATTTCAGCCGCCATCGCGGCGATTTTTCTCGCCAGATCATGCGGTTCGAGCAACCGCGCCTCTCCATGGCTGCACATGACGAAGTTGACGATGCGGTACTCCTCCACCTCGGGAATGCGTATGATGACGCCGCCGTCGGCGTCGGCGGCGCAGGGCGTGACGCCGAAGATTTCCGGGCCGTAGGTCACGCTCAGTCCGGTCAGTCTGGCGACAACGCCCTTGACCGTCGGCAGGTCGAAGATCCGGCCCCGCGACACCTCAGCGGCAATCTCATGATCGGCGACGAAGACGGAGTCCGTCATGGACGCCCTGCGGATTCTGTGAACCGCCAGGGTGACGACGTCCTTCCCGTCGGGCGTCAGATCCGGTTTCAGCAGGCGCGCTTTCAGATACCAGCAGCCGCCGTGAAAGCAGAGCACCTGCGGTTCGACCAGCAGATCGGCGGGACGCTTTCCTCCCGCGCCTCTGTAGGTCGCCTGCAGGACATGGCGCATCTGCCAGGATTTGAAAACTTCCGCGAAGATTTCCGGCGCGACGGGCATGCTCGCGCCGACGGCGACCAGCGTCAGCAGCGAGGAGCGCATGTCGGCGGAAAGCGCGCCGTTCGCCGCGACGAGCCGATCCACGGCCTGCCGCATGACCCCGCCGGCGGGATCCGGGAGGATGTCTCCGATCAGATGCGCGCCGATGACGGCGGCGTCCAGCTCCGCTCTGGTCAGCGTGGGGATGTCGAAATTCCATGAGGGATCAAGCAGATAATAGCCTCTGTGGGCGGCGTCGTACGCAATCGGGGCGTTGTAGTCCGTCTTGAGGAAGTTTATGTCGCGCTGGACGGTCTTCTGCGTGACGTGGTACGCTCCGGCGATGTCCAGCCTGCGCATTTCGGCCACCAGCCGGGGGTGGTTCGGGTAACGGTTCTCCTTCAGCATCGCCGCCAGACGCATCAGGCGCGGAAGCGCTAGTTTGTTCTTCGGCATAGCGGTCAGTCCTCATATGTGATCATGTCCAGTGTCAGTCGGCCGTGTCGCAGGCGGCGCCGCCGTCCCCGCTCACGCGCGCCCCGCGTTCCGTTCATCTGGTTCACGTCTCCTCGTTCCGGTGCCGGTAGACCGACTGCAGCATTCCGGTGGCCGCCATTCCCGTGAGGATGAATGAACCTCCGTAGCTGACGAAAGGCAGCGGCAGACCAGTGACCGGAGACAGCCCGATGCTCATGCCGATGTTCACGTAGACGTGCGTGAACATCATGGTGCCGACGCCGATGCACAGATAGCGTCCGAACGAGTCGGCGGTCGTGACGGCGGTGCGGATGATGGAGTAGAACAGCAGGAGGTACAGTCCCAGCAGCGTCAGGCAGCCGAGGAATCCGGTCTCCTCGGCGATGACGGAGAAGATGAAGTCGTTGTTCGACACCGACTGCGGCAGAAAGCCCAGCATGTTCTGCGTGCTCTGGCCGATTCCTTTGCCGGTGAGTCCGCCGGAGCCGACGGCGAGCTTGGCCTGAAACTGATTGTATCCGCGGTGCGCCAGATCACGTTCCGGATCCAGAAAGGTCAGCAGACGCTCCTTCTGATAACCTCTCAGCAGCGGGTAGACGCCGTAGGTGACCACCTCCTGCCCCTGTTCGTCGACATGCCGGCTGGGCAGGAAATCGTTCAGCACAATCAGCGTGAACAGCAGCAGCATGATTCCCGACGCCCACGCGAGGATTTTCCAGCGCAGTCCGGCCGCGAAAGTGATCGCCGCCCCGATCGGGGGGAGGATCAGAGCGCTGCCGAGATCCGGCTGTCTGACAATCAGCAGGAAGGGGACGATCACCACCAGCGCGGCCACCGCCAGACCGAGCATCTGGCCGGGGCGGCGGCGGCCGCCCCGTTCCCCCTCGTCGTCTATGGCGAACACCCTGCTGGACAGCAGTGCGGACAGCACCATGACGACCGCCAGCTTGGTCATTTCCGACGGCTGAAGACGCATGCCTATTCCGGGCACGCTGATCCAGCGGCGGGCGCCGAAGACCGTTGTGCCTACGGAGAGCACCAGGATCAGAAGCAGCAGACACGCCAGATAGAAACCGACGGACGGAATCAGCAGGTGACGGTAATCCGTCAGCGCGAGCGCGAAATAAAAACAGAAGCCGATGGCGATCCACTGCAGCTGTCTCCAGTGCAGACCGGCGGTCAGCTCCGTATCGGCTTCGACGCCGATCGATCGGATGAACACCACGCCGACGCCCAGCAGACACGCCACGGCGGCGAACTGTGCGCAGTCGAATCCGGAGAGCAGACGGCGCAGCGGTCCGGAGACGTTGTGGTTGTCCTGAGAAGTGTTTTTCACAGCCCTGCCGATTTGCGTGGAGGATGTTTCAACGGGGAGGCCCGCCGGCACGTACACGCGGTCCGCATCCGCGCCGGCCGGGGCGGATGCGGTCAGACCGCGAAAGTCTGGTCGCGGCGCGGTCCCACCGAGACGCAGGCGATCTCCGCATTTGCCAGACCGGCCACGCGCTGCAGATACCGGCGGGCGTTTTCGGGAAGGTCGCTCCAGCATGACGCGTCTCCGGTGCGGCACTGCCAGCCGGGGAGCCATTCGTAGACCGGCTTCGCCCTGGCCAGCGCATCGGCCGACGCCGGGAAGTTGGACATCCGGACTCCGTCGATTTCGTAGGCGGTGCAGACGGCGAGCGACGGCAGCCTGTCCAGCACGTCCAGCTTGGTCACCGCCAGTTTGTTCACGCCGCTTATCATGCATGAATAACCGACGGAAACGGCGTCGAACCAGCCGCATCGGCGCGGTCGCCCGGTGGTGGCTCCGAATTCGCCGCCGGCGCAGCGCAGCGCCTCTCCGGTGTCGTCGAGGAGCTCCGTCGGAAACGGCCCCTCGCCGACCCGCGTGGTGTACGCCTTGAGAACCCCCCAGACGTTGGCGACATGACGCGGGGCGATGCCGGCTCCCGTGCAGGCGCCTCCGGCGGTCGTGCTGCTGCTGGTCACGAACGGGTAGGTGCCGTGATCAATGTCCAGCAGTCCGCCCTGGGCTCCCTCGCAGAGAATCCTCGCCCCGGATCGGATCGCCTCGTGGATGGAAGCCACCGTGTCGCCCACGAAAGGGGTCAGATACCGCGCCGCGTCGGACAGCTTGCTCCATTCCGCGTCGACGTCCATTAGCTCGGCTCCGGCCTCGCGGAACAGCAGATTATATTTCGCCGCCTGTTCGCGGAAGAGCCGCTCCAGCTGCGCGGGTTCGGTCAGGAGGTGGGCGCGCACGCCGCAGCGCTGCGACTTGTCGGAATACGCCGGCCCGATTCCGCGTCTGGTCGTGCCGATCTTCAGCGCTCCCCCGGACTCGCGGAGAGCGTCGGCGCGCCTGTGGTATTCGAAGATCAGATGGGCGCGGTCGGACAGCTGCACTTTCGACACGTCGAAGCCGGCCGTGACGAGGCTGCGCATCTCCCGCATCAGTTCGACGGGATCCACCACCGTCCCGTTGCCGATCAGGCACCTGACGCCGGGATGGAAGATCCCGGACGGCACCAGATGCAGCACATATCTGCCGCTGCCGATTTCGACGGTGTGACCGGCGTTGTTGCCGCCCTGAAAACGCACTACCATGTCCACGTCGCGGGTCAGGACGTCGATCATCTTGCCTTTGCCCTCATCCCCCCACTGGACGCCCACCAGAATATCTACCGGCATGCTGGATTTTCCTTCCGAGAAAAAGAGTTTTCGAGCGGCCGTGAATATAGCTTGACTTTCGTGAAAAATCAATTTGGCGACGGGGAAAGCATGTTTGATTTCGCGCCTTTCACACAGTACTTTACGCACGGGGGAGATCCGCAGCCGCAGCCGCAGCCGCGCGGCGCGCGGCGGAAACGCGGCTCCCTTCGGACAAATCAACAGTTCAAGGAAGCTGAAAGCTATGACGATCAAAACCGAGGAAATTCAGGACGGTCTTCAGCGGATGGGGGAGAAAGCCGTCAAGGCCAGCCGGTCGCTTGCGGCGCTGGCCGCGCAGGCGAAAGCCGACTGTCTGAACCGCATGGCGGAGGAGCTGGACAAGGCCAGATCCGACGTCATGGAGGCCAACGGCAAGGACATGAACGGAGCCCTGAAGCTTGGTCTGTCCGACGCCATGCTGGACCGGCTGCGGCTGGACGACGGGAGGATTGACGGCATGGTTCAGGCTCTGCGGGAGATCGCCGGACAGCCGGATCCGGTCGGACGGGTGCTTTCCAGCGCGGTGCGGCCCAACGGGCTGCGCATAGACAAGGTCTCGGTTCCGCTCGGCGTGGTGGCGATTATCTACGAATCGCGCCCGAACGTGACTGCGGACGCCGCCGGCATCTGTCTCAAGGCGGGGAACGCGGTGATGCTGCGCGGAGGCAGCGAGGCGTTCAACTCCAACAGAGCCATCGTCGAGGTGCTGAACAGAACCGCGGTCATGTCCGGACTGCCGGACGGCGTGATTCAGCTTCTGCCGTGGACGGATCGAGCGGCGGTCGCGATGATGCTGAAGATGGATCGTTACATCGACCTTGTCATTCCGCGCGGCGGAGAGGGGCTGATACGGACGGTCATGAAGGAGTCGACGATACCGGTCCTCAAGCACTACAAGGGCGTGTGCCACCTGTTCATCGACCGCGAGTGCGATGTCGACATGGCCGTGAAAATAGTGGAGAACGCCAAGTGCCAGCGTCCCAGCGCCTGCAACGCGCTGGAGACCCTGCTCATCGACCGGAGGATCGCCGGACGGTTCATTCCGCCGTTCCTGGAGTCGATGCGCCGCCGTCACGTGGAGCTGCGCGGCGGATATGAGTTCCGGAAACTGGTGCCGGAGGCGAAGCCGGCGTCGGAGAGCGATTTCTACAACGAGTATCTGGATCTGATTCTGTCGGTCCGCATCGTGGACGGCGTCGATCAGGCGATCGAACACATCAACACCTACGGCTCCAGGCACAGCGACGGCATCATAAGTTCGGTTCAGGAAAACGTCGAGAAATTTCTCGCCAACGTGGATTCGTCCACCGTGTATCACAACGCGTCGACCCGTTTCACCGACGGCGGCGAGTTCGGCATGGGTGCGGAAATCGGCATCAGCACCGACAAGCTCCATGCCCGCGGCCCGATGGGCGCCAACGAACTGACGAGCACGAAATTCATCGTGCGCGGCTCCGGGCAGGTGCGGAGTTGAGGCGGGGCGGCGGTTCCGGTCCGTTCTCCCGCCGGGATCGGACGGCGCGGCCGGGACCGCGGCGTCGTCCGCGTCCGACATGCCGTGCGGATTTGTAATTCGGACGTTCGCGCGGTAAAATATCACCCGCGTGCCTTCCTGCGGCGTCCGCCGCCGGATTTCCACTGCGGCACGGAGTCAAACCAATCGCGACTGGATTTTTCATGGATTGCGAACTTCACAGCCCGTGGCTGTTGATCAACATCCTGCTTTTCGCAGGCGGACTCTGGATTCTGATCAGGGGCAGCGGCGTGTTCGTGAAGGCCTCGTCGGACATCGCGCGCCGTTTCCGTGTCTCGGAGCTGGTCATCGGACTTACGCTGGTCAGCATCGGAACTTCGCTTCCGGAGATGGCGTCCAGTCTGTACGCTTCGTTCAGAGATCAGCCGGAGTTCATTTTCGGAAATGTCGTCGGAAGCTGCACCACCAACATCGCCCTGATACTGGGCGCGGGGGCGCTGCTCTGCGGCAGACTCCGCTTCTCCGGATCGCTCCTGAGCAGGGACATGGTGTTCATGCTTTTCGTGTTCCTGACCGCGTCGCTTCTGATCGCGGTCACCAGGGTTTCCGGCGGAGGCGGCGCGGAGGTTCCCGGCATAAGCCGGCCCGGCGGGCTGTTCATGATGGTTCTGGCGGCATGGTACATCCGCCGTCTGATTCGCGGCTCCAGCGCCGGCGGCGGCGAACCCGGACCGGAGGGGAACGCGGCGAAAAACTGCGGAGAAAGCGCTACGCCGCCTCAGTTCCGTCCGCAGCCTCCGGCGTGGCGCTGCTGCGGATCCGCCGCGCTGGGGCTGATCATGGTGGTCGCCGGCTCCAAACTTCTGGTGGACAACGTGGTGTGGGGAGCCGAGGCTCTGGGGGTCAGCACCATGATCATCTCCGTGACGGTGGTGGCGTTCGGCACGTCGGTGCCGGAACTGGCGGTGACGCTGACGGGGGCCTTGAAGCATCATCATGATCTCGCGGTCGGCAACATCGTCGGCAGCTGCACGTTCAACATTCTGATGATTTTCGGCTGCTGCGCGCTGGTGCGCCCGCTGGCGCTCGCGGGGATGGACTGCGTCGTCAATCTGGCGCTGATGATCGGATCCGGCGCACTGCTGTTCGTCTGCATGGCCGTCGGAAAATGCCTGAACCGCGCCCACGGTGCGCTGCTGCTGCTGTTCTACGCGGTTTTTCTGGCGTACAACTGCCGGATGCTCTGGTGAATCCGATTCAGCGCCGTCGGCCGGACGTACGGCAGTCGGAGAAAAGGTGTTTTCCGGACGGATTGCAATCAATAAGGAGGAGTATGGACGCATGAAGACGATCAACTGCGGGGTGGTGGGATGCGGCGTGATTGCGCCGACCCACATTGAAAGCTACCGGAGAATTCCTGATGTCCATGTCAAATGGCTGTGTGATCTGGATCCGGCCAAAGCCGATGCCCTGGGGGACAGATACTCGGTTCCCCGGCGGACGGCCGATTACGCCGACATCCTGTCGGATCCGGAGGTCGACGTCGTCAGCGTCTGCACGGATCATTTCAGCCATGCCGAGATAGCGGCCGCCGCGCTGGACATGGGGAAGCATGTCGTCTGTGAAAAGTGTCTGACAAGCACATCCGACGGGCTGAGGCGGATCATGGATGCGAGAAGAAGACACCCCGATTCGGTGTTCAGCGGTATTTTTCAGCACCGGTTCGAGCCGGCCAACCGCATGCTGCGGCAGCTGATTTCCGACGGGGCGTTCGGCCGGATACTGAATGCCACGCTGCATGTCAGCTGCCTGAGAACCGACGAGTACTATCAGGCCGATGCCTGGAGAGGCACATGGTCCATGGAGGGAGGCAGCGTGCTGATCAACCAGTCGGTGCATCATCTCGATCTGCTGCGGTTCTTCCTGGGAGAGCCCGAATCCGTGTCCGCGAAGTACGACAACCTAACGCATCAGGGCGTCATCGAGACCGAGGACACCATCGCGGTCGCCATGAGATTCCGTTCCGGCGCTCTGGCGACGATGACGGCGACGTCCGGCAGCCGTTCGGTCGAGTGGCGCAGCGTGTATTCGATCACCGGCACGGACGGGTACGTCGAATATACGGATTTCACGCCGTCATACCTTGAGTTCACCGATCCCCGCAAAAAAGACGAGATAGAGAGGATGTTTGAAAAATGCGGTGAGGACAAGGATCTGTTGAACGGGGCGGCCAAGGACTACTACGGCGGCGGGCATGCGGCTCAGATAGCCGATGTGATCGACGCCGTCCGCAGTCACCGTGCTCCGAGCGTGACCGGAGAGGACGCCGCCGAGACCGCGCGGCTGGTGATCGCCTGCTACGACGCGGCCAGGGCGGGGAAGTGGGTGACGCTGTAAGAGATGGACACCGGCGACACCATCTGCGCACTGGCCACTGCGGTCGGAGGAGCGATAGCGATCGTCCGCATGGACGGTCCGCAGTCGTGCGCCGTGCTCCGGAAGGTATGGCGAGGCAGGGCGGTTCCCGGTCCAGACCGTCCGAGACGCATGACGCTGGGAGCCGTCGGCGGGGATCAGGTTCTGGGCGTGTACATGCCCGGTCCGAACAGCTACACTGGCAACGACGTGGTGGAGGTGCACTGTCACGGCGGCGCCAGGGCCGCGCGTTCCGTTCTCGCGGCGATGTGCGGCAACGGATGCAGAACGGCGGAGCCGGGCGAATTCACTTTCCGCGCGTTCGTGAACGGGAAAATCGATCTGGTGCAGGCAGAGGCCGTCTGCGATCTGATAGCCGCGCAGAGCGACACGGCGCTGCGTCTGGCCGAGAGACAGCTCGGGGGGGCGCTGAGCGGGGTTCTGAACCGCGTGTACGATGAACTGATCGGAATTCTGGCCGAATGCGAGGCCCGTCTGGATTTTCCGGACGAGGAGCTGGAATGGGACGGTTCGTTGACTGTGCGCGTGAAATCCGTGTCGGAGGAGCTTGAGACTCTGGCCGACAGCGGCCGCGCGGGCGCGGTGCTCAGAGACGGAGTCAGAGTGGTGATCGCCGGCCGGGCCAATGTCGGTAAGTCCAGCCTGCTCAACCGTCTGCTCGGCTACGAGCGCGCCATCGTGACGGACATCGCCGGAACCACCAGGGACACGCTGGAGGAACGCGCCGAGATCGGCGGCATCCCCGTCAGACTGATTGACACCGCCGGATTCCGCGAGGGGGGAGGGGTGATTGAGCGGATCGGCATGGAACGGAGCAGGGAGTCGCTGCGCAGCGCCGACGTCACGTTCTGGGTGCTGGACGCGACCGCCGATCTCGAGGAGGAGACGGCGGCGGCGGCCGGCGCGCCGGAACGTACGATAGCGGTGTGGAACAAGATGGATGCGGCTGCGGACAGGGATCTGCCGCCGCTGGATTTCCCGACGGTGCGCATTTCCGCCAGAACCGGATTCGGTCTGCCGGAGCTGGCGGACGCGTTCGCCGCCGCAGTCTGGGGGAGGAGCGACTGGCGGGAGCCGGAATTCGCCGTCAACGAGAGGCATCACGAGCAGATACGCATCGCGCTGTCGGCTCTGCCTGAGGCGGCGACCCTGATCGTCGCCGGATCATGGGAGCTGGCGGTGATTCCGCTGCGCACGGCCGTCGACGCGATCGGACGCGTCATCGGAAAGACATCCGATCCCGACGTGCTGGGAAACATCTTCAGCAGATTCTGCATAGGCAAGTGACGCGTCACCGGAGCGGGAGACTATCCGTCCGGACATCCGGGGGATGAGTCGTCCGCTCCTTCCGTCCCGCAGTTTTCCGGCGGGACGGTTCCTCGGATCCGCCGCCGATCCCGCGTTCATTTCGTGAAAATGATCCCGCCGTGCGCCATTTCCGGCCGACATGCGCCGGCACTGCCGTCGCCGGCATGCCGGCTCTCCTGGCAGCGGGATGATCGGAGCGGGTGAACGGGACGTGTCTAGAAGCGGTGAAAATTCCGCGACGGGCTTCCGCAGGAGGGCGGCCGCGGACGTCAAGCGGAAGAGACGGCCGACGAAGTGAAAACCGCGGCGCGGAGGAACCGGCGCCGGACGTCATCGTGACACCGCCTTGCGGGAGAAGAGAGTGTCACGGCCGCCACGGGGAGGCGGATGGTAGCGGGACCCGGACTCGAACCGGGGACCTGCGGATTATGATTCCGACGCTCTAACCAACTGAGCTATCCCGCCCGGAAATGCGCCGATAATATAGGTCGCCTGCGGAGAAATACAAGAGGAAAACTCTTTTTTCTTTCATGCGGGAAAGGCGGGCGGAGATGAAAGCGCCGGAGGCCAATCGCCTCCGGCGCGCTCAGATGACGGATCACCGTGCGCGGGGAGACGGCTGCGGCCTTTCCGGCTGCGGCCGTTTCCGCGTGTCCCGGATCGTCCGGTCACCGCGATTCTTCGCCGTCGGGAATCGCTCCGCAGTCAATCGGTTCGGCGAGCAGCTGTTCGGCTCTGTCGCTGGGCAGTTCCTGGACGGATTTGAGCCGGCGCTGGATGGCTCTGCTGCGGACCTGCGCGTTGTCTATGACGTTCACCGCCTGCGTCAGCTTGAGCTTCGTCTTTTCAAGGATTTCGCCGAATTTGCCGAATTCGGTCTTGATCGCGCCGAGCACGTTCCACACCTCGCTGGAGCGTTTCTCTATGGCCAGCGTCCGGAAGCCCATCTGCAGGCTGTTCAGAAAGGCCATCAGATTCGCCGGTCCGACAACGGCGACCTTGAATTCGCGGTTCAGCGACTCGAAAAGTCCGTTCCTGCGCAGGATCTCCGCGTACAGTCCCTCCGTCGGGACGAACATCAGCGCGAAATCGGTCGTGTACGGAGGGCTTATGTATTTGTCGTGAATGCTGCGGGCGTTCCGGCGCACGGAGGCCTCGAATGACTTCAGGATATGCTCAAGGTCGGACGCCGCCGTCTCGCCGGCATGATCATACGCGTCCAGCAGACGCTGGTAGTCCTCCAGAGGGAATTTCGAGTCGACGGGCAGATAGACAGGCTTCTCCTCGTCGCGTCCTCCCGGCATGCGGACGGCGAATTCCACCCGTTCCGCCGAATGCGGTTTCACCGCGACGTTGGTCTCGTACTGATCCGGGGTCAGGTACTGTTCCAGAATGGCGCCGAGCTGAAACTCCCCGAGAACGCCGCGCGTCTTCACGTTGCCGAGGACCTTCTTCAGGTCGCCCACACCGTGCGCGAGGTTCTGCATCTCCCCGAGACCCTTGTGCACCTGATCCAGCCGCTCGCTGATCAGGCGGAACGACTCGTTGAAACGCTTCTCCACCGACTGCTGCAGCTTCTCGTCGACGACTTGACGCATCTCGTCCAGCTTGCCAGCGGTCTCCAGACGGAGAGTGCGGAGACTCTCCTCCAGCGCCTGTCGGATTTTGTCCAGTCCGTCGACCGAGGTCTTCGTCAGGCTGTCCAGTCTGCCGGAAAAGGATTCCAGCTGCTTTCCCTGCGTGTCGCCGAGCCTCTGAAAAGACATCGACAGCTCCTCGCGGTTGTCTCTCAGTTCCTTTCCGATCTCCTGCCGGTTGCGGGCGACCTCGTCGCGCATGCCGGCGTTCTGACGGTCGAACATCCTCTCCAGATCATCCGTCCCGCCCGCGTCAATGCGGCGGGATCTGAGCCGGATGATGATCTGGAACAGCAGGAGCGCCTGAACGGCCAGCACGGCGCATCCGAACAGCAGCATGAACAGCAGAGCGTTCGACGACATGATTCCTCCATTGTTGAAACCGGCACGGGGAAAACGCGGAGACGATCTCCGGTCGCGGTTCAACTGTAACACTCGCCGTGAATTTTGCAATCCGCGTGGCGAAAGAAAACGATGACAGACGCAGCCTCGCGCGATCCGTCGGCGGCCTCCGCCGGATCCCTCCGGGGGAAGAGGCCGCCACGGGCGACGGAAATGTGCGCGTCAATGGACACGCCGACGCGTTCCCGCTGCGGTGACCGTAAACGCCGGACGGGCGGCCGCCCGCCCGGCGTTTTCACACGGAGCCGCGAAGAGCCGCGAAGGCTGCGGCGGAGGTCACTTGGTGCGTCCGGTATACGCGTCGGCGGCGGTGTTGTCGATGAGGTGACTGAAGAATTTCTCGGACGCCTTGGCCCGCGCCGCGTCCCACGGACGGGGGCCGCCGGTCAGCTGGACGACCCAGAGCTTAAGTTCCTTGCGGTGCCAGTTGACCACGCAGTTCGTGCCCCATGCGCCGCCGTGGCCGAACCATGAATCCTCCTTGTCCTCCTCCGGCGCACCCAGTCCCAGGGAATATCCGCCCATTCCCTTGGGCCGGGTCGACTTGGCGAGCAGTTCCTTCACGGTCTGCTCCTTGAGAATCCTCACGCCGTTCTCGCCCACGCCGAGATTCATCAGCATCTTGTAGAATTTAAGCTGATCTCCCGCCGTCAGCCACAGTCCCGCCCCCGCCGAAGGGAACACGCGGTCGCCGTTGTAGGGACGCTGCATGGCGGCGGCTTCCGGGAGGCGTTGCGCCGGCGCGTCCTTGGCGCACTTGTACAATTCAATCTGCGTCGCGAGCGCCTGATCGCTCGGACGGAACGAACAGGACTTCATGTCCAGCGGGGTGAAGACGCGCTGCCGGAGGAAATCCTCCCAGCGCTGTCCCGTCACGACTTCGACGATCGCCGCGCCGATGTCGATGCCGGTGTTGGAATACTGCACCGCCGTCCCCGGTTCGAACAGAAGAGGGGAGGATGCGGCGATGGTGGCCGTCTGACGCAGCGGCGCGCCTCCGTTCCACCCGCCTCCGCGGGACACTCCCTGCTTGGCGCAGATCTCGAACGGAAATCCGCCGGTGTGATTCATGACCATGCGGACAGTGAGCGTGTTTTTCGCCCTGGCGAGCGTTCTGACACCGTCCTTGTCCGAGGTCAGCACCCAGAGCTCCTTGAATTCAGGCAGATATTTCGACACGGGATCGTCCAGGGAGATTTTTCCCTCCTCGACCAGCATGGCGATCGAGACGCCGCAGAATCCCTTGGTCTGCGAGCACTGCATGAATATGTCGTCCATCGTGATGCGGCGCTTCGCGGCGACGTCGGCGTAGCCGACGCAGGCGGTTTCCTGAACGCCGTTCTTGTAGAAGACGCTGATCGCGCCCGGAAGCTGTCCGCTCCGCACGAACGGAGCGAGAGCCTCTTCGGCGTAGGCGGTTCCGGACTCCCTGACGCCCGGCTCCGAGGCCTGACTCGCCGTCAGCAGCGCAGCCGCGCCCAGCAGCATCAGCCATGTCTTCATCAGAATTCTCCCGTTTTTCATAAAACACGCTCCCTGTTTACGTATTGTCCTTTCGGCGCCGCGCCGTCCGGCGACGGACAGCGGCGTCGCGCATTCCGTCATGTCATCCCGCGTGAGGCGCGCAGCGCTCCTTGATCAGCCGGTTGATCCGCCCGCGCATGGCAAGCACCTTCCGCTCCCCGCGCGGGTAATCCGCCATGCTCATCTTTGAATTCGGAGAGAACTTGTCGAGCTCCTTAAGAACCGACTCCTGAGGCATCGCCGTCTCGAGGAGCTGCAGCGCGCGCTGATCCTGGAGTCCTTCGGCGAACACCTCGTGCCTGACGGAATCCACAGGCGCTCCGTCTTCGCCGGGATACACGACGAACGGGTCGCCGGCGGGGTGCACCAGTTCGTCGTCCGTGCATCTGTAAGGATCGATCAGGTGACGCGAAAGCGCCGAAAAATAGAAATTGTATCCCCAGTGCAGGAATCCGTGCACTCCGTAGTAGTACAGCAGCGTCCCCATTATTCGGTTGCGCGACGAAGGCATGCATATGAAGCGGTTGCTGAAAGTCACCGTGGGATGGCAGCAGTAATACGTCCAGCGTTCGGCCGTCCCGGCGGCGATGAAGTCATCCAGACTGAATTCGTTGGGGATCGGAATCGAGACGAGTCCTTTCTTGAAGAACGTCACATCCGAGAGAGCGTCGATGATCTTGAATCCGGCCAGATGCCTGCGCAGCGCGGCGACGGCCTTGCCGTATGATTCGACGTCGTTCGCGCACGGCTCGTCCGAGCAATGGAAATAGACGTTGCTCTGAAGACGCTTCTCCTTGAGATGGCGGACGAGCTCCGGCAGAAAGGCGTCGAGAAACTTCATGTACTCCGGAGAGTCCGATCTCACGTCCCACCCGAAAATTCTTTTTTCGGCTCCGTCGGTTCCGGCGATGATTTTCGGCGTGAACTTCGCTCCCCACTGCGTGAACAGGTGGGAAATCTCGAAATATTTCATGCCGCACGACGACGCGAGAGCAATCCAGCGATCCAGTTTTTCAAAGCCGAAGGAATATTCACCGCCGTTCAGCCGGACGTCGACGAGCTGCACCGTCGGACGTTCTCCGCCCGGCCGGGTGTCCAGCGGCGGGGTGAACACCGGAGTCAGGATCATGTTGATGCCGTGCTCCGCGGCGTTTTTCATGAACCTGCCGACGATGCTCCAGTACTTCTCGCTGAACACGTCGACGCCGTAGTACGCCGCCAGACAGTCCGAATGGAACCAGTGGGTGTTGACGAGGGTCTGTTCGGGCAGCGCCGCGTCGATGACCTCCAGATCGAACGACACGGTCTTTCTGACTGATTCTTTCCCCGTGTCCGCGGAAAGCGTGACGGCGACGGAATACACGCCGGGGCCGCAGTCCTGCGGGACGGCGATTCTGAACCACAGGGAACGCCACTGGCCGAGAACAGCGTCGACCGCGCCGTCCCGGATCTCCGAGAGAATGTCCGGATACAGACCTGGTTCTCTGGAAATGTAGTCGTCGTCGAATTCGTAGCTCACAAATTCCGCCGGCACGAGATCCACGCGCCGCACCGAGATGAACTCCTTCAGATCCGATTTGATTTCGATCCCGATTTTTGTGAAGTGAAAATCCACGGCGCGGTAGGCGAGCTGGAGGGAGAAATTTTCACCGCGCAGAGCCGTCCCGGAACGGAACGGCTCGCAGTCCGGTTCCCGCGCCGGAAGCACTTTCGCAAGGGAACTGCACCATCTGGTCTCAAGATTCATTTGCAGACTAACCTTCGCTTTAATTGTTTGCCCGTGTCGCGGCCGGCGCGGCGGACGGATCGCCTCTCCGGCGGGCCGCTGGGGACGGCGTGCCGCACGTTACATTACCGCCGGTCATCCGGATTGTCAACTGCCCAGCCGACGAGACGCGTCCGGCCGGAAACGCCGTCCCGCAGAAGCGCGGGGTGCGGAGAAGAAAACCCGACGGCCGGTCCGCCGGACTTCCACGATCCGCATAGGAGTCCGTCGGACGCATCCGGCGTCCGGCGGCAGTCAGAACATTTCCCCGAGCGCGTCCGCGACGGCGTCCGCCGGGATGTCCGACATGCATTCCGGATTGTTCCGGGGACACACCCGGCGGAAGCAGGGCGAGCATGAGCGCCCCGAATACAGAATCTTCCAGCCGGTGCCGACCGGCCCCGTGGCCGAATAGTCGGTCGACCCGAACACCGCGACCCCGGGGCGGCCCATCGCCGCAGCCAGATGCATGACTCCGCTGTCGTTGGCGACGACCGCGCGCGCCGAGCGGATCAGGCACATCAGATCCGGCATGTCCGTCTCTCCCGCCAGATTGAAGAACCTGGTTTCCGGAAGGCCGGACGCTATCTCCGTGCCGATTGCGGCCTCCGACGCCGATCCGACCGCAGCGACCACGCCGCCGCTGGCGATCCAGCGCGACGCGACGGCTCCGAAGTTCGTGCTGCTCCAGCGCTTGGCCGCGCCGTAGGCCGCGCCGGCCGCCATGATCAGCAGTTTCGGGTGCTCGCTCAGAGCGCGGATCCGCGGCGGGAATTGAAGAAACGGTCTGGGCAGACGGATTTCCGGCAGTTCTCCGTCCCACTCGGGAGCGCCGATCGCCGCCGCGACGGACAGATACCGGTTGGTCTGGTGCATGCGGTTCAGTCCGCAGACGCGTCTTCCGGGGAACCGGAAGCTGCGCCGCAGCAGCGGCGACCGGCATCTGGCGGCGGCGCCGTAAAGAGAGCCGACTCCCGCCAGGCGCATCATCAGCGCGTCGCGGAAGGAGTTGTTGAACAGCACTCCGAATCCGGGGGAGAAGCGGCGCACCATCCTTATCTCCTCCCGGGTCCACAGGCGGTGGGCGTCACGCAGCGGCAGGACGACGTCCACCCACGGCAGCGCGTGATACAGCGGCCGCAGATGACGCGGCGTGACGACCGCCAGAGCGCACCGGCACGGCAGCATCCTCTTTATCTGTCGCAGCGCCGGCAGCGCCATGACCGCGTCGCCGAGCCAGTTCGGCATGCGCACCGCCGCGCCGTTGCGCATGTTCTCCCCGGGAATTTTTTCGACCGTGAACATGGGCGCTCTGAACTCGCGTCGGACGTTCAGCGAATGAAGCAGCTGGTTGCGGGTGTCGTTCATCGCGCTTCCGGAGATTATCTTCGCCGCTCCTCGGACAACTGAGCCTTGGCTTCGTCCCAGAGCCTCTCCATGAGGGCGCCGTCCGCATCCCCGGGAGGGACACCCATCCGGGACAGCTTTTCCTCGACAATCCGGAAGCGGCGAGAGAATTTGTCGTTGGCTCGCCGCAGCAGCTCCTCGGCCGTGCCGTGTCCGCGGAACCGTATCAGATTGACCACCGCGAACAGCAAGTCCCCCAGCTCCTCGTCGACATTTTCGTCGACGCCGGACGCTGCGGCGTCTCTGGCCTCCGCGAGCTCCTCCGAAATCTTGTCGAGGATCTCCGTCTCCCCGTTCCAGTCGAAGCCGGTCTCGGACGCTTTTTTCTGCAGCTTTTCGGCGCGGTCAAGCGCACTGAGATGCCTCGGAACCCCGTCGAGAACCGAACTGCGCCCGGTCTTTTTCTCCGAGGCCTTGATTTTTCTCCATATTTTCAGCACCTCCTCGGAGGATCCGGCGACGGCGTCCCCGAAGACGTGGGCGTGACGGCGCACCATCTTGGAGTTCACGTTGCGGAACACGTCCTCCAGCGTGAACTCGTTGCGCTCGGAGGCGATCACCGCCTGAAACACGACGTTCATCATCACGTCGCCGAGCTCGTCGCATATCTCCGACGGAATCCTCCGGTCCACGGCGTCCAGGAATTCCGCGCACTCCTCGGAGAGACAGCGCGCCAGCGTCTCGCGCGTCTGCTCGCGGTCCCACGGACAGCCGCCTGGGGAGCGCAGCTTCCTCAGAATCATCTGCAGCGATTCGATGGTCGGGGGAAGAGAATGGAAATCCGTCTGGCCGTCCATGTTTTTCACCACGTGAACCCCATGTTGAAGTGAAAGCGCAGTTTGCTGGAGACGTCGTCCTGGTTGTTGACGACGGGGTAGGCCAGATCCAGCTTGATGGGGGCGTTGATCATCGGCAGCTGGATGCGCAGACCGTATCCGGCGCCCAGATTGATGCCTCCGGGACCGAAGCTGTAGGCGTTCTTCCATGTGTTGCCCACGTCGACGAACGCGGCGCCCCTGATGAAGCTCCAGATCGGATGACTGATCTCGAACGTCCCCAGAATCATCGTCTGACCGCCCCGCGCGTCATCCTCGTGATTGAGCGGCGAAACCTCGCGGAACGGAAATCCGCGCAGTGAATCCCCGCCGCCGAGGAAATACCGCTCGAACAGCGGAACGTCGGCGGTCCGGCTGAAGGCGGACACGGTGCCCACCCTGAACCCTCCCATGGCGACGACGGCCTTTTCGAAGAAGGAGTAGTAGTAGCTTCCCTTGGCTTCGAGACGGTAGAAATTGCTGGACGACCCCATGATTTTAGGCGACACCGCCGCCAGCAGGTTCAGGTTGTATCCGGACGTCGGTGAGACCAGACTGTCCCTCGTGTCGCGGTCGACCATGAGCGAAGTCTGGCTGACCCACTGACGGCCGCGCTCGCTTCTCAGTTCGGATCCGACATGGTGCGACATGTCCAGGACATTGACCTGTTCGAACTTGTAGGTGCCGGTCACCGTGGTGAAGTCGTCGAATATCCTGCGGTTCAGGGACACGCGCCCTCCGTACCGGCGTTCGTCCCAGTGTTCGAATTCCATCTGGTTGCCGTAGAGGGACAGGTCGAAGCGCATGGGCAGATCCAGCAGCCACGGCTCCGAGAAGTCGAAGTTGAAGCCAATGCGCTCGATGCCGACCAGAGCCTGCAGACGCACCCGCTGGCCGCCGCCGTAAAACCAGTCGCCGGGGTTGAGGAGATCGAAATTGCTGCTGGAGATTTCCGCCATTCCCACCAGACTGTTGACGTCGGAGAATCCGGCGCCGATTTTGAACTGGAAGCGGTCGGGCTTCTCCTCTATGCGGAAATTCACGTCCTTCTCGTCGACGGCGTCGGCGTTGCTGGTTGTGGCCTCGACCTTGTTGAAATAGCCCATGCCCATCAGACGCGATCTGCTCACCTCTATGCGGTTGCGGTCCACCGGATCCCCCGGCTGGATGGCCAGCTCCCTGCGGATGACCTTGTCCTTGGTGTAGATGTTGCCGGTGATGACGACGTCATGCACCGCGTACCGGCGACCCTCGGTGATCACGAAAGTGACGTCCACGGTGTGGCTGCGGAAGTCGGCGAATCTTCTCGGCCGCACGGCGACGTCGACGTAGCCCATCGATTCGTAATGGTCGGTGACCGCCTTTATCGTCTCCCGCTCCATGGACGCGCTGAAGATTCCGCCTTTCTTGAGACGGAGCATGAGTTCCAGATCCGGAGTCGACGTGACCTCGTTTCCGGCGAAACCGACGCTTCCCACCTGATAGGGCTTCCCCTCGCTGACATGGAAGGTCAGATTCACGTATTCCGGGTCGTCAGGCGTGGGAGCGACGTCGATTTTCTCGACGCTGAAGTCCAGATATCCTTTGTCCAGATAAAGGTTGCGGATGCGGGCGGAATCGTTTTCCAGCTCGGCGCGATCCAGCAGGCCGGCGTTCAGAAGATTGCCGATCAGGGGAAGCGCGTTCCAGAATGAACTGCGGTTGGCGACGGCGTCCCGCAGGACCGCCTGGGAGTACACCGAAGCGCCTTCGAAACGGACGCGGGCGATCTTCAGACGGAGATTCTCGCGGATGCGCAGCGTCACGTTCACCTGGTCCTCGCCGACGGGTTCGACCAGCGGAGTCACCGTGGCGTCGTTGTATCCCTTGTCCTTGTAGAACTTCCGGATCGCGGTCAGGGTTTCACGCAGACCGGCGTCGTTCAGTGGCGCGTCCGCCGCCAGGGTGACCAGAGGCCTGAGATCGTCCTCCTGGAACTTGGCGTTCCCGTCGAAGATGATTTTCATCACCTGCGGCTTCAGCCTCAGGCGGAACGTCAGCGCGACGCCGCCGTCCTCCTGAGGTTCGGTTACGGCGACCACGTCTGAGAAATTTCCGGTGGAGAAGAGGCGCTTGACATCCTCGTCGATGAGCTCGCTCCGGTGTTCGTCGCCCGTCCGCAGACGTATGTTGTAGTAAAGCTGCTCCTCCGACAGCGGGGCGACGCCTTTCTGCTCAAAACTGATCCGGCTGATTTTGGCTGCGGTCAGCGTGCCGGCGCTCCACAACATCAGTAAACATGCGACCCACTTGACAGGGATTTTCACGCTGCGGCTCCGTGAATTCGGGATTAAAGACAGACACACGCATAACATAGCATCCGGTTTCGAGAAAATCCAGAGCGGCAGGGTCATTCAGGGTGATTTTTGACAGGCGTGCGGCAGGCGCACGCAGAGGGGAGGCGGGAGTGATTTGCGCGGCGACAAGCTGTGGCGCCGCGGCGGAGCCGCCAGATGCCGTCGTCGGGACGCGCCGGCGTCGGTGACGGACAGGTCACGGGCAAATTTGACCGCCAGGGGGCGGCGCGGCGGGAGGGGAGGGCGAGACAGTATGCAGGAGAGAAGGAAAGCCTTCGGGAAGTGCGGCGGAACATGTGGAGCAGGCGGGAAGACGGCATGCCGCGGATTTTCGATCCTCCACCGAGGATCGCTGTTCGTTCAAAGAAAATGTCCGTCTCCGGCTGAAAGCTGATGTGCGGCCGGAGGCGGACGTTCTGGATGGAATTGTTCTGCGGACGGAGTCCGCCTTTGGAGGAGACTCACGCCGCCTGCGGCGGATTATCACTGTTCTCCGCATAGAAGTCGCGGGCGAAACCGATTGCGAGCACGAGCAGATTGAACAGGATCCAGATTCCCGCAGTGATGGCGGTCAGTATTAACGGATGGATCAGATAGGTGTTCTGCAATGAAATCTGGCCGGCCGGGCTGAAGAAATCGAGACCGGAGAGATAGTCCTCAGTTATCAGCTGTCTGATGCCGTTCACCTTGGCGGCGGCGGCGGACAGACTATCGACCATCCTCGTGAACATCTGCTCAAACTGTTCGACGTTGCCCTGGATGTTCTTGGAACGATCCATAACACCGAGCATCTGCTGATAATATTGCATCTCGGATTGAAGTTCGGCAATCTCCTCGCCGATGCTGACGTTTTCCGTGGCCAGTTCTCTCCGGAGAGCGTTGTTGACATCGCGTCTCGTCAGGGACTCAATCTGTTGAAATACGGATGAGTCGATGCTGACCTGCTCGCCGGCATCGGCCGATTTGCCCGCCGCCGTCGTCCGCGCCGGGTTCTGAATGATGGACAGCGATTTGCCGATGCTGTCGTACTTCATCTGCGACGAGGCGAGCTGCTGCTGCAGGGATTGAAGCTGGCCGTTCACGAAATAACGATCCATGTCGCTGTGCAGATTGCTGCTGTTCAGAACCATCTGAAGCAGGGGATCCAGCTGGTATTTGCGGATGCTGTGCAGCGATTCATTCAGGTCATCGAGAGATTCTCCCGATGTCAGACGGATGTTGCGGTCTCCTTGCAGTTCCTGCAGTGAATCGCACAGTTTCAACAGCTGGTCGTTGCAGTGGGTGGCGCGATCTATGGCAATTAGGTGACTTGTCTGTATTGCCTCGCGCAGTTTCTTTGCGAAAAGCGCGTCGGTGCCGATCCGGGGGAGCTTGCCCCCGTTGGTTTTTCGGAACAGGAGCATCCACGTCTGCGGTATGGCGCCGAGAATCTGGGCGGACTTCTCGTCGGTCAGGTGGATGCTCGGCTTCATGCTGATCTGATAGGTGGAATTGTTCAGGTCGTTCAGCTTTTTCAGGTACAGCTCCTCCAGCTGATTCATGTCGGCGACAGAGAGATTTCGCTTGGCCAGCTTCTGTCCGAAATCTGCGTTCAGTATGGCCAGTTTCCGCGAGTAGTTGACGACGGAGAAGAGACTTGTGAACTTGTCGAACGGGATTACTGATGCAAGGCTCTGGTCCGTGTAGACCTGCTGCAGCACCGCCGGACAGATGATGTCAAGGTGGTTGAATGGAGTTTCGTCCGGATAGACGAGAACGGAGCCCTTGCCCCTTTTGAGCTGCACATGAATTTGCTGTGAGAAAACGCGTTCGGGTGGCATGATCAGCAGAGTCAGCAGTCCGAGCAGACACAATGAGAGGAAACTGATGACCGCCGTCAACAGAATCCGGCGCCGTTTCCGTTTGATGGAATTGAAAATGTAACCCGGCCAGATGTTTCTTTCCGTCTCTTCCATAAATGTGACCTCGCTGTTTAAATCTTTGGTTTTTTGCCGACAAAGTTTCTTTGTTCGTTAACGCTACATAGCCTGTGGCGGAAACCGCGACTGCCGACGTGAATAGAGGCGTCGCCCATTCACTGTTTCCTTCGACATCACGCGCTGATCAACGACAAGCTGGTCGCCCTCTACGGTCGCCCATTCACTGTTTCCTTCGACATCCTCCTCCGATCACTGTTCCGACATCTTTTAATTCCGCCTCGAAGGCATACGATGCTTCTTTGCTGATGCCGGTCGCGGTAGCATGCGGTGTAAGATCATCTGCCGCAGCAGTCTTCATGGGTGCTGCTAGAGTGTGTTGAGGGGGCGTTTCGTAATTGTGTCCGTGTCTTTTTTTAGATCACTTCCGATGATCATGGGCGGTGCATGACTGCCGTTACTTGAATACGGTATCGTTTGATGCATCGGAGGTTGCGAAGCCGGTTTACGTGCCGCAGTCATGTAGATTCGCGATGCAATGCGGCAAGCCGCGACATGTTTTGTCGGAGGCGGGACTGATGACTGCGCACGGTGATTATCGGACATTCGTCGGCACTGTTTGAAACAGTCAATCTTTTCGTTTCCAGCCATTTTTTCAACAGGCGCCGCGGCGCGCAACGACCACATAGACAGTTTTGAAAAAGATATAATAGTCCATCCATATTGACCAGTTCATGATGTAATACATGTCCAACATGACGCGTTGCTGATAGTCGATTTCATTGCGCCCCGACACCTGCCAGAGTCCGGTGATGCCAGGTTTAACGCGCTTTCTGATCTCATAATTTTTACCGTAGTACTTAATCTCGTCACGGACAATCGGACGAGGCCCGATCACAGCCATCTCTCCGGTAAGGACATTCCAGAACTGCGGCAGTTCGTCCAGCGAGGTTCTGCGAAGGAATCTGCCGATCGGCGTGATGCGCGGATCATTCTGGAGTTTGAAGTTCTTCTGCCATTCGGCTTTCTGTGCCGGATTTTCATCGAGCATTTGTTTCAGGCGTGCTGCGGCATCCGCGTACATGGTGCGGAATTTCAGTACGCGGATTGGTTTGCCGTGGATTCCGAGGCGCTCTGCGGAGTAGAACACCGGACCCGCGCTCGACAATTTCACGATTAACGACAGAACGATGAACAGCGGCAGCAGAATGACGATGGCACAGAACGCCATCATTATTTCCAGTAGGGTTTTCAGCAGACGCGGCATGGGCAGCAGCAGTTGATTGCGGATTTCGAATCCGCCCAGCAGTCCGACCGAGGCGGGATAAAGCCAGGAGATCGGCAGAATCCGGTTGTCCGGAATGAACATGATATGTCGGAAAATCTTGGAATAACACCGGAATGTCCGGTTGATGATCTTTACCGGCAGACAGCAGATGGCATACTCAACTCCCCATTCCCCGGCTATTCTCCGTGCGGAGGCGAGTGTTCCGAGCACCGGGTGCCCATCAACATCTTTCCCTTGCTTTTCTGGGTCATCGTCCAGATAGCCGACGATCTGGAATCCGTAATAGCAACTGTCCTCGAACTCCCTGCAGATAAGCTTCCCTGTTTCACCGGCTCCCGCGATAAGGATTCGGATTTGCCCGATTCCGAGAATTTTCAACAGCAAACGGATTAGAAAGCGCGAGATAGGCAGCATGAGAATCGTCGCCCCCATACCCATGAACAGCCAGAGGAGGGAATAGTCCTCGCTTTTTCTGGAAAGTGTCAGGTAGGTGGAAAGCAGCAGATAGGTTAACCCAACCGACAGGGAAATCCGTCGGATTTCTTCGATTTTGTTCAGACAGATTCCCGGGTGGAAAAGGCTGCCGTGGTAACAGCGGAAGAATGAGTTGCAGATCAAGAGGAACAGCAGGAACGGGAGAAAATGCCAATGAGGTTCCGATTTGTGCCCGATATTTTCAAAGAAACGCATTCCCAATGATGCCGACTCAAAAACTGCCGTTGCGCAGACGGAGTCGGCGAGAACCATGAAAGCGACGCGAATCTGGAGAGTGCGGAGGAGCTTGCGCATGTGATTTCTGTTTTTGTGCATCATTTTTTCCTATTCCGGAAGCAGTACAACTTGATCCAGAGCTTCCGGCGATTGTCGCGGAGCGGGAAAGATCAGTTTCCAGTTCCTGGCAACCGCTACATTCGAAAACAGGGAATGGGTTTCCTCCCGCGCCTTGCAGAAGAGATACGCTGCGTCATACGTGCGCTTCATAAGCTGGGAACAGCGCGTCCACTGTCATTGATAGAATTTCGGAGTAGCGTTTTGAGAGCAGATGGAGACAGTTTCGCCACACTAGCATAAAGCCGACGCCGATCAGCACGGCATAAAACCTCCAGCTGCGGCGGCGAAAGTTCAGCAGAAGTGCCAGCAGCATGCCGGCGATCATCACGCCGAAAATCGGCTCGAAAACAATGCGTGGCAACTGACTTAGAAAGAGGAGCACATCCATTTTTTTACATCTGCTTTCACAACCGTCCCATGGGATGAGCACATCAACATCTAAATAGCGGAAGCATCCTGCGATGCAGAGGGACAGCATCCGTCCTGTCGGTGTGGGCACAGCTCCGGAACAGGCATTCCTGCCGGGATTTGCTCCGGCATGAACAAACTCAATAAAAGAAAAAATCGGAAAATGGTGTTCTGAAAAAAATCAGAGAAGTAAGCTCAATGTATTGGCGCAAAATGGCTGTTTGTTAAACCTATGCGGTCAAACTGAAACTGCAGTAAAGCCACCAGTACCATCGGCCGGATTTCAAAGCGTGCAATGCGAAGAAAACGGC
>CAYODJ010000031.1:0-25422 GCA_964402715.1 uncultured Victivallaceae bacterium
CAGGCCTTTTTCAAGTGCCTCTCAGGAAATTTGCGCAATTCATGGGACGTTATCCCAAACTCCTGGTTGCATTGATGGTGAATGCCGTCGGCAATCTGGCTCTCGACGCCTTGTTCCCGGGAGCGACGATCCTTTCCGACATTTTCTCTCCTGTAATTTCAGCGGTTCTGTCGGCGATCGCCATCTATTTCTTCGACCGGATTGATCTCTTCAATCTCAAACGGGAACTGCGGCGGCAGCGGATAGAGGAGATCTTTGCTCTACGCAAACAGAAACTCCAGGAAGCGTCTCAGCAATTCGATATCATTGTGTCCGAAAAACTTAAACAGCAGCGGATTGCCATGGAAAAAATCCGGCAAACCCTGAACGACAGCTTCAGGACCAAAGATTTTGAAACGCTCAATTCGGCATTGGATGACGCCTGCGCATTGTTCGGTGTCGAAGTTCCCTACAAGGACACTGCGGAGTTCATGGAATATCTGCGCAAGAATCCGCAAATCGTCATCGCCTGAACAGGTGAGACGCGCGGAATGTCTTTTTTCATGAACTCAAACGCCGGTCGTCTGCGGGGAGTCTTGCAATCAAGAAGGAGGATGCACTCTTTCAGGCAAAACCTCCTTTCACACGATTAAGGTATCACTGAACTACGGAATACGGAAAGGTCGAATCGATATGAAAATAATTATGGACGCGGCGGACATCGGGAAACTTGCGGCGGCGTATTGTCCGCAGACCGTGCGGTATTCGGGAGACACGCTTCTGATCAGTGTCGGAGACGCGGATTTCACGCTCGAAAACACCAAACTCTCTCTGAAGACGAACGTTGAATACAAGAACCTGACCGCCAGCTTGAACTGCCATCTGGCCGACGGCGGCGCGGAGATCACATTGGATCTGAAATGATACGCATCGAGGCCGATGAAAACGATTTGCGGAGCCTCGCGGAAATCGCCGGCGGTTCCGCCGAAAATCTGAGCAACCTCCGGATTACGGAGGACGCGCAGATAGCGTTCGACGTCGTTCAGGACGAGTGGTACAAGCCGGACGTGTCGGTGAAAATCGATGTCACCAAAGTCTCGGACACGTCGCTGGACGTCGACTTCACCCTGGGGGCGGCGAACTCACTGGTGCCGGACTGGCTCGTTTCCGGCGGAAACATGATCGCCGGATGGATCGACGGCGATCTGGGCAGCAGGCTTGAAAAGCAGTGCCGCGGACTCGTCCGCCGCCAGTCGTCGACCGGCGTCTCCTTCGACGTGCAGACGCTGTGCGAAAGGCTGAACATCCCGCTTGCCGTTTCGATCGCCGACGTCTCTCTCGACGACGAGCGGTTCACGCTGGATCTCGAGCTGGAATAGAAGCCCGCGTTCCCGGAGCCGCCCCGGAACGGGACGAGGCCGCCGACGTTCCGCCTCGTCTTTCCTTCCGCTCCGCGGACCGCGCCCTCCCCGAATCAGAGGTCGTGCCACACGTTTCTGGCTTCAAGAGCCCTGATCCCCGCCGCGACGAGCGCGGCGATCTCGACTGTCTCCGCCTTGTCGATCGGCGAGCGGCCCGTCGCGAAGAAGTCGAGGATTTCCGAAAGAAGAGCCGGGAAGAAATTCGAACAACGCGCGTCGACGACCGCCTGCCCCCCGTGCAGGAGCCTGACCGTGAAAGGAGCCTTGGCGGCGTAGGTGACGGACGCTCCGCGCCCGTCCCCGTACTGAATGACCATATGCTCGACTCCTCCCGCGCCGCACTGCATGACGCGCCGCGCGCCGGTTCCGAGCACGGAGGTGATCATCTCTATCTGATGGATGGAGTATTCCCGGAAGGATCCCCCTCCTCCCGCCGTCTCCGCGTAAGTCGCGCCGTTCCGGCCCCGGTGGCCGGCAAGTTCGTCGGAAAAACGGAGGGCGGAACTGGACATCAGCGGGGTGCCATGCTTCTCCGCCAGTTCGAACATCGCCTCGGCGTCGGCTTTCGACGGGGCGAACGGCTTGTCGACGAAGACGGGCTTGCCGCTTCTGAGGGGCAGCTCCGCGAGCTCGCGGTGCACCTCGGGGTTGGACGGAGCGAGAACGAAGATCGCGTCCGATTTCTCCACTATCTCCTCCATGCTTCCGACCGGCGTCACCTCGAAATCCTCGCACCATTTCTCAAGAGGCCGTCCGGCTCCCGGAGCTTTTTCCCACGCATAGGCCAGTTCGAACTCCGATCCGCGTCTCGCGGCCTTGATCCACGCGGGATAATTGTTGGCGTGCCATTCGTCGATGAACAAATCGATGAAACCTATCTTCTTCGCCATGGATGCCTCCTTAGATCGCTTCCGCCCGCGCCGGCGGGCGCGCGGCGCGTTCCGCCCCGCGCTCTATTCTACCACGTAGCCCACGGCTTGGCAAGAGCGGACGCGGAGAAAACGCGATGTTTCCCGCCGGATCGTCCGGATCGACGTCGCGACGGGGAATTCACGGCCGGGGAGCGCACGGCGGGGCGGGCATTTGCATTTGCCTCGCATCGGCGTTACATTAAAGCGGTGTCCGTGCTGCGGCGCGGAACGTCGGGAACTCAACCGCGCATGCATCCTGGAATCATGAAATCATTTGAACAGCTTTTTCTTGAGCTTCGGAGCAAGGCCGCCGCGGCCGATCCGGATTCCGGCACGGTCGAGGAGCTGAGCCGCGGCAAGCACTTCATAGGGAAGAAAATCGTCGAGGAGGCCGGCGAGGTCTGGATGGCCGCCGAGCATGAGGGCCGGGAAAGGACCGCCGAGGAGATATCGCAGCTGCTTTATCACATCCAGGTCATGATGATCGCCGACGGCCTTTCGCTGGAGGACGTCTACCGTCATCTCTGACGCCGCGGCGCGGAAAACAGAAGGAACACCGGAGAACACATGCTGCAGCTGGCCGTCCCCAACAAGGGGTCTCTTTCCGAAAGCTCCGTCTCGCTTCTGCGCGAGGCCGGATACCGCTGCGTGCGCTCCGGCAGGGAGCTGATGATCAGCGATCATGAGAACAACGTGGACTTCGTCTTTCTGCGTCCGCGCGACATCGCCATTTACGTCGGCAACGGGATTCTGGAGCTCGGCATCACCGGCAGGGATCTCGCGCTGGACAGTCAGGCGCCGGTGCATGAACTCATGCCGCTGGAATTCGGCCGCTCCCGTTTCTGCTACGCGGTTCCGTCGGACTCCGGCATGAAAATCGAGGATCTGGACGGGAAACGCATCGCCACGAGCTATCCGGAGCTGCTCCGCGCCGATCTGGAGAAAAGGGGCATGCGGTGCAGGATAATCCGCCTGGACGGCGCGGTCGAGATCTCCGTCCGGCTCGGCGTCGCCGACGCCATCGCCGACGTGGTCGAGTCCGGCCGCACCCTGTCCGAGGCGGGGCTGACCGTCGTCGGCGAACCTCTGCTGCGGTCCGAGGCCGTCCTGATCGCGCGTTCGCCGGAGACGGCGGCGTACCGCGAAGTCAAGGTTCTCATGGGACGCGTCCGCGGCGTGATCCTGGCTGCGGCGTACGCCATGATAGAGTACGACATCCTGCGCAGCCAGCTGGCCGCCGTCTGCGCCATCACCCCGGGAATCGAGTCCCCCACCGTTTCGCCGCTGAGCAACCCGGACTGGGTCGCGGTCAAGGCGATGATCCGGCGCGCGGACAGCAACCGCATCATGGACGAGCTGTATGCGGTCGGTGCCCGCGGCATCCTGGTCACCGACATCCGTTCGTGCCGCATATAGACGCCGTTTGAATCCGAAGCGAAAGGGAGGAGATCCATGGACGACATCATTCAGCGCGCGCAGGAGGTGTTCGACATCGAAATTGAGGCCCTGCGGCATGTGCGCGACCGGCTGGACGGAGCCTTCGGCGACGTCTGCTCCGTCTGTCTGGACGCGCTGGCCAGCGGCGGCAAGCTCATACTGACCGGCATCGGCAAGAGCGGCTACATCGGCAAGAAGATCGCCGCCACGCTGTCCAGCGTCGGATCGCCGGCGGTCTTCATGCATCCGGTGGAGGCGCTGCACGGCGACCTCGGCATCATGCAGAAGCACGACCTCCTGCTCGCGTTGAGCTACAGCGGCGAGACCGAGGAGCTGCTCGGCATGCTCGCCCCGGCCAAGCGGTTCGGCGTCAAGATCGTCGCCGTCACCGGCAACGCGGACTCGAGTCTGGCGAAGCTGTGCGACTACGTGCTCCCCGTGCCCGTGCCGAGGGAGGCCTGCCCGTTCAATCTGGCGCCGACCGCCAGCACCACCGCGCTGCTGGCGACGGGCGACGCGCTGGCCATGGTGCTGCTGCGCGAGCGGGGATTCACCAAGGAGAATTTCGGCAGACTGCATCCCGGAGGCGCGATCGGAAGGAAAGTCACCATGCGCGCGGCCGACATCATGCGCGGGGAGAACCGGTCGGCGATGGTCGGACCGGACTGGAAGCTGCGGGACGTTCTGGAGCGGATGAGCGCGGCCAAGTGCGGCGCGGCCATCGTCGTCGACGGAAGCCGGCGTCTGCTCGGCGTCTTCACCGACGGAGACTTCCGCCGCCGCGCCGAAAAAAACCTCGACGTGCTGGACCGGCCGGTACGGGAGGTCATGACGAGGAATCCGGTGTCGGTGCGGTCGACGGCGCTGGCCGTCGAAGTGTTGAAACTGGTGGAGGAACGTCACATCAACGCCGTCATTGTCCTGAACGACGACGGCGGCGTGGCCGGAATGATCGACGTGCAGGATCTCCCCGGCCTGAGGCTGATGTGATCGCCGCGCGGCCGGGCCGCCGGCGCAGCATGGATGCGGGATGAAGACGATTGCGGAAAAAACGCGGGGAACACGGCCGGGACGGGCTCTGAGATGTCTTCCCGTCCTTCTGCTGACTCTGTTCTGCCCGCGGATTCTGACGGCCGGCGACGCCGAGGCCAACGCCAAAGCCGCCGAAGCCCTGCGGGCCGCGCGGAACGGGGATCACCGCGACGCGGCTCTGCTGTTCTGCGACGCCGATCTCCTGGCCGACGATCAGCAGCTCAAGGCGAACGCGCTCAAGAACGCCGTCGCCGAATTCCGCGAGGCGGGACTGCTGCAGCGGGAATTTGAAACCATCGAAAAGCTTCTGACCAGATACCCCGCGCAGACCGACTACGCCGCCATGACCGACCGCGAACTGGCCATTGCGGACAGCTACTACCGGGGCCGTCGCGAGCCGGCGTTCTGGCAGCTGCGCTGGATTCCCTGGCTGACCGGACCGGACAAGACGGTCGAATTCTACGAAACCGCGCTCAGGCGCGCGCCTTTCGCCGGGACGGCCGCGGCCGCGCGGCTGCGCCTGGCCTTCAGGCTGGACGAGGAGGGAAAGCCCGAGAAGTCGCTGGAGCAGCTGCGGCTCGTCGTGCGCGACTACCCCGGCGCACCCGAGCGGAAGGCCGCGTATCTGGCCCTGGGCGAGATGCTGTTCAACATGGCCCGCCAGGGGGACGGCGACGGACGGCTCGCGCAGGAATCCGTCGACACTTTCGAGGAGTTCAAGCGGCTTTATCCGCAGGCGGAGGAGACGGAGTTCGTCGACAAGACCATGTTGAAACTCAAGGACATTCAGGCGGATCGTCTGCTGGGGATAGCGAAGTTCTATGATCGGACCGGCAAGCCCGACGCCGCTGCGCGGTATCTGAACACCGTCGTCAGGCAGTATCCGGACTCGCTTTACGCGGAGCAGTCGGAGGCGCTGCTGGTCAAACTGGATCGGACCCACGCCGCGGAGGGGTTTCCGCCGGACAGGCAGGCGCGCGAGCCAGTCTACCCCGTTCAGCGGATTCCCGAACAGAATTCGCCACTCCTGATAGCCCCGGAGAACAGCAACGGAAAATATCTGCTGCCGGTTTATGATTTGCGGCCGTCCGGCTCTCCGGCCGGCGGCGGGACGTCATCGGAGGAGACCGCCGATCATGATCTTCAGAAATAGGCTCGCCGCCGCCTGCGCGGCCGCAGCGCTGCTCGCGGCCGGATGCGGCTATCAGGTGGGATCGCTGATGCACCCGCAGATCGGGACCGTCGCGGTCGCGCCGGTCGTGAACGACACCCTGTCGTACAATGTCGCGGCGGAGATGAGAAACGTTCTCTGCGAACAGTTCATGCGCGACGGTTCGCTCAAGGTGGTGGCCATGAACAAGGCGGACTGTCAGGTCCATGTGCGCGTCACGCAGGTGAAATTCTCGGAGGTCACGGAGCGTTCCTACGACAACCGGGACGAGATCTTCGTGCCGGACGAGTGGATGGCGACCGTCACTGCGGAATTTTCCGTCATAATCCCCGGCCGGCGGGAGCCCCTGGTCTCCGCGCGGGCCGCCACCGGAAGCGCGAACTTTCAGGCTCCCGGCGACATGGACGCCAGCCGCCGCCGCGGCATTCAGCAGGCGTGCAGGGAAGTGGCCAGGAACATAGTGGAGTTCACCACGACCGCGTGGTAGCGCGCACCGGGCGCGAGATCCCGTGCGGACAAGGGAGCGGCAATGCTCATCAGCATAGTCAAGAAAAGCCAGCTGTATTTCATATTTTCGTTCGCGCTCATGATCGCCGGCGGAACGCTGCTGCTGAAACTGCCTTTCCTGTTCCGCGGGGCGCGGTCTCTGAGCTGGCTGGATGCCCTGTTCACCGCGACCAGCGCCGTATGCGTGACCGGTCTGTCCACGGTCAGGATTTCGGATTTCAACGCGCTGGGGCAGCTGCTGATTCTGCTGCTGATTCAGCTCGGCGGAATCGGAATCATGACGCTGACCACGTCGATCCTGCTGGTGTTCGGACACAAGCTGTCTTTCGGCAACACGCTGCTGATATCCAATCTCTCCGACCGCTACACGCTGAGCGGCACCGAAAACCTGACCCGCACCGTCATGCGCTACACGCTGTTCTGCGAGGCCCTGGGCGCGGCTCTGCTCCTGCCCGGCTTCATGTGCGAAAAGTATTCCGTCGGGGAGTCGATATGGTACGCGCTGTTTCACTCGGTCTCCGCCTTCTGCAACGCCGGCTTCAGCCCGCTGGATCGGAACCTCGTCGGCCAGAGCGCATGGATCAAGCTGGTCGTCGCGGCGCTGGTGGTCATGGGGGGTCTGGGAGTGTACGTCGTCTACGACATCCAGAGCGCGCGGCGGCTGCGGCAGCGGCTCCGCGCCCAGACGCGGCTGACCCTCGTCACGACCGCGATACTCATAGTCCTCGGCTCGCTGAGTCTCTGGGGGCTGCAGTTCATCGGCGGCTGTCCCATAGGCTGGCTGGACGCCTGCTTCCAGTCCGTCTCCGCGCGGACCGCGGGGTTCAACGCGGTGCCGATGGACGCTCTGACCAGCTCCAGCGTGACGGTCACGATTCTGCTCATGCAGATCGGCGCGTCGCCGGGCTCCACCGGGGGCGGCATCAAGACCACGACGATCGCCCTGGCCGTCGCCGCGATATACAACACCTTCAAGGGGAACCGCAGGGTGCTGGTGTACAGGCGCGAAATAGCTCAGACGGACATCATGAAGGCTTTCTCGCTGATCGTCACCTACGTACTGCTGGTCTGTGTCGGCGCCATCGCGATTCAGTCCCTGACGTCGTGCACCATGCAGTGGGCGTTCTTCGAATCCGCGTCCGCCCTCGGCACGGTCGGACTGACGCTGACGAACGCGTCTCCGCTGACGCCGGCGGCGGAATTGTTCATCATCCTCTACATGTTCCTCGGCAGAGTGGGGCTGTTCACCATCTTCCTGTTCCTGCTCGGCCGCGAACGCAAAAGCAGACTGACGTATCCCGAGGAGCGGGTCATCGTCAGCTGATTACGGAGAACCATTCATCATGCCGAAAAACAACTACGCGGTGTTTGGCCTTGGCACGTTCGGGACGAAGCTGGCCCTGGAGCTCAGTTCGGCCGGCAACCACGTCGCGGTCGTCGACATCAATCCGGAGCGCATCAACGACGTGCGCGAAAAAGTCACGGAGGCGGTCGTGGCGGACGTCAGCAACGAGGAGGTGATTCACGAACTGGACGTGAAGAAATTCGACGCCATCATCCTGGGGATGAGCTCGCATTTCGAAGATCTCGTGCTGACGCTCACGCTGCTCAAGCAGGAGGGGGCGCACAAGGTCCTGGCGAAGGCCGGCAACCAGATTCAGGAGCGCATCCTCTACCGTCTGGGCGCGGACGAAGTCATCCAGCCGGAGCAGGACGTGGCGGAACGGCTGTCGCGGCGGCTGTCGCTGGCCAACATCTCCGAATTCTTCGCCTTCAAGGGCTCCGCCATCGCGGAGGTGATGCTGCCGGACGCGCTGGCGGGGCATTCGCTCCGTCAGCTGGATCTGCGCAACCGTCACAACATCACGGTTCTGCTGATACGCAAGCCGGGAGGCAGCCCCGAGGGCGTCTGGAATCCCGACACCGTGCTCGAACAGGGCGATCAGCTCACCGTGTTCGGCAGTCAGAAATCCATCATCGAACTTTTCAAGAACTAGGAGGTCGGCTTTCAATGGAAAACTGCGTTTTCTGCAAGATCATCTCCGGCGCCATACCGTCCGCGAAGATTTACGAGGATGAACTCGTCTACGCCTTTCTGGACATAGCTCCGATCAATCCCGGACATGTCCTGGTCGTTCCGAAGGAGCATCACGAGAGCGCGTCCACCGTCGCGGAGACGGTCGCGGGGCGCATGTTCCGCATCGGAGCGAGGATAGGCGTCGCGCTGAAGCGTGAACTCGACTACGACGCATACAACCTTCACCTGGCCGACGGAACCGCCGCAGGTCAGGTGGTCATGCACGTTCATCTGCATGTCGTGCCGCGGGGGGTCGAGGACAATTTCCACTGGAACTGGCGGCAGATTCCCTACGCCGACGAACAGGCGCGGACGGAGACGGCGGAGAAAATCAAGCGCCGCCTGGCGGCGGCGCTGACGCAGCCGGACGCGTGACGCGCGCACCGGGGGTGCGTCGGGGAAAAGACCGCCCTCCGCTTGACAAAGCGTCAAATCCGTGTCAATTTCATTCCTCGTCCGCCCTCGCGCCTTCGCCGTCCCCCTTTCTGGCGGCGTGAGACGCGGATGAGTTTCGAACAAGCCGTCCCGCCTGCGGAATCAGGGACGGAGACAGGAGTTAACGAATCTGAATATGCGTAGAAAAATCGTTGTGACCGGCGGAGCGGGGTTCATCGGCTCCGCCGTCGTCCGCATGCTCATCGGGGAGACGCAGCATGAAGTCTGCGTGGTCGACAAACTCACCTACGCCGGCAATCTGGAGTCGCTCTCGGACGTGTCCGGTCACCCGCGTTTCCGGTTCGAGCTGGCGGACATCTGCGACCGCGCGGAGATGAACCGGATTTTCTCGGAATTCAGGCCCGACGCCGTCATGCACCTGGCCGCCGAGTCCCACGTCGACCGTTCCATCGACAGTCCCGGAGATTTCATTCAGACCAACATCGTCGGGACCTACACGCTGCTCGAGGCCGCGCGGCGGTATTTCTCCTCCCTGGACGACGGAGCAAGGAAACTGTTCCGCTTCCACCATGTCTCCACCGACGAGGTCTACGGGGATCTCAAGGATTCGGGGGAGCTCTTCCGGGAGACGACGCCGTACGCGCCGTCGTCGCCTTATTCCGCGAGCAAGGCGTCGGGCGATCACCTGGTGCGCGCGTGGCACCGGACTTTCGGACTGCCGACCGTCGTGACTAACTGCTCGAACAACTACGGACCGTACCATTTCCCCGAAAAGCTGATTCCGCTGATGATTCTGCACGCGCTCGACGGCAAGCCGCTGCCGGTCTACGGGACGGGGGGGCAGATCCGCGACTGGCTCTACGTCGACGATCATGCCCGCGCGCTCATCAAAGTCGTCACCGAAGGCTCGCCAGGAGCGACGTACAACATCGGCGGGCACAACGAGAAGAGCAACATCGAGGTGGTCGAGACCGTCTGCCGGCTGCTCGACGAGCTGCGGCCGCGCGCGGACGGCAAGTCATACCGGGAGCAGATCACGTTCGTGACCGACCGCCCCGGCCACGATCTGCGCTACGCGATTGACGCCGCGAAAATAGGACGCGAGCTCGGATGGAAGCCGCAGGAGACCTTCGAGAGCGGCATCCGGAAGACCGTGCGGTGGTACGTCGCCAACAGAGACGGATGGTGCAGGCGCGTTCTGGACGGCTCGTACCGGATGGAGCGGCTCGGGCTCGGCGGGAGCCGGGAGGAACCGAGATGAAAGGAATCGTACTCGCCGGCGGAACCGGCTCGCGGCTCCATCCGGTGACGCTCGGAGTCTCCAAGCAGCTGCTGCCGATTTACGACAAGCCGACGATCTACTACCCCCTGTCGGTGCTGATGATGTCGCGGATCCGCGACATCCTCCTGATCACCACGCCGGAGGATCAGCCCGCGTTCAGGAGACTGCTGGGGGACGGATCCAGGTTCGGCATTGATTTGAGCTATGCCGTGCAGCCTTCCCCGGACGGACTGGCCCAGGCGTTTCTGATAGGCAAGAGATTCATCGGCGGCGACCGGGTGGCGCTGATACTCGGAGACAACATCTTCTACGGGGCGAATCTCGGCGATCTGCTGCTCAGGACGGTGCGGCGCGAGGACGGCGCGACGGTGTTCGGCTATTATGTCTCCGAGCCCGAGAAATTCGGCGTCGTGGAATTCGACTCCGACGGCATGGCGGTGTCGATCGAGGAGAAGCCGTCGAACCCCAGATCCAACTACGCCGTCACCGGGCTCTACTTCTACGACAACGACGTGGTTCCGATCGCCGAGGGAATCCGGCCTTCCGCCCGCGGCGAACTGGAAATCACGAGCGTGAATCAGGCGTACCTCGAGGCGGGAAAACTGACCGTGGAACGTCTCGGGCGCGGTTACGCGTGGCTCGACACCGGCACGTACGAAAGTCTGCTCGACGCCGGGAACTTCATCCGGACGCTCGAACTGCGCCAGGGACTGCAGATCGCCTGCCTCGAGGAAATCGCGTGGGGCAACGGATGGCTGACCGCGGAGGAAGTGCTCGAAAGCGCGAAAGATCTGATGAAGACGGATTACGGCAAGCATCTGGCCAGGATCGTCGGGAGCTGAGAACATGCGTGTCATCAACACTGACATAGACGCGGTGAAGATTGTCGAACCCAGGGTGTTCGGAGACGTGCGCGGCTATTTCTTCGAGTCCTGGAACAGGAAGGCGTTCGCGGAGGCGGGTGTCGACGCCGATTTCGTGCAGGACAATGAATCGTTCTCGACCTACGGGGTGCTGCGGGGGCTGCACTATCAGGCGGCCCCGTACACGCAGGCGAAGCTCGTCCGCGTGATACAGGGGAAAGTGCTCGACGTCGTGGTCGACATCCGGAAGGGTTCGCCGACGTTCGGCGCATGCGTGACGGTCGAGCTTTCCGGAGAAAACAAGCGGCAGCTGTTCGTGCCGCGCGGGATGGCGCACGGATTCGTGGTGCTGTCCCCTTCCGCGACATTCGCCTACAAGTGCGACAACGTGTACGCCCCCGCGTATGAACGCTGCATACTCTTCGACGATCCGACGCTCGGGATAAAGTGGCCGGTTCCTCCGGAGGATTGTCTGCTGTCGGCAAAGGATCTGAAGGGCGTCCCGTTCGACAGGGCCGAATATCTTTGAAAGTCAGAAAGGGGGAACGACCGCCATGAGAATCCTGATCACCGGGGCCGACGGCATGCTCGGACGGACGCTGCGGAGAAAACTGGCCGACCACACGCTGATTCCGACCGATCTTCCAGCCGCCGACATCACCGACGAGAACGCGTTCGACAAGCTGATTGCGGACGAGAAGCCGGACGTGGTGATCCACTGCGCCGCCATGACCGCTGTCGACGAGTGCGAGCGCAGGGAGGATCTCGCCTACAAGATCAACGCACTGGGAAGCGCGAATGTGGCAGGCGCGTGCGACAGACACGGCGCACGGCTCATCGCGATTTCGACGGACTATGTCTTCGACGGGGCGAGCCGGCGGCCCTATCACGAGTTCGACGCGGCGGACGGCGGGGCGACGGTCTACGGACGCAGCAAATTCGCGGGCGAGGAGGCGGTCCGCCGCCGCTGTCCGAATCACGTCATCTGCCGGATCAGCTGGCTCTACGGCCCCGGGGGACCGAGCTTCGTGCACACGATGCTCAGGCTCGCCGGCGGCGGCCGCCCGGCGCTGAAAGTGGTGGACGACCAGCGCGGCAACCCCACCAGCACGCTGGCGGTGGCCGGTGCGCTCCGGGGAATTCTGGAGCGTCCGCTGCTGACGGGCACTTTCCATATGACGTGCGGAGGCGAAGCGTCGTGGTATGATTTCGCCCGCGAGATCTTCCGCCAAAGCGCGATCGACCAGAAGGTGATTCCCTGCACCACCGCCGAATATCCGCGCCCGGCGCCCCGCCCGGCCAATTCGAGACTCGAAAAACGGATGCTGCGCCTGTGCGGGCTTCCGGAAATGCCGGACTGGCGTGACGCTCTGAGAGAATTTCTCGACGGCGGGCTCTGAGCGGCGTCCGGAGGGGAACCCGCCGGCGCCGATCCTCCCGCGTCACGCGCGGAAGATGAAAAAGACCGCGCCCAGAAGGCAGATCCCCGCCGCCAGGTAATTCCAGCTGAGCTTCTCATGCATGTACAGCAGCGAGAACGGGACGAACACCGACAGCGTGATCGCTTCCTGAAGAATCTTGAGCTGCGCCAGCGACAGCGCGCCGTGTCCGATCCGGTTCGCGGGAACCTGCAGAAGATATTCGAAGAACGCGATAGCCCAGCTCACGACGGCGGCCACATACCAGGGCCTGTCCGCCAGATGCTTCAGATGTCCGTACCACGCGAACAACATGAACACATTCGACATGATCAGCAGACAGACCGTCTGCGTCACTGCGGGAACATTCATCGTCATGTCAGACTCCCCGTCGTCAAACCGACGTTCTGAGTTACTCCGGACGCGCGGCGCGGGTCATCAGTGCGCGGATCGCGGCGGCCGGATCCTGATGCTCGTACAAAATCGCGAAGACCTGCTCGCAGATGGGCACATTCACCTGCTCGCGGTGCGCCAGCGCGCACGCGCCGCGGGCGGTCGGCACGCCTTCCGCGACCACCATGCCCATCGAGCCGAGGATCTCGTCGAGGTTCCTGCCGCGCCCGAGTTCCTCGCCGACATGCCGGTTGCGGCTGTACCCGCTGCAGCAGGTCACAATCAGATCGCCGATGCCGCTCAGCCCTGAAAAGGTGGCGGCCTTGCCGCCCAGCGCCGCTCCGAGCCGGCTCATCTCAGCAATCGCCCGCGTCATCATGGCGGCCTTGGGGTTGTCCCCGAGGCGCATGCCGTCGATGATGCCCGCCGCGATCGCCATGACGTTCTTCAGGGCCCCCCCCAGCTCGACGCCGATCGGATCGTCGGACGTGTACACGCGGAAGACCTCGTTCATGAACGCCTTCTGCACCAGCGCGGCGGCTCCGGAGTCGGCGGACGCCGCCACCACAGCGGTCGGCACGCGCCGCGAGACCTCCTCCGCGTGGCTGGGACCCGACAGGGCGACGTAACGCGACTCCCCGAGAACCTCCCGCGTGATCTCGCCCACCCGCAGCCAGCTGTCCACCTCGATGCCCTTGGCCACGTTCAGCAGAATCTGCCGATCCGGCCGGAACCACGGACGGAAAGACTCCAGCACCCCGCGCAGAAACTGCGTCGGCGTCGCCAGCAGAATCAGCCCGCTGTTCTCCGTCGCGGCCTTCATGTCCGCTTCGAAAATCAGTTCCTTGTCCAGACGGACGCCTTTCAGGAAGCGGGAATTCTCCCGCTTCTCCTCCATTTCGCGCAGATATTCGGGAAACGGCCCCCACATCGTGACGCGATGCCCGTTGCGCAGCAGAACCAGCGCCAGGGCGGTCCCCCATGCGCCGTCGCTCAATACAGTTGCGTTCATTCGTCCTGTCGTCCTATAACACCCGCGGCGCGTTTTCGCCGGCCGGAGCCGGCGGAAACGGGCGTCTCCGAATCCCGCGCGCTCAGGAGGCGCCCTTCCGTTTCCGATCGAAACGCAGCTCGGTGCCGCTGCGCAGACGCCTTATGTTCGCCCGGTGATTCCACACCGCCGCCGCGCCGACCACGTAGAAGAAAACGACCGTCAGCACGGGCACGTTCCCGCGCCAGACGCTCAACACCGTCGCGGACAGCGGCAGACACAGCGCCGCCGCTATGCTGGCCAGCGACACGTACCGGCTCGCCGCGAACAGCGCTATCCAGACAGCCGCAGCGGACAGGAACGCCGGCGGCGCCAGCGCCAGCACGGCTCCGGCCGCGGTGGAGACCCCCTTCCCGCCGCGGAACCGCAGATACACTGGGAAGACGTGTCCCAGAACCGCCGCGGCCCCCGCCAGAATCCCGGCCGCCCCCGACGGGTCGTTCAGCTGATCGGCCGCCAGCACGGGCAGAACCCCCTTGAGAAAATCCAGCAGGAAACAGACCCTGCCCGCGTTCACTCCGACGACCCGGGTCACGTTGGTCGCCCCGATATTGCCGCTGCCTTCCCGCCGGACGTCCTTGCCGTGCATCTTTCCGATCAGCAGGCCGAACGGAATCGCACCGAAAAGGTAGGAGAGCAGAAGAACCGTCACATACGAAAACATCATGAAAATCTTTTTTTTTCGCCGGAAAGGACTACAGTATCCGTGGACAACATACCGCCCCTTTATTTTATTTTCAACATGGAATGCGGCAATCATGAGCAAAAAAATTGACCTGCTGATCGCCGACGGAGAGAGATCGGCGTCGATGCGTTATGCCACGGGCTTCGCCGCCCCCGACGAATATGTCTATTTCCGCAGCGAGGACGAGGCGGGGATGATTGTCTCCCCGCTGGAGTACGACAGGGCGGCCTCCGCGCGCCGCCGGGGAGTGGCTCTGTATTCGTACGACGATTTTCCGGAGGCGAAAGACCGATCGCCGGCGGCTCTGGCTCTGGCGCTGGCTCGGTCCAGAAACGTCACCGCCGTCAGGGTTCCGGCCGACTTCCCCCTGCTGACGGCGGACCGGCTGCGGGAGGCCGGCATACTCGTGACCCCGGAATCCGGAGTCTTCTTTCCGGAACGGGAATTCAAGCGCGAGGATGAAATCGGCGAAATCACCAGGGCTCTCCGCCTCGCCGAGGACGCGGTGCGGGCCGCCTGCAGGATCATTGCGGAATCCTCGGTGTCCCCCGACGGAACGCTGTTCCACGACGGGGAGCCCCTCACCTCCGAAAGGCTGCGGGCCGTCATCGACCTGACTCTGGTGGCGGGAGGCGGTCAGCCGGCCGGCACCATCGCCGCAGGAGGCCGGCAGAGCGCCGCGCCCCACAACCAGGGCAGCGGTCCGCTGCACGCCGGAACTCCGATAGTCATGGACGTGTTCCCCCGTCTGTCCGGCAGCGGCTACTGGGGCGATCTGACACGGACGGTGTTCAAGACGACGCCGCCGGAACGGACGCTGGCCGCCTATCGCGCGGTGCGGGACGCGAAAGAGCGTTGCAAGGCGATGCTCCGGGCCGGAGCGGCGCCGGCGGACATACACGAGGCGGCGGTCCGCGTTCTCGGCGCGGCTGGTTTCGCGACCGGACGCGGCGCCGGCGGTCACTTCGGTTTCTTTCACGCTCTCGGACACGGCGTCGGCCTTGAGATACACGAGGCCCCCCGGCTGTCGCCCGGCGTCCGCGCGCCGCTGCGGGGCGGCGAGGTGGTCACCGTGGAGCCGGGACTGTACTATCCGGAATGGGGAGGAGTGCGTCTGGAGGATCTGATGGTCGTCCGCCCGGACGGAGCCGAGTGCCTGACGCGGCTGGAGGACGACTCCCCCGTCATCGGATGACGCGTCAGATGTCCGAGGAGCCGATGCGTTTTCTTCCGGGGCCGATGGACGGCGTCATGGTTCCCGCATGGATTCGCGCGGCGGCGCGTCTGGAGCTCGCCGAGCGCTGGATCACGCCGTTCTTCCGCGTCTCCTCGGCGCTGCCGCGCCGTAAATGCCTGCTGAGATTCCTGTCCCCTTTCATGGAATCGGGGAAGCCCGTGACCGTCCAGCTGATGGGCACGGATCCGGCGCTGCTGTCCGAGACGGCGAGCGCGTTCGTCGAACTCGGCGCGTCGGGCATAGATTTCAATTTCGGATGTCCCTGCCGGAGAGTCACCGCGGGAGGCGCGGGAGGCGGCATCCTCACGCGGCCGCCGCTGATGCGCCGGATCGTCGCCGCCGCGCGCGGGGCGCTCGCCCCGTCCGTGCCCGTGAGCGTGAAAATCCGTTCCGGATGGCGATCCCCCGACGAACTGGAGCGCATTCTCCCGGCCGTCCTGTGCGACGGGGCGGTCGATTTTCTGACGGTGCACTGCCGCACCGTCGCCGAGGCCTACCTGCCCGTCGCCGACAGGGAGTCGCGGTGGGAGCGGGCCGTCCGGCTCGCGTCCGGAGTGCCGGTCATCCTGAACGGCGACATCGGCGCCGCCGAGGAAATGAGGAGCCTTCCGGTGAAACACGGCGCGGCGGGCGCGATGGCCGCCCGTGGGCTTCTGCATGATCCGTGGCTTCTCCGGCGGGCGTCGCGGCTGGACGCTCCGCCGGCTCCGTACGGCAGACGGCTGTTCTTCGAGACCGTCGTCGCGGCGGCGGCGGACGACGGCGGACTGCCGCCGGGGTACGCCGTGGGGCTAAGCAATTTTCTCTGGGGAGAGGACAATCCGTACTTTTCGGCCCTGAAAGGCCGCCGCCGGCCGGTCACACCGTCGGAATTGCCTGCCTTGAGGAGTTCTCATACGTGAAGTCGCGTCCGGCCCGCCTGGCGCTGAACGCCATGCCTATCATCAGGCAGCTGCCGACCATGGAGCTGCCGCCGTAGCTGATGAACGGCAGCGTCAGTCCGGTGGGCGGCAGCAGACCTACATTGACGCTGATGTGAATCATGGCCTGAATCGCCAGCATGAAGGCGGCTCCCGCCAGATAGAAGCGGGACGTCTGCGGCAGATCCTCCCTGAGCGCATCGTGCAGCAGCGAGTGACACAGCAGCGCGAAGAAGGCCAGCACCGGAAAAGTGCCCACCAGGCCCAGCGTCTCCGACATGGTCGCGTAGGCCGAATCGTTGTACGGCAACGGCAGATAGGCGTTGCTCCAGTACGCCTGCCCAAGCTTGGTGCCGAACCAGTGCCCGTGGGCGATGGCCAGCTGGAACTGGCGGATATGCCATCCGCTGCCGCCGGGATCCGCGTCGGGCCAGACGAAACCCACCAGACGGCGCATGGCATACGGGTTGTACATGACGAACAGCAGCCCGGCGCCGGTCACGGCCGCGGCGCACCACAGGACATGACGCCAGGACGCCCCCTGCAGAATCAGAAGCGTCCCCAGCGTCAGCGCGTAGACCATCGCGGTTCCGAAATCAGGCTGCAGCCAGATCGGCACAATCAGCGCCGCCGAAAAGACCGTCACGGAAACCGTGCGCGTCCAGGACGATCCGCCGCGCTCCGACGCCTTCGCCGCCAGAAACAGCAGAAACACGGGTTTGATGATTTCGGACGGCTGGACCAGAAAAGTGCCGAAGGAGAACCATCCCCTCATGCCGTTGATGCGGACGCCGTAGAGCGGCAGAAGAAGAAGAGAGACGATCGCCAGCAGGGCGTACACCCGGCAGGCGCGGACATGCACGGGGAACGGAATCGCCGCGGCGAGCGCCATCGACACGGCTCCGACGCTCACGAACAGCAGCTGTCTCGCCGCCAGCCACATCGGGGAGTTCTCGCCGGACTGGGCGCTGACGATCGTCAGAAGTCCCCATAGCACCAGCAGAAACACCATGCCGAGAATGATCAGGCCGTAGCCGGAGTCGCGTGACCGCGGCGCATTGGTACGTGTCTGCATTCCCAAACTCCATTTTCGCTTGCGATACGATAATTCGCAAAGAGGCAAAATCAAGCCGTCATGCCGGAGGGACGGGACGGGGGAAGAGGCCCGCCGCTCTTGAAAAATGACGCGAACGGCGCTATAATATTACGGGTTTCCGGCGAACATGTCGCGAAACGGCGCCGCGGCTGCATTCCGCATCCGGCACGGCACTCGAGAAAGGGGTTTGCGTATCATGAACAGCTATATTCAGGAAGTGCTGGAGCGGCTGAGCCGGCACAACGGTCATGAGAGGGAGTTTCTACAGAGCGTAACCGAGGTGCTGGAATCGCTGGAGCCTCTGATCGCGCAGGAAAGCAAATATCGGAAGAACCGGATTCTTGAACGCCTCGTCGTCCCGGAGCGCGTCGTCATCTTCCAGGTGCCGTGGATCGACGACACCGGCGAGATACGCGTCAATACCGGGTACCGTGTTCAGTTCAACAGCGCCATCGGACCATACAAGGGCGGGCTGCGGTTCCACCCGTCCGTCAACCTCAGCATTTTGAAGTTTCTGGGGTTCGAGCAGATCTTCAAGAACAGTCTGACCACGCTTCCCATGGGCGGCGGCAAGGGCGGCAGCGATTTCGATCCCAAGGGGAAATCCGACCGCGAGGTCATGGTTTTCTGCCAGAGCTTCATGAGGGAGCTGTTCCGCCACATCGGCTCCTCGACCGACATCCCCGCGGGCGACATCGGAGTCGGCGCACGGGAGATCGGCTACCTGTTCGGCCAGTACAAGAAGATCGCCAATCTGACGGACGGAGTGATCACGGGGAAGAACGTCGGCTGGGGCGGCAGTCTGATGCGGCCCGAGGCCACCGGGTTCGGCAACGTCTACTTCGCCACGGAGATGCTGCACACCCGCGACGCGTCTTTCGCCGGACGCCGCGTGCTGGTCTCCGGATCCGGCAACGTCGCCCAGCATGCCGCGCAGAAGGCCTTTGAACTGGGGGGCAGGGTCGTCTCCATGTCCGATTCCGGAGGCACGGTGATTGATGAAGACGGCATGGACGCCGAGAAGCTCGCCTTCGTGGCGGAGCTCAAGAATCAGCGGAGAGGACGCATCAGCGAGTACGTCGGACGTTATCCGTCCGCCAGGTTCGTCCCCGGCGAGCGTCCGTGGCGGCTGACGCCGGCGGACATAGCACTGCCCTGCGCCACACAGAACGAGCTCGACGCCGACGACGCCCGCGCACTGGTGGCGAACGGCTGCATCTGCGTGTCCGAAGGGGCGAACATGCCCTCCACGCTGGAGGCCACTGCCGTTTTCCTCGACGCGGGCATTCTTTTCGGTCCGGGGAAGGCCGCCAACGCCGGCGGTGTCGCCGCCAGCGGTCTGGAAATGAGTCAGAACTCAATCCGCCTCAGCTGGACCAAAGAGGAAGTCGATCAGAAGCTGCGCAGCATCATGGTGAGCATTCACAACACCGTCCGCGCCACGGCGGCGGAATTCGGCCGGCCGAACAATTACGTTCTGGGCGCGAACATAGCCGGATTCCGCAAGGTGGCGGACGCGATGATCGATCTCGGGGTCTGACCGCGCCCCGGACGGCTCCGCCGGCGCCGCGCGACATCGTCGCGTCCGCGCCGTCGGGTCCGCCGTGACTCTTCCATCCTGAAAGACGCCGCGCGGCGAGACTCCGCGCGACGGCGGAGCCGCTCCGTCCGCTCAGGCGCGGATTTATGGAAAAACCGGAAACAGGAACTATATTACCCGTTCCCCCAGGTTTTCGGACGAATCTCCGCGGATGCCGGTTCGAAACGACGCGGCGGTCCGGGAAGAATGCATGAAAGGCTTCAATCAGTATGTCGAAGAAACATGATGATAGGAAGAGAGCGCCGGACTCCGCCGCTCACGACGGAGACAAAGCTCAGGACGCTCTTGAAACGCCGGCCGCGGAGACCGCGCCCGCCGGGTCGCCGTCCGGCGGCGGGAACGCGCCGGAGACTGAGACGGAATCGCTGAAAGAGGAGCTCGCCGCCGTCAAGGAGAAGATGCTCTACCTTCAGGCCGACTATCAGAACTATCGCAAGCGCGCACTCAAGGATGTCGCCGACGCCCGCATGGTGGGAGTGACCGCCACGCTGAGTCCGTTTCTGAGGGTGTTCGATTTTCTCGGCATGGCGCAGGCCGCCGCGATGCAGTCCGACAACATCGAGGCCATCCGTCAGGGCATCGCGATGATCATTCAGGAGTACGTCAAGGCTTTCGACGATCTCGGCGTCAAGCGTCAGGACAGCGTCAACAGGCCGTTCGACCCGACCTGGCAGGAGGCGGTGGCCCAGGAATCCTCCGACACCGTTCCCAAGGGATGCGTGGTGAGGGAATGGGCCGCTGCATATCGTCTCGGGGAACGGCTGCTGCGGCCGGCAAAGGTCGTGATATCGACCGGGGGAGCCCCGGAGCCTTCTCAGACGGCGAAGAAGGAAGAGGAAGATTGAGAAGGATAAGACAGGACTGACCCGCTCAAATGATCAAACAGGACTACTACGAACTGCTCGGCGTGGCGCGGACCGCCTCCGCCGATGAAATCAAGAAGGCATATCGCAAACTGGCGATCAAATATCATCCCGACAAAAATCCGGGAGACAAGGCGGCGGAGGAGAAGTTCAAGGACGTCTCCCAGGCCTACGAGGTGCTCAGCGATCCCGAGAAACGGGCGCGCTATGATCAGTTCGGTCCCGACGCGTTCTCGGCCGGAGGCGGCGCGGCGGGACACCAGGGAGGAGGGTTTCAGGATCCCTTCGACATCTTCAGTCAGGTGTTCGGCGGCAGAGGCGGCGGCGGGGGCAGTATTTTCGAGGAGTTTTTCGGCGGAGGCAGGCGCCAGAGCGGCAACGGCGCGACGGACGGTTCCGATCTGCGCTATGATCTGGAGATCGATTTCGAAGACGCCGCGTACGGCGCGGACACGAAGATCACCATTCCCCGGCTGACCACCTGCGGAGGGTGCGGCGGCAGCGGCTGCGAACCGGGTTCCGGCAAAACACGCTGCGTGCGCTGCGGCGGCAGCGGACAGGTGACCGCTTCCAACGGATTTTTCAGTGTCCGGCGGCCGTGTCCGTCCTGCCGCGGAGCCGGGGAGGTGATCGACAAACCGTGCCGCAAGTGCCGCGGCGAAGGACGGGTCCGCGTTGAAAAGACGCTGCAGCTGCACATTCCGCCGGGAGTCGACACCGGTTCCCGCCTGCGGGTGGCCGGCGAAGGGGAAAGCGGTTGCCGCGGCGGCGCGTCCGGCGACCTTTACGTGGTCATTCATGTCAAGCCGCATCCGGTGTTTGTCCGTGAGGGCAACGATCTGCTGTGCGAAGTTCCTGTGCCGTTCATGACGATGGCGCTCGGCGGGGTGGTGGTCGTCCCGACCATCTCCGGTCCCGCCAAGATGAAAGTGCCGGAAGGCACGCAGACCGGGACGCTGCTTCGTCTCAAGGGGAAAGGGATGCCCGCACTGCGCGGCGGCGCACGCGGCGATCTGCATATCCGTGTGCAGGTCGAAGTCCCGACGCGACTCAACGCCGAGCAGCGCGGTCTGCTGGAGAAATTCGAAAAATCCCTCGTCGACGCCAACTGCCCGCAACGGCGTCAATTTGAATCGAAGGCCAAGAATTTTCTCAAAGACAACAGGTAGCAGGCGGTCATGCCGAGACGCGACTCCGAAAACCCCACGCTGGCTTCCAACAAGAAGGCGTATCACGACTACATCATCCTGGAACGGTACGAAGCCGGCGTCAAACTGACCGGAACGGAAGTCAAGAGCTGCCGCGACCGCGCCGTGACGCTCGCCAATTCCTTCGTCCAGATCAGCAACGGAGAGGCATGGCTGAACAACGCTCATATCGCCGTCTATGATCAGGGCAACAGGTTCAACCACCAGCCGGCGCAGCAGCGGAAACTGCTCCTCCACGCCGCCGAAATCAGGAAGCTGTCGCAGATGCTCGGCGAGAGGGGCGGCACGGTGGTGGCGCTGCGGATGTATTTGAAACACGGTCTGGTGAAGCTGGAGATCGCCTACTGCAAGGGCAGAACGCATCATGACAAGCGCGAGGAGATGCGCCGGCGGCAGGATGACATGGAATCACGCAGAGTCTGGCGCCGCTGATCTCCGGCGGCATGAGTTTCCGACGGCGCGCCTCCTCGGCGGCACGTCCGGAATCCCGAACCCTTCACCGCCATGCGGGCCGGTACGCACGCGGTTCGGGAAACGCCGGTCGGCGGGTATGGAGTCGATTCATGCGGTTTGACGGGAAAACGGTTCTGGTCACCGGAGGCGCGGTCCGGGTGGGCGCGGCGATAGTCCGCGCTTTCGCGGCTGCGGGAGCGTCGCTGGTGGTGCACTGCCGTAATTCCCGCGCCGACGCAGAGGCGCTGATCGCGCGGCTGCCGGGCGGCGGCCACCGTGTCGTGGAAGCAGATCTGGAGCGTCCGGACGCGGCGGATGTTCTGTTCGGACGGATCGACGGACCGGTTGATGTTCTGATCAACAACGCGTCATGTTACGGGCGTTTCGAGTCGGTGCTGTCGGGCGGAATGTCGGAGGATCTGCGCTATTTCCAGATCAACTACCTGACGCCGGTGGCGCTGATGCGGCTGTTCGCCCTGCGGCGGCGGACATTGAACGGCGACGGGGCGATCATCAACCTGCTGGATCAGGAAGTTGCCGCATCTGCTCCTCACGGAGGCGCTTATTCCCACAGCCGACGCGCGCTGCGCGACGCCACCATGGAGTTCGCGAGGGAGCTGGCGCCGTCTGTACGCGTCAACGCGATCGCTCCCGGACCGGTTCTGCCGCCGCCGTGGCTGCCGCCTGACGGGCGCATGGAAAAGACGCTGAGCGGAGTGCCTCTGGGACGTCCGGTGGAAATGTCCGATCTGACGTCGGCGGTCCTGTTCCTGGCCGGCAACCGTTCCGTCACAGGCTCGATTCTGCTGGTGGACTGCGGACAACATCTGGGAACGCGCCGTTCCGGGCGACAGTGAAATCTCCGTGCGGCGGACCATCGATCATATAAGGTCGACACGGGCGGAGAAATTCTCATCGCCGCAGCGTTCCGACGGCAGCATCGGCGCATCCCTGAACCGTCCGCGACGGCCGATCATGCACGGGCCGTCTGGTCGGCGCCGCCCGCCGAAATCCTCTCTGTCCGCGGAAATATATTGAAACGACGAAAAAATAATTTGAAAATCGACGATGACGCTCTATAGTACCCGCATCGATTCGCTGGGGGTGTCCCGGATTCGACCGACCCGATTGGGTGTTGACGGCATGTCGAGGATGATCGTTGGCCTCGTAAATCATCGATTAAAAAGACAACTGCGAACGAAGAGTTTGCACTGGCTGCCTGAGGCGGCCACGCCGCTTTGCCTGATGAACGCCAGGGCACTGCGACGTCATCCGGCGTTCTGGCTTTGAACAACGTCATTCGGTTCAGGGCGAGATTTTAAGGAATGGATAGTCCGGCGTCAGGCCTGTTGGCCGGCTTTGAGGCGGGACGATAAGCGGCAAAGACCAAATACACATGTAGAAATCATCGCTGAATCCTGTTGGCACGCGGGTTCAACTCCCGCCACCTCCACCATCTGGAAATTCTCTCGGCAGACGCATCCAGGAGTGCGTCTGCCTTTTTCGTTTTCGTTTGTCCCCGAAAGGGCAACCATTTACGGCTTTTTTTCGACAGAAAGAGAGAATGACAATCCGCTTGAAAAATGGCAGAAAAACCGTTGAATCTCTCTCTTCCGGATTTTCGGTAGTGTCCCATGTTTTGCGCACATTTATCTCTGATTGATCACAGACAGTCCGTGCGACTTCGGTTCCGTCTCCGCTGCCGCCAGCGGATCGCCGGTCATCCGCCGATAGAGCTTCCGGTACTCCCGGGGCGAACAGCCCAGATGCCGCCGGAAAAACCGCGAAAAATAGAACTCATTGCAGAAATTCAGCTGATCCGCCGCCTCACGGATGGTCAGCTCCGTTCCGATGAGAATTCGTTCCGCCCGTTTCACCAGCAGACGCGAAAAGAAGCGCTTCGGCGGGATTCCGGTGTCGTGGATGAACTTCTTGATGAAGGTCTCTTTATTCATGCGCATGATGCGGGCCATCTGCGCCACGTCGACTCCGGCGGAGCAATGGTCAAGCAGAAACGCAAAGAGCGGTTCATAGCGGCTGTATCCGCCTAAGAGGGTTTCCGTCGTCATCTCCGACTTCCGCAGGAGGGCGCTCAGCGCCTCCCAGATCAGGGAATGAAGCGCGGCGACCCACTGGATCGGATCGCGCAATGCCACCATCTGCCGCACCTCGGCAGTCCAGATCGGATTCACCATGTGATAACACTGTTTTTGCCGGAGAAAGAGATCGATTCCGGGATAGACCTCCAGATTGAAGTGAACCGAAAAGTGAAGCATGCTCTCGGTCTGGTTGTGCAGAATCTCCCGGAAGGCAGGCACGAGCACACACTGCCCGGGAATCAGCGGAATCGTTTCGGCTTCGTCCTGAAAAGAGCACTCCCCGTCCGATTCCAGAATGCAGACCAGCCGGTCGTACGGAATATGGCTCTTCCACCGGCCCGCATTGACGCCGTAATATGTCCCCTGCAAAATCAGGTCCAACTGACGGCTGAGCGACTGCAGCCCGAGCTCCTGAAATCTCGTCATCGCCATCTTTTCATTCTCCGTTTCTTCTGCCGCCGGGAATCCCTTCAGGGCTGCGGGAATCCCGAAAACGCGGCGGGAAGAAAACGCTTCCGGAAATCCCGCGGCGACACGCCGCTTTCGCGCCGGAAAAACCGCGAGAAGTAGAACTCATCGCAGAATGCGAGCTCGGACGCGATCTCCTTGATTGATTTTCGGGTTCCGGAGAGCATGGTCATCGCATGATCGGCCACGAGGCGGTTGAGAAATTTCCCCGGCGAAATTCCGGTATCGCGGGTGAATTTCTTGACGAACGACTCCGGCGCCATCTTGAGAAAAGCGGCCATGTCGCCAACACGCGTCGCCGCCGTGGCGTGCTTCCAGAAGAAGTCAAACAGTTCCGCATAAGCCGGATTCGCATACAGCACCGGAACTGCGGAAGCGGAAATCTGCGGCATAATCCGGTAAAGGACCGTCCAGCACCAGGCGTATAGTCCGGAAGCCAGCTGCAGTGAATTATTTCCCCGGATTTCCGAAATGACACTGTTGACGAGCACCGGATCCCGGCCGCAGAAAAACGCATGCCGGTCGGCGAGCAGTTCAAAACCGCCGCAGACCGTCAGCCGGAAGTGGATGGACAGATGGAGCATCGTCTCATTGTGATTGTGCGCGATCTCCAGAAACGGCGGAAGCAGAAACCAGCTGCCGCGTTCCGCATGCCAAATGCGAAGGCCGTCCCCGAAAGTGCTCCTGCCGTCCGACTCCAGAATGAACAAAAGCCGGTTGTACGGAAAACGGCTTTTCCAGCACCCGGAGTTCGTCCCGTAGAAACAGTTGACGACTTTCAAATCGATCTGCCTGCACAGCGAAAGCAGTCCGAGCTCTTCAAAACGGGAAAGCGGCATAATTTCGTCTCCTGTT
>CAYODJ010000032.1:0-19370 GCA_964402715.1 uncultured Victivallaceae bacterium
CGCTCGGCTGGACGGCGGCGTTCTTCGCCGAGGTCGAGCCGTTCCCGGCGGCGGTGCTGATGGAGCGCTTCGGGGCGACCAGACCGCTGAGACCGCTTGACCCTGCCGCGGCGGACAGCGAAAAGGAACGGAAAAGCCGGGAGTCATGGGCGCGCCGGATCGCGGATTTCCCGGCCGGGGGCGCGGTTCCGAACTTCGGAGATTTTTCACTAATAAAAAAGGGGGATGTGAATGAACCCATCGACCTCCTCGTCGGCGGAACGCCCTGCCAGGATCTCTCAATTGCGGGGAGACGACTGGGATTTGAAGGCCGGCGAAGCGCGCTCGCTCTCGACTTTGCACGGCTGTGCTTTGAGCTTGGAGTCCGCTGGGTTGTGTGGGAAAATGTCCCCGCTGCTCTTTCCAGCCGCCGGGGCGGGGATTTCGCGAGGTTTGTCTCCCTGCTCTGCGGATGGGACGTCCCCGTTCCGGAAAGAGGCTGGCGGAAATGCGGAATCGTCACGCCCGCCCCCGGATGCTTCGGAGTGGCATGGCGAATACTTGACGCTCAATATACCAGAGTGGAACAATTTCCGAGGGCGATCCCGCAGCGCCGGAGACGTATCTTCGTTGTCGGATATTCTGGTCAGTGGAAATATCCCGCGAAAGTATTATTTGACGGCGAAATGTTCGGAGGGGATACTCCGCCGCGCCGAACGGCGCGGCAGGGAGCTGCCCCCGGCTCTGAAGACGGCGCTGACCGCGCAGAGCAGAGCGGACTGATGTGCAGGGAGGGCGGATGCGCCCCGCAATGGTGGAACGGGAGGCAGGTGGCGGACACGCTGACGGTATCAAGCGACCGCCAGCTGATGCCGGACAAGGCGCGTCTTCAATGTGTGGTTGAAAAGCCCGGAACGGATTTCCGCCGCGGCGGAACAACGGCCCCGGAATCCGGCGGGACAATCGGCTTCATCAAGAACGATGCGGGGGGCGTGCAGCAGGGATTCTGGGACGGCATATTTCCGACCATCCGCAGTCAGGCGACGCCCGCCGTGGCGATTGCGGAAAACGTGATCGGACGGAGCGAAAAGAACGGCGGAAACGGCGTCGGGGCGAAGGAGGAGGTCGCCTACACGCAGAACTGCACCGGGGTGATGGGGGTGAGCAAGGGCGCGGCCGTCCGGCGGCTGCTTCCGGTCGAGTGCGAGCGGCTGATGGGGTTTCCGGACAACTGGACGCGGATTCCGTGGACGGGGAAGCCTGCGGAGGAATGCCCGGACGCGCCGCGGTACAAGGCGTGCGGCAACAGCATGTGCGTCAACGTGATGGCGTGGCTCGGAGAGCGGATTCAGAAGGCGGAGGAGGAAATCCGCGCCGGACGCGGCGGCTGTTCCGGGGCGCGGGTCTGAAAGGGAGGAATCATGTCGGAAGAATCAAAACTTGAGGAGAGCATCCTCCGGAATGCGTCCGGGCCGAAGTCCGCCGAGGTGGACGGGCAGAGGGTCGAGCAGCATTCCCTGGCGGATCAGATTGCGGCTGACGAATACCTCACGTCGAAAAAGGCGATGAAATCCCGGACGTCCGGCCTGAAGTTCACAAAGATGAGCCATTCAGGGACGTGAGGTGTTCCTTATGTTTGAAAAGCTGAAAACGATGTTCAAGGTGCGGACGCCGCCGCAGCGGGCGGTACGCGCGAGATTCGACGCGGCGCAGACGACCCGCGACAACGCGCGCCACTGGGCGGCGGCGGACTTTCTGTCGGCGGACATGGAGTCCTCGCCCGAAGTGCGCAGGACGCTGCGCATGCGTTCGCGCTACGAGATTGCGAACAACAGCTACGCCAAAGGGCTGGTTCAGATGCTCGCCAACGACTCCGTCGGAACCGGGCCGCGGCTGCAGGTGCTTTCGGAGGACGAGCCGTTCAACGACGAGCTGGAGACGGAGTTCGCGCAGTGGGCGGAAAGCGCGCGGCTGGCTCCCAAGCTGAGGCTGATGCGCATTGCGCGATGTCAGGACGGCGAATCGTTCGCGGTGATGGCGACGAATCCGGGAATACGGCATGACGTGAAGCTCGACGTGCAGGTCATCGAGGCGGATCGCGTCGCCGGCGAACTGCGCTGGCTTGAGGACGAGGCGAGCGTCGACGGCGTCACCTACGATCAGTGGGGCAATCCGGCCGACTACCGGGTGCTGAGATACCATCCGGGCGACGTGCAGTTCGCGCCCGGCAGGGAGGCGGTTCACATTCCGGCGGAGTACATGCTTCACATATTCCGTCCCGACCGTCCCGGACAGCATCGGGGGATTCCGGAGCTCACGGCGGCTCTGCCTCTGTTCGCCCAGCTCCGGCGCTACAACCTTGCGGTTCTGAGCGCGGCGGAAGCCGCGGCGGATTTCGCCGCGATTCTGTACACGGACGCGCCGCCCGACGGCGAAACGCAGGATGTGGAACCCATGGACGCAATTTCGCTGGAAAGGAACATGCTGCTTACGGTTCCCGCCGGATGGAAAATGGGGCAGCTCGACTCGAAGCAGCCGAGCGCCAGCCATGCGGAGTTCGTGAAAATCATCCTCTCGGAAATAGCCCGATGCGCGGTGGCGACATACGGCACGGTCGCCGGGGACTTCAGCGGTCACAACTACGCCTCCGGCCGGCTGGACAACCAGCTCTACCACAAGAGCATTCTCGTCGACCGCTCGCTGTGGGAGACGGAGGTACTGAACCGGATATTCGGTCTGTGGTTCCGGGAATACGCGCTCGCCGCGGGACGCATCCGGGAGCGGCGGATTCCGCGTCATGCCTGGTTCTGGGACGGGTTTGCACATGTCGACCCGACCAAGGAGGCGACCGCCCAGCAGATCAGGCTTGAAAACCACACGACGACGCTTGCGGCGGAATGTGCAAAGGACGGCCGCGACTACCTTTCGGTTCTGCGGCAGCGGGCGAAGGAAATCCGATTGATGAAGGAGCTCGGCATACCGGCGGCCTCCGGGCCGGCGGACGGCGGGCGTGAACAGTCCGAACCGGGGAACGGTTCAGAAAGCGAGGAAGGACAGGAATGAGCGAATTCACACTCATCGAGGCGTCCGGAGGGAGGCCGAAGGTCGCCGGGGTCGCCTACAGCGGCGGGAAGATGAATCTGCCGGGCTGGAAAAGTCCGGTGGTGGTGGATCTTTCGGGGATGGAGCTTCCGGATGCGGTGCCGCTTCTGGCGAATCACGAGAACAAGACCGGGGCGCGGGTGGGCATGGTGTCCGCCAGCGTGAACGGGAACGCGCTGGAAATCTCCGGGGAGATCGTCTCGGACAGCAGCGAGGCCGGCGACATCGTCGCCCAGAGCCGGAACGGAGCCGACTGGCAGCTCTCCATCGGAGCGGATGTGCGCGAATGCGAGCTGGTGAAGGGGTCGCGCGAGGTCAACGGCCAGATGGTCGACGGCCCGTTCTACCATGTGAGGAAGTCCGTGCTCCGGGAGGTGTCGGTGGTCGCGGTCGGCGCGGACGCGGCGACGAAAATGAAGGTGACCGCCCGGTTTCATTTAACCGGAGTCAGTCAAATCAAGGGGGAAGAGATGAGCGAAGAGACGAGGAATGCGCAGACGGCGGCCGGAGCCGCAGTCACGGAAAAGCCGGAGGCCGCGCCGGACATCGCGGCGAAGAGCGAGGCGGAGATCACGGCGGCGGCCGATCTTGCGGCGGCGAATGCGGTGAAGGCCGAGCGGGAGCGCATCGGAGCGATTCAGGGCGTCTGCAAGGGCGAGTTCCCGGAAATCGAACGCGAGGCGATCAGCGCCGGGTGGACGCCGGAGGCGACCGCGGGAAAGGTTCTGGAGGCCATCCGCGCCGCGCGTCCCGCCGCGAACGTTCACATCAGCGTGCAGACGCGTCCGGAGGGCGGAGAGATGCGCCGCGCCATCGAGGCCGCGATGTGTCTCCGCAGCGGCATGAGCGCCGATGTGCTGGAGAAGGACTACGGGGCGCAGACGGTCGAGGCGGGGATGCGCGACATGGACATGCCGCTGCGCCAGGTGCTCGTCGAGTGCATGAAGCTGGACGGAATCCCCGTTCCGCGCGGCTTTGACAACGAAGTCATCCGGGCGGCTTTCAGCACCGTTTCGCTGCCCGGAATCCTTTCGAACGTGGCAAACAAAAAGCTGCTCCAAAGCTACGAGGCGCAGCCGGTCATCGCCACGAAGCTGTGTTCGACGGGCGATTTGAACGACTTCAAGGAGGCGGAACGCTTCCGTCTGACCGACGTCGGAGACCTCCTGCCCGTTGCGCCGGACGGCGAGATCAAAGAGGGCGGGCTGACCGAGGAGTCCGCAAAAAATCAGCTGGAGACTTACGGCAAGCGCTTCTGCCTCACGCGGAAGATGGTCATCAACGACGATCTGAACGCCTTCATGAAGGTGCCCGCGGCGATGGGCAACCGGGCGGCAAGATTGGTCGATCAGTTGTTTTTCGCGCGTCTGCTCTCCAATCCGAAGCAGGCGGACGGGAAGGACTTGTTCTCCGCCGCGCACCGGAATCTGCTGAGCGGAGCCGGGTCGGCGTTAAGTTGCGATGCGCTCAAGAAAGCCATTCAGATTTTCCTCGATCAGACCGATGCGGACGGGCAGCCGATTTCGATCGAACCCCGTTTCCTGCTCGTTCCGACCGCGCTGAAGCATCTCGCCATCGAGCTGACGCGGGGGGCGACGCTCATCATGAGCGGAACCGACAACACTGTCCGTCCGGCGCTGAACGTCATCGCCGACGAGCACCTTCAGGTGGTGTCGAGTCCGTACCTCGCGAACAGTTCCTACGCCGGGAATTCGGAGAGCGCGTGGTACCTCTTCGGTTCGCCGTCGCAGGTGGACACTTTCGAACTGGGCTTCCTCAAGGGGCGCCGCACGCCGACGGTCGAACGCGGCGAGACGGATTTCACGACTTTGGGGCTCTGGTTCAGAGTCTACTTCGACCTGGGCGTCCGCGAACAGGACTACCGCGGCATGATCAAGTCCAACGGCAAGGCCGACTGACCAGTCAGTCCGCCGGGCGGGGCGAATCCGCCCGGCGCAACCTCAAAAAGCGGGAGAAAACTGAAATGATTGCAAAATTTGTGCAGAGTTCCCAGGTGATTGACTACACCCCGGCCGAAGCGGTCGCGGCGGGCGACGTCGTGGTTCTCGGAGACCTCATTGGAATCGCCAGTCTGGACATTGCGGCGAACACGCTCGGCGCGCTCGCCCTGACCGGATGCTACGACGTCGCCAAGGCGAGCGGGGAGATTGCCGCCGGCGCAGCGGTCTACTGGGACGCCGGGGAGAAAAAGGCGACCGCGACCGCCGACGAAAAACAGTACCTTGGGAAGGCGGCGGCGAAGGCCGAAACCGACGGAGCGACCGTGCGGGTGCTGCTCAATGCGCCGGTCTGCACCGCTCCGGCCGAAAAGGAGAGCAAGCCCGCCGCGGCGGAGGCGATTCCCGACCTCACCGACAGTTCCGGAGGCACGGCGAACGATACGATTGCGGCGATCACGGACGAACCGACCAAGAACGCCGTTGCTTCGATTGCGAAAAAGCTGAACGCCGTTCTCGCCGCTCTCCGCACGGCGGAAATCGTCAAGGCCGGCTGATGGGTCTTCTGGAGGACGGCGCGGGCTGGCTGGAATCGCAGCGGCGCAGTCTGCTCACCGTTCCGGCGGTCTACTGCCGCCGGAACGGCGGGCGGGTCGGGGTGAACGCCACGCTCGGCCGGACAGTGTTCCGCACGGAGAATGAATACGGCGCCGCCGTCCGCACGGAAACCCGCGACTTCCTGATTGCCGCCGGGGAACTGCCGGAGGAACCCGAACGCGGCGATGTGATTCTGCATGCCGGAACCCGGTATGAAGTGCTCGCGCCCGGCGCCGAACCCGTCTGGCGCTGGTCGGGAACCGGGCGCATCCTGCGGAGGATTCACACAAAGGAGACTGGAAAAGGCAATGAGCTGCAAACCGATTATAATCCCGTTTCACGGGAATGAGATTCCCGCCGTCGAGAAAGACGGCAGAATGTATGTGGTGATGAAACCCATCGTCACCGCGCTGGAACTTGAGTGGAACAAGCAGCTTGAACTGATCAAGCGCGACACGGTGCTCGCCGAAGGTATGACTACATTGGGCATACCTTCGGCGGGCGGCGTCCAGAACACCGTCTGTCTCCAGCTGGAATTCCTGAACGGCTGGCTGTTCAAGGTTCCGGCCCGCCGCTACCGCGGCGAACGCCGGAAGACCATCGAACTCTACCAGCGCGAGTGCTACCGCGCGCTCTACGACTACTGGCGGAACGGCGTCGCGGTCAATCTTCGCCGGGAGGAGCAGCAGGAGACAATGGCCGGCCTCATGAAACTGGTCTGCGACCGCCTGGACGAGAACACGAAAGCGGTCGCGGAGGCGGCGCGGAAGATTGTGTTTCTGAAAAACTTTCAGCCGCTCGGAAAGCCGGGGGACGTCTCGGAGTTCACCGGCCGCCCGAAAGACCGCTATGTCCGGGGATACTACACCAGCAACCGGCGCGCGAAGCACTTCACCCGGCTGATGCCGGCGCCCGATCTGCCGTGGGACGGGTGCAATGCCTGAAGAGGAAGTCATGACCGACCTGCTGAAAATCGCCCGCGCGGTCACCGGGGAGCTCCGGAAATACAACGCGGAGCTGCTCTATTTCCCGGAGTTCAGTCTGCGCGACCTCGACGCGATGCGCATCGTGGTCGTCCCCGCCGGAATCGAGTACAGGGATTCCTGCCGCGGCACGCACGAGGAACTGCTGAAGGTGCAAATCGGCATTCTGAAACGGTGCGGCGAGGACGGGCTGGACGCGATGCTTCAGTTCGCCGAGGAACTGGGGCGCGGCTTTTTCCACAGCGTCGCGGCTGGCGCGGTCTGCACCGCGGTCTCCTTCAATCCGCTCTACTCTCCCGACCACCTCCGCGAACGCGGCCAGTTCACCAGCGTGATTGAGCTGACGTTCAAGGGTTTTGCCACGGGCGCCCTGGAGAAGTACAAAATGCTGTCCGTCAGGGCATCCAGCGGCCGCTGAGCCGCCAGTCCGGGCGGGCGCAGTCCGCGGCCGCCTGTTTCATCCATCGCTTTCAGGTTCCTCCCCGGTCGGAAGCCGGGCGGGGAGCCTGTTTCATTCCTGCTTCAAGGCGCCTCCCTGTCTGCCGCAACCATCCCGCGTGCGCCGCCGCCGCTGCGCCCGCAAACCGAGGAGAACGAACCATGTGAAAACCAAAATTGAATTCGACGCGCGCATGCTGGTCATGGCGGTCGGACGCGGAAACCTGAACGCGCTGAAATCCGCCGGAGCGTACATCCGGGCGGCGGCGCGGCATTCGGTGAGCCAGTCGCCGAAAGCCTCCGCGCCGGGATCGCCGCCGCACACGCGGCGCGGCCTCCTCAAGCGCTCGCTCCTGTTCGGCGTGGAGCGGAAGCGGCAGTCGGTGGTGGTCGGCCCGGCGGAATCGCTGATCGGCACGTCGATGACCGCACACGAATTCGGCGGCGTCTACCGCAGACGGCGCTATCCCAGGCGTCCGCTGATGGGCCCGACCCTTTCACGGACGGCGCGGCAGCTGCCGAAACTGTGGGAAAACAGTGTGAAACCATAAACCATAGGGGAATAAGAATGGCGATTAAACTGGGTCTCACCTGCAAATTGATGCGGGGGGCGGCCGGATCTCAGGCGACCACCGAGATGACGAACGTCAAAGACGTCACGCTCAACCTCGAAACCGGCGAGGCGGACGTCACCACGCGGGCTGCGAAAGGCTGGCGCGTCAACGCCGCAACGCTGAAGGAAGGGTCGCTTGAGTTCGGCATGAACTACGACACGGACGACGAGGACTGCAAGGAAATCATGAACGCCTTCCTCAACGGGACGGCTCTCTCCTTCTTTGTGACCGACGGCGAGGGTTCGGGGCTTGACGCCGATTTCGTGATCACCGCCTTCAACATTGAACAGCCTCTGGAGGAAGCCGTTTCCGTCTCGGTCACGGCCAAGCCGACGATGTCGACGCCGGATCGGGCGCCGACGTGGGTTACGGGAGGAGACGTCTGATGAAATCATTCACGGACAACGCCGGTCGGGTCTGGACGGTTTCGGTGACGGTCAGCACAATCAAGCGGGTTCGCGCCCTGTGCGGAGTCGACCTCGCCTCGCTCATCACGATGGAGGCGGGAAAGCAGCCGGACGTCACGCTGCTGGAACGCCTCGCCTCCGACCCGGTTCTGACGGTTGACGTTCTTTTCGCCGTCTGCAAACCGGAGGCGGACGCGAAGGGCGTCACCGGGGAGGATTTCGGCCAGTCCATGGCGGGCGACGCCATCGAACTGGCGACGGCGGCCCTGCTGGACGAGGTGGTGGATTTTTTCCCGGAGGCGCGGCGGAGGACGCTGCGGAAAATTCTGGACGCCTCCCGCCGCTTCACGGAGAGGAGCAAGGAGGCGCTGACGGCGCTTCTGGACGATCCGGAGTTCGACCGCAGAATCGACCAGGCACTCGATCAGTTGACGCCCTCGTCCTCCGGCTCGCCGGAATCGCCGGAGTCAACCCCGACCCGCTGACCCTGCGCGAACTCGCCGCGCTCGCGGAAGCCCGCGGGCGCTTCGAGTGGGAGCAGACGTCGGGGCTGATGGCGCTGATAGCGAATCTGCTGACTGATTCGCGCAGGCGCAGGCCGTTCAAACCCTGTGATTTCAATCCGTATGCGGTGAAGGAGAAGGCTGTGATTCCGGCTCCCCTGTCCGTGCTGCGGGATGTGTTTGTGAGGAAGGAAAGGAAATAAATGGCCGCGTCGAACAACATTCGCGCCGGGCGCGCATACGTCGAGGTGACCGCCGAGACGAGCAGGCTCCAGAGGAACCTGACCGCGGCTCAGGCGCAGCTCCGCGACTTCGGCCGCGCCTGCACAGGCGTCGGCAGGGACATGCTGATGCTCTCCGCGGCGATGGCCGCGCCCATGGTTCTGGCGGCGAAGTCGTTCGCGAAGTTCGACGACGGCATGCGGCTGGTGCAGGCGGTGACGCAGGCGACCGAAGAGCAGTTTCAGGCGCTGACCAGAACGGCGCAGCGGCTCGGACGCGAAACATCCTTCACGGCGCAGCAGGCGGCTGAGGCGATGGCCTCGCTCGGACGCATGGGATTCAGGCCGGAGGAGATTCAGAGCTCCATCGACGCGGTGCTGAATCTGGCGCGGGCGACCGGAACGGATCTCGCCGAGGCGGGCGACATCGCGGCGAACAGCATGCGCATTTTCGGCATCGAGGCCTCGCAGATGGGCTCCGTCGCGGATGTGCTTACGGCGGCGGCGAACGGTTCGGCGCAGACATTGACCGATCTGTTCGAAGCTCTGAAAATGGCCGGCCCGCAGGCGTCGGCCGCGGGCGAATCGATTCAGGAGACCAGCGCGGCAATCGCTGTTCTCGCGAACATGGGCATCAAAGGATCGCTGGCGGGGACGGCTTTAAGAAAAAGCTTCTCGCAGTTCGCCAAGGCGAAGGTGCAGGAAAAGCTGCGCGGCATCGGAGTGGAGACGGTCGAGGCGAACGGCAATCTGCGCAAAATGGCGGACGTCATGCGCGACATCGCGAAAGCGATGGCAGCGATGCCGACGGCGGAGAAGCTGGCGTTTGCGGAGGAGATTTTCGACATCCGCGGTTCGCTCGCCGGGCTGACCTTGACGGCGAACGTCGACGGGCTCGACGCGATGCTCGCGACGCTGCGCAATGCGGAGGGCGTCGCCGCGCAGACCGCGAAGACGATGGACGCCGGGCTCGGCGGATCATTCCGGCTGCTGCAGTCGGCGGTCGAGGGCGCGATGAACGCAATCGGCGAGGCGCTGAGCGAAACCCTGCAGCCTCTGGTCGGGCGGGTGACCGCGGTGATCAACGTTTTCACAAAATGGATTGAGAAGCACCGCAGTCTGATTACGGCATTCGCGGCGGCGGCCGCGGGCGCGGCAACGATTGCCGCAGCCCTGATCGGAATCGGTCTTGCGGCGAAGGGAGCCGCGGCCGGAATTGCGGCGATTCAGGCTGTGACGGGCGGGTTCGCGACCGTGCAGACCCTGCTGCTGGCGAAATGCACGGCGGTAAAGGGAATCTTTTCCGCAATCGTTCAGTCATTTGCCGAATACCGGAACGCGGCGATCCCCGCGCTGGTCGGCACGGAGCGGTTCTGCGCGGCGCTCGGCTTGGCGTCGACGGCTGCGAACCGGACGCGGGCGAGCATCATTTTAATGAGCAACGCGGAAGCTGCGGCGGCGGTGAAGACCGCGATTGCGGCGAAGTGGCAGGCGGCTGCGGCGGCTCTGAAGAACTTCCGCACGGCGACGGTCGCGGCGGCGGTTGCGACGAAAGGGCTGACCGTCGCGGAGGCCGCATGCGCGGCGGGGACGGCGGCGCTGAACGCGGCGCGCCGGGCGGGGGCCGCTGCGCTCGCGGCATTCACCGCGGCAAGCATCAAGTCGGCGGCGGCAACCGCGGCTGCGGCGGTCGGAATGACCGTCCTTGCGGCGGCGGCGAAGATCGCGGCGGCGGCTGCGGCCGCGCTGTCGGCGGCGATAGCCGCGATTGCCGCGCATCCGGTGCTGTTCGCGTTTATCGCGATAGGCACGGTGCTCGCCGGGATCTGCATGTACCTCTCCCGCGCCTCCCGGTACACGGCGCAGCTTTCCGAGGAGATGGGGAAGCTTCGGGAACGGAACGATCAGCTCCGGAAGACCGACGAAGTCCGCATGGAGCGGCTGAAGCAGCTCGCCGACAAGCAGCGTCTCACCAACTCGGAGATGGAGGAGGCGAAGCGGCTCGCCGGGGCGCTGCAGCAGAAGTACGGAGACCTGGGAATCGAGGTTCTCGCCGACCGGCTGAACATGGCCGCGGACGCGCAGAACCGGTTTAACGAGGCGATGCGGAAGGCGGCGCTTGCGGATCTCGACGCGGAAATGCAGGAACTGCAGGCGAACATCGACGAGCTCATGGCGGAGAATGAGTCGCTCAGCTCCTACTGGAACAACAACCTGTGGTCGCAAATCAGCGGCGGACAGGAGGAGGCTATCGCGAAGCAGAAGGCCAACAATGAGAAAATCCTGGCCTACCGCAGAAAAATATACGCGCTGCGGACGCGGAAGCGGGCGGCGGAGGGGAGTCAGCCGGGCGCGGCGACCGGGGAATCCGAACATTCCGAGGAGGAGCAGACCAGGCAGAACATCGACGAGGAGAACCGGCGGAGGGAAGCGGCGGCCGCCGATGCGGACGCGGCGGAGAAGCGCGTCGCGGAAATCGACCGGCAGCTCGCAAGGGAGCGCCGGAACGAGCTGGAAAATGAAATCGACGACGTCATTTCGCTGCGCGACGAGTACAAGCGGCTGATTCAGACGATGCTCGACTGCGAAAAGTCCAAGGCGGACGACAAGCAGGACAAGCAAAGAATTGCCGAACTGGAAAAGAAGCTCGCCGAAGCCGACCGCACGGCGGACGAACGCATCGCGGCGGCGCGGGAAAAGGCGGCGCGGAAGATGCGGGAAGACGTCGCCGGTTTCGAGGAGCGCATGAACGAATCGGCGGCGGACATTCAGAACCGCCGGGCGGAGGCCGCGCAGGATCGGAAAATCGACGAGACGATGAAATCCGACCCGGCGGAAGGCATGAAAATGCTGGAATCGCTCGTCGCGAAATATCAGGCGGCGGCGGAGGCGGCAAAGGCTTCATTCGAGGAGGAACTGCGGAATGCGCAGAACGACGGCAAAATCGACGACGAGGAACGGAAAAAGCTCGATTCCCTGCACGGCGCATTTGTGTCGGCGGAATCAATGGTGGACAAGTATTCCGACCGCCTCCTGAATGCGCAGAACAGCACATCGGGCGTCGCGGACGCCTATTCCGGCTCCGGGACGAGCACGGTCGGGTCGTGGTCGCTCGACCAGCTCGATCAGCTGCTCGGCGGAGATTCCGCGCAGGAGCGGACGGCGGAGGCGACCGAGGAGGTCGCAAGAAACACCCGTGAAACCAACAAGGCGCTGAAGCGTCTGCGGAACAACGGAGGAACATTGGCGTATGCGTGAGGTGATTCCATGTTGAGGGTCGAACAGTCCTTTGAGGCGCACACGAAGAAAATCGATGCATCCGGCGGCCTCGTTTCGGCGGAGATTCCGTACATTGTATTTGAGGCCGGGGACGAGGACGAGGCGCTGAAGGCGGTTCTCTCCATCGCGCCGAAGACGCTTTCCAACTCCAAAGTCCCCCTCACATCACTGGAAATCGACGAGCGCTGCAACGAATCGACCTACAAGGTAAATGCGGTCTACGAAACCGAACTGCCGGGCGACAACTCCGGAAGCGGCCCGTCCGGCGGAGACAACAATCCGACCGTCAATTTCGACTGTTCGGCGGGAACGAAGCACATGACTCAGGCGCTTTCGCAGACCTGCGTCTACGGCGCCGACGACGATGAGAAGGCGGACGCCGTTCCGATCGGATGGAACGGAAAATTCGGCTCGCTGTCCGAAATCGCCGGGGTCGACGTATCGACCGGGGAACTGCGCGAAACCTACACGAAGTACATGAGCGTCAGCAAGGTGACCGGAACGAACTGGAAGAAGAACGTGGCCGCCCTGGTGGGAAAGGTCAATTCGGGCAACTTCAAGGGATGGCCGAAGGGCGAGGTGATGTTCCTGGGCTGCTCCTATTCCGCGCCGCTCCGGGGGAGCTCGCGGGTCGCGGTAAGTTTTCAGTTCGCGATCCGCTCCGGCGAAACGGAGACGATTGCCGGGCAGAACATCTCAAAGCAGGGATTTGAGTATGTCTGGGCGCTGACCGACGAGAATGTGAAGGACGGCAAGCGCACCCGCGAGGTCAGAAAAATTTACCGGGCGAAAGTCTGCGAAAGCGACAGCTTCGGCGGACTGGGAATCTGAACAATGGCTTTTTTTCCGCATGTGAATCCGGGCGACTCTTTCCAGCCGGACTCGGTTCTGGAAAACAATGTGCGCGACTGCGTCAACGCCTTCCTCGCCTACGGCGGCGGACGGCTCGCCGGCGCCGCGGACGGATGCGTGCGCATTCCCGTCTACAACGCGGAGAAGGAGGAGCTGCGCGCGGGCGACGCGGTCGCCGTCGACGACGGCAACGGCAAAAACAAGCCTGCGGACGGCATCCTTCCCTGCGTGCGGTACGCCGGTGACTGCCGGCTCTGGGGGATTCTTGAAAACGCGCTCAAGCCAGGAGCGGTCGGCGACTGCGTGGTGAGCGGCATGGTGAGAGTCAGTCTCGCCAACAGCGCTGAGCCCGGAGACGGCGTCATGCCGGTGAAGCCGGAGGACGGCGGGACGGAGCAGAAATTCGCGGCGATTCCGGGCGGCGCCGGATATGTGCTTTCATCCGACGGAAGCAGCTCGCTCGTCCTGCTCAGCCACGCGGACGGGTATCACGGCTATTTCAAGCTCGTTTTCCTGAAGGAAAAGGCGGACGGCAAGGACGATTCGTCCAGCTCAAGCAGCTCGTCGAGCTCGTCCTCAAGCTCCTCCTCAAGTTCGTCGTCCAGCTCGACCGGTCTCAGCGGCAGCGGAATCCTGGGGCTCTCCAACGGCAAGCTCGTTCTCTACCCGATCGGAAGCTGCAAAGACGACAGCGACTCGGACGATTCAAGCGATTCGAGTTCCAGCAGTTCGTCGAGCTCCTCAAGCTCCTCGTCCAGCTCAAGCAGCTCGTCGAGCTCAAGCTCCTCGTCCAGCTCGGACGGCGAGTCCTCAAACTCCGGCGGCGGCGAAGAGGAGGAGCAGCTCGTGCTGGCGGTCGTCGACGGAGCGGACTTCGGCGCATCCTCATGCGGATTCCTCGACATGGGAACGGCGAGAATCAGCGTTCCCAGGAAGTCTTTCCCCGACTGGGAAAAGAAAAGGAATCTGGTCGTATACCTGGAGAGCGGCGGTTCCGGGGTTTCCGTCAAAATGGAGGACAGCCTCCCCGCCCCTTCCGACAGCCTGTTCCGCCGCCTCATCGGACGGCTGATTTACAAAGGCGGGGCATACGCTCTCATTCAGGAGCAGCACGGCCCGATCGAGGAGAATTACCACATGATTCTGGGAGATCTCAATGTCGTCGGGTAAGGTCTGGCTGAAAAACGGCAAGGTCGTCATGCGCGGCGGAGAGGTTTTCGTCTACCCGGAATGCCCCTGCGACTGCGAGCCGAAAGTGCTCGCCAGCAAAACGGTCAACGGCTCCTCCGACGACCGGGACAAAAAATGCTGGGATCTGACCCCGTACCAGGGAAACGAGATCGGAACGCCCGGCTTTCAATGGCGGCTCATCGAGGTCGGCGACCCCCGTGACTGCGGCGGAACGCATTACGGAAGCGGCAGAATCGACGACTGCGGAAAGCTCGTCGGTCTGGACAGCGAATTCTGCTCGGACTACAGTTATGACGGATACATGGAAATTCAGCAGGGATGCCCCGACGAAAACGGCGACGTCAAATGGCCCTGCCCGGACGGAGAATGAAATGTTCAAATTTGAAGACGGCGTACATTCGCACATGCCGTTCGCGGCTCCCGACCCGAAAAACGGCTTTGCCCCCAGAGAGTTCTGCTGCCTAGCGGTCAACGGGAAATGGAAGATTCACCAATTCGCAAACGGCGTCTGGAGCCGGATTCCGACCGGTCTGCCGGAGGACGCGACGGAGTGCTCCCCCGCAGCCGAGTGCATCGGCGGAACCTGGCGCATGACCTTTGTCGCCGGGGGCGCGGAAACGGACCGGCTTTTCCGGCTTTACCACATCTGCGATCTTGACGGCGGCGCTCCGCCGGTCGTGCTCCGCCCGGCGGACGTCGGATTCCTTCAGAAGAACACCCTGGTTCACGCCACACGGCACGGCCCGCTGTTCATCGTGAAGCCGCAGAGGACTCTGAAGGTTTCATTCAGGGATGCGAAATATCTGTACCGGGTCACCTACGATCCGTTCTGCCCGAAACGGCTCTTTGTTTCCGGGCAGACCGTTTCCGGCGAAATCTTCTCCCGGATTTATCTGACGGGAAACAACGAGCTTTACGGGCTGGAGGCGGACGGGGTTCCGGCATACAAGGCCTTCTTCTGGCATGACCGGTGCTTCCATGCCGAACGCATCGGAGCCGGATTCGAAGACCGCCGGATTGCGGAGGCGGAACACGTCCGCATCACCCGGCTCGACGAAGGCGAACTGGTCTGCGTCGAGGCTGAACCCGCCGGAAGACCGGCGCAGGACACGGACGAGGAGTTCGAATAATGGCATGCAGCTGTCATGGAAAAAACGGCGTCTCCGTGGGGCGGACGTCCCCGTTCGACCAGTGCACCGCCTGCGCCCGCAAGCACGTCAAGGCGGCATGGAGCAAATGGCAGGAGTTCACCTACGAGGAGGACAACCGCGACTACTGCTCCGCGCAGCTGCGGGACGCGGCCGACCACCTCAAGTTTTCGCATCGGGAGACCGCGCTGAAGTGCCGCGACCTGGCCGTCGCCATCGAGGAGAACAGAGACCGCGAGTACAGCGGCGTCGCGGCGGCTCTGGACGAACTGCGGCGGGAGACGCGCGAACTGTACTATTCCGAACACCCGGACGCGCGGGAACGGCTGGAGGATTTGAAGAATGACTGACCTGATCATCCCGCTGGGAACGGGAAGCAGGTTCCGCAACGACGAGCTGCGGATTTTTCTCCGTTCGCTTGAGAAAAACGGACGCGGAATCCGGCGGGTCATCGCAGTTGCGGCCGAACCCCCGGAGTGGCTGCGGAACGTTGTGCTTCTGAAGCTGGACGACCCGCTCCCGAACAACAAGGACGGCAACATCATCCGCAAGATTCTGTTTGCCCTGAAAACGGTCGGGGACGTCCCGCCGGATTTCGTCTGGTCGGCGGACGACTGCGCTCTGCTCCGGCCGTTCGATCTCGCATCCGTCCCGCCCGTTTTCAACGCGAGACGGAAGGAGGCCTTCGCTCCGGACGGTTCGAAATGGTGCCGCCGCGTGCGGCGCACGTTCGACTTTCTGGAGTCCCGCGGAGTTCACCTCGACCACAACTTTGAGAGCCACACGCCGCAGCGCTTCCCCTCCGCCGCGCTGCTTGAGGCGATGCGCGGAATCGACTACGAATCCAAAATCGGCTACGCCGTCAACACGCTGTTCTTCGGGCTCCTCGGAGTGACCGGAGGTTCCGACCAGCGGCTCTTCAAGGAGACCTGCGAGCGCGACTCCGGCTGGCGGTTCGACAAAACGATGATCGGCTACAACGACGCGGCTTTTTCGCACGGTCTCCGGGAAGAGCTGTTCCGGCGGTTCCCGGACAAATCGAAATTCGAAAGGCGGTAAATGCAGACGATGACTTTCTACGTCAGCGCGGTCAGCACGCTGGGGCAGGTTCGCGACTATGCGAATGCCAAAAGCGAGTCCGCGCCGGTCTTTACAAAGGGCGTTTCCTCCTGCCTCAAAATGCGCGTCTTCGCCTCGACCGATTCGCCGGAACCGTATCCGGTCGCGGAGCTGGCGAAGACTGCCTCATGGCAGTGGGTCATGGACGACGACTTCGATTCAACCTCGAACTACATTCTGGTCGCCGACCATGCGCAAATCAAGGTTCAGAGCGTCACGGAGACAATCAACGGCGAGGAGTACACTTTCACAGAGTTCACCATCCCGCTGCCGGAAATGAACACGGAGGAACTGAACACGCTCCTCGGCAAGAACGAGCAGGTCGCCACGCTGAACGGGGAACTGGTCGGATTCGACGGTTCCGGCGCGGAAGTGTTCGTCCTGCAGGTCAAGGGCTTCACCGTCCGCAACCGCATCAGCTCGACCGGCAATCCGACCGCGCTGCCCTCGGAATTCCTGAACGAGAGCGGCGTGCGCGCGCTTTTGAACTGCGGATTCGAGATCATTTTCGCCGAAAGCGGCTCCGACACGGCGGCAGACTGGCATGCGGAACAGACCGGAACGGACAAATTCATCCGAATCCGGCTCGGAAACGACGAACGCGTCTGGGCGGACGGCAGCGCAGCGGAATACGGATGGAGCGACGCCGTTGCGCTTCCGGCGGGAGTGAAGGGCGACGCCGGCCTGAACGGAAAGAACATGGCCGCGGCGTTTGCAGCCGATTCCGCCGGAACCGGGTTCACCCTGGACGTCAAGACCCTGACCGGGGCGAACAGATATCTTGCGCTCCTGCAGACCGACAAGGAGCCGGGCGCCCTGACGGCGGAGGATTTCGCCGGGCTGTGGTTTCCGCTCTTTGCTCCGGTGGCCGCCGCCGATGCTCCGGTGACGGATGCGGGTGAATATTTCGCAGGAGAAAACGTCGAGACTGTCCTGCAGGAAATCGGTTCGACACTGTCAGGGCTGGAAACCATGCTTGCGGAGATTTGACAATGAGCATAGCCACAGAAGTTCAGCGGCTCAGGAACGCGAAAGAGAGCATCAGGCTGGCAATTAATGCGAAAGGCGGTGCACTTGAAGAGGAGCGGATCGACGAGTATGCATCTGCAATCGACGCGCTCCTGCCGAAGGACTACGCCATCCGCGTCCGGTTCATCGACTATGACGGCGCAGTCCTGAAAGAAACCTACGTCGCTTACGGCGCAACTGTGGAACCGCCTGAAAATCCCGTTCACGACGGACTCGTATTTCAGAAGTGGAACTGCAAATTGGATTCCGTCTATTCACATCGGGACATCGGCGCGCTTTACACAACCGCCTCCGGCGCATCGGAGTTCGACGTCACCATGGTGGAGGCGCTCGGCAGCACGGTCACGCTGAACCCCTGCGTTGAAAGCGGCACGCTCACCGTCGACTGGGGCGACGGCGTTACGGACACAAGCACATCGACCGGGCAGCAGAGCATGAGCCACACATATTCTGAATACGGGAACTACACGGTAAAAATATCCGCATCCGAGTCCGGCAAGTGGTACATCAAGGAGGGATTCTGCAAGGACAACTCCGGAACCGGATGCTGGTGCCTCGTCGCTGCGCGCCTCGCCGGAATCAGCAAGATTGACGCGAAAGGGTTCCAGTACCATTACGGTCTGCGCAGGGTCATGCTTGGCACGGATATCACAACGCTGGGAGAATATGCATTCCGCGAATGCTCCTCGCTGACCGCAGTCGTTCTGCCGGATTCGGCAACGGTTTTGGGACGATATTTGTTCTACTACTGTTATGCGCTCTCCAAACTGGTTTTTTCCGACAAATCGAGGACGATTCAGGAATACGTCTGTTCCGAATGTTATTCCATCGACGCCGTGACGCTGCCGGACGGGGTGACTACAATCAATCCGTATGCATTTTATCGGTGCTACGCGCTGCGAATTGTTGATTTTCCTCCCTCCCTGCTGAAAATCGACGAAAGCGCGTTTCAGGAATGCCGCGTTTTGGAATCCGCGGATCTTCCCAAAGCCCTCCAGCATATCGGCGAGGAGGCATTCTACGAGTGCCACGCCCTGAAAAGCGTCCACATTCCGAACACCGTCGGGACGCTGGAAGAGTATGCGTTTCAAAACTGCACATCTCTGAAAGCGGTCGCAATTCCAACGGGAATCAAGGTACTCAGCAACTCCTGCTTTGAAAACTGCTATTCTCTCGAAACCGTCGAAATTCATGAGCAGGTCACATCCCTGGAATACGAGGTTTTCCGCTACTGCCGCTGCCTCCGGGAGCTGACATTCCCCGCGGGGCTGACGAAGATCGGGGACGATGCGTTCAGTTACTGCACGGCGCTGCAGCGAATCCGCTGCCTCGGCACGACGCCGCCGACAATCAGCGGCTCTCCCTTCGAGAACATTCCGAAGAGCTGCGTTGTCTACGTTCCGAAAAGCGATGAGCGGACGGTTCTGACCGCATACAAAACCGCATCGGGCTGGAGCACAATTGCCAGCCAGATTGTGGAATGGGAAGAGGAGGAATAGGAGGACATTATGCTGATTGACTGTTACGGGAATCCGAGCACAAGCGAATTCTACCAGAGGCGCAGAAGCCATTTCGCCGAAAGCGTCCAGTCGGGGGCTTTCACTTACATCCGCTACGGAACGGAGGAGACCGGGCCGGTTCACCGTCTCGACGAAACCGACGCCGCCAATCCGAAGCTGCGCTGGGCATTCGGCGCATGGGCGGATCGCGAAAGCCTGAATTACGTGAATGACCTTAACACTCCGCTCAATGTGGAAGGGGAATAATCATGCCGGTGAAGTTCGATAAAATTCTGGGCGAACTGCGCGAGGAGGACGAAGGCGTCTCCGTAGGAAGAGTGGCGTTCGAGGAACTGACCCCGGAGCAGGTCGCGCAGCTGAAAGGGCCGAAAGGCGACGCCGGCGCGCAGGGGCCGCGGGGCGAACAGGGGGAGCCGGGACAGCAGGGCGA
>CAYODJ010000032.1:19470-25320 GCA_964402715.1 uncultured Victivallaceae bacterium
ACGCCGGCGCGCAGGGGCCGCGGGGCGAACAGGGGGAGCCGGGACAGCAGGGCGACCCCGGCAGAGACGGCGCTCCGGGCGCTCCAGGCGCCCCCGGTGAGAACGGCAAAGACGGCTCCGACGGCAGACCCGGAGTGACTTTCACTCCCGCCGTCAGCGAGGACGGACAGCTTTCCTGGACGAACGACGGCGGACTCGACAATCCGCCTCCCGTCACCATCCGGGGCGCAAAAGGCGAGCGCGGCGACGCCGGCCCGCGGGGGGAGCAGGGGCTGCCCGGTGAGACAGGCGAGACCGGACAGCCGGGAAAAGACGGTCAGCCGGGCAGAGACGGCGCGGCGGCGGGATTCGCCGACCCCGCCGTTTCCGTGGAAATGGTCGATTCCGGCGCCCCGGCAAGCGCCACAGTGACGGCGTCGGGCAATGATACAGAAAAGCTGTTCGAGTTCTCGTTCAAAATCCCGAAAGCCGAACCGGGGACTGCGGGGCCGGCCGGCGCGCCTGGGGAACGGGGCGAAACCGGCGAAGCCGGCCCCGCGAACGAGCTCACGGTCGACGAGGTCGTGACCGGGGAACCCGGAACCGCCGCGCTGGTTGAGATTACGGGCGAGGCTCCCCACCAGACAATCAGATTCACCATCCCGCGCGGCGAAAAGGGCGAAACCGGCCCCGCCGGCGAGACGGGCGCTCCCGGCAGGGACGGCGTCCTGATCCAGCCGGAATGGCACATCATCGATGAACCCGTGGACGGCGCAATCACGCTCGACGTTGCAAACGGCGAGCTTCAGAAAACCTATATCGGCAGCGAATGCACAATCACGCCCCCCGATCTGGACGCGGAGCATCCGACTCTGCTGCTGCAGTTTTCTGTTGACGAGCCGCCGCCGAAGGTGATCATCCGGAACTCCTCCACCGCCAAGGAAACCTATCACCTGAAAGGGAAAGGAACGTTCCAGCTGGGATGGTTCTGGGACGGGGACGGAACCAGACGGTACCCGCTCGTCGATATCACAAGGGCGACTGAAGGATGAATCAGATTTTCGACCTTTACCAGCGCATGGCAAGACAGGGGCCTTTGCCGATGCTCTGGCAATACGGAATTGCCCGGACGAACAACGACTTTCCGTACGGGTTTGTCGGACGCGGCGGAACGCTCGGAAGCTGGCGCGTCGCGCCGCTGCCGGAAATGCGGTTTCGGGGAACGGACGATGTGTGGGTCAACACGGAAACGGCATTTTACATGACGTTTCTTCATCTCCCGGACGGAACATATCAATGGCGGATCGGCATTGCCCCGGAAGGGACGCCGTGGGAGGAAATCGGCGCGCTGGAGTCCCCGATTCAGTCCGAGCCGGACGGGGAGCCCAAATGGCCGTGGGAAATCGGCGGATGGAGCTGCGAAAAGAAGGACGGATTCATCGCGGCTCCGTCGGAGTGGGTCAACCGTTCCGGCTCCACCTCCGTGCTGCGCCCCGCATTGTCGGAACAGTACAGCATAGCCATGACCGACGGCTACTACACCTGGCGCACTCCCGCCATATATGAAAAGGACGAGATAAATCCTGTGGCATGGTCAGAGCCCGAACCCGAAGTCCCCGCGGAGAAAAATCCGTTCGGGACAGCCCCGACTGTGTATACGAGATTCTACGGCGATCCCTCCATCAACGCAACCGGCACCTTGAACATCCTCCACGACAGTTCCACCGCGTGGTGGATTGAGATGCATCAGAATACGGAGGTCACCGGATTCCGCAACTTCCTGAATTCGCCGACCCACATGTCCTCGCCCATGGAGCTGTCGGATTTGAAGTGGCCGTGGGAAGTCCGGTTTGCGGACTGGACGGGAGGCGAGGAACCGACGGCATTTTCGCTCGACCTGTTTTCCCCGCCGGAAATCTGAATGCAGACAATGATATGACCCACACGCGGCCTCAAAAGCCGCTCCTGCGTCTTTCGGGGCGCAGGGTTTTCAGTGAGCCCCCGGAGCCTCTCACGGTTTCCCGCGATGCTCAAATGCCGGGGGCGTTTTTCAGAGACATTTACGCCGGCCTGATTCCCCCGGCGCATTCAATCCCGGTTTCCGGATGAGCTCCCCTGAAAAACCTTTTGATTTTAACTTGCCGGTAACTTGCCGGCAACTTGCACAACACGGCATTTTTTGATGATTCCGACGGCCGGCTGACCTCAAGTCGGCGTGAAATTTAACTTGCCCGTAACTTGCAAACATGGAGGTGATTGACATGACGGAAAAAATTCTGCTGTGCATTTCAGGCGGCGGCGCAATTCAGCTTGAATCCGCCGCGGGAGTTCTTGCCGCGCTCGACGAATCGGGCGCGCTCGCCGGCGCGGAAATCGAATACCGCGCATGTTCCGGCGGCGCCCCTGCCGCGGCGCTCCATGCCGCAGGCATGAGCGGCGGGGCGATCGCCGAGCTGATCCGCAGAACGCCGATGAACAGATTGCTCCGATGGCCGCTGCTCTCGCGTTACTGCGATGTGGAAAATCTGTACAAACTGCTGGAAACACATCTTCCAGACAATCCTTTGCGGAACTGCCGCATCGCGGTCACCCGCCTCCGCGACATGCGCAGCATGCTCGTCGACGCAACGCCGGTCACCGTGCTCGCCTCAATGAGTATTCCGGGAATTTTCCGCGCGCAACTGATCGGAGGCGAGGAGTTCACCGACGGCGGCGTCATGAACCTCGTCCCGACCCCGCCAATCCCGGCAATCCCGCATTACGCGCACATTTACATTCTCCTCTCGCCGCGCTCCCGCAAGGAGTCCTCGTCAAGCATCTGGCTCCGTCCGCTTGAGACCGAACTGAAATCCCTGATTGCGGTCATGGACAGGGAAATCACCCAAATCCGCGAAAATCAGTGGGACGCTCTGCCGAACGTGACGGTCATTCAGCCCGACATCCCGGAGAAGGCGGAGGAGAGAAGTCTGTTCGACGAACTGTTGAACTGGAGTCCGGGCAACTGCATGGTTGAACACGCCAGACAGTTCACGCTCGCGCAACTGCGGGAGGCCATCAAATGAAATCGCTCATCATAAACTACATCGACTATCTTCTGGCCGCGCTCATGGCCGGACTGGGCGGCGTGATCCGTCTCCTGCACCAGCAGAAGAAGCGGTTCACCCTGTTCCGTATCGCGGCGGAGATGGCGATTGCGGGATTCGCGGGGCTTCTGGTCAATGCCTTGATGCTGGAGCTGCACGCCGATTCGGAACTCAAGATCACGGTCGTGGCAATAAGCGGATACACATCGCGCGAAATCATCGAAATCGTCCGCACGTTCGCCATCGGCGCAATCCGCGCCACCCTCAGTCAGCGCGCGAATTCCGCCGATGAGAACACGGACAGGGACAACACCAACTGAAAGGAGGCCTGCTTCATGGGCAAATGCAAGGAGAAATGCGAGGTTTACAGCCGGGTCTGCGGTTATTTCCGCCCGGTGGCGAACTGGAACAAGGGAAAAAGGGAGGAATTCAAAGACAGAAAGGTCTTTGACGTCGGAAAGGAGATGCCGAAATGACGAAAGTCTGTAAACGGACGGCTCTGCTCCTCGCTGCGGCTCTGGCAGTATCCGCCGCGGTCGGCAGCTGCACCATGCCGGAACAGCACAACGAGCTTCAGGACGTCCGCGCCGAGGAAGTGAACTGACCTGCTCCCCCCGTCGCTCTGCGGCGGGGTGCGGGAGCTGTTTGTGTATCGTATTTCCGGTTTTGCGATACGCAATTCATTTTGTGTATCGCCCGCTGTACACAAACAGCTCCCAACTTAAGGCAAACTGAACCGTTTTAACTGAATCGGGCGGTTACACCTGCACCCGCAAGACGCCGGAATCATTCTCGACTCCGGCATTTCCATCATCCTGCGAATGGGGTGATTCCTCATTGCAAGAAATACTGTTTGGGATCTATTTCAGAATTTTTCATTGCAGTGATCTTAAGGTAATGCATTTGAATGACGAATGCCGCTGAGCATTCTAAATCAGCCCCTCCAATCAATAACGACCCTCCTGCAAGTGCAACGGCAGCAATTCCCCACCCGACCGGACCGCACAATGCAGAGACAGTCGCAATTGTTGTTGGCGCAGACACACCAAAAAGAGTTGCGGCAGCAACTACTAAAGTTTTTGCGGTAAAAATATAAAATGCAAACCCAGTAAGGGCTTCCGTTGTCGCCAGGGCAGCTAACGCCGCCGCGCCACTCATGGCAGCAATACCTGAAATATTTGAGACATTGGAACCCAATTCACTTAAGAGTTTTTCCCGTTCTTCTGGCGATAATTTATCCCACATGCGCTCAAACATTTTTTCGCAAATGAGATGCTCCAATTGAAACGTGGTTGCGTTGCCGACCACTGCCTCGTGAATCGATAATTTTTTGGCAACCCACTGAACCATTGTATGATAATCAAATGTTTTGAAAGGGTAAGTTATCCAGTGGCTTGACATCCATTTAGCTTCTTTGATGATTTCGTCAGGCGAAACATTTTGCATTGCCTCTATCTCCTGCTTTTGCGACTCCGACTTGCAAAGCGAAAGAAGCAACAGTTGCTTTTGATTGAGTGGTAAGTGATTTAAGAACTCCTCAAATTCGGACTCAGTAACTTTACTGTCAGGATGAACAAACGGCATCAGCGAATCCTGCGAGGACAACATATTCTGAGAAAATATCGATTTCCCCACATAAACAACTCCCAAAAGCGCGACAAGAGCAATCACGCCACAAACGATATACTTTTTCATCATGCTTCCCTTTCCATTGTCCTGCCTCACCATCCAAGTGGAGGTTTTTTGGTTTTTTAGGGAAAAACTACCCGCCTCCTAGAACTCCGCAATTAGTATAATTGAAAATCAAATTTTTTTCAAGCCCATAAACAAAAATTTTTTCTTTTTTTGATTTTTTTTTGGGCGGAGGCCAAAAAAACGGACAATGACCATTTGCCCATCGCATGGCACGAGAACGGCAATGTGCTATCCGCGGCAAAGAAATTTTCGAAAACCCGGCAGCATAGCGAAGGCCGTTTTTCTGCGTATTTTCTCATAATCCATTGGCTATAAACTTGTTCCATGCTTAATTACGTACAGTGGCAACCCAATGAAAGGAAGTTCAAAATGAGGCAAATCAGAATATGCCGGCAGTGCCGCAAGGCGGTCATCCCGTCCCGAATCACAGGTTATGATTACGCCTGCCCGATGCACGACAATCTCCGCGAGGAGGAAACCGAACTGGCCGACGCCGCCAACCTGCCGATTCCATACACCCGCGTTGAAGTCCGTCTGGTCGGGACGGACGGCAACGCCTTCGCCCTCCTCGGCAAAGTCCGGCAGGCTCTGCGGCGGGCCGGATACACCACGGAATTCATCGAAGGATTCACGCAGGACGCCACGGCAGGGAACTACGATGAGCTGCTCCAGTGCATCATGCGGTACGTCGAAGTGGAATAGAACGGAGAAATGAACATGAAAGACCGATTCTTCAGTGTGCAGAATTGTGACAGGTGCGGCGCGTCACTCGCCGGCAAAGCCCGGCAGATGTCCCATTTCAACACCGATTGCCTGTGTCCGCGATGCGTGGAGGAGGAACATAGGCATCCCGACTACAGCCGGGCGGCGGAGGCCGAAATAGCGGAAGTCCGCGTCGGCAACCGTAATTTCCGCGGCATCGGCTGGCCGGGTAAAAACGGAAGAGTAGGATAAAAAATGAAACGGCTGGAGCGGGAAGTTTCCGACCGTTATTTTTGCTTATTTCTTTCATAAATCATTGAATATAAACGTTTTCCGCGCTATATTACGGACAGTGCAACGGAAAAGAATCCAAGGAAAGGAACAGCACCAT
>CAYODJ010000033.1:0-24816 GCA_964402715.1 uncultured Victivallaceae bacterium
TTTCCAGCCGGGATCGGCTCGGCCACTGACAGGCCAGACGAAAGAAGGAACCGGGGAAAGGGTGTTTTTGTTCGGAAGGCGGACGGCCGGTCACGGCGTCTCGGATTCGGTGCGCGTCCTGCCCCGCATGCGGCGGCGCTCCAGCTCGGTGAGATATACCTTCCGGAGGCGGATGTTCTTCGGGGTGACCTCGACGAGTTCGTCGTCCTCGATGAATTCCAGAGCCTGCTCCAGGGACAGCTTGCGGGCGGGAATGATTTTCAGGTTCCGGTCGCTGCCGGCGGCGCGCATGTTGGTAAGCTGCTTGCCCCGCTGCACGTTGACCACCAGATCCCCCTCCTTGCAGTGCTCGCCCACGATCATGCCTTCGTAGCAGTCCGTGTTCGGATCGATGAAGAAGACGCCACGCTGCTGCAGCGCGTCGATGGCGTAGGCCGCCGCCTTCCCGGAGGCCATGCTGACCAGAGTCCCCGTCGCGCGCTGCGGAATGTCGCCCTTGTACGGCTCGTAGTGATCGAACCTGTGGGACACGATCGACTCGCCCGCGCTGACCGTCATCGCCCTGCTGGCGAAACCGATGAGCCCCCGGGTGGGGATGTGAAACTCCAGCAGCTGCCGCAGGCCGCGCGACTCCATCTGAATCAGCTCCCCGTGCCGCATGCCGGCCATTTCGATGATTCTCCCGGCATACTCCCCCGGCACGTCCACCGACAGAATCTCCACGGGCTCGCATTTGACGCCGTCGATTGTCTTCGTGATCACCTGCGGCTTGGCGACCGCCAGTTCATATCCCTCGCGACGCATGGTCTCGATCAGAACCGCGAGATGCAGCACCCCCCGCCCGCTGACGCGGAACGAGTCGCCGCTTATCTCCTCGACCCTCAGCGCCACATCCCTCTCCACCTCCCTGAACAGACGTTCGCGCAGGTGGCGGCTGCTGACGTATCTGCCCTCCCTGCCGTAGAACGGGGAGTCGTTGATGCGGAAGACCATCGACAGAGTCGGCTCGTCGATCGCGATGGGGGCCATCGCCTCCGGCGACTCCGCGTCGCATATGGTGTCGGAGATGTCGATGTCCTCTATGCCCACCACCGCGCACAGGTCGCCGCACTCCACGCGGTCGGTCTCGCGGCGGTCCAGCCCCTCGAACGTGAAGAACTGCCGCGCGTCGGCCGGACGCGACGAGCCGTCGCGCTTGATCAGCAGCAGCGGGCACGAGGCGTCCAGGGTTCCGCGGTACACACGGCCTATGCCGATGCGTCCGACGAAGTTCGAGTAGTCCAGGGTGGCCACCTGCATCTGCACCGGCCCCTCATTCACGGGAGGCGCGGGCACATACTCAAGAATCGCGTCCATCAGCGGCAGAATGGAGTCGCGGCGGTCGTCCAGGCTACGCGCCGCCCACCCGGAACGGCCGCTGGCGTACAGCACCGGAAAATCCAGCTGCTCCTCCGACGCGTTCAGTTCGCAGAAGAGATCGAAGATCTTGCCGTGGACTATCTCCGGTCTGGCGTCCGCCTTGTCCACCTTGTTGATCACCACCACCGGCCGCAGACCGAGGCGCAGCGCCTTGTCCAGCACGAACCTGGTCTGCGGCATCGGCCCCTCGGCGGCGTCGACCAGCAGCAGCACGCCGTCGGCCAGCTTCAGGACGCGCTCGACCTGACCGCCGAAGTCGCTGTGTCCCGGCGTGTCTATGACGTTGATCTTCACGCCCCTGTATTCCACGCTGACGTTCTTGGACAGAATGGTGATGCCGCGTTCGCGCTCCAGGTCGTTGCTGTCCAGAAAGCACTCCTCCACGGCCTGATTCTCCCTGAAGACCCTGGCCTGTTTGAGGATTTCGTCGACCAGGGTGGTCTTGCCGTGATCCACATGGGCAATGATGGCGACGTTTCTGATTTCACGCATGGCGATCGGAACCTCTCTTGATGAAATGTGGCAGGAGGAGAAAGCCTAAAATCCGGCGGCATAATATACCAGCCGATCCGGGATTTTCAACGGAACGCGCGGAACTCAGTCGTCCCTGCGGCGGGTCCCGGCGTGAGGATGAGCGCGCGAATACACCTCTTTCATGCGCGCGGTGCTGACGTGGGTGTATATCTGGGTGGTGCTGAGGTTCTCGTGCCCCAGCAGCTCCTGCACGCTGCGCAGATCCGCGCCGGCGTCGAGCAGATGCGTGGCGAACGAGTGCCGCAGCTTGTGCGGTGTGAGATCCGGAGGCAGTCCGGCCTGAAGCAGGTACATCTTGAGATTGCGCTGGAAGGATCGCGGCGTCAGCCGTTCGCCGAACCTGTTGAGGAACAGCGGCGCGTCCGCGGTCCTGCCGCCTCCGGCGGCCGTACGGTGCGGCCAGTAGGCCCGCAGCGCACGGACCGCGGATCTGCCCAGCATGCCCAGGCGCTCCTTCTTCCCCTTTCCGTAGACCCTCACCACCGCGCCCGAGACGTCGACATCCCCGTAGTTCATGGCGACCGCCTCCCCGATCCGCAGCCCGGCGCTGTAGATGACCTCGATCATCGCCAGATCCCGCGCCGCCGCGAAAGCGGCGGAACCGTCGTTCTTCGCGGCTCCGCTCTCCGCCGCCGCCCGCCAGTATTCCCCCACGGCGCGGGTCAGCGCGTCCACGGCGTTCACGGACAGTATCTTCGGCAGGCCGCGCTCCTTCTTCGGCGAGGAAACGCGGAGGAACGGGTTGTTCTCCGCCAGCGACTCCCTCTGCAGATAGCGGAAGAACGATCTCATGGCGGACATCTTCCGCTGTATGGAGCGTTTGCTGTCGCCGCGCTGATGCAGCTCGAACAGGAACGTCCTCGCCTGATCGACGTCGACGCGCGCCCAGTCGTCGAACCCGGCGTCCCCCTCCACCAGCTCGCCGAACTGACCGATGTCCCTGCGGTATCCGTCCACGGTATGGTCGCTGGCCTGCCGCTCCGCGCGCAGATACCGGCAGAAATCGTCTATCATCATGATGCCGGGCCGTTCCTCCTCAGAATGGATTCCGGCGCCGCCGCGAACTCCGGACGACGTCGCTTGAGAGCACGGGAAGATACAGCTCGCATCGGGATTTTTCAAACGGACGCCGCAGTGAAACCGGGGAAAATCCGTCGCCGCAGCCGCCGGTTCTCCGCAGCGGACGGGAACATGAGGCGTCCGGCGGCGCGGACACGGTCGAAACACGGAATTTTTTTCGCAAAGGCACTGGACAAAAAGAATGAGCCGGCATACATTCCGATCGGGTTTTCCGCCGCGGAACGCCGGCTCGCGCGCGACGCGCATGCCCGGCGCGCACCGACGCCGCGGACGGACAAGCAAACGGAGAAGAGAATTCATGCACAAGTACGCAATGTCTTTACTGACCGCCGTCTCGCTGGCGGCGGCTCTGGGCGCGTCCGGGGTCGAAGGAGTCATCAGGGGTAACCGCGTGAACGTGAGGCTGACGCCGGAAACGTCCGGAGTCATCGTCGCTCAGCTGTCCGAACCGGCGAAGGTGACGGTCACGCGCGCCAACGACAGATGGGTGGAGATCAGGCCACCGGCCGCCTACGTCTCGTCCAGGTACGTGAAGGACGGCCGGACGACCGCCGCCGTCAACGTCCGCTCCGGGGCGGACGCCGCCGCCCCGTCCCTGGGCAGGATCCCCGCCGGAACCGAAGTCACCGTCCTGAACCGGAAGAACGAGGACTGGCTGGAGATCGCACCTCCGGAGACGGTGCGCACGTACGTCGCCGCGTCGCTGGTGTCGACCGACACCGCTGGACTGCCGAAGCTGGAGACGCCGTCCGTCCGGCCCGCGCCGCGCAAGGCGGCTTCCGCCGGCGGACCGGTCATCGAGACCAGACCTTTCAGGGACCTCCCGACGGTGGCGAGAAGCGGCCGCGAGGCCTCGGTCGCGGGAATGCTCTACCCGCTCAGCAGCGACATAAAGAACATCAGATTCGCGCTGCTGAGAACCGACAATGGCAAGTATGTCATCGATCATTTCGTGTACACCGGCGGCTCCAGGAAATTCGACGGGTTCGCCAACAGGCAGGTCCGTCTGACCGGAGTCAGCTATCAGGTGGAGGGATGGAAAAACAGGGTGCTGAAAGTGAGCCGCATCACCCCGGTCGGGTCCGGGACGGAGTGACGGCGGCGGGGAAAAAATTCGGCGCCAGCCTCGCCGCAGTTCTTGCATAACGGGATTTTTGGAGTATGTTATGCGGATCCCGGGTTGTCCGCCGCCGGGAGTCCGCGCGGCGGGCGCAGCGGATGATTCGACGAGTCAACAGCATCGGTCAGTGAAAGCATAAGGACTAGAATCACGATGAAAAGAACGTTCCAGCCGTCCAACCGCCGGAGGAAACGCAAGATTGGTTTTTTCGCCAGGATGTCCACGCGCGGCGGGCGTCTCGTTCTGAAGCGCCGCCGGCAGAAGGGCCGCGCCAGACTGACCGCCTGAACGAACTCCCGCCACGCCGGAAATGCCGCCCGAAGCCGATTCCTCCGTCCCTCTCCGCGCTGCGGCGAGGAAGACTCTGCGCAAGCGCGACAAACTGCGGGTGCGCGCCGATTTCGACGGGGTCAGACGGCGCGGCGTCAAGCAGGTCGGCAGAGGCATGCTGGCGATAGTCGAGCCGGCGGAGGCCGGGAGCGCGACGCGATGCGGAGTGATATGCGGGAAGAAATACAGCCCTCTGGCCGTCAGACGCAACCGGGCGCGCCGTCTGCTCTGGGAGAGTTTCCGTCTGCTGAAGCCTCATCTGCGCGCCTGCCGGATTGTGCTGATTCCGCGGCAGTCCATGAAGGACTGGAAACGTCAGCAGGCGACGCGCGAACTGGCCGGACTGCTGCACAGAGCCGGGGTTCTGCCCGCCGGCGTGGCGGCGGCGCCGCCGGATTCCTGATGCGTCTGATACGGATTTATCAGCTGACCGTGGCTCCGTGGATTCCCCCGTGCTGCCGCTTCACGCCGAGCTGTTCGCACTATGCGATGGAGGCGCTGGCGGTTCACGGCGCATGGAGGGGGATGTGGCTGAGCTGTCTGCGGCTTCTGCGCTGCCAGCCTTTCTGCAGAGGTGGCTACGATCCGGTGCCGCCCGGGAGGACGGACGGCGGCGCGGAACGGGGACGGAAGACCGGTTGCCCCTCCGGCGCGGCGTCACGCCGCAGATTCAAATGAGGATGTTGTGAACCGACTCCCGCTTCTGCGGGTCGATCTCTTGGATACGTCAGAACTGTGAAATTCGACAAAGACATTGCCATCGGCGTTCTGATCTGCGTTCTCGTGCTGTTCGGCTGGGAACCTTTCTGCCGTTTCATGGGATGGACGGCTCCGCCGCCCCCGGCCGCGCGTCCGGCGCCGGCTCTCGGGGCGGCCCCTGCGGCGGACGTCCCGGCGCCGCGCCCGTCGCCGGAGGCGGACGGCGGCGGCGCGTCCGGCGCCGACGCGGAATCACGGCCGCCGCTGGAGGAACTGCCCGCGATTGTCATGGAGAACGAGGATCTGCTGTTCTCGTTCTCCCCCAACGCCGGCGCCGCGGATCATATCGTCCTCAAGAACTGCCGGACGGCGGATCTTCACGACCCGGTCGTCCTGCCGCAGCGGCTGTCGTCGTCGCTGAAACATCCGGGAATGCAGCCGGGGGCGCTGGGAGTCTTCGCGCCGGGCGAGACGTGGGACACGGTCTCCGCCGCGCGGGATCACTCCGCGCCGCAGGGGACGCTGCGGCTCGTCCGCGCCGTCTCCAGCCGCGAGCACGGCGGCTTCGGCGTCGTCCAGGAGTGGAAGCTCGGCGGCGGACACTCCGTGGATTACACCGTGACCGTCACCAACCGGGGAAGTCACGCGCTGCGTTTCCCGAAACTGGTCATAAGCGACGGGGAGCTGCAGCAGTGGGGCGCCGTCTCCGGCGACAAGATACGGAACGACGGCATGAGGCTTGACTACCGGACCGCCGACGGCAGACTGAACAACATCTCCGCCGACGGCAAGGACGACGACTTTTTCCGGCCCGTCGCAGAACCTGTTTCGTGGGCGGCCCTGAGCAACAGATACTGCATCAGCATCATCCAGGGCGAACGCCCGTTCCGCCTGCACCGGGATCGCATAGCGGCCAGGCCTCCGTACTCCTACGTCGTCTCGGCCGGCGCCGAATATTCCGATGTCGAAGTCCCGCCGTCCGGATCCGTCACATGGAAATTCCGCTTCTACACGGGACCGAAAATCGCCGCGTCGCTGAACGCGTTCGCGCCGGACGCCGGACGCACGCTGCATCTGGCGTGGGGGCCTCTGGACCACCTGGCGCACTGGATGCTCTGGGCCCTGATTCAGTTGAAGCATTTCTGCGGTTCGTACGGATGGAGCATAATTCTGCTGACGCTGATCGTCCGTCTGCTCTTCTGGCCGGTCACCGCCAGGGCCAACGCGTCCATGAAGAAAATGTCAGCGGTGCAGCCGAAAATTCAGGAGCTGCGCACTCGGTACAAGGACAATCCGCAGCTGCTCAACACCAAGATGATGGAACTGTACCGCAGCGAGAAGATCAACCCCCTCGGAGGCTGTCTGCCGATCCTGCTTCAGATTCCGGTGTTCTTCGCTCTGTACGCCACGCTTAACGGCGCCGTGGAGCTGCGTCAGGTGTCGTTCCTGTGGGCGCGCGACCTTGCGGCGGCGGACACCGTGGCGCACGTGCTCGGCCTGCCGGTTAATCCGCTGGTGCTGGCCATGACCGGTCTGATGGTGCTTCAGCAGCACATAACGCCGAGTGCCATGGATCCGGTGCAGAAGAAGATGATGCTGGCGATGCCGCTGGTCATGCTCTTCTTCCTCTACGATCTCCCGTCCGGGCTGACGTTGTACTGGACGGTCAGCCAGATTTTCAGCATTCTTCAGCTGCTGCTCCAGCAGAAGTTCAAACCCAAAAAGGCGGCTGCGGCAACCGGTCCGACACGCCAGACGCCGCCGTCAAGAAGGTAAGGTAAAGTAAAATGTCAGAAACCTCGAAATTTGAGAAGCAGAAGAACAAGGCCGCCAAAACCCTGATGACCATGCTGGATTATCTAGGTCTGGAGGCGATGTTGCGCATTGAAGAGAAAGACTCCGCGCTGGTCATCACCATCGCGTCTCCGAACGCCGGCCGCATCATAGGCCGCAAGGGGCAGACGCTGGAGAGTCTGCAGCTGCTGCTGAACCGGATCATGATCCGCGACGAGGAGAACTCCCCCCGTATTCTTCTTGACATCGACGGATATGTCAAGGACAACAACCGCGGCGGAGATCGCCCGGAACGCACGGACGAAGGAACCGGAAAGGATCCCGAACCGCCGCGCCGCGAATCCGGCCGCCGAGTGGAAGGACGCCGCCGCAGGGACGGAGGCGGCGCACCCGCCCGCGGCGCCGTCAGCGACGAACAGCTGCAGCAGCAGGCTCTCGACGCGGCCAAGGAGGTGAAACGCTGGGGAGAGCCGGTGACGCTGCCGGAGATGAACGCCCACGACCGGCGTGTCATTCACATCACGCTGCAGGAAGACGCCGAAATCGTCACCAGAAGCGAAGGCGACGGAGCGATCAAGAAGGTGGTCGTCTCTCTGAAAAAAGATTGAAACTCCGCTTGCACTCATCTCGGCTGTCAGCTATATTAAGGTTTCCATGCGGAACGACGGAGGGAGTGGTCGCTCGCGGTTCTGATCGCGGCGACCGCTTTCGGTAAGTTTCCGGGGTGTGGCTCAGTCTGGCTAGAGCGCTGCGTTCGGGACGCAGAGGCCGGAGGTTCAAATCCTCTCACCCCGACCATTTTTCTCTCTGTCCCGTCCGTCCTTCATGGCCGTTGAATTTTTCTTCTTTCGTCCCCCCGCAATACCGGTACTTTGCGAAAAACCGCTCCCAAAGCAGAGAATCCGGCAGAACGCACCGTAACGGTGTGTTTGCCATGAAATCGGGCCGGATTCTCTGTTTGCAAAATGACGGCCGTCATTTGGTTTTTAGAGAAAATCCATTGGCTTTTCATTCTCCGAAATTCGTTGCTTGCCGAATAAAAAGGTGTTATCAGAAGCCGGAATTGCCGGACAAAAGAATCAAGCTCCTCGTAAAACTGTTCAAAAAAAATCTCTATGAACAACCGAGGGATTGGCGTCTGCGCGGCGGAGATGCTCGTATACGGCCTCAACCGCCTCGGACTGATATGGACGCAATTGCATAATTTTTTCTTTTTCAACGACGCTGTGCCGACAATTGCGTTGTGTTATATAGTGATTAAAATTTAACACAGGGAGAAACAGATAGCGAAGCTTCGCGCAATTCCGTTTCAGGTTGCAGCCAGTCCTCGCCTCAGCAAAGCGACCGTCTCAGCCATTGAGGAAGGTGAGCGCATCGCTCATGATTCCTCGGTAAAAGGGTACCACGACATGGACAGCCGGCTGGAATCTCTGAACTAGCGCGGGAATGTCATATCCGTCCAGACCGGTTGCTCATCTACAAAGTTTGATGATGTTCTGGTTCTCCAGCTGATGCGTACCGGCTCCCGTAGCAGATTGCCATGAAATCCGTATTCCCGCCCGAAGCAGGTCGAAGGCGATCCGCGTCTTGATCCGGTTGCGGTTTTCCCGGTCGATCTTCAGACGCCTGTTTGAATTCCGCACAACAAGGATTATGTCAAGCGGATACGTCGGAGGGCGGCGCCCGTCCGAATCGTCCCTCCCGGATTCGGAATTTCGGGAAACGGTTGAGCAGAGTCTCCCAAGGATTTTCTTCACGGAAGTCGGACTTGCCACATCGCTACCCGGGATCGGGCATATTCCCAGGTCGCCCGGGATCCGCCGCTCGGAGGCCTGTTCGGAAACTTGGTCGTCGCGGAAACGCCGAAAGCCGGATGCAGCGCGGGAAGGAGCGGCCTTTCCTTGATCATTTCCGGGGACAGGAACGCGCCGGAGCAGACCTCGTCATAGATCCAAACCGGCAGCTGATCCCGGTTGAAATCCAATCAGGAATGACGTTCGATCCGTCGTTCCCCGACAATCTGCGGAAATTCCGGAACCTGGCTCCGGATTGCTCCTGCCACGCAATAATCTATCCGGGGAAGCCGCCGCAACGGTTAACGGCATTAGATTCGAAAACTTCAAAACCAGCGTCAGACTGTTCGACGCGCGTTCCGAAAATGCGACCAAAGCGTAATCTCCGGCGGAAGAGGCGCTGCCGGAGGAAATGGATGAACATCATCGGCAATGTCTTTGTCGGCGTCGTCAACCGCAGGTGCTCTTTCACAGAATCCGGGACAACAGCGAATCCTCCGCCGACGCCGACTTCCATGGAAATGTTGAAACTCTGAAATGTTGCCCGGCAGTAAACAGGCTCATGCCGACAAAAAAACGGGAGCCGTCGGACCGTCACCGCATAAGATGACGGGGCCGTCGCGGATTTCGAACCGCTTCCGCCGGATCTGATTCCGGAAACCGCCTGGGAACTCGTGACAGACGGGAAGACGCGGAGTTTCAGTCCGACAAGGCCATGTTTCGCCAATGTCCGTCCCTGAAACTTGACGAACGGCAGCGTTCCCGGTTTGTAAAACGTCGAAAAATCCCGAAAAATTTCCTGCGCTTCATATAAACAGCGACGACGTCGGAATCCGCATTCGCGTCCCGGAATCACGGAGATGCGGCAGCCATGAAAGGCGAACCGCCGAAAGCGCGCGGCCGGCACGGGGAAATGCAGAGTGTAAGCATGTCTTTTCGAAGAATTCTGGTCGTATGGCAGGAAGAGGTCAAAGAAAATGAAACATCGCTGGGAAGAGAACAACACATGGCAACAGCTCAAGGCGCTGGAGTATTTCGTCAACTTCATCCGCAATCACAACGGATTGATCGAGGACGACGACACTTTCAATCTGATCGGCGGTCTGCTGCCTCATGAGGAGTGGACGAGGCGAATCCGTGCCGTCTTTTCCGACTGTGAAATCAAAAGACTGCAGAATTCCGACAACCGCGACGGCCGTTACGGCCGGCGGCTGGATTTTTCCGATTCCATGCCGGATCAGTTCACATCAATCTGGAACCATCATGCCTCACGCGACAAGCTCCGCAGACTCTTCGCCGAGGTCTTCGCGGAATATCAGGCGGCCCATCCGCCGGAAAAATACGCGGACGAAATCTTTCCGCGGAAAGTCGCCGAGCTTCAGAGCACGTTGAAGCTGTCCGATCTTGAAACGGAAATCACTATGGTCTTTTCCATGATCCGCAGCGAGATTCTGATTCGTCCGGACATGAACAAATGCCGGAACATCTTCCAGGCGAGAGTCGACTTCGCCGCCCAGGCGCTCGACCGCAGCGCGGCGGACGTTCTGAAACCGCTTTCGGAAATGGGGAAGCTGCGCCGGCTGCAGGTTCTCGACAACGAGCTGGAGTTCAACGAAGAGCTTTTCGGCTTCTTCATCGGTATATCCGACGAGCCGCTGAGCAACCGTTACTTCAAGCCTGACAAAAGCGCCACCCTGCCCTGGGATTATTACGGAGACCTCGCCGAAGAACACGGCGACATCCTGAAATCGCTCATCCGCGCCGGATCGGAAAATTCGGGGATGAACATTCTGCTGTACGGAACCCCCGGCACCGGAAAAACCAGCTTCGCGCACTCGCTCGCCGCCGAACTGAAGCGCGACTGTTTCAATATCGTGCAGCGAGACGAAAAGGATTCCGGCGAGGACGGCGTGTCCCCCGCGTTCCGTTTCGCGGCAATCCGGATTTGCGACAGTCAGGCGGACGCGTCCAGCAGTCTGATAATTGTGGACGAGGCCGATGATCTGCTCCGCGGCAACAAAGGACTGCTCAACAGCGTGCTTGACGCCACGAGGACTCCGACGATCTGGATTTCCAACACCCGCGCGGACGAGATGGATGAATCCTGCCGGCGCCGTTTCAATTATTCCATCGAGTTCGAACCGCTTTCAGTCGAGCAGCGGCTGCTCGTCTGGAAGAACTGCGCGGCCGAACTGCGGTTGAACAGGCTGCTGGACGACGAGACTCTGAAAACCTTCTCCGAGCGTTACGCCATCAACGCGGGAGGGATCGCCAGGACGCTGCGGGACGTGGCGAGGCTCGCCCCCGACAAGACGGAAGCGGCAAGTCTGATTCACAGGCTGCTTGTCCCGCATTGCATACTGATGGGCGTGCCGAATGATTCACCGGAGTCCGCCCCCGCGAAGGATTATTCTCTTGAGGGACTCAACATCAGAGGCGAGATTCAACTGGAACGGATCGAGGAGGCGGTCCGCAATTATCTGAGCGACACCGCCGACGGCATCGACCGTCCGCGGATGAATCTGCTGCTTTCCGGCCCGCCGGGAACCGGAAAGACCGAGTTCGTAAAATATCTGGGCAGCCGGCTTGATCGGAAAGTGATGGTCAGAATGGGCAGCGACCTGCTCAGCATGTGGATAGGCGGCACCGAACAGAACATCAAGCAGGCCTTCTCCCGCGCGGAAAGGGAGCGCTCCATCCTGTTTCTGGACGAGATCGACGGAATCGTTCAGAGCCGGGAGCGGAGTCTCCGCAGCTGGGAGGTCACGCAGGTCAACGAACTCCTCCATCAGATGGAGAATTTCGACGGCATCATGGTCGGCGCCACCAACTTCACCGCCAGTCTGGACACGGCAATCCTGCGCCGTTTCACTTTCAAGCTGGAGTTCGACTTCCTGGACGATTCGGGCAAGCGGCTGTTTTTCGAGCGCATGTTTCGGACGAAGCTTTCCGGACGGGAAAGGGAGGAGCTGGCGGACATCCCCTGCCTGGCGCCCGGGGACTTCCGGACTGTGCGTCAGGCTCTGTATTATCTGGGCGGAACGGTCACCAACTCCGAACGGATTGCGAAACTGAGACGTGAGAGTCAGCTGAAAATGCAGAATCAGCCGTCCCTGCAGTCGAAAATCGGATTCTGAATACCGCCGAAAGCCGGAAAACGGAGGATGCTCATGAAGAATCATCCTCGCCTCATTTCACGAGGCGGCGCGCAATGCCGCCGGAACCCCGGCGCCGCGCCGGCTTCACGTCCGCGACGTGCCGGCGGCCGCCCCGGTTTCGCGGAGAAGCTCTTTTCGAACAAGGAGAAACGCCGACGGACGGCAATGAACGGGATTCCCATGATGACGTGGAGACGCTCCGCAGGCGGGCGGCGCGGGGCGACGCAAAGGCGCAATACGAGCCGGGCCGTCATCTATTCGGAGTGGACGTGCCCGAAGACCATGCCGAGGCCGTGAAATATTTCAGGATGGAGGCCGGACAGGGACGCGCGGACGCTCGGTACAGACTGGGTATGTATTTAAGGCCGCGGAGCGCCTCCGGACAGGGCCGAGGCGGCCAGGCGGCTCCGTCCGGCTGCGGAACGGGGCATTGCGGAAGCGCAGTACTGGGAGAGCACTGCATCTCGGGCGACGGAGTGGACTCCGACTACGACAAGGCGGCGAAATGGTATCGCAAGGCTGCGGAGCAAGGCGACGTACGCGAGGGAAGCGGGCGTGGGCGCGTCGTCTCGTGTCGGACATGGGAAAGACTCTCCGCGCACGGATCCGTGCGCGGGGCGGATGAAACGCCCGTGAGGAAGCTCCTGCGGAACTGCGGAAAAAGACTCTCCGCATGACGATTCGGACGATTCACCGACGCTCCGGATTTCATGCGTGAGCATTTCGACGACGACGGCGGCACGTGAAGCACTCCGCGGAACGGGCACGGACGGAAGACCGTCGCGCAGCCTTGGAAATCGGAAGTCGAATGCGCGCCAAGTACGGAACCCCTCCCCACCGGAACCGGCGGAACCGGCGGAGCCTGAATCAGCGTCGCGCGGGACTTTCAGACAGACCCGCGACATGGGCGGAACACGGGCGGATCATGTGAAAGCGTCGGAACCGTCGACGGCGCCGTCTCCCGGCCGCCCCGCCGTTTCCGGACACGGCGCCGCCGATCGTCCGCGCCGGCCGCTGCGGGCTCCCCCGGCGGGCGACGCCGCAGTCATTTCACCTCGAAACACATCCCCAGATTGGGAAAGTGGATGATGGTCTGCCTGACGGTCTTTCCAGTCGCGGCCTCCACCGCTCTCCGGTAAACGCGGAGCTGTCCGGCACACCCGGCGGCATGTCCGGCGGCGTCGGACGCCGCGGGATGCGTCTTGTGATCGATGATCACGAACGCGTCCGGCAGTTTCAGCAGCATGTCGATGAAGCCCTGATAGAGCGTGCCGTTCTCGTCGTGCCATGTCATCGGCACCTCGCAGGAGATCTCCGCCTCCGGATAGGTCCCGGCGATCCAGCGGTAGAGATTATCCGCGCATTCCATCAGAACCTCCGGCTGAACGTCTTCGTCGACTGTCCAGTTCCTCAGGAGACGGCATGCGATCTCACGACGATCCCGCTGCGGATTCATCGCGATGAAATCATGGAAGGCGCGGCCGAGAAGCCTGTACTTCGCCGACTCGCACCGGACGGCGCCTCTGTAGCTCCAACGGCAGAGCAGGGTCGCCGCGCCGTCGCCGCAGCTTTCATCGCTGGGCGCCAGCCGTGCCGGAACGGCCTCCGCGGGAGAAACGCTCCGCGGCTGGTCCGCGAAGACGGCGGGAGACGAGAACGGCTCGACGTCCCCCGCCGGCGGCGAGAATGTCCTGGTCACCATAGGGAACAAAGCCTCCCCCACCGCAAGGGTGCCGTCCCCCTCCCCGGCGGGGAATTTCAGCAGAGGCGCGTCGGACAGAGAGTCGAGCCATCCTGTCCGCGGAGTGTCGGCCGCCTCCGGAGTTTTCCTGGCGGCGGACTTGCCGTTCAAAGCGAATATGACATGTTCGCGGGCGCGCGTCAGACCGACGTACAGCAGGCGCTTCCCCTCATCACGTTCCCGTTTCCTGGCGCGGACGTCAATCGGATTGCTGGAGAGCGTCTCATCCAGTTTTTTCAGCTTTCTGACGTCACCGAACGGCCACGGCCAGTAATGAACCGTTCTGCCGCGCAGAGGAGACTTCACGTCGAAGGTCTCCGCCTGGTTGACGGCGATGCCGAACGCATCGTCCCTTTCTTCGGTGTCCAGCGACCCCAGAATGACAATCGGCCATTCCAATCCCTTGGCTCTGTGATAGGTCATGACGCTGACGGAGTCGGAGCCGAATCCCGCCGCCTGCTTCGCATCGGCGCCGTTCAGCGCCGCAACGAAACCGGCCGGAGTCGCCGCCCGGCGCTCGACAAGAGCGCGCTGCATGTATTCGCCGCACAGTCTGCGCAGCGCGTCCATGTTGTTCAGTCTGCGATCGGCTGAAGGCATCGAGGAGATCTTGCCGTCGAGGTTGAGCGCCGTGATCACATGCTCAAGAATCTCCATCGGAGTCGCGTCCGCCTCCTTCCGCAGACGCCCGAGAAACTCAAGGCCGCGGAATTCGGCGAGAAAATCCGTTTTCCTCTGTTCCTCCTCGCCCAGGGCGAGCCATGCCTCCTTCGCCCTGTGCAGCCTGCCCAGCCATCCCGGCGTTTCCCCGTAGAGCGCCGCCAGCGTCACGAGAGCCACGGTGTCCGAGGGATCGATGCAATAGCGGAACGCCGACATGACCAGCTGACATTCAAACGTACTCAGCAGGGAGCCGGCGGGAGCGGATGCGGGAATATTCCGTTCCTTCAGGGCCTCGGCCAGGGAGGAGCAATCGCCGTTGCTCCTGAAAAGCACGCAGATCTGATTCGGAGCGGCTCCCCTGTCGCGGATCAGCTCCGCGATTCCGGATGCGAGCGCTCTCATGCGCTCCATTTTCTTTCCGCCGTCGAGACGCCAGGCCTCGATGATTCCACCCGCGGCCTCCTCCCTCCGCTCGGGCGGGATTTTCAGGATCACGTCGTCTTCCCTCATGACCGGAGAAAACACACGGGTGAAAATCTCGTTGAAAAGCCGGACGAGCGTTTCCTTCGATCTCCATGAGAACGGCAGCGTCCTGCAGTCCGGGATGGTCGCGGCGACAGCCCCCATCAGCTCGGGATCGGTGCCGCGGAAGCCGTAAATCGACTGTTTGGGGTCTCCGACCCAGACGGATCCGTCTTCGGAGCATTCGTTCAGTTTCAGGAAAAGAGCCAGCTGGACGGGACTGGTGTCATGGAATTCGTCGACGACGCACAGGGAGAGACGCTGCTTCATCCGACTCGCAAAATCCGGATTGCTTTCCAGCAGCGAGAGAACATTGCATTCCTGATCGACGAAGTCCACCAGACCGAAGTCTTTCTTGTACCGCGCATACGCCTCCAGCGATTCCCCGGCACAGTCGAACACCCCGCGGATGACGGCGCTCATGTCCTCGTAGAGCTCCCTGCTGTCCGTCAGCCGCTCGCCGATTTCATGAAAGACGTCTATCGGAAACTCCGGATCCTTTGTTTTCGCATATCCGGCGTTCGCCAGCCGCGCCGCCTTCTCCCACGTCGGTGAGAGCAGAAACGACCGGATGTCTCTCACCGTCTTCCCCGTGCTGTCGCCCTGCGCCGGAAAATCACGGAGACCGCGGATCCGCTCCCCGATGTCGCTCAACGAGAGACTGATCGTGGCGGGAAACACTGTCTTCAGCGCGGCCGCAGACCGTTCTCCGCAGGATTTCAGAGCCGTCGCGTCCAGTCCGTTGCTCCGGGCGAGCTTCAGCACCTCCCGGACGTCATTCCTCCAATCACGGTTTTTCCTGAAAGCGGTTTCCTCGATCGGATTCAGCGAGAGTCTGGCCGCCGCGTCCTCAAGCTTCTCCTCGTATCTGCACATCACGTCGCCGGCGGCCCTGCCCAGGACGGCGTCGATGTCCTCGTCCGGAAGGACGTCCAGCGCGGGGGAAAGCCCGGCGTCGACGGCGTATTCCTTCAGCAGTCTGCCGCAGACGCTGTTCACGGTTCCGATCAGGCCGTCGAAAACCCGCGCGGCGAGTTCCGGCTTCGGCCCCTCCGCCAGTTTCCGGCGTATGCGGGACTGCAGTTCGGCGGCGGCCTTCACCGTGAACGTGGTGACAAGCAGGCTCTCCGGCCGCGTCCCCGCGATCAGACGTTCACTCAGCAGATCCGCCAGATGGTGGGTCTTTCCGGATCCGGCGCCGGCCTTTATCAATTCGATCCTGCTCATAGTCCGCCGCCGTCGCGAAGAGTCCTGCACAGCCCCGCGTAGCCGCAGGATGAACATTCGGCCTTCATGGGCATCGCCGACGTCGAGTACAGCAGGAGCCTTTCATCCCCGACGCCAAGCTCAAGTTTCCCGGAATGAATCTCGCCGAGACGCTGTTCACAGGCGCGCACGCCGTCGCGCCAGACGTCACCGCATTCCATCTCCGGTTCGAAAACAAGCTGCTTCTTCGGAAAGAGAAAATAGGCGCAGCGGACATTCAGATCCGCAGAATCCAGCAGCCATGAATAGGCGGCGAGCTGAAGAGCCTTGCCTTCCCGCAGCCGTTTTTCGTAGAAGGAGGAGGATCGGGACCATTTCAGGTCCATGACGAACTTGCCTCCCGCGGCGTCCTCGAGATAGACGTCGGTGTATCCGACGAACTCCATCCCGTCGAAGGTTCCGTGCAGCTCCTTTTCCATCCCTTTCACGAGCAGTTCTCTGTCGCCGATCTCCCTCGCCATGGCTTCCACCGCGTCCAGAAGCGTTCTGCGGATACGTCTCCGTTCCACATTCCGTTCCTCCATCAGAAGCTCGGCCGCCATCGACGGAAGCAGCCGTTCGAACTCTTCTCCGGCCGCGCCGACGGCCTCATCGACGGTCAGGGACTCCTTCCCCATGTAGATGTTCTCCACGATTTTATGCGCCAGCGTGCCGAGCATGGCCGATCCCGTCGGAACCGTCATCGCCGACGGCATCCGCAGGCCGACATGGTATTGCATGAACCACAGGAACGGACAGCTGATAAGCGTTTTCAGCTGCGAGTAGGAGAGACTGGAGGGACGCAGAGAGTTCGCGCCGATTCCCGCTTCCTTGGCAAGCGCGAAGATCGGCTGCGCCTCCAGCGGAACCGTCCGTCCGGCGAGAGACCATCTTCCCTCGGGGTCGGTCAGTTCTCCCGACGCGAGCGTGTTCACCTCCCCGACCTTCAGTTCGTCCAGCAGCGGATGCGCGGAAACCTCCACCCCCTTCAGCATCCGCGGAACGAAGAAAACGATGTTCCTGACCGCGTGATTCAGGGCGTTTCTCCAGGAAAGGCTTTCCAGCTTCCGTGCGGCGGCGCGGTCATAGCCCGGCATGACCGCGATCTCGTCCGCAGTCCAGTTCGTGGCGGCCGCCGCCCCGCCCCCGGTGCAGTTCCACCAGAGAACCGTGTCGAAATCCCGGTCGATCATGCCGGGACCGGCGAACACTGCGAAATCGGTGCGTTCACGTCCGGGTCTGTCTCCGGACGTTCCCGCGCCGATGATCGAGTCCAGCATCCTGTGGAGCTCGGTCTGTTTGATCGCGGTTCTTCCGGCGACGATCTTTTTCATCGTCCTGACGTGTTCCGTCACAACGGCGAACTCGGGGTGATTCCCGATCTGGGCGCCGAGCCGCCTGTTCAGGAAATCGCAGTGCCGGACGACGGATCCGGCGTCGATCTCCTTCTCCGCGCGGAAGCATCTTTCCTCCAGCACGGTCCATGCCTCGCCGATCCTCCTGAAATCCGGATTCCCCGGATCCACCGCGCCGTCCGGGAAGAACCGCTTCCTGACGTTTTCCCACGCCTGCCGCCAGGCCTCGCCGCCGCGTCCGGGTTCCTTCTTCAGCGCACGGATCAGCTCCTCGGCGAGCGCCTTCGGAACGGGCGTTCCGGGCAGGAGAAGAAGCTCCAGAAAACGCTGCGGATTGAACGGCTTCCACAAGGTCTCCAGCCACAACGGCAGAATCTGCAGGGACTCCCTCCACATGGACTGTGCCGGCATGTTCAATCTGCCGACGCCTTCGCGCCGGAAGACTCCGTCCAGAACGGAGGAATCGCCCGCGCAGATGATCGCCGTCCCGCCGCCGGCTCCGGCCGAAATGAAACGGGTCAGATCCCGCGCGAGCACGAACTCGTTGTCGCCCTCGAGCCGGATCATCGCCGGAGCGCACGGCTTCTCCGAATCGGCTCCGATCACGGTCATTCCGCTCCGCCCGAGACTGTCCGTCACCTGTTTCCAGAGATAAGGGAGAAGCTCGGGAGGTTCCTGCAGAACGAGCGTGCCCGCGAGTTCGAATCTCCGCAGTTCATCGAGGATCGCCTTCATCCGGTCCGGAATCCCCGGCGAAAGCCGCCCGTCGTCCGCCTCCAGCGCCGCCAGCGCCTTCAGTCGTCCGGAGGAACCCGACCTGCCGTCCCAGCCGTTTCCGACAAGCTCGTCCCTCCACGAAAGCAGCTGCTTGGCGGTGGACCACGGATCAAGTTCGAAAGACGCCCTGCTCCATTCCGGATCCACATGCCGGATCTTCCGCATGTACTCGTCGATCCGTTCCGGCGCCGAGACATGAACGCCGCTCAGCCCAAGGCGGCTCTCCAGCCAGTCGATGAGCTTCGGCGGACCCATCCTGATTTCGCCGAGGGAGGCCGCGTCCGGCGACCATTCCGCTCCGTCCAGGAACATCCCGAAAGTTATACGCATGACATCCTCGCTTGCGACGCGTCCGTCGCCGAGTCCGGCGCGGGAAACATCCCGTTCTCTCCGTACAGAACGACCCTCCGCTGAAATCCGGCGCCCGCCGGGGGACGGCGGCACGTTCCGCTCCAGGACGCTCGTCCGCCATTCGCGCCGCTGGAATGGAGGGTTTCAGAATCCGGGCGCACGCGTAAGTTGACACGGATCGGACGCTTTGTCAACCGGAGGAATGATTTTCATCGTTCCCCGCCACGCTCCGCGGGGTCCGCGGAACGCGGAGAAGCGGAGGAAAGAACGCTGAACACCAATCGGCGATATATTCATAGGCGGCGGCACCAGCAAACGCCTTTCACCACATCCGAATCAGCACACTCGCAAATTCGAACGGAAACAGTTCAATGCCGCATCGAAACATTTCCGAATCCGCGTTGAAAACAACCGGAAGCGTCCCGGTCAATCGGACCAGACGCTCTTCCCCACCCTGACGACGACACCCTTGTCGAAAAACACACGCAGACCTTCCTCTTTAACAAAGGGAATCGATAATCTGTACCTGTGCTTGTGCGCGATCTCCCAGTCGTCGCTGCTCATCAGGACCGCATCGTTCGCCGCGTCATTGAAGGATTTGAAATAAAGATCCTGATATCCTCCGTCCCGCAGGAGCTGCCATATTCCTATTTTTATCTCCCCGTTCTCATCCGCGGAACATTTCCTGAAGACCAGCCGGAGCACGTCCTTCTTCGACATTCCGGCCAGTGCACCGGGATCCACATCGCAGTCGGAGTCACAGCCGGAAAGAAGAAGGCAGCACACGGCGACGGCCGCCGTCAGCATCCTCCTCATGGCTTTCCCTCCCCGGCAAAAGCCGGTCTGAACGCGGAACGATCCTGCCGTCCGATGTCTGTCGCGGATTTTCATTCCGACTCTTCACAGAACGTCGATGACATATTTTTCCAGCGCGGGGCTTTTCTTCCCGAGAAGCCGCAGCTGTCTGCTCCACGCGTCCCGTTCCTCGCCGTGCGTCGCTCTGACGAGAGACACGAGCAGATAGAACACGTCCAGATAGGATCCGTGCTTCAGAACGACGTCCTTGTGCTCTACGGCGGTTTCGCCGTTCAGCACTGCGGTGTAAATCGCGTGCTGAATGATCTTGTTGTCCGTTCTTGCGTAACAGTCGAGGAAAAAATCGACGTCGGAGCTTTCAAGCTCACTCCTGCGCGGCATTATTTCGGTGATCAGACAGAAAGCGGCCGCGCAGGGCGAGTAGCTGCCGTTCTTCTGTCTCAGAAGCCTCCGGACGCCGGACAGAGTTTCACGGAAGCCCTGTCTTGACGCTCCTCCGTCGTAAAGTTCCTGGATGATCTTCAGCCGCGGCTCCATGAGGGGTTCACGCATCATACGCTCACGCCGACGGACGGCGTTCAGGAAAACTCCCTGCAGGGCGTGATCGTAGAAATCTCCTCTGTGCCCTTCCGCGTAACCGAGCAGTCTGACGACGTCGGAGGCGATGAAGACCGTCCCGTCGCCGCCCACGCTGTTCTGAAATGCATCCTCCGTGTACTGTCTGTCCGGCGTTTCTCCGCACAGCCGACACAGAAAAATGAGCAGCGCCGCGCATGCCAGACATCGCTTCATGTTTCCTCCGGCGATCCCGTGACTGTTCCGGAAAGGTCCGTTCCCTTCCGCGCACCCGCCTCCGGCCGGACACGGGCCGCGGACGTCCTCCGCCGCCGCGTCCCGCCGGACTCAGCCGCCGACTCCGGCCATGACGCTCTCGCCGTTGCTCAGGCGGACCGGCTTACCGATCGCCCTCTGCATGGAGGAGGCCGATTCCCCCAGTTTAACCGGATCGAGGAACTCCCGCGTCGGAAACGGAGGCTCGAGATCCAGCTCGGCGTACTTGGCAAGTCCCAGCGGGTGGTACGGTTCCAGCTCGACCGCCTCGACGCAGTCGAGATCAGCGGCCAGCGCGGCGACCGCGGAGAAGTGATCCTCGCGGAGGTTCCGCCCGGGAATGATCGGACAGCGGAGGACGACATTCTTCCCCAGGCTCTCCAGGATCCGCAGACTGGCGAGAATCGGCGCATTGTCGACTCCGGTCGCCTCGCGGTGCAGGGAAGGATCGAGCTCCTTGACGTCGAACAGAAAGAGATCCGTCACCTCCGCCGCCCGCCTGACAGCGTCCTCCGGGGCGTATCCGCAGGTCTCCATGCAGGTGTGGATCCCCTCCCCCTTCGCCGCCCGCAGCAGGGCGCAGGAAAACTCCGCCTGCATCAGCGGCTCCCCGCCGGAAAGAGTGACTCCACCGCCGTCGCGGAAGAACGGACGGTCGTTCAGAACTTCCCGCAGCGCCTCCTCCACGGAGACCGTTTCGCCCGAGTGCACCGTCGCGTGGGCCAGGCAGCTCCGTGCGCACAGGCCGCACGCCGTGCACCTCCTCCGGTCGATCCGGCGCGGATCGCCCGCGTTCCGTGCTCCTGACGGACAGATTTCGGCGCACCTGCCGCAGGCGGTGCAGCGGTCGCGAAAGAAAAAGAGATCGTCGCCGCGACGCTGCCCCTCGGGGTTGTGACACCAGACGCAGCGCAGCGGACACCCTTTCAGGTAGATGACGGTGCGCAGCCCGGGTCCGTCGTAGAAGGCGAGATGCTGGATCTCGAAGATTTTCCCGGCGAGAGGCATCCTAGCAGCCCATGGCGGCGCGCTCGATCAGGGCGTCCTGCATGGTCTTGTCCAGACGGATGAAAGGCTCGGTGTGACCGCTGATGCGGATCAGCAGATCCTTGTACCGATCCGGGTTCTTCTGCGCGTCCCGCAGAACCACGGGATCAGCGACGTTGATCTGGATGTGCGTGCCCCCCTTCCCGAGGAACGTCTCCACCATGTTGCGGATTCCGTCCCTGCCCTTCCGCGTCCTGAGCAGATCGGCGGTGAGGTTGACCGTCATCGGCGCCCCGATCGGGAAACGGTCGAGCGGCAGGGAGGCGGTGGACAGCAGCACGCGGGAGATGTCCCTCCGCGGCAGCAGTTCGCTCGCGGCGGCGCCGTAGGAGTAGCGGTCCCCCGTCCGCCGCCCGTCGGGCGTGGCGGGGAGACTGGCGCTGTATATGTCCCCCGTGAAGATGAACAGCGCCGGAACCATGCGGACGCGCGGATCGAAGGAGCGGGACCCCACCATGTCGGCAAGCAGCCGCGCCTCGCGCGCCGCGAGGCGGTTGCTGAAGCCGTCGTTCGATCCGAACCTGTCCGGATAGGCGAGCAGAGTCTCCAGAACCCCCTTGTCCGGATAGTTCCCGGCCACCTCCCCGCGCAGCTGCGCCAGAGTCCATGTGCCGGTGTCGTAGACGAAGTGCTTGACGCAGAGCAGCGAGTCGGTCAGGGAGGCGATTCCGCCGAAAAGAACCGAGAAGATGTTGTTCTTCGCCCCGTACTGCTCGGGAAGCCGCAGCGATCCGATGCAGCCGTCCAGAACGAGGCCGAGAAACGGGCTGGCGGAGTTCTTCTCTATCACGCGCCGGTGCTCCGCGAACTCCGGCAGCAGGGTCTCGGTGTAGTGCCGGAGCACGAACGCCTCCCACGCCTCCAGGAAAGAATCGAAAGACGGATAGTCGTTCTCCTCCATGAAGAAGGAATTGAAGACGCTGACCAGCGTCATGTTTCCGGAAATGGTTCCGCCGAAGGCGCTGCCGTAGGGGGTCGCCTCGTAGCAGCCGACGTTGCAGAAGGTGTTGGCCTCCTCCCTGCCGAACCCGTTCTTCACGAGCGACTCTATGTACAGCCGGTCGTTGAGGAAAGACGGCATGCCGCCGCCGCGCGCCAGCAGGGAGAACGCCGCGTCCCACACCCGGTCGGAGGTGTCGCTCCGGATCTTCAGGCTGACCGACGGCTGCTCAAGATGCATTTCGGCCTGCGCCTCCAGGAACAGCAGGGTGAGATCGTTCTCGAAAAGACCGCCTTTCTCGTCGGAGCCGCCCAGGACGATGTTCTGCGTGTCCCGTTCCATGGCGCTCAGCGACAGATAGAACTGGCATATGATTTCCTTCGCCTGATCCCGCGTCAGCCTTCCCGCGGCGCGATCCGCGTCGTACAGGGCGGCGAGAGTCCGGTCCAGATTGCCGAAAGTGATGGTGTCGGTGTACGGTTTCAGCAGAATGTAGGAATGCGCGAAGAGCAGCAGCTGCACGCCCTGCCGGAAAGTGGCCGGGCGGGCTTCGCAGACCGCGCGGATGTCCCGCTCCATGCGCAGCAAGTTCTCTCTCGCGGCCGGATCCCCGCAGGAGGCAGCCATCCGGCCCGCCTGATCGGCGTGGCGGCGCATGTAGCCGACGAACAGATCGGCCGTCTCGAGATACGCCTGTCTGACCTCGGCTTCGGCTTCGCTGCCGGGCGAGGTTCTCAGAACCTCATCGCGGATTCCGTTGATCCCCTGTTCGATCAGCCGCTGATAGTCCGCGCAGAAATGACCGATGTCGAAGACCAGACCGGCGACGCCCGCCGGCATGTGGAAATACCCCGGCGTCCCCGCGAAGATCAGATCCGGATCCACGAACGGAGTGAACTGCTCCTGATACAGCCTCAGATAGGCCATGTTCTTCCGCAGAGCGCTCCCCCCCCTGTGCTCCTCGCCCGCCTGCGTCAGGCAGCGCACCCGCAGCCGGTTGTCCGCCGTGTTGCGGGCGTGCGCCCGCTCCCTCACCGAATGTCTCAAATCCGACAGAGAAACCATAGCAGAACCTCCGCATTCCTTGGCACGACATTGTACCGTATTCCGTGACGGCCGCTTCCGCATGAGAAACCGCGTCACTCCTCCGCAATGAAAACGGCGCTCAAGACGCACTTACGGGAAATTTCGCCGACACGGGACGAAATCTGGCATGCGTTTGACGTTTTGTCAAGCGGAAGAAACAATTTTTTCGCCGCGGATCCGCGGCCGTTCAGTCCGAGGCGTCCGGAAAGAAATTTCGAGGAGCCGCCGTGCCGTTCCGGCGGACGATCAGGTGTAAATTCCGATGCGCCGGATTTCAGACGGAGGATCCGCCGTCGGAACCGCTTTCTGTCGGCGGGTGGCGCAGGCACGGCCTGGACTCCGGAGCCGCCCTGCCCGGCTCACTGGCGTATCGTCGATTCCCCTGTCCCTGCCGTCACCCGCGGAAAAAATCTCCCGACGACAGCTGTATCCTCCGCCGACAAACCGAACATGCCCCTTCATTCCCGCGAGGTTGCGCGCCACCGTCCCCGGACTGACTTCTGAACTTGCCGCGATCTTTTCACAGGAAACCACGGAAGCGGTTCCGATGCGCACGAAAATCTTCTTCCGAATTTCGGAAAATTCCTGGAGAACATCCGCGATCCGGCATCTGTACAGGATTATCCGCCTTCTTCGGCGGAAGATTCTGCAGAGCCGCCCCGCGCAGTTCCTGTTTCGCGCTTCCGGATCGATAATGGTGAACTCCGCGACAGGCAAACGGCAGACTTGACGGAGGCGCGATTGTTTCCATGTATTCGTCTGAACCTTTCCTCATGAAATCGACCCGGCGACAATCCCCAGTGCGGCGACGATTTCATTCGGAATGTCTTCAAGCGGCCTCCTCGCATTCTACACGCCGCGCACGGAACCGTTCATCCGGCATGCCGACGCGAATTCTTCCGCCCTGCGGCATCGGCGAAACCGCATATCCGTTCGAGACAGTCGTCGTTCCGCATCTCTTTCCATTCCCTGTTCCGACACTCTCCCATCCTGATTCCCGACATCAATAACGCAAAATAACAATCAATCAGCAGAAAACCGGAGAAAATTCTCCCCTGTCCATCCCGCGACGTTTCGCCCGACCGCCGGCTCGAACTCTGAACCTGCGGCTGTGAAAACGAGCCGATCTCCGCAATCACCGCCTGCACCAGCCTCGACATTGCGCCGCCGGAGTAAAAAAACATGAAAGGCAGTGAAACAAGCGGCACGGCGGGAATGATCTTGAAAACCGCAAAACCGGAAATGCCTGCGGACAGCTATCCACGCCGCAGCGTCCCACCGAGTCTTGAACGGCCGCACGAATGATTCCCCTGTATCGTCCGTGTCACTCCTTTCGCGGCGAGAGCATGAACTCGGCGGCGTGTGGAAACATTTGTTTTTTTGCCGGCGGTGCGCTATATTACCAGCCCGACGTCAAAGAACTGCCTAAAAGCAAGTCGCAAGAGACAAAGAATGGGCACGACCGCAAGCAAGCAAGCAAGCAAGCAAGCAAGCAAGCAAGCAAGCAAGCAAGCA
>CAYODJ010000034.1:0-21043 GCA_964402715.1 uncultured Victivallaceae bacterium
CATTGAAATAGAGGAAGTTAACATTGCCAAAGAACGAATTTCTTTGACAGAACCGCCGGGAAGACAAGGAATCGTGGAGGAATTTCCTGCGATACCTGAAAGGGCGCGGACTGAGCGGGTGAAGCTGATTGTTCCGGGCAGATGCCCGGGGCTGCACGGAATCATCGGCGACGTGATGGCGATGCTGAAGGCGATTCATGCTCAGGAAGACAAGGAGGCCGCGCGGCGGAAGGCGGCCATGGTGGCGGAAAAACTGCGAGCCATGAAGCTGGAGCAGCTTGCAAGGCGCGTGGAAACCGATGTGGAGGAGACGCTGTCCTATATGGACTTCCCTCATGAACATTGGAGCAAGCTGCGGACCAACAACGGCATTGAACGTGTCATGCGGGAAATCCGGCGACGAACCAGAGTCGTCGGCGTCTTCCCGGACGGCAATTCGGCCATGATGCCGGCAGGAGCGAGGCTGACGTATATTTCCACGACGGAATGGGGGACACGTCCGTACATGGACATTTGCAAACTCTACGAACGAGATGTAAAATGAGAGAGTCGGCTCCGTCTCCGCAACCGCCGGTTGCGGAGACGGGCCGAAGTCGCACGGACTGTCTGTGATCAATCAGAGCTAAATGTGCGCAAACATGGGACACTACCAATCTTTTCGTGACGGGATTGCCTTGATGCGCCTGCGCACGGGAAAGTCACGCGGCGCACGTGATCGGGCGACACGATCCGGGAACTCCTGGCGCGTCCATTAATTTCCCGGCATTCATCCGGTTTTCGACTCCGTTCTCTGCGGACGCAACCGTTGCGGAAACAAGACGGCGGCGGGAATGAAGGCGGTGTCGCTCTGTGGTCTCGGCGTGTTCATGCTGGTCGCCGGCGGCTGCGGGGCGGAGTTTCCGCTGCGTCCGGATGCCTTGATTGGCAAAACGAAGACCGAGGTGATCGCCCTCGCGATGGAACATGCCGAACGCACAGGCGATCACAAGGTGAACTTCGCTGTGGAAACCAGGAATGAACGCGCGGGGACTTGTCATTTTGAGAACCTCTATCACGGGACGCGGATCGGAGCCGAGCGGGACGGGCGTCTGTTGGAATCGGACGTGTGGAAAGTTTTCTTCACGAGAGAAAGCGTGCTTTTCGGACTGTTGGGGCGCCGTGAAAGATACATCGAGGTGATTTTCAGGGACGGTCGCGTTCATGAATGCAGACATGGAACGATTTCCGACGGCGTTTGAACATCCTCGGAGCCGATGATCCCAGCGGCGTCTGTCGAGTCCCGTCCGGCCGTCCGGGGCGATATTGATTGCCGTGCCGCGCCGGATGAGACTGCCGTCCGATGAAAGCCTTTCCGGAATCCGTCGGCACATCCGCCGGCCGCAGAACTCGTAAACCGAAGCCGGGGGGAACGTTCAACGGACGAGACGGTGGAAGTCAAGCAGTGTGTTCAGCCACCGGTTGAGCGCGCCCCAGTAGCTGTCGGGACATGGCGGAAGCGGCGCGTTTTCGACGCCGGAGGCCACCAGTTTTTCCAGAAACTCGCCCTGTCTGTCGTTCGGCGCCTCCGGGAGCAGGCCGTTTTCATAAAGATAGGTGCATTTGAGAACAACGGAACATTGAGTCATGTTCCACCTGTCGGCGGCGTCCGGCGGCAGCGACAGCTGCGCCAGTACGCTGCGCAGGGAGTCGAACGTGAACGGTAGCGGCATGCCGGGTCTGGAATTGCACAGCAGAAAACGCCCGATTCTCCCCGCCAATATGAAATGCTTGGGCTGCTGCGCCAGAGCCGAGAAGTCCTCGTCCAGTTCCGTCCGGCGCAGCGTTCCCAGCTCCGACTTCTGCGGACAGTCGTATTCCACGGTGAGAGTGCGGTAGAGATCCGTTATCGGGAACTGCTGTCCCGAGATTTTCTGCGCGCCGTGCGCGACGAGATCCAGTTTGCCGGAATCGGGGCTGATCCCCGACAGCAGCAGTGAGGATTCCCTGTACGGAGTCCGTTTCAGGACAATGTACTGCGTCGAACTCATGAATACGCCGTCATCTGGAGAGTCTGTCGCGGAGCAGCGAGATCGTCAGCTGCGGATTGGCCTTTCCGCGGCTGAGTTTCATGACCTGTCCGACGAAATACTGCAGGACCTTCTCGTTGCCGGCCCTGAACTGGGCGACCTGCGCCGGATTGTCGTTGACGGCCTGTTCGACGAGAGACGCCACGGCCGCCTCGTCGCTGACCTGAGTCAGTCCTTTCGACTTCACGATTTCCGCAGGATCCGCCCCCGTGGCGAACATCTCCGTGAACACCTCCTTGGCGGTTTTCCCGCTGACGGTCTGATCCTCGACGAGATTGGTGAGGGCGGCGAGCTGCCTCGGAAGTATCCGGCAGTCGCCGATCGAGGTGTGCGATTCGGCTAGTTCGCGGAGCAGCTCCGAAATTATCCAGTTCGCCACCGATTTGGGATTCTTCGCCTCGGCGGCGGCGCTCTCGAACCACGCCGCGAGCATGCGGTCCTGAGTGAGAACCCCGGCGTCGTACTCCGTGAGGTTGTAGTCCCGCGTCAAGCGGTTACGCAGCGCTTCCGGGAGTTCGGGCAGGGATCGCCGGATGTCCTCGATTTCCTCGTCGGTGAACCTGATCACCGTCAGATCGGGATCCGGGAAATACCGGTAATCGTGGGCCTGCTCCTTGGAGCGCATCAGATAGGTTTCGCCGCGGTCGTCGTTCCACCCTCTGGTCTCCTGCCGGAGCCCGCGCCCGCCGTCGAGCTCCTGCGTCTGTCTCCAGATTTCGTATTCAAGGGCGCGGTGGACGGATCGGAGGCTGTTGAGATTCTTGATCTCAATCTTCGTGCCGTATCTTTCCGTGTTCACGGGACGCAGGGACACGTTGACGTCGCAGCGCATCTGGCCTTTCTCCATGTCGCAGTCGCTGATGCCGCCGTACTGCATGATTTCCCTGAGGGCGGTCAGATACGCGTAGGCCTCGTCCGGAGTGCGCATGTCGGGTTCGCTGACGGTCTCCAGCAGGGGCACGCCGGCGCGGTTGTAGTCGACTCCGCTCGCGCCGGCGAAGTGATTGAGCTTGGCGACGTCCTCCTCCAGATGGATTCGCGTGATGCCGATGTCCCGCGGCCGAATCTCCGCGCCGGAAAATCCTCGGCCTCCGACGCGGATCCGCCCGTGTCTGCAGAACGGCATGTCGTACTGCGATATCTGATAGTTCTTCGGCATGTCCGGGTAGAAATAGCTCTTGCGGTCGAATTTGCTGACGTTGGCTATGGAGCAGCCGGTGAGCAGTCCGGCGCGCACCGCCTTGAGAACCGCCTCCCTGTTCGGCACGGGGAGAACGCCCGGATACCCCATGCATATCGGACAGATCAGCGTGTTCGGCTCGGCGCCGAACCGGTTGGGGCAGGAACAGAACATTTTGCTGTCGGTTCGGATCTGGATGTGAACCTCGAGCCCGATGACGGCTTCGTATTGCATGAAAGCACCCTGGTTCCGGAACTATTGAAGACGAGACGACCTGATTTCGGGGATAATCTACCACGGGAATCCGTAAAATCCAGCTCCGCCGGCGGTTTCGCCGGCGGTTCCGGGACGTGCGTGGGACGCGGCGCCGCCGCCCGTCCGACGCGCGGCGCGCATTGACAAATGCCGTTCCGAGGATATCTTAATTGCCTGGTTCGCCGGGGATCCGCCCCGGTTTCCGGTCTGTGTTTTTCGGTTCGCGCGGGACTTATGGAAGCCAACGGTAACGGAATCAGGAGAATGCTCGTCAGCGCCGGCCCGACAAGGGAGCGCTTCGACGCGGTCCGGTTCTGGAGCAACCGCTCCACCGGGATGATGGGGTACGCCCTCGCGGAGGCGGGCAGGGACGCGGGGTATTCCGTGACGCTGGTTTCCGGTCCGGTGACGCTGGAGCCGCCGGCCGGCGTCGCGGTGGTGCGGGTGGAGTCGGCGGCGGAGATGGCCGACGAGATCAGGAGATACGCCCCGCGCATGGACGTGATCATCATGGCGGCGGCAGTGGCCGACTACCGGCCGGCGCGCACCGTGGACGGGAAGATGAAGAAGACGCCTGGGCGTCTCGTGCTGGAGCTGGAACGCACCGAGGACATTCTGGCGACGCTGGGCGCGTCGAAGCGGCACGGACAGGTTCTGGTCGGGTTCGCGGCCGAAACCGAACATCTGCTGGAGAACGCCGGAGAGAAGCTGAGGCGGAAGAACCTGGACTGGATCGTCGCCAACGACGTCGGCCGCGGCGACAGAGGTTTCGGTTCTCCGGACAACGAGGTCGTCATGCTGGGTCGGGGCGGAGAACGTTTCGATTTCGTCCTCGCCCCCAAGCGGGAGATCGCTAGGCGCGTCGTCGCGGTCCTGTCCGGAGGATCCGGATCCGAGTGACGCGCGGGCAGGCGGACGCGCCGCCGGAGATCCGGACCGGGGAAGCGTCGCGATCCCGGATCGCTTTCAGAAATCGAACTCCATCTGCCCCGGAGATTCCGTCGGTTCCGGCGGCGCCGCGGGCGGCGCGCCGGTCTCCGCGAGCCACTCCTCAAGCGAGACGACGCGGATTCCGTACTTTTCCCCGTCGATGATTTTCCTGCTTCTTTCGGACGGATCGGCGGCCACCAGCAGCGTGAGCGATTCGGTGACATGATCGACCGCCCTGTAGCCTGAGTTCTCCGCGAGGCGCAGATAGTAGGAGCGCTTCTCCGGCATCTTCCCCGTGAAGCAGACGGTTGGCGTGTCTGCGGGGGACGACATGTTCACGATTCTGATCTCGCGCAGCAGTTCGTCCAGAAAACCCGCCTGTTCGGCCAGCGCCGAGCGCAGAGCCGCCGCGCGCTCCGGACCGACTCCTCGGACTCCGGCCCACTGCTCCTCCGTGAAGCTCCTGATTTCGTCGAACGTGTGGACGGACAGGATTTCCTTGGCCGTGTTTATTCCGACGTGAGGGATGTTCAGGGCGGCCAGCAGCTGATAGTCGGCGATCTCCCGGGCGGACTGAATCGCGCCGAACAGATTGTCGGCGGACTTCCCCTTGAATCCCTCGATCCTGAAAAGATCCGTCCTCGACAGGGAGAACAGGTCGTGGACGGACCGCACATCGAGCGTATTCATCATTTTCCGCAGCGTCGGCTCACCAAGACGGTCGATTCCCAGACTGCGGACGGCGGCCAGCAGTCTCCGCAGCCTGGTTTCGAAACAGTCGGGATTGGGGCAGCACAGTTCCGGTCCGCGCCGGATCAGCTCGGCGCGGCAGCACGGACAGTGCGTGATGAGAAGACTGCTGCGCGCGTTCCCCGGCGAGGACGACACGATTTTCGGTATGACGTCGCCGGCGCGCTCGACGACCACCACATCCGACTTCTGAAGATCAAGTCTGACGACGTTGAGGAAATTGTGCAGCGTGGCGCGCCGGATGGTCGTGCCGCCGATCTCCACGGGATCGATGTGCGCTATGGGAGTCAGACAGTTCTTGCCGAAGCTCCATTCGATGTCCAGCAGGCGGCTTTCGCGCCTGATGTTGGAAAATTTGAAGGCGATCGCGCCGCGCGGGTGGTGGGCCGTGTTTCCGAGGGATTTCTGATATTCCTCGTCGGCCAGCTTGACGACCACCCCGTCGAGCGGGTAGGGCAGCGACTCCATCTCCTCAAGCAGCGCGGGCCATTCCTCGGCGAGGCGTCTGAACTCCACCTTCCGGGAGATCAGCCGGTAATCGACCAGCGACAGCCTGGCGCGGTGAAGGCGCATCCCGTATTCGACCTGTCTGACGTCGCTCTCGCTGTTGAGGCGCATGAGCGCTGCCAGCACGTTGCGGGAGTTCTTGTACAGTTCCCCGGTCTTCCGTCTGATGCTCTCCCGCAGCTGCTCGAAACGGTCGCTCCGGATGACGATCTCCCCCAGCACCGGGCGGTCGACCGCGCCCGTATGGCCGTCGGTCTCCAGCTCCATCAGCGGCAGCTTGTCGGAGATGTTCTCGCCCTGCATGCCGTCTCCGCGGGTCGAGAGGATCCGGCCGTCGAATCTGGCGGAGATTCCGTCGTATTTGGGCTCGACCAGCAGCATCTCCTCGGGCGACCGCCGGTATTTTTCCGCCCATCCCACGACCTCTTCCAGAGAATAGGCCTTGTCCAGCGAGAGCATCGGCTCCGGATGACGCACCTTGCCGAGCGACGCCACCGTCGGGGCGTTGATCCGATCCAGCAGGGGATGCCCGGGCGCGAGACGCTCCAGGGCGCGCACAAGCTCATCGTAGCGGTAGTCGGGGATTTCGTCCCTGCCCAGATCCCAGTGACAGTGATTGTGGTGGCGGATCAGTTCGACAAGTTCGGGAACGCCCAGTCGCGCGGTGTTGAAGCTGTCCGTTTTCATAACGCCCGCAAATATACCCCAGCAAATTGAAAAAACAAACGGGAGGGATATATTACCGGGATCACCCGGATCGCCGCGGCGCGGATCCGGGATCGGCGGACGTCCGCGCCGCGCGGGCGGAACGGACTGCCGGTTTCTCCGCGCGGATCTTCGAACAGTTTACTTGAGGAAAGGCAACGATGTCGGACAGCTTGAATATCGCGGTGGTGGGGGCGACCGGGGCGGTGGGGGTCGAGATGGTGAAGACCCTGGAAAAGCGCAACTTCCCGGTGGCGAACCTGAAACTGCTCGCCTCTGCGCGTTCCGCGGGCAGGACGGCGCTTTTCCGCGGCGAGAAGATAACGATTGAGGAGCTCGGACCCGGTTCCTTCAGGAATGTCGATGTCGCCCTGTTCAGCGCGGGTTCCGACGTCTCGCGGTCGTTCCGGCGCGCGGTGACGGACGCGGGGGCGCTCATGATCGACAACTCCAGCGCGTTCCGTATGGAGGACGACGTCCCTCTGGTCGTGCCCGAGGTCAATCCGGAGGACGCGTTCCGGCATCACGGCGTGATCGCCAATCCGAACTGCACGACCGCCATCATGCTGGTGGCGGTCGCTCCGCTGCACCGGGCCAGGAAGCTGGTGCGGCTGGTCGCGGCCACGTATCAGGCGGCCAGCGGCGCCGGGGCCCGCGGCATGGAGGAGCTTCTGACGCAGACGCGCCAGCTTCTCGAAGGCCGGCCGGTGCATCCGCAGGCGTTCGCTCACCGCCTGGGATTCAACCTGATCCCGCATATCGACAGCTTCAACGAGAACGGATACACCAAGGAAGAGCTGAAGATGCTCAACGAAAGCCGGAAGATGCTCCACGAGCCGTCGCTGAAAGTCTCCTGCACGAGCGTGCGGGTTCCGGTTCTGCGGGCGCATTCGGAGTCCCTGAATCTGGAGTTCGCCGAGGAGATATCGCCGGCCGAGGCGCGGGAGATTCTGGCCCGCTCCCCCGGAGTCAGGCTCGCGGATGATCCGGACAGCAATCTTTACCCGATGCCGATGGACGCCGCCGAACAGTATGACGTGCTGGTCGGTCGCGTCAGGCAGGACATCTCCCGCGACGACAGGCGCGGCCTGGACATGTTCGTCAGCGGCGATCAGCTGCTCAAGGGAGCCGCGTTGAACGCGGTGCAGATTGCCGAGCTGTTCGTGAACAGACGGTGAGCACGTCGGGGAGACCGCCGTCCCCGCGCGCCGGATGACGGTGCGCGAGCGCGTGAGAGGCGGTTCCGTCTCCGGCTTTTTCGGCGGGTCGGGAGGACAAACGGTAATGAATTTCTTGCGAGGCTCCATCCTCTTCTGGCTCCTGCTCATCCCGGCGATGCTCTTTCTGTTCTGCCGCGCGTCCCGGCGGAAGCGCGGACTGCTGCGTCAGATTCTCGGGGCGCGGTCCTCCGATCCGTCCTCAGTGACGGTGTCATACGGCGTGAGGACGGTGCGCTGCGGACTGCTGCTGCTGGCCGCGGCTCTGCTTCTGGTGGCCGCCGCCCGTCCCTGGTGGGGAACCGTTTCGACACGGTACACGTCGTCCGGCAGGGACATCATGACGCTGTTCGACGTTTCAAGGAGCATGCTGGCCACCGACGTCGCGCCGTCGCGGCTGCAGCACGCGCAGTATCTGCTCAAGGAGCTGGTCAACGCCAATCCCGGCGACCGTTTCGGACTCGTGGCGTTCGCGGGCGAATCCTTTCTCGAATGTCCGCTGACGAGCGACAGAGTGAGTTTTCTGCAGTATGTGGACGAACTCAGTCCCGAGAGCATCCCCGTCGGAGGGACGAATCTCGAGCGGGCGCTTCGCACCGCCGATGAGGCGTTCCGCGCTTCGGAGGGCAATTTCCGCGCGGTTCTGCTGTTCACCGACGGGGACGAACTCGACGGAAGAAGCGAACGCGCGGCCGCGGCGCTGCGGGAGAAGAGGATACCGCTGTTCGTCTGCGGTCTCGGCGATCCCGGCGTGCCGGCGCTGGTGCCGGAGCCAGGCGGCGGCTTCAAGCGCGACTCCTCCGGCGAACTGGTCAGAACCAGACTGGCGGAGGACACGTTGCGGAAACTGGCCGCCGGCACCGGCGGAATCTATGTGCGCAGCACCGCTCTGGAATCAGGATTCGACGCGATCGAGAGGCGCATCAGGGATCTGGCTCCGGTCGGCAGGGCCGGGGGGACGCGCAGCGCGCCGGTCGAGCGGTTTCCGTATTTCCTGGCCGGAGCGGGGATTCTGCTTCTGCTCTATTTCCTCCTGAACGACCGGCGCTCGGCGATCTTCGTTCTGCTGATAGCTCTCGCGTCCCCGGCGTTCGGCGGACCGAGTCCCGGAGACGGCGGCGACGGACCTCCGGGCGCGGCGGCGTCCTCAAAGGACGAGGAGGGGACGGACGCCGGCGAGGCGGACGCGGTGCGGCTGTACAACCGGTCGCTGGAACGGCAGCGGCAGGGACGGTCTGATGTTTCCGACGGTTACGCGAAAGCCATCCGCGGTGCCGGCGGGAACACGGCCGTGGTGGGGCGCAGTTTCTTCAATCTCGGAGTCGCGCGTCACACGGAGGGCAGGGAACATCTCGCTCAGGCGCGTCGTCTGCTGCAGTCCCAGCAGTTGGACGGAGCATCGGAGGAGCTTGAGAAGGCGCGGCGGCTGCTGTCGGACGTTTCAGAGCTTTACGCGCGGGCGCTGAGCTATCCCGACAAGGGGGCCGGCGCGGTCAGCCCCGGCGGCAATCTGCAGCATCTGCATGACGACAGCGACGAGGTCGAGACATTGGCGAAACAGATCGCGGATCTGGAGCGGCAGCGTCAGCAGGCCGTGCAGGAGACGCGGAAGGCGAAAGAGCAGAACGGGCGGCGGAACGGCGCTGACGGGGGCGGCCAGGATCCGTCCGCCTCGGCGCAGATGGATCGCGCCCGCAGGGCGGCGCAGGAACTGCAGCGCCGGGCGCACGCGCTGCAGCAGCAGAAGATGAGCGACGCCGCAGACAGCGCCTCGGGGAAGATCCGGCAGGCGGAGCAGGCGGCCGCGCAGAAACAGACAGATGCGGCGGACAGACTTCTTGGCGACGCGCTGAAGGATCTCGATCCGGGTGCGCACGACGGTTCGTCCGAAGAGAAGCGGCAGTCCGGCGGACAGGACGGTAACGGGTCCGACGGCGCGGATAAGGATGAGGGAGCGAACAAGGCTGAAGAAAACGAGTCAGGGAAAGACGGCGGCGGGCGGAACGGGCCCGACGGCGCGGGAAAGGCGGGAGCCGATCCGCGCGGGACGCCGCAGGAAGAGAAGCTGGACAGGCAGTCGGCAGACAGGATGCTTGAGATCATGGCCGCGCAGGAGAAGGATCTGCGCGAGGCGATGAAGCGGCGGGGCGCGGCCGGGAGACCCCGGGTTGAGAGGGATTGGTGAGAAGGATGACGATGAGGTTTTTCTTTGTGTTCGTCGCCGCGGCCGCGTCGGCGCTGGCGGCGGCCGCCGCAGATGTGGACGTCAGCCTGAGCGCGGACACCGCCGCCGTGGGGGACGTGGTGGAGCTTCAGCTGACTTCCTCCGAGGGAAGCCCGCAGCTGTCGGATTTCCCCGAGCTTGAACACGGCCGCTGGCTGCGGAACGGCGTCAGCAGGAGGCAGTCGCTGCAGATCGTCAACGGCCGGAGAAGCTCGCGGTACACGACAGGCTACGCGATCCGGGCTGAAAGCGAAGGCGTGCTGCGCGTTCCGAGTCTCCGGGTCGTGGTGGACGGGCGCAGTCATGAGACGAAGCCGGTGAGCGTCCGGATCGTCCCGGCCGGGGATCAGAATGTCGCGGCCGATGACGACGGGGACGGGGAGATTCCGCTGCGGGAGGTTCTGTTCGGACGGATCGTGATACAGGGGGGGCGCTCGTCGTATTATCTGGGGGAGGAGATTCCGGCGCAGCTGCAGCTGTTCGTAGGCGGCGGTCTGCAGCTGCGGTCCTTCCCCGACCCGGAACTGACCACTCCCGACGCGGTGCTGCTGACGGACGATGAATCCCCGCAGGAGGACGGCTCGCAGCGGCAGACGGTCGTGAACGGCAGACGCTATCAGGTGTACAGCCGGCCGTTCCGCTTCCGTTCGCTGGCGGCCGGTGCGCTGCGTCCCGCCGCGTCAGGCGATGTCGTCGTCTCGATACGGCGCCGATCCTTCCCGGGCGACGATCCGTTCGGATCTTTCTTCGGCATCATGGACAGGACGGATCTCAGACGGTATCCCGTGAAATACGAGAGCGGGCGGGAGATTGAAATCAAGGCGCTGCCGCCCCTTCCCGAGCGGAGCGTTTCTCTTTCCCTCGTGGGCAGATGGCATGTCGGTTATTCCCTGGACGCGCCGGCGAAGATCAGGGCCGGCGACGTCGTCACTCTGCGTGCGGAAATAACCGGCGAGGGCGCGATGGACACGCTGACCGCTCCGCAGCTCGACGTGCCCGGTTTCCGCGTCTATCCTCCGGAGACGAAGCCGCTGCCAGGCGGTGGCAGGAGTCTGTCATGGGCGATGATTCCGCTGCGCGCGGGGACGGTTCCGTTGAAATTGAACCTGGCGTATTTCAACACGGACAGAGGCGAATACGAAACGGCGCCTTTTGAACGGATTCTGACGGTTCTGCCGCCGGAGCGCCCTCTGGATTCGTCGGTGTCGGATTCCGGAGAGCGGGGATCGGTCAGGCCTCCGGCGGCGGCGAAAGCGGAGAACCAGCGGCGGCCGGGGCTGCTCTATCTCAAGACAAAGCCGTGCTCCGCCTCCCCGCCGGCGTCCGGCGGCTTCTGGGCCGCGCTGCTGCTTCTTCTGGCCGGCGGGCCGCTGCTCTTTCTTTCGGCGTCGTTTCTCAGACGCCTCAGACTGAGCGCCCGGGGCGACGGAATTCACGCCCGGCGGGCCGCCGCGAGGCGTGTCCGCAGGGCGGTGCTGAAACGCGTCGGCGGGGCGAAGACTCCGGCGGATCTGAACGCGGTGCTGCACGCCTGCGTCGTGCCGATGCTGAACGATTATTACGGATTTCCGCCGGGGCAGACGGTCCGGGAGCTGGCCGACCGGGTGGATGATCCCGAGCTCGCGTCCGTGCTCCGCCGTCTAGACGACGACGCCTATCTGCCCGGCGCGGAGCGTTCCGGCGAATTCTGCAGGGATCGTCTGCTGCGGGCGTTGAAGCGGGTCATGGTGATCGGAGCGCTATGGTGCGGTCTCGTGGCGTGCGGTTTCACCCCGGCCCAGTCTCCGGAGCGCCGCGACGTCGAACAGGCGTTCCGTCGCGGCATGGACGCGTATGATGCCGGAAAATTCCAGGAGGCGCTGGAGACGTACCGGAGCGTCCGCGATCCGGCGCGTCCGGATTCAGCTCTTCTGTACAACCTCGGATGCGCCGCCTTCATGCTGCGGGATTATCCGCTGGCCGTGTACTATTTCGAATGTTCCAGACGGCTGAATCCGCTGGATTCCGCCGCGCTGGAGAATCTGAACGCAGGCCTCCGCAAGCTGGGGCTGCCGGAGGAGGGACGGACGTCCACCCCTGCGGAACTGCTGGTCAGGCTGCGGGATGTTCTCCGTCCGGAGTGGTGGCTGCTGCTGGGCGCCGGGTGCTGGCTGGCGCTGTGGATCGTCCTGACGTTCCGCAGCCGGCTGGGAAGACATTCCGTCGGCGTCGCCGGATGCGCGCTGACGCTGCTGATGCTGTCGTGTCTCGCGGCCTTCACGACCCAGGTGCACGGAGGTCCGTACGGAAGGGGTCGCGCGATCGTGATGAAAGGGGGGGCGCGGCTGCGCTCGCTGCCGGCTTCCTCGGGGGAGGCGGACGGCGAAATCACGGCGGGCGAGGAGGTCAGGATATTGGAGACCAGACAGGAGTATGTGCTGATCCGGAGCGGCAAGCGCGAGGGATGGGCGCCCGCCGGGACGGTCCGCAGAATCTTCGAGTGACAGGATTCCGGCGCCCGGCCGGCGGCGGTCCGCCCGGAGAGCCGCCGGCGGCTCACCTCACGGATTCGCGCCGGGACGGCGCAGCAGGCTCGTCAGGCTGATCCTCAGAATCTGCGCCGTCCACTCCACATCGGCGGCGGAGCGGTGCGGCTGCATGTTGTCGACGGAGTCTTTCAGCGCCAGGAGTCTCCGCAGATTCTGCAGACTGTAGGAGGGCATGCCCGGGTGGGTCTTGCGGATGAGCTTGAGGGAGTCGAGCGTGTCGCCGCGCCACAGAGGCATTCCGCAGCGCGCCAGGCTCTCCTGCAGGAAGCTCAGGTCGAATCTGGCGTTGTGAGCCACCAGGATGCTTCCCTGCGCGAAGGCGAGGAAATCCGGCGCAATCCGGGAAAAGGCCGGCGCGTCGGCGACCATGTCGTCGCTGATGTGATGGATCCGCGTCGCGGCGTACGGAATCGGACGCTCCGGATCTACCATCGAGTGGAAGCGCCGCGTCGCCGCGTCGCGGTCCACCCGGAGCGCGGCGATTTCGACGATCCTGTCGTTCACAGCGCTCATGCCGGTGGTTTCAATGTCGAAGACGGTGAACGGACCCAGTTCGTACCATTCCTTCATCGCAGCCGTCTCAGTCGGCGTATCCCTGCGGATGAGCCAGCTGCCATTTCCACGCCGATTCGATGATGGCCTCCGGCGATTCGCAGCACGGCCGCCAGCCGAGCATGCTGCGCGCGCGGTCGGAGCAGGCGACGAGGCGGGCCGGATCGCCGGCCCGGCGCGGTGCGACTTCCATGGGAATGGTGCGCCCCGTCACCTCCCTGGCGGCGCTGAGGATTTGAAAGACGCTGAACCCGTTGCCGGTGCCGAGGTTGTAGTGCCCCGGCTCCGGGGCTCTGAGCGCCAGTTCGTGCGCCTGAGCCAGATCGCGGATGTGGATGTAGTCGCGTATGCAGCTGCCGTCGGGAGTGTCGTAGTCGTCTCCGTACACCATGAACTTGTCGCGGACGCCGCGCGCCGTCTGCAGTATGATGGGGATGAGATGGCTCTCGGGACGGTGATCCTCCCCGTACCTGTCGGTGGCGCCGGCCGCGTTGAAGTAGCGCAGCGCGACGTAGCGGAGCCCGAAGATCTCGTAGTACCATTTCAGCACCTTCTCGAAGCAGAGCTTCGATTCGCCGTACGGGTTGATCGGCACCTGACGGTCGGATTCCTTTATCGGAACGGATTCCGGCTGTCCGAACGTCGCCGCGGTGCTGGAGAAGATCAGCGTCTTCACGCCTCCGGCGACCGCGGCGTCGGCGAGGTTGATGCCGGCGGCCAGATTGTTGCGGAAGTATTTCGACGGATCCTTCATCGATTCCCCGACCAGCGAGAAGGCGGCGAAGTGCATGATCGCGTCGAAGGAGCCGCGCCGGCAGACGTCCATGATGTGTTCGCGATCCGCCAGGTTGCCGTTGATGAAGACGGCCCTGGGGTCGACCGCCGAACGGTGTCCGGTCAGCAGCGCGTCGAAGACGGTCGCCTCGTATCCGTGATCCAGCAGGTACTCGGTGCAGGCGCTGCCGATGTAGCCGGCGCCGCCGGTGACAAGTATTCTTTTTCCCATGATTCCGTCTCAGTTCGGTCAATTGTTGCAATCAAAGGCACGTTTCCCCCGATGACGCCGATAATATGAAGCAGGCGCGGCCGTTTTACAAATCGCCGTCCGCCTTTTTTTTCGCCGTTCGGGGCGGCCGGACGGCGAATCCGCGGAGACGCCCGGCAGGTGGCTGCGCGGGCGCCGGGGCGGAAACGGCGGTCTCCGCGCCTTTTCTTCGCTGAAATTTTGCCGCCGGCGCCTCGCGCGTTGATTGACAAAGCGGATTTTCCATGCTAGTTTCACGTTCAGAGCGGATTCCGCCGGCGAGGCGGGTTCATACGGAAGCATGTCCGCGCATTCGGGAGTCTGCGCCATGAAAATCAACGGGAAGTCGCTCTGTCTGGCCGCGGCCGCGGCGTTCGCGGCCGGTCTGGCCGCTGGCGGCGCGTGCGGCTGGTATCTCGGAGGCCGCCGGTGCGGCGCCGTTCCGCCCGCGCCGTCGCCGTCGCTGACGCGTGCGGCCGGTGATCCGGAGGGAGCCGGGCTGCCGGACGCGGCCGCGCTGCGGCGGGCCGCGGACCGGGCGCTGCGCGACACCGGATCGAATGTCGAAGCCGTCGGAGTCGAGCTCGGCAGGCCGCTGTCCGACGGCGCCTGTCCGGTCGCGGTGCGTCTGATCAACGGCCGCGTCGCGCGCGGGATGCTGTACCGCGACCGTCTCCGCTGGAAAATCGCCGTCGATCCCGACACGCTGCGGAGCGCCGACCGTGTTGTGATTGTCGAGCATGAACGCATAAGGTAAGACGAGGAGCAAACGGGGAATGTTGCAACGACTTCTGACCGCCTTCCTGTTTCTGGCCGCAGCCGCGCTGCCGGCGGGAGCTGCGGAGGCCGAGGTTCCGGCTTCGCCGATCAAGATTGCGGTGCTGGATTTCGCCACTATCGACACCATAGCTCAGAAGCTGTATCCGCGCGCCGGGGAGCGGGCTCCGGCGAAGCCGGACAGTCAGCTCAACGACGACGATTACGGCGCGATTGACGATCTGGCGCTGGGACTGCTGCGCTCGCTCGAGGTACAGTCCAGCCTGCGGGAGAAGAGCGAGGCCCGCGAGCGGCAGACGCGCCAGGAGGATCGCGAGCTCGCCCGCCGCGACGAGCTCACGTCCAAGATTCTGAATTCGCCCCGGCGCGTCATAGTGATCGGAGCGGATTACATGACCGCCGCGCTCGCCGCCTATCCGCGGCTTTTCTCGCCGCTCGGGCGTCCGGTCATGGAGGACGCCCTGCGAAAGCTCGGAGACGGACAGCGGCAGGAGGAGGCGTGGCTCCGGCTGGCCAAGGCGTCCGGCGCGTCACACGCGCTGTACGCGGTCGTGCCCGACTGCCGCACCGCCGAGACCGCCTTCCAGGGCTACGGAGTCGAAACCAAGAAGTGCGTCCGCGAGCTGGATGTCGTGGTGAGTCTGATGGATCTGGATTCCGGGCGCGTTGTTTTCGGCGGTGTGTTCACCGGCAGGGACACTCAGCTTATCCACGGCGCATCGTCGCGCAGCGACGACGGGCTGTACGCGAAAATGATGCGGGACGCGGTCGGTCAGGCCGCGGCCGCCATGGCTGAGAGGTTCGGGGAAAGGAAGACTAAATGACTACGAAGCAGTTGCTTTTGTTCCAGATTCTGCTGCCGACGCTGCTGCTGTGTCCGTGCGCCTCGTCCGCGCCGCCGGAGAGGATCGCCGTGGCGGAGATCAGCGCCAAGGGCGGATTCGACGCGGCGTCGGCGTCCGGTCTGGCCGAGCGGATCGAGGCGAAACTGGGAGGCAGTTTCGAGGTGATCACCCGCTCCGCGCTGAAGTCGATGATGGCGGAGGCCGCGTTTCAGCAGGAGTCCGGTCTGGTGGCGGACGGCGAGCGGATCGCGAAACTCGCCTCGGTGCACGGCGTGAAGTATCTTCTGGCGACGACGATCGCCAAAATCGGCTCCAAGCTGAGCATGACCGTGATGGTGGTCGACTGCACCACCGGCAGGATAGACCCCGACCGCCGCGTCGCGCTCGAGGCGGACGACGTCGACGGCATACTCTCCCAGCTGGACGGCGCACTCGCCAGAATTGGCCTGCTGCATCGGGAGTCGTCCTCAGGACTCAAGCGTCTGGCGCTGATGCCGGCGACCGCCGCGCAGGGCGTCAAGAGCGAGGCCGCGGATGCCCTGGGCGAGAGACTTGACGAGTTTCTCCTCAAGTCCGGAAGTTTCGAGCTGGTCGAGCGCGAACGGGGGGGCCGGAACTCGCCGGCGAAACCGGACTCTTCCTGCGACTGGTATGTGGAGGTCAAGCTCCAGCATCTGGACGAGAATATGCTCGCGTCCGGTACGGCGATCGCCGGCGTTTCGGTCCGCCGCGCGGCGACGCTCGGTCTCGAACTGCGCATCGTCGACGCACGGACCGGCACGCTGGTCGCGGTGGAGAACGTGACCTGCAGGCGCGGCCTCTCCGACATTCCGGCCGATGTCCGGCGCGACTGGACGGCGTCCGACTACCGCGATGATCTCATGGAGCACGCCGCCGAGCAGGCCGGACGCAGACTGCTGGAGCGGCTTGACCCAGTGCTGGTCGCGGCGGTCGACGGGCGGCAGCTGTATCTGACCCGCGGCGAGGGATCCGGCGTGCGTCCCGGACAGATCTACGAGATCTTCCTGCCGGGCAGGACGCTGATTCATCCGAAGACGAAGCAGACGATCGGCACGATGGAGAGACGCCTCGGCACCGCGAGGATCGATTCCACGGCGGCCAACATGAGCATCGCCACGCTGCAGGAGAACGCGCAGGAGGCGGTCATCGGCGCGCGCTGCCGGCTGCTGTCTGACGCTCCGGCGGAGGCGGGGACCGCAGCCGCTCCCGCCTATCCGGCGGCGACGCCGTAGCACGGATGCGGGAAGGGCGAAACGTGGGCGGTGCGAAGTTCATCCTGCCGTGCGCCGGAGCCGCCGCCGTGATCTTGTGCGTCTTGTGCGGATGCCGCGCGGCCCACACTCGCGACGACCAGGAGCGGCTGAGCGATCTTTACTATTCCGGACGCATAGCCGAGGCCGCCGACTTCAGCATGAAGATGAGCGACTCCGAGAACGGCGAGACCGGCAGAAACGCGCTGCTGTGGCATCTGGAAGCCGGCAGCGTCAGCCTGGACGCCGGAAATTCCGATGACGCCCTGACCGCGCTTGAGCGCGCCGAGAAGCTGCTCTGGCTGTTCGACAGTCAGGGACATATCCGCTGTCACGAACCGGGCGAGCTGACCTACCGGGGATACCGCAGCGATCGCATGGTGCTGGGGCTGCTGAAGTTCTTCGCGTATTTCAGCAGGGGAGAGCTTGAGAACGCTCTGGTGGAGGTGCGCCGCGTCCGTTCCGGTCAGTACCAGTATCTGCTCAGGGAGTCGGATCCGTATCTGCGGGAATACGACCGCGTGAACTACGGCAGGAAGGCGCCGCCGTACCGGATCGGGATGCTGATGCAGGATCATCTGCTACTGGAGACGTTCAACGCGGCGGGAATGCAGCGGGAGTTCGGAGAGTACAGCGAGCATCTGCGCCCGCGGCTGGCGGCTCTGTTCAATCCTCTGGCCTTCTACCTGTCGGCGGTCGCGTATTGCTGGGACAATGAATTCGAGGAGGCGGCTCTGGATCTCAAGTACCTGCACCAGATTCAGCCCGACAACGAGCTTTTCAGCCGCGACTACGCGACGGTGCTGCGTCTGCTCGACGAGAAGGTTCCGGACGATCTGGCGAAAACCGGCTCATGGAAGCACTCTCTGACGGACAATCTGGTGCTGGTGATCCTGGCGCGGGGCGTCCCTCCCGGATGGAGCGAGCGCAGCGCGACGGTGCGGCTGCCGGAGCACGTGCCCGCCTATTGGAGCTTCAGCGCGCCGCAGTTCAGCGACGGCGGCGAGATGCGTCTGACCGCGTCCGCCGGAGGCGAAACTTTCAGAGGCGGCGACATGGTCGACCTCAACTCCGTGATCCGCGACGAATTCTGGCAGCTGACCATGCCGGCGCTGGTGCGCGGCGCGGTCTCCTCGATCAAGGCGATGACTGCGGCGAACAATCTTGCCAAGGCGCATCTGGCGGCGCTGCTCGCATCCGGCGATTTCGAGGGCAGGGCGGCGGCGATAGCAGTGGCGCAGGCGGAGGTCGCCATGACCTCGAGCGTGACGGTCGACGCGGCCGACTGGCGGCGATGGGTCACCGTGGCGGGGCAGTATCAGGCGGCGCACCTGCCGATTCCGGCGGATCGTCTGGTGACGGTGGAGGTGACGGACACCGGAGGGGGGACTCTCTTCCGGCAGCGCCTCAGGTTCGGCAGGGACGCGACCCGTGCCGTGGTGTACATCCGTGAGATCGGCGGCAAGTTCTATCTGAAACAGTGGAGCACGATGGAGTGAAGAACATTTTCCGCAACGCCGTGCCGCCGGGCGTCCTGCTGCTGCCGCTGCTGCTGGCGGCGGGGGGATGCTCGTCGCCGGCCAGAATCATCGGCGTCGGCAGCGACGAGGCGCTGGTCACGATCAGCGGCATCGATCCGGCCGACTGGCAGCGGGCGGCGTCCGAGAACACGGCGTCGCTTCTGGCGTCCGGCGCCCTGCGGCGCGCCGACGGAGCCCAGCCGGTGGTAATGATAAGCCGGATACGCAACTACACCATGATGCACCTGGAGTCGCAGATTCTGACCGACAAGATCCGGCAGGCGATTCTGCGGTCGGGACAGGCGAAAGTGTCTTCGGCGGTCGGAGTCGGCGGCAACGTCGACCTGGCGGTGCGCCGCATCCGCGCGAAGGAGCTGGACGATCTGTTCGATCGGTCCACAGTGCAGAAGCGGGGCACTGTGATCGCCCCGAACTTCAGTCTTTCCGGCGCGATTACGCAGCAGACCGCATATCAGGGGCGGGACGAGGAGAGTTACTTCCTGTTTCACATGGCGCTGACCGACCTCAAGACCGGTCTGGCGGTTTGGGAGAACACCGTTGAAATCTTGAAGCAGGGCACGTATCCGCTGTTCGACTGATGATCTTCAATCAATGGTTCTGATGAAAGGAGGAACTGAATGGTCAGACGTTGGTTTTTGTCCGTGATCGGATTCGCCGTGCTGGCCGCGCTCGCCGCGGGATGTCAGAACACGGTGAACACAATCTCCGGAGGACCGGAGACCTCGAAGCTGGATCTGGAACGGTTTTCGAGCGACAGTTTCTGCCGCGACCGGCTGACGGTCATGTCGGTGCACAGATCCCGGACCGAGGGCGGGGTGATGAAGCTTCAGGTCGCGCTGAGGAGCGAACGCTACGGCTTCTTTCCGGAAATCTGGAGCTGGTTCACCGACGAGAATCCCTATTACGTCAACTACCGGGTCGACTGGTTCGCCCCGGACGGCATGAAGGTCGATTCTCCGTCGTCGGTCTGGATGACCGAGATTTTCTATCCCGGCGAAACCAGATACATCCGGAGCACGGCTCCGGATTCGAGGTGCAGCGCTTTCATGGTGAGTCTCAAGGAAAAGAACGATTGATGAAAGGGAACCGGATATGAACATGCGTACGCATACGGGCCGTCTCGGTGTTTTCGCAGCCGTTGCGGCGGTCGCGCTGGCGTCGGGATGCGGCGTCGCTCCGCACCGTGTCGATCCCGCGGGGGACGAGACGCTGACCAGCACCCATCGGATAGATGTGAAGGACTGGCAGACCGCGGCGCTGAAATCGATTGATTCGCTCCTGGCTTCCGGCGTGCTGGTCCGCGGCGACGGCCGCAAGACGATCGTGATGGTCGGCGATGTGAAGAACGGCACGTCCGTGCCGGTGAACACCCGCATATTGACGGACAAAATCCGGCAGGCGATTCTGCGCTCCGGGAAAGCCGTGACCACCACGGCGGTGGGCGCCAAGGGAGCCGAGGAGACCGCCACCAGGCAGGTGCGCGAGCTGGAGAACGACGACCTGTTCAATCAGGCGACAGTTCAGAAGCGGGGAACCGTGATCTCTCCGGACATGAGTCTTTCGGGGGAGATAGTCCAGCAGAGCAGCAAGGTCGGCAGGACGGAGGAGTCCTACTTCTTCTTCCACGTGGTGATGACCGATCTCGCCACCGGCCTTGCCGTCTGGGAGGACAACGTCGAAATCGGCAAGCAGGAAACCAAATCCATCTTCGACTGACCTGCGGAGCCTGATCCTTCCCTCAGCACAGTCGCCGCGCACTGCGGCGACATTTTTTTCGCGCCGTCCCTGCGGCGGGATGCGGGACGCCGCGCGGCTATCACGCGCCCCACGCTTGCAATGCGGACTTCATTACCGCCGCGAAGCGCGGCGCTGACCTCCTCTTTTCGTCGTTCGTCCGCCGTCCCGTCCGGTCTCATTACGGCATGAACTCCCGCGACCGCGCGTACGGAGAGTGTCAGCCGAGGCGGCGTGCGGACGGACTCCGCGACGCTTCATTCCAGAAGTTCTCCACGGATCGTCGCTCCGACTGAAATCTCCCGGAGAATTACACTACTATTTCAGTAGTTAAAAAATTGAAAAAATCATAAAATAATTAGTTTGACGCTTGAAATAGTTCCATGATGCTGTATTTTTGATGACTATCAAAAAAGTAGTGTATAAAACCGGCAACGGACATGGGCGAATGTCAGCCGCGTCCGGCCGGCGCAAGGCGTCCGTTCATTCGGCTGCAGCACAGGATCCTCTGCAATGCCGACGTTGCAATTTCGGACGCAGGAAACGCCGCTGACGACGGTCGGCGGTCAATGTCGAGAAAGGGAGATGATGAATAGAGACTTGAACTCACCGGCAGCCGATTTTCTCAATCGCTTCCCATCATCGGGAACGAACCTGCCGTTTTGCCGAATGTGCCGAATGTGCCGAATGCGCCGAATGCGCCGAATGCGCCGAATGCCGGCGCGATGTCGCGGCTGCTGAGCCGCCGGCCGGCGCCCTGCGGCGACGCGGGTGCGCCGTCGTCAGGAATGTGTGCGGTCATTTTCTTCAGGCGACGCACATGGCAGGAACGATTCACTGAACGGAGATTTTTGATGAACAGGAAATTTTTATATTCCATACTGGCCGCCGGGGTTTCCGCGGCCGCATTCGGCGAGCCGCCGGCGGACGCTCAGCG
>CAYODJ010000035.1:0-9916 GCA_964402715.1 uncultured Victivallaceae bacterium
GAGCGGTTTCACGGAACTCTCCGGGGTTTTCCTGTGCCGTGAAACCGTCATCGCCTCTTCAGGCGCGACACGAGACAGTGAGAGCGGATCGCGTCCGCAGCCTCGGACAACTTAACCCGGACATCCTCCGCCGTGCGGCTCCGCGCCAGACCCGGAAATTAAACGCCGCCGAAGGACGGCAGGGAGTTCATCGGCAGCAGGCTTGAAAAGGGACATCACTGCGGGAACGCTCATTCAAGGGCATCCGGAAAGCGCTTCCCGGGGATGCCCGCCTCATAAAGCCGTGACTCCTGCTTCTTCTTCGTCCGCGCTTTTCCCGACGGCCGGATGGGAGGATGACTTCCTTAGAATCGATCCGGATGCGCCGGACGCGGTTTCCCAACGGCTTCCCCTGCGGCTTCCGCCCTGCGGAGAGTTCAAGCGCGATCCCCCTCCGTGACAACTTCCTCCCGTTTCGGTAAAACCGCACGATTTCCACTGAAAAACTGCAAAAACCTAAAATCTTTTTCATTTTCAACAAGCTTTTCAAAAAAAAAAAAAAAAAAATGCCCTTGCCGAAAATCTGCGCTTCTGCTAGAATTCACGCCGAACACGGCATGAAGCGGTCCGCAGGCAATGAATGAAGAGCAATTTTCTAAGGAAAGGGAGAAGAATGAAGAGAAAGACAAGTTTCACTCTGATTGAGCTGCTGGTGGTGATCGCCATCATCGCGATTCTCGCCGGCATGCTGCTGCCGGCGCTGTCCAAGGCGCGGGCCGCGGCGATGAAGGCGAGCTGCATGAACAACCTCAAGCAGCTGAATCTCGCCGTGTTCCAGTACGTCGACGCCAACGATCAGTATCTGCCGTTCGTGCAGGGCTCCGATCCCACGTACGGCAACTTCAACACCGGCTACTGGAAATTTCTTCTCGCCGAGTACGCGGGGGTGAAGCTCCTGCCGGGCAAGCAGGCGCACCAGCAGACGGTGCTGGGCGAGGGGGTCTTCCTCTGTCCGGCATGGTCCCCGTCGGGCGGCGCCGAGTGGAACGGCTACTGGAGGGGCGGCTACGGAATGAACCTCATGGCCTGCGGCATCGAGCCGGCTCCGTCGACCCCCACCGACTTTGTGGTGCGCAAAATCAACTCGCTGACCATTCCGGCGGAGACCATCGTCATCGGCGACACCTCGGACGCACCCGCGGCCGTCAACAACGTCTACTCGGGCTGCGTCTATCACAAGGATGATCACGACGTCGGCGTCGGCGACCGCCACGGCAACTCCATCAACGTCGCATGGGCGGACGGCCACGTGAGCAACATGAGCAAGCCGGTGCTGGAGGCCGGCAAGGATGTCATCGACAGCAAGTTAGAGAAGACGCGGTACTACTATCTGGCGGTGAAATAACGGAAAGATCCCGGCGGAGCATGTCTGCACGGCCGCCGGAGCAGGAGAATACGTGCCGCGATGATTTCCACCGGAAACCGTCGCGGCCGTTTTTCATGGCTTTCCGCGGAAATCACCAAAAAAGCGAGGTTCAGATTCTCCGCCCCCGTTTCATCCCCGGTTCACCGGGACGTGATTGAAAAACAATCTTCTTTTTTCAATCGTTTTTTCAAAAAAAAAAAAAAATGCCCCTTGCCGTGAAATGTCGTTTTTGCTAAAATTCACGGCAAACACGGTAGCGGTTACCGGATTGTAAATTATTGAGGAAAGAGAGAAAATGAAGAGAAAGACAAGTTTCACGCTGATCGAGCTGCTGGTGGTGATCGCCATCATCGCGATTCTCGCCGGCATGCTGCTGCCGGCGCTGTCCAAGGCCCGCGGCGCGGCGATGAAGGCGAGCTGCATGAACAACCTCAAACAGCTGGATCTCGGCGTATTCCAGTACGTCGACGCCAATGATCAGTGGCTTCCGCAGCATACCGGCGCTGATCCGGTCTACGGCGATTTCAGCGGTGCCTACTGGAAGTTCCTGCTCGCCGAACATGCCGGGGTCAAGCTCCTGAGCAACGACAAGACTGCGGCCAAGCAGACTGTGCTGAGCGAAGGCGTCTTCCTCTGCCCCAGCTGGTCGGGAGGGGATGCCTGGACCGTCTATTTCAGGGGCGGTTACGGACATAACTTCAAAGCCTGCGGCATATCTCCGACGGAAGGCTGGGGAATGTTCAGAATCACCTCGCTCACCATTCCGGCGGAGACGCTCATCATCGCCGACTCGTCGGACAAGGCCAAGGACGGGATCACCGCCGTCGTCGCCTATTCCAAGGACGATCAGAATGTCGGCGTCGGCGACCGTCACGGGAACGCCATCAACGTCGCCTGGGCGGACGGACACGTGAGCAACGTGAGCAAACCGGTGCTGGAAGCGGGGAAGGACTTCCTCGAGAACCCCAAGAACTACGCGAAAGATCAGTACTACTACGTGTCGGAGAAGTAGCCGCGTCCGGAAGACGGAAAAGGCTTTCCGACCTGAACCCCGGAGCGGTTTCACGGAACTCTCCGGGGTTTTCCTGTGCCGTGAAACCGTCATCGCCGGCTCCCGCGGAACTCCCCGGAGCCGCGGAATCCGGCATGAAAGCTTCATGCCCCCCTGCGGGATGACGCCTTGAATTTCCTGTCGAGACGACGGCCGTGCCGGCGGGCCGCGCCGTTCCGGAAAATTAGCGGCGTTTACTTTTTCAAACGACTTCCGAAAAATTACGGCGAATTTTCCCCGTGAAACGCTTGCACTCAGGGGAATTCCATGCTATTTAGACCCGTTGGAAAAACCGCCGGAAATCATCCTGAGCGGATCTCCGTTCCCCCAGCCTTTACGGACGGAGACGATGCGCGGCGCCGCTGCGGAAGCGGAGGGGGGACGCGGAAAAACGCCGGCGGCGTGAATCGCGGCGCCGGAGGCCTCGAAACCGAAAGGTGAACCGTCTTGGAAAAAATCGACATGCCCTCCGGCCCGGCCGGAGACCCGGATCCGGCGGTGGTGCACTTCCGCATGGAACCGGGATGCGAAGACCTCGTTCCGCGCCAGGCGCACCCTGACGACGCCGGATACGATCTCAGGAGCAGTCAGGAGGTTGTTCTGTCGCCGCTCGCGTCCGCTATGGTGCACACCGGCGTGCATGTGCTCATGCACCGCCCCGAGGTGCCCGGCGTCCGGCTGCAGATGCTCGCCGACGTCCGCTCGCGCTCGGGGCTGGCCTGCAGACACGGCATATTCGTGCTGAACAGCCCGGGCACCATAGATCAGTCCTACACCGGAGAAATCTGCGTCGTGCTCTTCAACACGGGAAACGAACCGTACGCGGTGCGCCGCGGAGACCGCGTCGCCCAGCTGGTGTTCCTGTATCAGCCGGCGGTGGAGCTCCGGAACACGCCGACAGCGGAATTCGCGACGATGGCGGCCGCGGCGCAGCGCGGCGAGGCCGGCTTCGGTTCCACCGGCGTGTAGGTCATGTTTCAGGAACCGTCCCACGGCGCCGGAACCGCCGGAGCGGAGATCACATATGATTGAATTCCGGAAAAATGATTTCAAATAGGAGCAGCCCCATGACAGAATTCAGTGTCCCGCCGCGCCGGAGGAACCTCCGCGCGGACATTTCCCGCCGCGGAACACGCCGCGTCCGTCTGCTGCCGGTGATGATGATCCTGACGGCCGCCGTCGCCTGCGCCGCCGCGGAGACCGCGCCGGTTCAGCCGCAGCCGCAGAACGCGGCCTCCCCCGCAGCCTCCCCCGCAGTTCCCCCAGCGGCTTCCCCTGCGGATCCGTCGCGGGGACGGCACGGCATGGGACTCTTCGAACAGGGACGAGCCCTGCTCAAGGAGAAATTCCCGGATGAATACGCGTCCATCGAACAACTCTGGCTCACCGACCGGCGCGGAGCCGTGCGCAAAATCATGGAGCTGGCCCCCAGACTGGGATTCGATCTTCCGCCTGGAATCGCGGAGCGCATCAGCGAACGGCTCGCCATGCATGCCGCCGGCGGCGACGGAGCCGACTGGCGGCAGGAATGGGGCAGAATCATCGACGCCGTCAAGATGAAGTTTCCCTCCGAGTACGCACAGCTCGCGCCGCTGTGGCAGAACGAGCCGGACCGCGCCCTGGAGCGGCTGCAGCTGCTGGCGCAGAACGCCGGCGTCAGTTTCCCGGCCATGCCGGGCTCCGACGTCTCCGGATACCCCTCCCCGCGCGACCGCGGCCGCTTCATGGAGGCCGAGGCGGAACGCATCCTGCGGAAGGATTCGCCGGAAAATTTCAGCAAGCTCGAGGCGCTGCGTAAGACCGATCCGGACGCCGCCCGCGAATATTTCCGCAAGATGGCCCGCGACGCGGGTCTCACCCCTGAGAAGCTGCTGGCGCCCGAGAAGAAGACGGACGCGGGCGACGGCGCCGCCGGTTCCGGCGGCAAGGTCGAAAGCGTGGTCTTCACCGACAAGGAGCTCGAGGAGCAGTATTCTCAGCAGCAGTCCGGCGGACAGGGCGGGAACGGCCGCGGCGGACAGTTCCGCGGACCGTTCCGGAGCGGCGGATTCATGCCGCCGTTCGACCGCCGGCATTGACGAAACACCGCGGACCGACGGAGCGCCGCGCCGATCCGTCGCCGATCCGGATAAAACAAGGCTGAGACCATGCCGTTGTCGGGCGAAAACGAATACGTGATCATCACTCTGGGCTGCGACCGCGCCCTGCGCGGACTGCGCCTTCTCAGGAAGAAGGGCGTCGAGATCGCCGCGTGGGCGTCGCTCCCCCCCGACCCGAGACCGCTCGCCGAGCGGCTCGACGATCTGGGCAGGCGCGTCGCCTGGCGGAAGAGCGCCGTCGCGCTGATCGCCCCCGCCGTGCCGGAATCGGTGTTCTTCGTCGCGTCCCTGCCGGCCGGAGGCGGCGTGAGCGCCAGGAAGCTCGTCGGCTCGGCGCTGGAGTTCGAGGCGCCGCTGCACATGCTGCGCCAGGGAGTCGTGAGCCGCAACGAATTCATCGCCTCGCCGTCGTCCGACGGATCGGGAAATCAGACGCTGGAGACCGCCGTGTGGAGCGTGCCGGAAGGCGCACTGGACGAACTGTTCGGGGCGCTGGTTCAGCTGCGGCGCCCCGTCGACGCCGTCCTCTCGCCCTACATGGCACTGACGGCGACGGCCGCCGGCGTCGGCCGCGGCGGAACGGCGTATTTCGCGGATTTCGATCCGGGATTCTTCTGGAGGGACGGCTCGTTCCACCCGGTCGAACCGGGACTGGAGCCCGACAACGCGGCGCTGACGGACGAGATGTGCGCCTTCTACCGCGCCCCCGTCCGCAATCAGGCCGAGACGGCGGACGGTCCGGATTCAGGCGGCGACGTCCGCCGCGACGGGGCGTTTCTGCCCGCCCTGGTTCTGGGAAAGTTCGCCGTCGCGAACCGTCAGCGCGGTCAGATCCGGTCCCTGGAGCTCGTGCCGCGCCAGATCCGGCCGCAGCGGCTCCGCAGCCAGCTGCGGCTGACTTTCGCGCTCGGCGCGGCGCTGATTCTCGGAGCGGCCGTGAACTCCTTCGACGCCGTCGCCGGATATCACCGCGAATACAGCAGGCTGAGGGACGGCGCCGCGGCGCTGAAGACCAAGACCGCCGCCCAGCAGCGGCGGCTGAGCTCCAGAAGCAAGGAGCTCAAGGAGATGAACCGCATTCTGGACATGAATCTGGATCAGCGCGCGCTGATCCCGCTGATCGGCCAGCTGTGCGCCGCCCTGCCCGACAATGTGCTGGTCACCCGTCTGCAGCTGAGCGAGAACAGCATCGACATCGCCATGAACACCGTTCAGGAGAACCTCGATCTGGCGGAGTCCCTGCGCAGGATCGCCGGCTTCAAGGTGGCCAACCTGCAGAACCGCAAGGTCAACGACACTCTGAGCATGATCACTCTGAAACTGAACCGTCAGGAGGCCAAGGACAGACCATGAGCAACGCGCACGAGCCGGCGGCCGCGTCCGTCCGCGGCAAAGTCGTATTCTGCGTCGTCGGACTGATCTTCTCGCTGATCATGCTGACTTTCACTCTGGACTTCTCGTTCTCGAGCCTCATCCCCAGCGAGGCGGCGCTGACGCAGCTGCGCCGCGATCTGAAGAAGGCCGAGGCGGCGTGGGAGACGCAGGAGGCCGCCGGACGGGAGTACGACGACGCCCGGAAACGCTACCAGTCGGTCGTCGACGCCGCGTGGCTGGAGTCCCGCGACGGATCCCCGGACGTGGAGCTGCCCAAGCGCATCAACGCCGCGGCCATGGAGCTGCAGCTCGAGCTTCAGAACGTCAGCGCGGTCCGCCGCTCCCGTCTCAACGACCAGCTCTCGCTGCTGCAGCTTGACATCAACACCTACGCGACCGTGCCGACGCTGACCATGTTCCTGACCAAACTGCGCGGCCTGACGCCGCCGGTGAGCTGGGAGCAGATCAGCATCCGTCCGGAGATGGTGCAGAACTCGGATCAGGTCTTCTTCAGCGGCACGCTCCGGGCGATCGGCCGCAGCGAGGACGGCGGGGAGTCCGCTCCGGCGGACGACCGCAAACGCGGCGGGGGGGAACGCTCATGACCGTCAACGCCAAGGCACTGCTGGCGGCCGTCAACGTCGCGCTGCTGCTGGGGGTGATCCACCAGATCACCCTCATCCCCGGCCGCCGCGAGTCGGCGCAGCTGAGCGTGGTGCGCAGGGAGCGCCGCCGCGGCGGCGTCCGCGCCGGAGCCGACACGGCGAAGGCCGGCGCCGTCCTTCCGGACTACGAGGAGGCGGTGCGCCTGATCAACGGCCGCAACATCTTCAATCTCAACCGCTGTCCGGACGCGCTGTCGATCCGCTCGGGCAGCCAGATCGCGCTGCTGGGCACCTACGTCGCCGGCGATCTCAGCGGCGCCATCTTCCAGCAGAGCGGCCAGAGCGGACCCCAGTTTACCTTCCGCGGCGGCGGCCGCTCGTCCCAGACTCAGACGCGGCAGATCCCGCCGAAAAGGTTCGTCCGGCTGGGGGAGACGCTGGAGAACGGCTACACCCTGACGCAGGTCCGTCCGGACGGCGTGACGCTGTCCCGCGGCGGAGCCTCCATGGAGATGCGGGTGGAGCGGCCCTCCGACCACACGCCCGGCGCCATCGCCGCCCGCGCGGCCAGCCGCCCGGCGCCGCCCAATCCGCAGCAGATTCAGAACATGATGATGGGGCAGCAGCTGATGATGCTGCGTCAGCTCATCCGGAACACCAGCCCGGAGACGAACGGCGGCCCCGACAACCGCAGCTTCAGGAGCCGGGGAAGAAACTGAACGCGGACGGGCTACGCGCTTCTCCGGGTCCGCCCGGCGGCCGTGCGACGCGGAGAGATCTGAGAGGAACGTGAGAGAGGACGGATCGCCCGGGGGGGCGCCGGACGGATTCACATCCGGCCATGAAACGGCCGCGGGACTCCCGGCGGAGCCGCGCGGCAGAGGACACGAGCATCACGCGGAAGACATACGCAGTTCATACAGCGAAAGGGAAACGACACATCATGCCGTCCATGCATCATCCCGCCGGTCCGGCGGCGCCGCGCCCATCCGGGGCGCGGACGCTGCTCTGGTGCGTCTGCATCCTCCTGTTCCTCCCGGGAGGGTGCGGCTACCTGAACACACTGGAGAACGACGACGACGAACGCTCCGAGACCGGGGAGAACAAGTTCGAGTTCATCGAGCGCAGCAAGGCGCAGCACTACGTGGCTCCCGACGCCGGCATTCCCGACGAGGTCAGCCACAGCGCCCCCGAGCAGTCCGGCGGGGTCAAGGAGCGGTCGCAGGCGCTCAACCGCGCCGAACCGGCCGGCGGCGGCGACGACGTTAAGCTGCGCAAACCCGCGCCGCCGTTCTACGAGGACTTCATCGTGCTCGACGCCGACCAGGAGCTGGACGTGGTTCTCAACTTCAACTCCACGCCGCTGGTCGACACGCTGGGCGCGTTCGCCGACATACTGGGGTTCAACTTCACTGCGGACAGCGACATCAGGAGCACCGTCACCGTCAATCTGCACTCGCGCATGACCAGAAGGGAGCTGTGGGAGACTTTCGCCGGCATGCTCCGCGCCGCCGGCGCCGGCGCGATCAAGAACGGGAGGATGCTCAGCGTCATGCCGCTGGAGAAGATTCCCTCCCAGGCCGCGCTGCGCGTGGGCAACCGCTACGACGGCGGCAGCGAAATCATCACCAGAAGCATGCGCAACATCACCTGCCAGGAGGCGGTCAACCAGATCCGTCCGTTCCTGAGCAGATCCGGAGCCGTCGGCGCCGTCGGGAGCACCAACACCGTGCTGGTCAGCGACGGGGCCGCCAACATCCCCAAGCTCAAGGAGATACTTGATCTCATCGATCAGCCGGGACGTCAGAACTGGCCGCGCTCGATAATCTCCTGCGCCAACGTCAAGCCGTCCAAGCTGGCCCAGGAGCTGACCGAGATCCTCCCCGTGCTCGGCTTTCCGGTAACGCTCTCCACCGACCGCTCGGAATCGCCGGGATCCATCCGGCTCACCAGCGTCGACCGGCTGCAGATCCTCGTCGCCACCGCTGCCAACAAGGAGGCGATCCGGCAGGTGTCCGACTGGGCCGCGCTGCTCGACAACACCGACGACAGCCGGCAGGAGCGTCTCTACATCTACAAGGTCGCCCACGGCAAGGCCAGGGAGCTGGCCCAGGCGCTGACCACCATCTTCGCCGCCCAGGGAGTCGCCATGAGCGTGGACTCCTCCACCGGAAACCAGCGCAACGAATCGCTCAACGCCCAGGCGACGCGGCAGCTCAACCAGACCATCACGCCGCAGAACCGCTACTCCACCGACAACGCCCTGACCACCCAGGTGGATCAGGAGTCCAGCATCTTCGACGCGCCGCTGCACCTGTTCGCGGACGGGGTGCAGAACAGGCTGGTCATCCGCACCACCCCGCGCACCTACGCCATGGTCAAGGCCATGCTCGACCGTCTCGACGTGGTGCCGGCCCAGGTGCTGCTGCAGATCCTCGTGGCGGAGATCACCCTCTCCGACAACAACGAGTTCGGCGTGAACTTCAACGCCGTCGGCGGCGGCAACGGCACCGGCCTCTCCGCCGGGGGCGACTTCATCAATCCCCCGTCGTCGGGAGGTCCCAACGGCTTCACCTTCTCCCTGTTCAACGAGCGCAGTCCGGAGGACAAGTTCGCCACGCTGCACGCGCTCGCGGGGAAGGAGAACATCAAGGTCATATCCACGCCGCAGCTGGTCGTCACCAGCAACACCGAGGCGACCATCCAGGTCGGCCAGAGGGTTCCGCTGCTGACGGCCGACTACTCCAACGTCGACTCCGCGCAGGGCGCCATCAGCCGTTCCTACGACTACGAGGACACCGGCATCATCCTGGAGATCACGCCGCAGGTGACCAACCGCGATCTGATCGCGCTGGAGATCAAACAGACCGTCTCCGAGGCGATCAGAAACACCATCACCAGCGCCTCCGAGACGCCGGTCATCAACCAGAGGATGCTCGAGACCACCATGACCATCACCAACGGGCGGACCATGGTCATCGGCGGCATGATCCAGGAGAAGAAGACCGACTCGCTGTCCTCGGTGCCGATCGTCGCCGGGATACCTTTCCTGCGCCGGCTCTTCGGCAGCACCGCCGAATCGGTCGACCGCACCGAGCTGCTGGTGCTGATCACCGGCTACATCATCGACGAGAGGAGCCCCGTGGAGGAGATGCTCAAGCGCTACAACAACTCCGTCAAGGCTCTGAACGGCTTCGAGAGCAAGCTCGAGCAGGAGCACCAGGCCGACCTGCTTCAGGCCCGTCAGGCCCAGGAGAAGCGCGCCCGCGCCAAGGCGGAGGCCGACAGAATCCGCGCCGAGAACCAGGCGGCGGCGGAACAGGCGGAGAAGTCCGCGCCCGAGTCCGCGCCCGAGTCCGCGCCCGAGTCCGCGCCCGAGTCC
>CAYODJ010000035.1:10016-20293 GCA_964402715.1 uncultured Victivallaceae bacterium
AAGCCCGAGTCCAAGCCCGAGTCCAAGCCCGAGTCCAAGCCCGAGTCCAAGCCCGAGTCCAAGCCCGGCGGAGCGGAAAAACCGGCCGGGGACGGAGCGCCGTCCTCCGGTCCGGCGGCTGCGGCTAAGCCCGCGCCGGAGGCCGGGTCATGAACCGTGCGGACGCGGGAGGGACGCCGGCGCAGCGTCTGCGGGAGCACCTTAGCCGGACCTACCAGAGCTACGACGGACTCCTCGAGGAGAACCCGCCGCGGGACGCGGATCGCAAGCTCATCGCCGCCGGGCTGATCTCGGAGCACGAGCTGCTGAAGCTCTACGGCGACTTCTTCTCGCTGGAAACCGCCGACGAGGAGGAGCTGGGAGAGCCGGAGGTGTATCCGGGGTTCTCCCCCGAGGCGCTCGGCGCCAACCTGTTCCTGCCGTGCAACTGGGACGAGGAGTCGATGGTGGTGCTGGTGTCCGATCCGTACTCGCTGGACAACCAGCGCTACCTCATCAGCCGCTGCGTCAGGCTCCGGTGCCGCTTCGAACTGGTGCGCAGGTCGTTTCTGGAGCGGCTGCTCAGCAAGGCCGGCCCGTCCGAGGAGGAGGACGCCGCCGTCTCCGCGGCGGCCGAGGACGAGAACACCCTGCGCACCATGGCGGGCGAGGCCCGCATCGTGCGTCTGGTCAACGACGTGTTCAACCGCGCCGTCGATCTCGGCGCGTCGGACGTGCACATCGAACCCGGCGAGATTTCCGTGTCGGTGCGCTGCCGCGTCGACGGGGTGCTGACCGAGATCCTCAGCGTGCCGCGCTCCCAGTTCCCGGCGATAGCCTCCCGCATCAAGCTCATCGCCGGACTCAACATCGCCGAGAGCCGGCTGCCTCAGGACGGGCGCACCAACTTCCAGCTGGGACGCATGAAGCTGGACATGCGCGTGAGCTTCATCCCCATCCTGACGGGGGAGAGCATCGTGCTGCGTCTGCTCAACAGCGAGAAGATCACCTTCGACCTGGGTTCGCTGGGGATGGACGCCGGCATGCTGGACGAATTCAACCGCATGATCCGCATCCCGCACGGCATCATCCTGGTGGTCGGCCCCACCGGCAGCGGCAAGACCACCACGCTCTACAGCGTCATCGCCCAGCTCAATGATCAGAAGAAGAAGATCATCACCGTCGAGGATCCGGTCGAATACAAGACCCCCGGACTGTGCCAGATGCAGGTCAACCCCAAGATCGGGGTCACCTTCGCCTCCGGTCTGCGCTCCATAGTGCGCCAGGATCCGGACATCATCCTGGTGGGTGAAATCCGCGACCGCGAGACCGCCGACATCGCCATCAACGCCGCGCTGACCGGGCACCTGGTGCTGAGCACTCTCCACACCAACGACGCCGTGGGCGCGGTCGCGCGGCTGCTCGACATGGGGGTGGAGAGCTTCCTGGTCGCCTCCGCGCTCTACGGGGTGCTCTCGCAGCGCCTCGTGCGCAGGCTGTGCCCCGCCTGCGGCGGATCCGGAAACGATCCGGGCGGCGGAACCAGGTGCCGCCGCTGCAACGGAGCCGGGTTCAAGGGACGCTGCGGAATTTTCGAACTGCTGCGCATGGACGACGAGATGCGCCGCGCCGTCAACGCCAGCTCGCCCAGCTCGGAGCTGGAGAAGATCGCCGTCAGGAACGGCATGATCCCGCTGCGCGAGGACGGTCTGGCCAAGGTCCGCAGGGGAGTCACCACGCTCGAGGAACTGAACCGCAGCACCGCCGAGGAGTAGCCGGAGACCATGCCCCGATACAGATATCTGGCCGCGCCGGCCGGCGGCGGCGGACCGCGGGAGACGGCTCTGGAGGCCGACAGCCCCGCCGAGGCGCTGAGCAGGCTGCGCAGCTGCGGGCTGCGGCCGGTGCGCTATCTCGGCGAGGAGGGCGCCCGGACCTCCTCTCCGTTCCTCCGCCGGGGCGGAGGACGCGCCGACTGCCATGAATTCACGTCCAAGCTCGCCCCGCTGCTGGCCGCCAGCATCCCGCTGGAGCGCGCTCTCGCCATCATCGCCGAGAGCAGCGACGCCCCCGCGATGCGGGATCTGGCGCTGTCGCTGCGACAGGGACTGCACGAGGGCAAGAAGTTCTCCTCGCTGATCCGGTCCCGCGCGGGCACGTTCCCGGGGTTCTACTCGAATCTGATCGAGAGCGGCGAGGAGACCGGCTGTCTGCCGGAGGCGGTCGAGGAGCTGCGCCGCTTCCTGTCGGAGAGCCGGGAGACGCGCGACTTCATCGTCTCCAGCTCCATATATCCGGCGGCGGTGCTGGGAGTCACCGTCGCCGTGGCGATCGTCATGTTCACCGTCTTCGTGCCGCGCTTCTCCGCCGTGTTCACGGACATGGGCCGGGAGCAGCCGCCGTCGATGATCTTCCTGAACGGTCTGAGCACCGTGCTCGCCCACGCCTGCTGGCTGCTGCCGCTGACGGCCGCCGCGGCCTGGTCGGTCGCGTCGTACTGCATGGGGGCGGAGCAGTTCCGGCAGTGGAGGAGCGGGATGCTGACGCGCATACCCGTGTTCGGCAAAATCCTGGTGGAGGTGGAGATCGGCCGTTTCGTCCGGACGCTGGCGATACTGATCGGCAATCACGTGGAGATCATCAAGACCGTGCGGATCGCCGGACGGGTCATCCAGAACCAGGTCATCCGCGCCAGCTTCTCCGGACTGGAGGCGAAGCTCCGCAGCGGCGAGAAGCTCTCCGCGGCGCTCGCCGGAAACCGGTTCCTGCCGCCGGGGTTCCCGTCGCAGATCCGCGTCGGCGAGGAATCCGGCTCGGTCGGCCCCATGCTGGCGCGCAGCGCGGAGCAGCTCGAGGAGAACACCCGCAGGAAGATCAAGCGCCTGCTGAGCCTGTTCGAGCCGGCGGTCATCGTCTTCCTGGCGCTGATGGTGCTGGTTGTGGTGGTGTCGATTTTTCTGGCGATTCTGGAGGTCAATCAGGTTGACTGACGCGCCGCCGCCGTGCATATTACCCACGGGACGCCGCGGAGCGAAAACGCATGAAAAAAATCCGGGAGAAGCAAAACCAATGAAACGCGACATGTCGAAACCGCGCGTCGGGAGACGCCCGTTCACGCTGATTGAGGTGGTGGTGGTCATCGTCATTCTGGTCATGCTCGCGTCCATCGCCACTCCGGTCTACTTCCGCCACATCCGCAGAGCCAGGAGGGACACCGCGAAGACACAGATTCAGCTTCTGGATCAGGCGCTGGCGGACTACAAGCTCGACGTCGGCGGCTACCCGACCACCGCCGACGGGCTGCAGATGCTGGTCGAGAACGTCTCGCAGGAGGAGAAGTGGGACGGACCGTACCTGAAGCCGGCCGTGCCCAAGGATCCGTGGGGCAACGACTACGTCTACGCCTGCCCGGGGGAGCACGGCGACTACGACCTCTCCAGCTACGGCGCCGACGGCCAGCAGGACGGCGAAGGTGAAAACGCCGACATCAACAACTGGGAGCAGTGAGGACCCCGCCGGGGCGCTCCGCAGCCCGTTCACGCTGATCGAACTGGCGGCGGTGGCGGCGATCATGGCCATGGCCGTCGGCATGGCGGCGATCGCGATGCGCGACGGCTCGGGACGCGCCCGCTTCGACCGGACGGCGCTGGAGTTCCGCCGCTTCTGCTCGGGAGCGCGTGCACAGGCCATGGAGCTGGGACGCGACCGCGCGGTGAGCTGCCTGCCGGAGCAGCGGGCGTTCGTCTCCGGCGACCCGCGCCCGGCGCCGCCCCTCCCCGAGGACAGCGCGCTCGTCCTGACGGAGCCCCTGCCGGAAGAAGACGGCGGGGACGACCCCGGATCCGCCGACTACGTCGCCCCGCCGGATCTGCCGCGACTGACGTGGACGGTTCCGGAGCGGTTCGAGATGCGCCGGATCGGGGCCGGCGGCGAGGACGAGCCGATCTGGAGCGACGACGCGGACGGGGACGGGGACGCCCCTCCGGAAACGGAGCTGTTCCGATTCCTTCCCGACGGCGGAGCCGCGGGGGATCTGAATTTCGCGCTGATCTCCGGGAGCCGGCGGAGAATCTTCCGCATCTCGCCGATTTCCGGGCGCATTCTCGAAGAGGAGGAGGGAGACTCCGTCAGATGAACTCTTTCGCACGCGCAGCCCGTGTTCCGCGCCGCCGCGCGCCTTTCACCCTGGTGGAGGTGCTGGCCGCCATGGCCGTGCTGTCGCTGTCGCTGACGCCGTTCCTCACGCTGGCGAACACCGCGCAGCTGCGTCTGCTCAAGGCGCAGGAGAAATGGCGGCGCTTCCATATGCTCTCCCAGGCGGCGGAATACATGATGCTGCAGGGGATGGACGATCCGGAGCTTCCGGGGCCGGACGTCTTCGACTATCCCGGATACAAGATCGTCTGCGAGTACAAGGACGCGACGGACGTGCCGGAGGATCTGAACGATCTGGTCGGGCAGGCGCGGCTGCGCTGCTGCGTCATCGAGCTCGTGGACACGGCGTCGGGGGAGACGGTCGACTCCCTGCGCATCGAAAGAATCGACTACGACGAGGTCAACGATGAAGAGACGTCGGCGTGACTTCACGCTGATCGAGATGGTGGTCGCCGCCGCGCTGCTGGCGCTGACGGGAATGATCGCCGCCGTCGTGGTCCAGACGTTCGCGCGGAGCTACGCCAAGGCGCAGAAGGCCGGCGGACTTCTGGAGCGCAACCAGGCGCTGGACCGCATCGCCGAGGACTGCCTGCGGTCGGCCGTCCCGTTCACCTGGCCCGACGACGACTCCGGAAGCGACGAGCTGGTCTTCGACGGCGGCGAGAACGAGCTTCACCTGACCGCGCTGAACCGCAGCCACGGCGGCAGGGGGGCGCTGCGCTTCGTGCGCATCTACCAGGAGGACGACCGGCTGCTGTGCGACTACTCGTTCACTCCGTTCGTGCCGTGGAAGGAGCTCGACGACCAGAACTACGAGACCGAACTGATATGCGGCGACGTGCTCCAGGTCACCTTCAGCTACGCCGCGTACGACGACGACGACGAACTCAAATGGTACGAGAGCTGGGATCCGGACGAGCACGACGGACTGCCGACGGCCATCCAGATGACGGTCGAGTGGCGGGACGGAACCAAGGAGCGCTGGCTCCGCCGCACCGCCGGCGCGAGCTTCAACACCGAGTATCTGTCCGGAGCGCCGTCGCAGGGCGGCGGGGAAGGAAGGGAGGCGGGACAGTGAGCGCCGGATCCGTTTCCGCGGCGCGCTCCGGCGGGGAGAACGGCGCCGCGCTCGTCGCCGTGCTGTGCATGCTGGTCACCGTCGGGATGCTGGCCGGCGCGCTGACGGCGGTGTCGCGCATCGGCGCGACCGACGCCGCGTCGTTCACCGACCTGATGCGGAGCGCCTACACGGCGGAGGGGGCGGCCGCCCGCATCCGGTTCCTCATCGAGGCGGACCGCCGCGTCTTCGGCGACATCAGCGCCGAGAACATAGACTTCGACGAGGTCGAGCACGACCGCTACGTGGCCGACGGCTCCGTGCACGAGATCGACTACTACGGAACCCCGGTGAAGTTCACCGTGTCCAACGGAATCTACGGCCGCCCAGTGCGCCGCGCCGCCGACCTGGACGCGCTGAAGGTCAACCGCGAGGACGTCACTCCGCTCGCCGACGCCATCGACGTGCTGAAGGATCGTCTCAACGACTACACCGACGCCGACGGCACCGCCCGCGAGGACGGCCTCGAGGCGGACGACTACGAGGATCTCGGGATGAAGCCGCTGCCCCGCAACGGCCCCGTCCAGTACCGCGAGGAGCTGCTGTGGATCCCGGGCGCCGCCGATCTGCTGCCCGCGGACGGGGACGGACGTCTGTCCTCGGTGCGGAACTTCCGCGTCGATCAGTCGGCCAAGCCCAGCATCTACACCGCCACCTACGACCAGCTGCGCACCGTCGGACGGCTGACCGAGGACGAGGCCGTCAAGGCGCTCGCCGCGCTGAAGAAGTACAGGGAGGAGCGCGCGCCGCTCGACGAACAGCTGGACGAGACGATCATGCCGCAGCTGCGGAGCAATTTCAACTGGAACGAGTCCAGATACTACACGGTGAGGATCTTCCAGACCGCCCCCGAGCGGCGGCCGGGGTCGCGGCTCGTCTTCACCTTCGAGGCGGACGGGGTCCGCGGACCCGCGAGCGGCGTGGCGACGTTCCTGGAATATTTCCGCTTCTAGCCGGCGGCGGGCGCGCGTCAACGGCGGCGGCGGAACCGTGAACGGATTTCTCACGGCGACGGATCTTCGAAGCGCGGCGCATGGACCGTCCGCGCGGGGAGAGAACGCGGACAGACCGCGGAAAAGGACACGGCGGCGGCGAAGCCGGGGCGGAGCATCGGTCTGCACCTGACGGACGGGACGGCGTCGGACATGGCGGACGCGTTCACCGCAGCCGGAAACGCGCCGGCGGACGACCACATGGGACTCACGGGGATGAGCCTGTTGCTTCGCCGAAGTCGCACGGACTGTCTGTGATCAATCAGAGATAAATGTGCGCAGAACATGGAACACCACCATTTCTTTGACAGAACCGAGGAAACAGAAAGGATATGAAAATGTCGACGTTCACTTTCCGCTGTCCGTTTTGCGAGCGTGAAATCGAAACGCGGACGGAACGAATCGGCGAGGACTCGCAGTGCCCCGGCTGCGGCCGAACCGTCGCCGTTCCGGACGTGAAGGCGGCGGAGAAAATTCCGGCCGCACTGAATCCGGATGAGAAGAAGTGCCCGTTCTGCGCCAACACGATCAAGCGCGACGCGGTCTTCTGCCAGTTCTGCAGGCGGGATCTGCCGGGGGCGGACTCCGCCGGACCGAACCGGACGGGCGCCTCGCTTTTCCGGTACGCACTGCTGTCCTTCACGAAAAAGTACTGCGATTTCCGCAGCAGAGCGTGCCGGAAGGAATTCTGGGGGACGTTTTTGTTCCTGTGGCTGATCGGAATACTGCTCGGAATACTGACCGGCATGTTCACCGCGGCCGGAAACGCACTGGCGGACGAAAACATGGGACTCATGGGAATGAGCCTGTTGCTTCTGGGAGGATGTCTGATCCTGCTGACCGGTCTCGCCGTCATCTGCCCTCAGGCCTGCGTCGTCGCCAGACGCGCGAATGACATCGGAGTCAACGGCGCCGTGCTGCTGGCGATCCAGATCTGCATCGCCGTGATGAACATCCTGAACAGCATGATCAAAGGGGTTTCCGTCTTCACGGGCCTGCTGAACGTCCTCTGGCTGATCTTCGTGCTCGTGCTCGGCTGCATCAGGGGACAGCGGGGGGAGAACAGATTCGGCCCCGATCCGCTGCGCTGAACACGTCCGGCTACGAGATCTCCGCAGCCTCCGCCGGAGCGGGGGACTCCGGCCGCTGCCGGCCGGCGCCCCCCGGTCGGTTCCGACGCGGACATGCTGACGAAGCACGTTCGGGCTTCTTCCGACGCCGGGGATGGCGCCGACGCCGTCCGCACCTCCCCGCCGGCGCCGCGCCTCCCCCGTTCCGCGTCCCCGGTCCTCGCGCTTTCTTCCCCCTGCGGCGATTTCCGGTGAATTCCGCAGGCTTCCCCGCGCCGCCGCTTGTTTTTCGCACCGTGAATGCTATGCTACGTCCGTCGGGGAATCAGCGACGGGGCACAAAAGAGAGGAACGTCCGGATCGGAGGAATTCCGGGACGCGGACGCGCTCCGCCGTTCAAGGCGTCAGACGCCCGTACTCGCCCGGGACGGCCGCTCCCACCGGACGGACCGGACGCGAACAGCGAGGCCGGACACGACATGGATCAGACTCAGTTTCAATCGATTGTAAGTTTCATCTGGAGCATCGCGGACGACTGTCTGCGGGACGTTTACGTGCGCGGCAAATACCGTGACGTGATTCTGCCGATGACGGTCATCCGGCGGCTGGACGCGGTGCTGGAGAAGAGCAAGCCGGAAGTTCTGGCGATGAAGGCGATGCTCGATGCGGAGAAGGTCGCCAAACAGACGCCCGCTCTGTGCAGGGCGGCGGGGCAGTCGTTCTGCAACAGTTCGCCTTTCCTGCTGAGGGATCTCGTCTCCCGGCCGACCCCGCAGCGGCTGAAGATGGATTTCATGGACTATCTCGACGGATTCTCCCCCAACGTGCAGGAGATTCTGGACAAATTCAAGTTCCGCAACCAGATCGACACCATGACGGACGCGAGGATTCTCGGCGCGGTGATCGAGAAGTTCGTGAATCCTCTCGTCAACCTCGCTCCGGAGCCGGTGCTGGACGACAAGGGGCATGTGCGGCTGCCGGGGCTCGACAACCACACGATGGGAACCATCTTCGAGGAACTGATCCGCCGCTTCAACGAGGAGAACAACGAGGAGGCGGGGGAGCACTTCACCCCGCGGGACGTGATCGAACTCATGGCCGATCTCGTGTTTCTGCCGGTCGCCGACCGGATCAAGAGCACCACCTACACCTGCTACGACGGAGCGAGCGGCACCGGCGGCATGCTGACGGTCGCGCAGAAGCGTCTGGAAAAACTGGCGGAGACGAACGGCAGGAATGTCTCGATCCACCTGTTCGGTCAGGAGGTGAACCCCGAGACCTACGCCATCACCAGATCCGACATGCTGCTCTCCGGCGACGACGAGGCGACGAATCACATCGGATACGGATCGACGCTCTCCGACGACAGCTTCCCGGACATGCGGTTCGACTTCATGCTCTCCAATCCGCCGTACGGAAAATCGTGGAAGACCGACGCGGAGAAGCTCGGCGGCAGGTCGTCGCTCGTCGACCCGCGCTTCGTGGTCAGCTTCGCGGGTGACGGCGAATTCTCCATGGTTCCGCGCAGCAGCGACGGACAGCTGCTGTTTCTGCTGAACAACATCGCCAAGATGCATCGGGACACCGAGCTCGGCAGTCGGATCGCGGAAATCCACAACGGATCGTCGCTCTTCACCGGAGACGCCGGATCGGGCGAGAGCAACGCGCGGCGCTACATGATAGAGAACGATCTGGTGGAGGCGATCGTCGCCCTGCCGGAAAACATGTTCTACAACACCGGAATCGGCACCTACATCTGGATTCTCTCCAACCGGAAAGCCCCGGAGCGCCGGGGCAAAATTCAGCTGATCGACGCCTCGGATCTGAAAGTGCCGCTGCGGAAGAACCTGGGAAACAAGAACTGCAAGTTCTCCGCGGAGAACCGGCGGCGCATCGCGGAGATGTTCCTCCGGATGGAGGAGTCCGAGCACAGCAGAATCTTCGACAACTCCGAGTTCGGCTACTGGCAAATCACGGTCGAGCGTCCGCTGCGCCTGAGAATCGATCCGACCAGGGCGATTCCGGAGGAGGCGCTCAAGGCCGACGACAGGAAAATATGGAACAGCGCAGTCGCCGCGCTGCCGGACGATGCCCCTCTGGACGACTGGACGGCGTTCGCCAGGGCGACCGGGCTCAAGGCCGCTCTTCTGAAAGCAGTCCGCCCGTTCGTCACGGAGAAGGATGAAACGGCCAAGCCCGTCGCCGGGGAAGCGGACGCCGAGTTGCGGGATACCGAGCGCGTGCCGTTCCTGTACGAAGGCGGCGTCGAAGCATTTTTCAAGAAGGAGGTGCTGCCCTTTGCGCCGGAGGCGTGGATTGACGAGAAGAAAACCGTAATCGGGTACGAGCTCTCCTTCACCAAATACTTCTACAAGCCGCAGCGTCTGCGTCCGCTGGACGAAATCACAGCCGACCTGCGGAAACTCGAAGCGGAGACCGCCGGACTGCTCGAAGAGATTCTCGGAGGGGAGCGATGAAACCTTATCCCGAAATGAAAGATAGCGGCGGGAGTTGGATTGGAAAGGTTCCGGCGGGATGGAAAATAATAAAATTAAAAAAAGTTGTTACTCTTTCGGGAGAGAAAACTGCTACACAAAAGTCGCCTTATATCGGGATGGAAAATATTGTTTCATGGAATGGCACTTACAAGCTAAATACTCAAATTATTCCTGAAAGTATTTGCTCTGTTTTTCACAGCGGAGATATTCTATTTGGAAAACTGCGCCCTTATTTAGCAAAATGTGTCCTTATGGATTTGGATGGTGTGTGTTCAGGGGAACTGCTTGTTTTAACGAATATCAAGTGTAACAAATCTTTTCTCCGATATTTTCTGCTAAATAAGTATTTCATTGATGTTGTTAATTCGTCAACATATGGGGCAAAAATGCCAAGGGCGAATTGGGATTTTATTGGGAATCAGCTAATTGTTCTCCCACCCTCCGACGAACAGGCGCAAATCGTCCG
>CAYODJ010000036.1:0-20131 GCA_964402715.1 uncultured Victivallaceae bacterium
ATTGAAATAGAGGAAGTTAACATTGCCAAAGAACGAATTTCTTTGACAGAACCCCGGGGAGGGCGAGGAGAAATGATGAACGGCAGGTTCGTTCGCGGCGCGGGACGCTGGCTGCGGGTCGCGCTGTTCCGCGATTTTTTCAGGAAGTTCCTGTCGCTGGCTCTGGCGGTGCTGCTGTACGGCGCGGTGACCTACCGGTTCTCGCGCGCCGAACCGCTGAGGCTCAGCGGCGTGCCCGTGGAGCTGCAGCTGCCCGAGGGCGTCGTGAACCGGAGTCAGAACGTTCCGCAGGTGACGCTGGTGGTCACCGGGAGCGCCAGAATGCTGAACGGGCTGTCGGCGCGCGACGCCGCCGGCAAAGTGCGGATTCCGCAGGGTTCCTTCGCGCACGGCGTTCCGTACCGTCTGAAGCTGTCGCCGCGCGATTTCAACGTTCCGGTCGGGATTGTGATCAGCGACGTGGAGCCGGGTGAGCTGACGCTGGATCTGGAGCCGGTGACGTCCAGGCGCGTGCCGGTGGAGGCGCAGTTCGACTCCCCGGAGCGGCTGCCGCAGGACTATCAGCTGGACCGCGTCGTGTGCGTTCCGGAGGACGTCAGCGTCAGCGGTCCGGAGTCCGTGGTCGGCGAACTGCGCACGGTGAGGACCGCGCCGATTCCGCTGGACGGCACCGTGACCGACGGTTTCGACTACGCGGCGCAGCTGCGCATCCCGGAGGGGGTGAAGGCGTCTCCGGAGCGGATAACGGTGAGGATCGAGATCACGCGGAAGTACGCCACCCGCGTGTTCAGGGACGTTCCGCTGCGCATCCTGCTGTCTTCGAAACAGCGGCGGAGCTGGGGCTCCGTCGAACTGCAGACTCCGTCTCTCGCGGAGGTGGCGATCAGCGGTCCGGAAAGCCAGGTGGCGGGTCTGAAGACCGAGGATCTGCGGGCCTATCTCGATCTCACGGAGCTGTCCGGTCAGGGACCGTTCAGTCTCGTGCCGAACTGCGCGGTCGCCGGCTCGGGCGGACTCGGCATGCAGGTGAGGTCCGTGAGTCCGGATCATGTGACGGTGCGCGTCTCCGGCGGCGGGAGAATCAGGTGACGCGGGACCGCGGCGCGTAATCATGCGGCTGAAAACGGGAATGTCGGTTCATCATATGCGAACACGCAGAAATCACGGGGGAACGTCATGGTAATCAGAAGCATCAACTCGGTGTTCATGCGCCACAGCCGGTGGCTGTTCGGCATCTTCACGGTCGTCATCATCGTCTCCTTTCTCGGCTTCCTGACGCCGGGGCAGTTCGGAGTCGGAGGCTGTCTGGATCCAGGAGCCGGACGGGTCGGGACGGCTTTCGGCGAGCCGGTCACCTACAACGATCTGCGCGACGCCGTGAATTCGACGTCCCTCTATTACCGGCTGGCGTACGGGGCCGAACCCGTGCGGCTGGATCACAGGCAGGCCTTCAGCATCGTGTGTCTGCGGCGCGCGGCGGAGCGGCGGGGACTGACGGCGTCCGACGCGGAGATAGCCGAGCAGATCCGGCTGCTGCCCTCCTTTCAGAGCGGCGGGAAGATGGATTTCAGGAAGTACGAGACGGCGTGCGCCAACCTGCGCAGGGAGGGTTACAGCGGCGACATGATCGCCGACGCCTTCCGCGGCGCGGTGCTGCAGAACAAGCTGATCCAGGATCTGGCGGCGTCCGTGGTGACCACCCCGGGGGAGACCGCGGCGTTCTTCCGCTACGCCAACGAGAAGTATGACGTCAAGATCGCCGAGTTTCAGCGCGATTCCTACGTCAAGGGGCTGAAGGTCGAAGCCGCCGCGCTGGCGGACTACTTCAAGAAGAATTCGGAGAGCTACACCGTGCCGGCGCAGCTGACGGCGGTCGTCGCGTCGTTTCCGTTCGACCGTCCGGACGTGCTGAAGGAGGCGGCGGCGGTGGACGACGGGACGCTGCGTAAATTTTACGACGAGCACAAATCCCTTTTCGCCGTCGACGGCAAGGAGCCGCCGGCGTTCGAGAAGGTGCGCGGAGACGTGAAAGTCCGCTGCATAGCCGATCGCGCCCGAGGGCTGGCGACCGCGCGGGCCCAGGATTTCGCGCGCAGAGCCTATGAGGCGGTCGGCGACAGCGACGACAAGCAGACCGCTTTCCTGAAGCTGGCCGCGTCGGAGGGTCTGCCGGTGATCCGCGGCGGCAAGTTCGCCGCCGACGCGGCGGCGATCGGCGATCTGGAGGAGCCCCTGCTGGTGTCCCGTCTGGCCTCCGTGTTCGACGGCGTGCCGGTGACCGACGCCGTGCAGGGCAGGAAGGCCGCCTACGTGGGGATGGTGACGTCCCGCGAGGAGGAGCGCCCGGCGGAGTTCAACGAGGTGAACGCGAAAGTGCGGGAGGACTACATGGCCTCCGCCTCCACGAACCTGGCCAGAGACGCCGCCAGGCGCGCATCCGAGGAACTGGCGGCGGTTCCCGCCGCCGGGCGTCTGGACTCCAAGCTGTGGACGTCCAGTCGGACTTTCACGCTGTCGAACCCGCCGCTGGACCGGATGGGCGGCCGGGTGATGGAGGCCGCTCTGACCCTGAAGCCGGGGGAGCTGTCCCCGGTGCTGCCGACGCCGGACGGAGCCGTGGTCGTGACCGTGGCGGGACGCACCGCGCCGGACATGGCGGATTTCGCCAAGCAGAAGGAGCGGTGGGACGGCGGATGGCGTCAGATGAAGACGGACATGCAGTACGCGGTCTTTCAGGATTTCATGAGCTCCCAGTGCGTCTATGAACTGACGGAGACGGGGAAATGACGCCGGCGCCGCCGATCCGGCGGCTCGGAATGGCACTCGGGCGGCAGATGACGGTGGAGTATTACGGGTGCAATTCCGGCATACTGGCCGACGCCGGCCGGATGGAGAGGATTTTTCTCGACGCGGCGCACCGGTCCGGCGCGACGGTGATATGCTCGCGGTTCCACGCGTTCGAACCGCAGGGGGTCAGCGGGATGGTGATCATCTCGGAGTCGCATTTCGCGGTGCACGCGTGGCCGGAGCATGATTACGCCGCCGCCGACATATTCACATGCGGCGACTCGATAGATTTCGACGTGGCGGTCGACGCGCTGCGGGTCGGAATGGAATCGCAGCAGATGATCGTCTCCAGCGTCATGCACCGCGGCATCGTCGACGCGCAGGGCGTGGAGCGGCTGGAGACGGTGTGCGAGGATCACTCCTGCCGTTACGCCCTGTCCTGGCGCGCGCTGTTCGATCAGGCGCGGGCCGGCGGGATTTCGGTGGCGGTCGATCTGTACGGCTGCTCCGCCCTCGACGGCGGCGGCGCGCGCCGCGTCGCGGAGCTTCTGTCGGATCGTCTGGATCTCGGGCGGGTCGGCGCGGCGCACGTGCGCCGGTGCGGCGGGGAACTGCTTTCCATGCGCAGCGATTTCGACTGCGGGCTTCTGAACGGATTTCTGGACGTCGCCTCCGGAATCGCCTATCTGAATTTTTTCTGCCGCAGATTCGTCGAACCGCGCACGGTGGCCGATCTGGCGCTGACCGCGTTCGCGGGGCACCATTATCGGACGCAGGTGGCGATCCGGCAATAGGAACGGCGGCGCCGTCGTCCCCCGCCGTGCGCCTGACGCGCGGCTTTCCCGGCTCCGGCTCCGGGATCCGGCGTTTTCCATGACGAGCCGGAACCGTGCGCCGGCGCGGAAGCGCCGGGAGTCCCGTGCGGGAGGCTCCCGATCCCGATCGGGCCGCGGCGACGCCTTCCGATCCCCGTGAAAGGGATTCCGGATCCGTCCGCCGGACGATCCCGTGATCGCGGACGATCCGAGGACTGAAGAAACAGGAGAAACCGAACGATGTGGATCACTGAAGCCATGAACGGGTTCGGCATGACGGTGGAGGTCTCCGGACACCTCTGTCACCGTGTGACGCCGTATCAGACAATCGACATCTACGAGACCGGCAGGGTCGGACGCATGATGCTGCTGGACGGAATCATCCAGCTGACCGAATACGACGAGTTCGCGTACCAGGAGATGATGACGCACGTGCCCCTGATGGCGCATCCGGATCCGAGGAACGTACTGGTGATCGGCGGCGGCGACGGCGGCGTGCTGCGCGAGGCCGCCCGGCACGAGTGCGTCCGGCGCATCGATCAGTGCGAGATCGACGCCGAGGTGATCGAGTGCTCGAAGGAGTTTCTTCCCTCGATGGCCTGCGGGTACGGCGATCCGCGCGTGCGCGTGCACATCGGCGACGGCAGCGAGTTCGTCCGCAGGCACAGAGGCGAGTACGACGTCATCATCGTGGATTCCACCGATCCGGGCGGTCCCGGATCGCCTCTGTTCGGCGAGGATTTCTACATGGACATGAAGCGGGCGCTGCGTCCCGGCGGAGTCGTCGCCACGCAGGCGGAGTCGGTCTATCTGCTGCCGGACGTGGTGCGGCGGCTGACCGGGATCGCGCGTTCCCTGTTCCGCTACAGCGCCTACGGCGCGATAATGGTGCCGACCTACCCGACCGGGATGATCGGTCTGTGCGTGGGATCCGACGGCTGCGACGTGCGGGTTCCGGGCAGGGAGCTTCCCCCGGATCTGGCGGCGCGGCTGAGGTACTACACGCCGGAGATTCACCGCGGCTGCTTTCTTCTCCCCAGATTCGCCCGCTCGCTGATCGACGGCGCTTGACAAAACGCCGGAGGGGAACTACAGTACCGGGATTTGTTGCGCCGCTGTTTCACTTCACGCTGTTGACGGATCATGGAAAGGGTTTTGAGCGATTATGGCAAACGATTTGGAGAAGGTCCTTCAGATGGAAGTCCGTTCCGAGGCTCCCTGTCACAGGGAGTTCGGCTTCACGGTTCCCGCCCCGGCGCTTGTCCGTGAGAAGGATCTCGCCGTGCGGGATTTCGCGTTGATGGTGAACCTTCCCGGATTCCGGCGCGGCAGGGCGCCGGCGGCGATGGTGTTGAAACGCTTCGCCGACGAAATCGGGAAAGAGCTGAAGCGCCGGATTCTGAACGCCGCTTTCGGCAGGATTGTCGAGGACAAGACTCTCGACGTGATTACATGCATGATCTCCGAGGACGCAGAGATCAAGGACGACGAGGACTTCAAATTCACGCTGAGCGTCGACGTCGCTCCGGAATTCGAGGTCGGCGACTACGCCTCCGTCCGGATGGAGACGCCGGCGCTGGAGGTCCCCGAGGAGAAAGTGGAGGAACGGGTGTCCCTCTACCGCTCCATCTACGCGAGTTTCGCCGACGTCGACGGACCCGCCGCCGAAGGGGATCTGCTCAGAGCCGACTACAAGGCGGATTTCGAGCTTCCCGACGGCGCCGGTCCCGCCCTGCGGCGGCAGGTCGCCGACGAGAACGGATACATACTGCTGACCGAGCCGGAGCCCATGCCCGGCGCGATAGCCGCTCTGACCGGCGCGGAGAAGGGCGGCGAGTACGAGTTCGACTCCGTCTTTCCGGAGCAGTTCCGGGAACCGGCCCTTGCGGGGAAGACCTTGAAGTACAGGGTGAAAGTGCACAAGGTTCAGCGCAAGAAGATGCCGACTGACGGCGAGCTGTGCGCGAAGCTGCAGGTCTCGTCTCTGGACGGATTCCGCGAGACGCTCCGCGGCATCATGCTGCAGGAGGCCGGCGTCAGGCGGGCCAATGAGCTCACCGACAAGGTCTACGAGGCGGTTTCGGCGCAGATTCCCGAATTCGAGCTGCCGCCGCACGTTCTCGAGATCGAGACGGAACGCGAGCTGCGGAGGCTGGCCGGCGGCCTGGTCAAGAACGAGGCCGACGTCGACGATTTCAAGAACAGGATAGAGGAACACCGCAGGAGCGCGGAGGAGTCGGCGCGGAAGAAGCTGCGGCGGTCGTTCATCCTGCGCCGCATCGCGCGTCTGGAGCACATAGAGCTGTCGCGTAGCGACGTCGACGAGAGTCTGAGGGACGTGAGCCGGGGCTACGGATGGCGCGTGAAGGATCTCCGCGGGATGCTGGAAATGGGAGGCGGCATGGACGCGGTCCACGCGGAGATTCTCGACAGCAAGGTGCTGGAGTTTCTGGTGACCAACGCGGTGAAGGTCGCCAAGTGACGCGGCGCCGCCGCGGACGGGACGCGCTCTTTTTCCTCCGCTTTTTTCCGCCGGCTCCCCCTTTGAGGCCCGGGGACTCCGCCGCGCGGGAACGGGAGGAAGTCCCCGCGGGACGCCGGACGGATCACGATAACACTGGAAGGGTGAAAAATGGCTGAATCTTTTCTGGTTCCCATGGTGGTGGAGCAGACCGGACATGGCGAACGGGGATACGACATTTATTCGCGGCTGCTCAAGGATCGGATTATTCTTCTGGGCACACCGATTGACGACGAGGTCGCCAATCTGATCATCGCGCAGCTGCTGTTTCTGCAGGGGGAGGATCCAAAGAAGGACGTCGACCTGTACATCAACAGCCCGGGCGGCAGCGTGACCGCCGGTCTGGCCATCTACGACACCATGCAGATTCTGTCGTGCGGCGTCAAGACCTACTGCCTCGGACAGTGCGCCTCGATGGGCGCGGTGCTTCTGGCCGCGGGGACTGCGGGGAAGCGCTACGCGCTGCCCAACTCGCGCATCATGATCCATCAGCCGTGGGGAGGAGCCCAGGGAACCGCCGCCGACATCAGCATCCAGGCGCAGGAAATTCTGCGGCTGCGGAGCATGCTCAACGGCATTCTGGCGCGCCACACCGGACAGACTCTGAAGAAGATCGAGCGGGACACCGAGCGGGACTGCTTCATGTCCGCCGAGGAGGCGGTCGCGTACGGTCTGGTGGATCAGGTCGTCTCCGGGAAATAGGGGGCGGTCATGGCGGGAAAGAAAAGCGACGGCGGGCTGATCTGCGCTTTCTGCGGCCGCGAGGAGGGCGGCAGGCAGCATGTCGTGGTCGTCGCCAGCGGACTGGAGGGGCTGGGCATATGCACCGACTGTCTGAAAGTCGGCTTCCGGAACTACTGCGGCGGCGGATCCGGGGGGAAGGCGTCCGCGTCCGCTCCGGACGGGATGTCGGAGGTCGTCGCCGGACTGAAGGTGCCGACTCCGGCGCGGATAAAGGAGGTGCTCGACCAGTTCGTCGTCGGGCAGGAGCGCGCCAAGAAGACGCTGGCGGTGGCGGTTCACAATCACTACAGGAGGCTGCAGACCGTCTGCGGGAAGCCGTCGGAGAGAACCGCTTTCGACGACGTCGATCTGGAGAAGAGCAACGTTCTTCTTCTCGGCCCGACGGGAAGCGGGAAGACTCTGCTGGCGCGCACGCTGGCGAGACTGCTCGACGTGCCATTCTGCATATGCGACGCGACCACGCTGACCGAGGCGGGATACGTCGGCGAGGATGTGGAGAACATCATCCTCAGGCTGGTGCAGGCGGCCGATCACGATGTGGCCAGGGCGCAGATCGGCATCATCTACGTCGACGAAATCGACAAGATCGCCCGCAAGACCGAAAACGTCTCGATCACCCGCGACGTGTCGGGCGAGGGCGTGCAGCAGGCGCTTCTCAAGATTCTGGAGGGCACGGTGGCGAACGTGCCGCCGAAAGGCGGCCGTAAGCATCCGCAGCAGGAGTTTCTGCAGGTCGACACCACCAACATTCTGTTCATCTGCGGCGGCGCCTTCATCGGACTGGACAAGATTGTCCAGCGGCGCTGCGGCAGGCAGGTGCTCGGTTTCAGGCGTCTCGCGGACGACGGCGGCGCCGGAGGGGAGGCCGTGGACGTCCTGTCGGTGAATCCGCTCTCGCGGTGCGAACCGGAGGATCTGATCCGGTTCGGTCTCATCCCGGAGTTCGTCGGCAGACTGCCGGTGGTGGCGAATCTGGAACCGCTGGGACCCGCCGATCTGGTGCGCGTTCTCCGCGAACCCAGGAACTCCCTGATCCGTCAGTACCAGAAGCTGATGGCGATGGACGACGTGCAGCTGGAGTTCTCCGACGACGCGCTCGAGGCCCTGGCGGACAGGGCGGCCGCGAAAGGGACCGGCGCCAGGGGGCTGCGCGCGCTGCTTGAGGAGCTGATGATGGACGTGATGTTCACCGTGCCGTCGATGAAGCGCAGACCGCGGAAATGCACAATCACCGGCGCGGTAGTGCGCGGCGAAGCCGAGATGACTCTGGAATAGAACGGAGCGGACTGGCTGATGAGCGAGGCAACGGTGACGCAGAAAACCCGTCCGATCCGTCCGGCCGACGTCGCGGAGGAGACGGAGCAGACGCTGTTCCCGACGCCGGATCTGCGGCGCAAGTCGAACAAGCGGTACAAGTTCATCCGCAGCATCGGCTTCGGAGGGATGAAGGCGGTTCTGCTCGTGCTGGATATGGACACCGGGCGCGAGGTGGCCATGGCGATGATGCCGGATTTCCGCGAGCGGCCGGCGTCGGATCTCGACCGTTTCGTGCGCGAGGCGCGGCTGACCGCCGGGCTGGAGCATCCGAACATCGTGCCGGTTCACGACATGGGCCTGGACCTGTCCGGAGCCCCGTTTTTCACGATGAAATACCTGCGGGGGCAGTCGCTGGCGACGCTGCTGCGGCGCGTGAGGAGAGGCGAGGAGGAGTCGTGCGTCGAATACACCGTCGAACGCGCCGTTCAGATTTTCATACGGGTCTGCAACGCGGTGATGTTCGCACATTCGCGTAAAATTCTTCATCTGGACATAAAGCCGGACAATGTCAATCTCGGCGATTTCGGCGAGGTCCTGCTGCTCGACTGGGGACTGGCGATCAAGATGGACGACGGGGCGGGATCCGGGCGCGACGCGCGGGACGGACAGTCACGCGGCGGAGTCGCCAGGGGGACGCCTGGGTTCATGTCGCCGGAGCAGGTCACGGGCAGGAGGGACAGACTGGACGAGCGCTCCGACGTCTACGCCCTGGGGGCGCTGCTCTACACCATGCTGACACTGCAGAGCCCGTCAGCCGGCAAGAGCGTGGATCAGATTCTGGATGACACCATGCGCGGCGATGTTCCTCCTCCGGAGAAGGCGGCTCCGGCGAACCGTCCGGTTCCGACGGCGCTGGGCGCGATCTGCCGCAAGGCGATGGCTCTGAGACCGGAGGACCGCTATCAGTCGGTGATGGATCTGCGCACGGACATGCAGACTTTCGCGGCGGGATACGCCCCCGCGGCGGAAAACGCCTCTCCGCTGCGGCGCACGGCGCTGTTCATCAGCCGCAATTTTCTGGTGACGATCATGGGCGCCGTGATCATGGTTCTGGTCGCGGCGGTCGGTTACCTTCTGTACGCTCTTCTTTCGGAGTGAGGCCGGACGCCGCGCGGCCGACGGAATTTTCGGAACCCGGCGCGACACATATATATATAACTACGGGGATGGCAGTTCGATGTCAGCAATCATTATCGATGGCAGATCCGTCGCGGCGTCCGTCAACGCCGACACCGCGGCCGAGGTGAGGAAGCTGAAAGCGCGCGGCGTCCATCCGGGACTGGCGGTGGTGCTTGTCGGGAACGATCCGGCGTCCGAGGTCTATGTCGGCAGCAAGATACGCAAGTGCGGCGAGCTCGGCATCCGCTCCGTCAGGCGCGTCCTGGGCGGCGACGCGTCCATGGAGGACGTGCTCGCGGTGATCGGCGAGCTGAACCGCGACGACGACGTGCACGGCATTCTCGTCCAGTCACCGGTTCCGCCGCATCTGGACGAGTCCGCCATAGTGGCCGCCATCGATCCGGACAAGGACGTCGACTGTTTCCACCCGGTCAACGTCGGCAGACTGCTCATCGGCGAGCAGGGGGGATTCGTCCCGTGCACGCCGCAGGGAGTGATCGAACTTCTGAAGCGGTACCGCATCGATCCGGCGGGCAGACACGTCGTCGTGGTCGGGCGCTCCAACATCGTCGGGAAGCCGCTCGTCGCCCTTCTGCTCCGGAAGGCGGAGGGGGGGAACGCCACCGTCACCTGCGTGCATTCGTTCACCGCCGATCTCGCCGAACACACGCGGCGCGCCGACATTCTTGTCGCCGCTGCGGGCAGACCGGAATTCATCGGGGGCGACATGATCAAGCGGGGGGCGGTCGTCGTCGACGTCGGCGTCAACCGCGTCAGGGACGACGCGTGCGCCAGAGGCTACCGTCTGGTGGGCGACGTCGACTTCAAGGAGGCCGCCGAGGTCGCGTCGTATCTCACCCCCGTGCCGGGCGGCGTCGGCCCCATGACCATCGCCATGCTCATGCGCAACGCCCTCCGCGCCGCCGTTCTGCGGAGCGTCCGCGGGAACTGACGGGACGCGGCGGGACGCTACCGCTGAATCGCCTGAGGCGTGAGCTGCACGCGGTCTCCGAGTGCGGCGGCCAGCGGGTTGAAATTCTCCGGTCCGTACCCCAGCGGATTGTGCTGAATCCATCCTTCGGCGAACGCGAATTTTCCGGATTTCCCGCCGAAAGCGACGGCGCAGTTCTCCATGTTTCTGATATATGAGTCCATGCCCTGACTCAGATCAAGCCACTCCTTCTGACTTTTATGGCATCCGAGAGCCCGCCGCTTGAGGTCCATCTTGGATTCGATGTTCACGAAGAAGTCGGCGTTCACCGGGCGCCGCAGCTGATCGGTCATCCCGGCCGGCATGGAGTGGTAGAGCGCGACGTCCTGCATGGTCGGCGGCGAGGTGGGAGCGCACTTCATGTTGATCATGCCGCGGCAGAACACCGCGGTGACCGCGAGCCGTCCGGCGTTGATGTGATCCTCCATGTAGTCGTAGGGACCGTGCGTGAGCACTATTTCCGGAGCGACTTCGCGCACCACCGGCACCAGCTTGGCCAGATTGCCGTAATTGTAGAACACCTCGATGTCGTCGCAGATGCTTTCGTGATAGACCGCGCCAACCAGTCCGGCGGAGGCGATCGCCTCCTCCCTGCGGGTCTTCACTATCGTCTGATAGTCGCAGTGGTCCGTGCCGAGGGAGCCGTTGGACACGTTCATGTAATGCACTTCGTATCCCGCGTCCTTCAGCAGCAGCAGAGTTCCCATCATGTAGAATTCGATGTCGTCGGGATGGGCGGCGATGGCGAAAGCTGTTTTAGTCATGATTAATGCATCTCCACGTTGCAGACTCCGAAACCGCGGCGGTAAAAGTTGAAAACGACCTCGCCGGGGTGCAGGGCGAGCAGCGACATCGGCACGCAGCTGTCCGCGATTTTCCGCGAAATCATGAACGTGGTGAGACGCTGTCCGAACGGATTGTCATGATGTCCGGGATGCCAGATGGACACGCGCTCCGCTTTCCATGTCTCCACCGGACCGACGGACACTGCGGACGACGGAACGTTCTGCACGGTTCCGCCGCCGGAAGTGCGGGCGTTCTGAATCAGGGTGATCGGGTGCAGTTCGACGACGCGGGTCTTCTTGGCGAGGTACTCCTCCGGGGTCGGCGGATTGTCCTTGTAGCGGCCTTCGCGTTTGACGGGGTCGTTGAAAGCCCAGTGCTTGGTCTCGCCCTGACCGCCCTGCATGATCACGCAGCGGGCGAGATCGTAGGATGCAGTGTATTCCTCGGGATTCTCGGTGGGGAAATGGATGTTCTCGCGGGGCATCAGCAGCTCCGGACGGATGCGTCCGAAGCAGAGATCCAGATCGGCCTTCGCGAATCCCAGGGGGAAATTCAGATCCGCAGCCTTGCCGTCGACGATCCATTCGTCCATTCCCCAGAAGTGACAGTTCTTCAGCGAGAGATTCATCTCGTTGACCATCTGCGCCACAAGCGGAAGCTGCTCCGTCGGGCCGATCGGCCCGCATATTCCCGCCGGACGCGACGCGGTGGCCTGACGCCATGAGTGAATGTATTCGAGAGCCTCGGCGCAGTAGAACTCCTGAAGCGTGTCGTAGATGTTGATTCTGAATCCCGGCCTCTCGAAGTCCTTCAACGTGTCGATGGTGATTCTGGCCGCGTCGTCGAGGATGCCGCGGTCCAGCGTGGTGTAGTCCCACCACACCGGGGAGATTTTACTGAAGGCGCGCATTTTCTTTCCTTTCATTTTTCATCCGTCAGCGTTTCGGCGCGGGTTGATCCGCTTCCGTCTTTTCCGTCCATGGTGACGACCGTCGTTTCCGGACGGCGTTTCGAACGCGTATCGTCATGCGGGGGAGGGGATGCGCCCCCGCATTGCCGGCGTGGAGTCAGACCGGCGGGAAGCATCCGCGCCGCTTCTCCTCCATCCTCGCCAGATCGACGGCGCCGCCGCTCGCGGTCGGCGAGAGCAGATTGAAGTAGCTCGACACGCTTCCCATCTCCAACGCCTCCCGCAGCGGGCGGTCGCGGTGCAGCGCGCACAGCACGCCGGCGGCGAACGCGTCTCCGGCTCCGTTGGTGCCGGCGATCCTGGATCGCTCCAGACCGCACGACGCGACGGTCAGGAAACTTCCCTGGCGGTCCAACGCCGCCGCGCCCTCGGGATAGTGAACTATCACCAGGTGATTCACTCCCTGTTCCATCAGATGCGCGGCGGCGCGGCGCAGGACCTCCTCGTCGAGAGAGCCGTCCGGCCGCCGCGCCGGCCGTCCGAGGCAGCACGCCGCCTCGATTTCGTTGACGATCAGTATGTCGATCAGCGGCAGAGCGGGAGCCAGGGTCTTTCTGAATCTTTCCGGCGCTTCGGAAACCAGATCCGCCACCGTCCGACAGCCGTTTCCGCGCATGGCCGCCAGCACCCGCGCGGCTCCGGTGCCGTACTGCGGATCCGGGGCGTCCAGTTTTTTCAGCAGCAGAAGATATCCGAGATAGAAATAGCGAGCTGGGATCCGTATGCGCTCCAGATCCTCCGGCGCAAGTTCGTCGTTGGCTCCGCGCAGGTGAAAAAAGGTGCGTTTGCCTTCCCCCGACATGACGTAGCTGCGGCTGGTCGGCGCGGTGGAGGAGCGGCGCATGAAGTGCGCGTCGATGTTCCGGCGCCGGATTTCGTCGAGAAAGAAATCGCCGTCCGCGTCCGCGCCGACTCTGCCGGCGGCGAACAGCGGTATGTCCGGATCCATCGCCGACAGGTCGAACAGCACGTTGCACGGACCTCCTCCGGCGGCGCTGTCCTCGGAAATTATGTTGCAGAGGTTTCCTTCCCCCGGCCAGCGGTCGATGGTCTTGATTTTGTCGATGATCCAGTTGCCCGCGCAGATTATCCCGCTTCGCATGCGACGCGCTCCTTGAGAGAGGATCTCCGGCGGCTCCGCGCCGGCCGGATTCCGCCGACTTCGGCGGAACTTCCCGAGTCCGCGCCCCCGTCCGGCGCGTCCCCTCCGACCATCCGAATATAGTTTGCCGGCGGATAAAAACTCTTGTTTTTTTTGTAAATTATGATACTTTTTTAATATGAAACACCGCCTCGAGACGACACTGCTTCCCCCCGGAGCGTCGTTCAGCGCCGAGTTCCTCGTCGGACCGGTGCTGGAATGCGTGTTCCACGTCCATCCCGAGTGCGAACTCACCCTGATTGAATCCGGGTTCGGCACCCGTTTCATCGGCGGATCGCTCGAACCGTTCGCCGAGCTGGATCTGGTGCTGATCGGAGCCATGCTGCCCCATCACTACCTGACGCGCGCGTCCGACAGCGCCGGATCGGACTGGAGCCGCACCCGGGTGATCAAGTTTCTGCCGGATTTCTGCGGACGCGACTTCCTCTCGCGGCCGGAGGCGGCGGCGGTTCGCGCCCTTCTGGGCAGATCCGGCTGCGGACTGCAGGTCAGACCGGAGCACGTGCCGGATCTGCTGGAGCATCTGCGTTCGCTGTTCAATCTCGAGGGACTTCCGAGGATGTTGAAGCTTCTGGAGATACTCGACAGGATCGGCGGCCTGCCTCTGCGTCAGCTGAATCCGTCCCCCTTCTCAGCGGTTCTTCCTCCGGACGAGCGCCTGAACCGCGTGCTGGCGCATATCCACCGCCGTCTGGATCGCGGACTGCCGGTGACGCTGACGGAAACCGCGGCGGTGGCCTGCATGACCCCGCCCGCGTTCAGCAGTTATTTCCGGAAAGCGACCGGCCGTCGGTTCATCGACTATCTGCTCGGACAGAAGCTCAACCGCGCCGCCCAGCTGCTGATCCGCACTGATCGCTCCGTGCTGGACATAGCGCAGGAGTCCGGTTTCCGCAATCTGTCCAACTTCAACCGCCGTTTCCGCGCCGTCAAGGGAATCTCCCCGCGCGGGTACCGCAGCCGTTACCGGATCGCGTTCGCGTAAAAAAATATCGGAATTCCGAAAAATAAGCACTTCCGGCGCCGTCATGGATTGATATATTACCGAACGGCCGTGTCCGTGTCCCGTCACATTCACATCTGTATGAGGAGCCGCTGTCATGTCTCTGGTGTCTCTGAAGGAAATTCTGCAGGATGCTCGGCAGGCCCGCTACGCCGTGCCGATGTTCGACGTCTCCCACTCCACGATGATCCGCGCCGCGGCGGAAGTCGCCGAGGAGGAGAATTCCCCGGTCATTCTCGCCGCGATAGAGCCGGATCTGGCCGGGGGGATGATTGAGTACTGGAGCGCCGCGGCGAGACTGGCGGCGTTCCGCGCCAGAGTGCCGGTGGCGATCATGCTGGATCATGCCGCGACGGCGGAACTGTGCGTCCGGTGCGCCGACGCCGGCTTTTCGGGAGTGATGCTTGACGCCTCCGGCCGGCCTTTCGACGAGAACATCGCCGCCGTCCGCGAGGTCGCCGCGCTGATGCATCGGCGCGGGATCAGCGTCGAGGCCGAGCTCGGGCATGTGGGCGACGCCCGGTCCGGCGGAGAGAGCCGGCTCGCCGCCGGCGACGCCTCGAAGAGCGTCTTCACCGAGCCCGAGTCCGTCGCCGAATTCGTCGATCGCTCCGGGTGCGACGCGCTGGCCGTCTCCATAGGAACCGCGCACGGAGTCTACGTCACGGCGCCGCGTCTCAGGATCGATCTTCTCAGGGAGATCAACGCCGTCTCTCCGGTGCCGCTGGTTCTGCACGGCGGATCCGGAACGCCGGATGATCAGCTGCGCGCCGCCATCGACGGCGGCATCGCCAAGATCAACATCTGTTCGGAAATCATGCAGGCATGGCATAAGACCATGCTGGACGAGCTCGCGTCCGCCGAGAATCTCGCCTACTGGGATGTGCTGGCCTACGCGAAGCCGGAGGCCGCCGTGCGCGAGGTCATGCGCGCCAAGATCCGACTCTTCGGCAGCGGCAGGAAATGTTAGAGGGATGTTCGCCTCGTCCGCGCTCACGACGTTTCTTTTATCGGACGGCGGTGATATATTAACGCGGATCGCGATGCGGGCGGCCGCGGCCGCCCGGTTCCGTCCGCCTGTTTGAGGAAACGCTTTTTCAGTGATTTCAATCAGCCCGCCCGGCGCGGCGGCGTTCCGACAACCCGGAGGTGTGCGTATGAGCGCGAGGAGGATTTTCGTAATCTGCAATTCCCACATGGATCCGATCTGGCTGTGGAGGCTCAGGGAGGGGCGTTCCGCCTGGCTGAACACCTGCAGATCGGCGGTCCGCATGATGAGGAAGTATCCGTTCCTGAATTTCTGCCGCTCCTCGAGCGCATGCTACGAGTGGATTGAGGAGTGCGATCCGGCGCTGTTCGGCGAGATCCGGAAACTGGTCGACGAGGGCCGCTGGGAGCCGGTGGGCGGCTGGGTCGAGCAGTCGGACACGATCATCACCTCCGGGGAGGTTCTGCTCAGGCAGGCCGAGCACGGCAGACGCTATTTCCGCGAAAAGTTCGGGCGCGACGTCCGCATCGGCTACAGCGTCGACTCCTTCGGACAGAACGCCGGGCTTCCGAAGCTTCTGAAGAGCAGCGGATTCGACCGCTACGTGTTCATGCGTCCGATGGAGCATGAGAAGTCCATGCCGCATCTTTTCCGCTGGCGCGGCGACGACGGTTCGCTTGTCACCACGCTGCGGATCAGGCAGGCGTACTGCACGATGCCGGACTGGAACAGAAAGGAGCAGCTTTTCGACTGCATCGACCGGCTGATCGCGGACGGAGACGAGTATCAGACCTTCTTTTTCGGCATCGGCGATCACGGAGGAGGACCCTCCGAGCGGCAGATCGGGTGGCTGCTCGAGGCGGCCCGGATCAGACCGATCGAGTTTTCGACGCTGTCGCGCTATTTCGATCTGATCGAATCCGCCGATCTGCCGACGGTCGAGGGCGAGCTCACCCATCATTCTCCGGGATGCTACTCGTCGGTGGCGTCGATCAAGAGCGATCTCGCCGACACCGAGCGCGCTCTGCTGAAGGCCGAGAAGATTCTGCTGGAGTTCCCCGGATCGGACGGCGGCGCCGACCGCGCCAGGCTGGACGACGCCTGGAACCGTTATCTCTTCAACTATTTCCACGACGTTTATTCCGGCACGGCGGTCAGGGACGCCTACGAGCGCGAAGTGAGAGATGTCACCGGATTTGCGGGACTGGCCGCCTCCGACATTCTGGAGAAACGCCTGGCGCGGTACGGCGCCATGGTCAGGAGCGACTTTCTGACCGAGGGCGGAGTGCTGCTCTGGAATCCTCTGCCGCGTCCGGTGCGGGCGGTGATGAGTTTCGACACATGGAAGGATCCGAACTGCAGCGGGAGATGTTTCAACATGCTGCGCGACGCCGACGGGAGCGCCGTGCCGCTGGACTGGCTGCGTTCCGCGGCGTCTTTCGGACCGTGCAACACCCCGTGGGGCAGGACGGCCGCCGTTGTCGATCTGCCCGCGTCCGGAATTCGGGTCCTGGCGTGGGACCGGGGGGAAGTCTCCGGCGGAAAACTCGGGTTCGGCCGTCAGCGCGACGCGTTGAGACGCTTCTCGTTCCCGGTCGTCGCCGACCCGTATGACACATGGGGACACGGCGCCGCCCGGCTCGGGGACACCGTCGGCGTCGCCGAACTTTCCTCCTGCGAGGAGATGTCCGACGGGCCGGCCGCGAGTTGGTTGCGCGCCGTATATCGCTGGAAAGATTCCACGTTCAAGCTGGATTTGATCTCTTACGCCGGTGTTCCGGAGCTTTTCGTCCGCTGGAGCGCCGACTGGCGCGAGCCGGACGGGACGGTCAAGATCAGTCTGCAGACCGGCGTCGCCTCCGGCGGCATTTTCTCTGGTCAGTCCCTCGCCGTGCTGCGCAGGGAGCCGGACGCCTGCGAGCAGCCGTTCATCGACTGGGTCGTCGCCGCTGACGACTCCGGCTCAGCCGGCTTCATCGCCGGATCGCTGCACGGGTACGACTCTTTCGGCAGCGGCGAGCTGCGCCTGACTTTGAACCGGCCGGTGCTCTACGCGGAGCACGCGCCGTTTCCGGCGCACAATGACGAAGGGCACGCCGATCTCGGAGAGGTCGTCCGAGAGTTCTGGTTCACCTCCGGGCGTTCCGTCGGCGAAATGCCTTGTGTCGCCCAGGAGCGGCTGATGACGGCCGAACATTTTGAAATCACCTCGGCGGCGGCGGACGGCGATTTCTCCAGGCAGGAATGGAGCGTGGAGCCGGCGGATCTGCCGGTGTCGTCCCAGCGGGACGGCGTTTTCCGCCTCTGGAATCCGGACAACCGCGCCCGCGCCTTCAGAATCCTCCGCAACGGTGAGGAGATGGCTTCCGGCACGATCCCGCCCTGCGGGGTGCATGACGCGTCGGTGTGACGACGCACCGGGCGTCCCCTCCGTCCCGCACGTGCCGACGCGGGGGGGGGGGAGGGTGCGCGGATCCGCGATCCGGCGGTTCGGATCCGACGCGGCCGCCTCGGACGGTTCGATCCGCCGTGGAACGGAGAGCGTTGAAAGAGGTGCGGCCGGGAGGGCGCCGCTTCAAGGACGGATTTCCCCGGCCGTCGAGACGGATTCCGCCGTTCGCGTGACTGCCGGTGCGCCGGTGCTCCGGCGATTGTGCGTGGCGTGTGTGCTACTTCTGCGGCCGCGGCGCGACGTCGCGCAGCGGTTTCGCCTGATGAGTCTGAACTTTGTCCAGGAATTTGTCCAGCTGCACGTCGATTTTGGCTATGGCCTCGTCGATGAGCTTGTACATGTCATAGCCCTCCGCGGATGCCGAGGCGTCGTGACCTTTGTAGTTGATCACGAAATCCGCTCTGCAACGGTTCTTGTCGACGGCGAGCACTGCGGTGGCCGCGATGATCTTGAGCGATTTGCCTTCGAGCATGGCCAGGAGCTTGCTCTCGATTGTTTTCTTCAGGTCGCTGGTGACATCGAAATGGCGTCCGGTTATGGCGAGTTGCATGTGATGTCCTCTCCTGTTGGTGGTTCCGCGATCCCTTTCCCCGAACCGGCCGGAGAAACCGACGTTTCCCGGCCCATGACATTCTGCGTAAGCGGGAGCGGCGGCTCCGCGCGTCCCGCGCCGGTCACATGGTGAACTGCGGTCCGAGGTAAATCTCCTTGGCCCGCTCGTCGTTCACCAGAAAATCCTGGTCGCCTTCCAGCAGCACTTTTCCCTGACACATCAGATACGCGCGATCCACCACCGACAGCGTCTCGCGCACGTTGTGGTCGGTGATGAGTATGCCCAGATTGCGCCGTTTCAGCTGGAGGATGATCTGCTGAACGTCGTACACCGCCAGCGGATCCACGCCGCTGAAAGGCTCGTCCAGCATGAGGAACAGCGGGTTGGTGACCAGAGCCCGGGTGATTTCCAGCCGCCGCCGCTCGCCGCCGGAGAGCGTCATGGCCTTCTGCTTGGCCAGTCTGGTCAGCTCCAGCTCTTCCAGCAGTTCCTTGAGCCGCTGCCGGCGTTCGGCGCGGGAGACGGCCAGCGTCTCAAGTATGGCCATGATGTTCTCCTCCACCGTCAGTTTACGGAAAATCGACGGCTCCTGCGCCAGATATCCCATTCCCATGCGGGCGCGCCGGTACATGGGCATGTGAGTGATGTCGACGCCGCGGAACATGACCGATCCCGAGTCGGGACGGATCAAACCCATCACCATATAGAAGCTGGTCGTCTTGCCGGCGCCGTTGGGACCGAGCAGACCGACCACTTCACCGGCGTGGACGTTGAGCGACACTTCGCTCACGACCCTGCGTCCGTGGTAGGTCTTTATCAGGTTGGAGGCTTGTATCAGCGCTTCTTGAGAGGAGTCAGTCATCTTTCTCCGCGATTTCCGGCGGGTGCGCCGCAGAGGAGGAGTCGCCCCGCCACAGGCTTAATGTAGGGTAAGATTCGGGAAATTCAAGACCGTTTCCAGAAATCGCCGTGTGCTCCGGAGGGAAAATCAGGCGGCACGGCTCCCGGCATGGGCGCGTGTTTCTGTTCGGAGATCGGAGGAGGCGTCAGGATTCTCTCGTCGACGGCCTTCTCATCCGGGTCGGGGGGCGCACATCTTTGCCTGCGGTTGACTGACGGCCGATGATCGCGCGGGCGAAAGCGGCGGTCGTCCATGCGGCGGAAGTACGGGGACGTCGACGACCGGCGTCGCTGTTCTATCGGGACGGCCGGTGAATAAAAAACGGCGGAGTGTTTCTCCGCCGTTTGATCGGCTGCGGCCGGTTCGCGGCCGCATGATTATGCAGGGCGTCTATTTTTCGAATACGCCCGTGTAATAGTATTGTTCCGGCGCACTTGACCACAGATCGGTGGTCTTGCCGCCCTCAATCTTGGCGGTGCGCTCGTTGGATGCGTGGCCGTCGCACCAGAGAACGTTCAGCGACTCCCCGTGCCGGTCGCCGACCCCGGGGCCGTAGCCCTTGTAGTAGGCCGCGCAGTTCTGCTGGGTGCTGCTCGTGTCGGAACTGTCGCAGATGGTGATGGTCTCCGCCGGAACGCGGATCTGGGTTATTTTGACGTATCCTGCCAGGAAGCCTTGCGGCTTGTCGCTAGGATTACGCTGGCGGCCGATCTCGTATCCGCATCCGGAGAAATTGTAGCCGTAGCCGCCCTTGAAGTGCTTAGAGGCTTCCCATGTCGGCACGTCCGTCACGGTCTTGCTCTTGCGCGGGGACCAGCTGGGGCAGGCGAAGACGCCTTCGCCGAGACAGGCCTGCTCGTTGGCGGACTTGCTGCCGTCGATGGTGCGGCCGACGTACGGCGCGAGGGAGTATTTCCAGTACGCCCATCCGTAGTCCTTGCCGGTGCCGTATCCCCCCATGATGAGAAGATAGTCGTCGTTGGCCTGGTTGTAGAGGGCGACTCCCAGTCCCAGCTGCTTCA
>CAYODJ010000037.1:0-19508 GCA_964402715.1 uncultured Victivallaceae bacterium
CGGACTGTCTGTGATCAATCAGAGACAAATGTGCGCAAAACATGGGGCACTACCTAGAGACGCAGCCGCTCCGCAGTTCTCCAATGCTCGGCGTTGAGCCAGTGCATCAGGTAGAAGTCGAAATATCCCGCCTGCGTGCGTTGCAGCTGCTCGTCGAAAATACGCTCAAGATCCCCGGACTCCTTCAACATCACCGTCGGCATCTTCGTGGTCAGATAATACGAGTCGCGCGGATAATTGTTCAATGCGTCGGCGACAAACGACTCGCTCTCGCCGTTATGATACATGTACGCGGTGTCGAAGTAGTTGCACCCGGCCGCCATGGCGCGGTCGACCATGGACCGCGCCGTCTCCCGATCCACCTTGCCGTCCTTCACCGGAAGCCGCATCAGGCCGAACCCGAGCATGGGAAGCGTGATGTCGGTCTTCTTGTATCGCTTCCGCGTCACCCGCCGTTCGGCGGCCGCGTCCGACGGCCGCGAAGACGCATCCGTCTCCGTCTCTCCGGCGATTCCCCTGGCAACCGGAGCGAGCGCGGCAAGAGCCAGCGCATTTTTTATGAACTCCCGTCGTTTCATCATAATCTCCCTTTTTCAGCCGAAACCGGGCGTCGCGGCCGTCCCGCGCTTCGTCGCGGGGGCGCACGCGGAACCCGTCACCCGGTTCCGACAATATATCATCGGCTTACATTTGTCAACCGCAGACGTCTCCCCGTGAATCCGGCCCGCCGCCGTCGGAAGAGCATTCGTGCGCGCGGCCGGCCACAGCACGAACGCGACGCCGCGGAAGCGTCGGAACGGGACGCACGGAAACCACGTCCGGTCATGCGCCGCCGGACGCCCCGGAGGCTAGCATGTCGCGACAAGCTTGGCTACCTGCGGAGCGGCCTTGCGCAGCAGCTCCCGCGAAATGGCCAACGCCTCCTCCGCAGATCCGGCCTTCAGAGCGCGCCGGGCGGCGGATTCGGCCTCATGCAGACGCAGACCTCTGATGACGCGCCGCACCGCCCCCATCGCGTTCGCCTCCATGCTCAGCTCGTACACTCCCAGTCCGACCAGCAGAGGGGTGTAGACGGGATCCGCCGCCATCTGGCCGCAGACGCTGACCCAGATGTTGTGACGGCGGGCGGCCTGAACCGTGCGCGCTATCAGTTCCAGAATGGCGGGATGCGCCGGCTGATAAAGATAGGCCACGCGCTCGTTGCTGCGGTCGATGGCTATGGTGTACTGCACCAGATCGTTGGTTCCGATGCTGAAGAAATCGGCGACCTCGGCCAGTCGATCCGCCTGCAGAGCGGCCGCCGGCGTCTCGATCATCGCGCCGATGGGCAGATTCGGCACGTACTCCCTCTTCTCCCGCTTCAGTTCCTGCTGCAGCTGCGCCACCAGAAGCCGCACCTCCGTCATCTCGTCCGCGCAGGAGACCATCGGAAGCATGACTTTCAGATTTCCGTACACGCCGGCCCGCAGCAGCGCCCGCAGCTGCGCGCGCAGAAGATCGGTCCGCTCCTTCAGGCACAGTCTGATGCCCCGCAGACCGAGAAAAGGGTTCTGCTCGGGGGGACGCTCGATGTTCGAGAAGAGTTTGTCGCCGCCGACGTCCAGCGTGCGCACCACGAAAGGTCTGCCCTCGGTGGCTCCGAGCATCCTCTTGTAGAGCTCGAACTGCTCGTCCTCCTCGGGCAGTTTCTGCCGGTTCAGGAACAGGTATTCGGTGCGGAACAGCCCTATGCCGCACGCGCCGGCCTGCCGCAGTTCGTTCAGCCCTTTGTCGTCGTCGAGATTGCCGGCGATCTGCACCAGAAATCCGTCGGCGGTCTCCGGCATCAGCATGCTTTCGCGGCGGAGATCGGAGTAGAAGCGGCCGACTTCGTCGGCTTTCAGACGATATGCGTCCTCGGTGCACGGATCGGGATTGAGAATGAGCGTCCCCGAAAAACCGTCCACGATGAGCTTGTCGTTGACGGACAGCTCGCCGATCACCCCGGCGGGAATGCCGATCAGGGCGGGCAGCCCCATGGAGCGCGCCAGTATGGCGGTGTGGCTGGTGGCGCTGCCGCTTTCAATGACGAAACCGAGCACTTTGCTTCTGTCCAGCAGGGCGGTTTCCGACGGGGTCAGGGTCGGCGCCACGATGACTCTGCGGTCGGGCAGCTGATCCAGCTGTTCGGGCCGTTCATGCCGCAGATGCGCCAGAAGCCGCGTCGCCACGTCGCGGATGTCGAGCGTCCGCTCCCGCAGATATTCGTCCGAAACCGAATTCAGGGCGGCGATATAACGGGTAATCACCTTGTACAGGGCGAAATCGGCGCATCTGCGCTCGCTGCGGATGAAGTTCTTGACCTCGTTGATGAGAGTGCAGTCGTCGACTATGAGCAGATGAGCCTCGAAAATGTCCGCGTCGCCGTCGTGCAGCTGCTCGCGGAGCCGCTGCTGCAGCTGCGCGAGCTCGGCATGCGTGTCGCTGCACGCCTGAAGAAAGCGCGCTATCTCGCCGTCGACGGCATCCGCCGATATGGTGCGCTCCTCCGGAGCCACGCCGCGATCCAGACTGCGCCGGAAAGGCCAGACGCGCCCTATGGCGATGCCGGGCGAGACAGGATTGCCCCTGAAGATCTGTTCTCTGCCGACCGCGTCCATATCCGTCCCTCATCACTCCTCTCCGAACTTCGTGAGGAACAGATCCGCCACCGCGCCGGCCGCCTCTTCGGCGTCTTCGCCCTCGGCAATGATCTGCAGCGGCGTTCCCGCGCCGGCGGACAGCATCATCAGCGCCAGGACGCTTTTGCAGTTGACGGGCTCTCCGTCCTTCCGCAGGCTGACATTCGACCGGAAGCGGGAGGCGGTGCGCACCAACATGGAAGCCGGACGCGCGTGAAGCCCCATGGAATTGGAAACGGTCACGTCGATGACAACGCGTTTCACGATCAGTGCTCTTTCCGAATAACACGGACTCAGCCGCGCGTCGCCGCGGCGCCCCGTGATCTCTTCCACCAGTCACAAAAGAAACGGACACTACATGCTTAATTTAGCACTTCAAACGATATTTTTCAAGCGCGCCGCGCTTTGCGGCCGCGCCGGCGGCCGGGGGGACGGACGGCGGCGCGAAGGCGCTCTGCGGACGCACGGCTCCCAGCGCACGGGCGGCCGTTAAGGCGGCCGTTAATCTGTGAGACGTATGTCTGAAGCGAAAGGAAGCGCGGACATTCCCGCCCGCTCCGGCGGCCGCGTCCCCTCATCAGTCGGGAAAGGGGACGTCCGGCGCCGCGCGGACTAGTAACGGTACATTTCCGGCTTAAACGGCCCGTCCGCAGGCACATTGATGTACTGAGCCTGCCTGGGGGTCAGGACGGTCAGACGCGCACCGAGCTTTCCCAGATGAAGACGCGCCACTTCCTCGTCCAGCTTCTTGTCCAGCAGATAGACCCCCGGCCGCCGATCCGCATGCCGCGCGATGTCGATCTGCGCCAGCGTCTGGTTGGTGAAACTGCTGGACATCACGAACGACGGATGTCCAGTCGCGCATCCGAGGTTGACCAGCCTGCCCTCCGCCAGAAGATAGATGGAGTGACCGTCCGGAAACGTGTAACGGTGAACCGGGCATTCGCTGCCTTTGATTTCGGTCTTGCGCACATTCGGCATCTTCTCCAGACGACTCACCTGAATCTCGTTGTCGAAGTGACCTATGTTGCACACGATGGCCTGATCCTTCATGGCCGCCATGTGCTCGGCGGTGATGACGTCGCAGTTGCCCGTGGCGGTGACGAAGAGATCCGCCTCCGGCAGCGCGTCCTCCACCGTGCAGACGCGGTAGCCGGACATGCAGGCCTGCAGCGCACAGATCGGGTCGACCTCGCTGACCAGCACGCGGGCGCTCTCGTTGCGGAGAGCCTCGGCCGAACCTTTGCCGACATTGCCGTATCCGCAGACCATGACCGTCTTTCCGGCGAGCATGACGTCCAACGCCCGTTTGATGCCGTCGGTGAGCGAATGCCGGCAGCCGTAGATGTTGTCGAACTTGCTCTTGGTCACGGAATCGTTGACGTTGAGCGCCTGGAACAGCAGCTCCCCCCGCTCCGCCATCTGCGTCAGACGGTGCACGCCGGTGGTCGTCTCCTCGGAGACGCCGCGCACGCGGGCGGCCGTCTCGTGCCAGTGACGGTTGTTCCGGAGCTGAATCCTCTTAAGCAGACTGTTGACGACCTGCAGCTCGTGGACATCGGTCGGCTCGTCCAGAACGGCGGGATTCAGCTCCGCCTGACGTCCGCGGTGTATCAGCATGGTCGCATCGCCGCCGTCGTCGACGATCTGATCCGGTCCGCTGCCGTCCGGCCACGTCAGCGCCCGGTAGGTGCATTCCCAATATTCCTCCAGCGACTCCCCCTTCCACGCGAAGACGGGAACGCCGTCCGCCGCAATCGCCGCGGCGGCGTGGTCCTGAGTCGAGAAGATGTTGCAGGACGCCCAGCGCACATCCGCCCCCAGGTGCTTCAGCGTTTCAATCAGCACTGCGGTCTGGACGGTCATGTGCAGACTTCCGGAAATGCGCACTCCCCGCAGCGGCTGCTCCGCCCCGTACTTCTCCCTGGTGGCCATCAGCCCGGGCATTTCATATTCCGCGATTCCGATTTCCTTGCGGCCGAAATCCGCAAGTCCGATGTCCTTAATCCTGTACTCCGCAGCCGCGTTCATCTTTCATATCCTCCAGTTTCATGCGAATCATGTTCCAACATTCCCGTGTAAGCTCCGACCCCATCGTCTGAACCACCTCGGCGGCGATCATCGAACCTATGCGTCCGCACGCCTCCATCGTGAATCCCCGCAGGTATCCGTACAGAAATCCAGCGGCCCATGTGTCTCCCGCCGAGGTGGTGTCGACCGCGCGCACCCGCTCCGCTGGCACATGCGTGATTTCCGCGCTGCAGGCGATCAGAGCCCCGGAACTCCCCAGCTTGAGAGCGCCCACTCTGCAGAACCCTCCCAGACGGCGCGCGAGCTCGTCGTCGGAGAATCCATGCCCGATCAGAGCTTCCGCCTCCGTCCTGTTCGCGAAAACCAGATCCACATCCGTCCTCAGCAGCGTCAGCAGCGGCTCCCGAAACTTTCTGACCACCTCGAAAGAAGCCAGATCCACGGCGGTCTGACAGCCGGCCTCCCTGGCTCGCCGCAGAACCGTCTGCGCCACGTCCGGCAGGAAGAGCAGATACCCTTCGACATACACCAGATCATACCGCGAATAGTCGACGGCGTCCGCCTCCGCGGCGGTCAGCAGCTGGGACGCCCCGAGAGAGGATCGCATGGTGCGCTCGGAATCGGGGGTTATCAGGGAAAGACACCGGCCCGTGGGAAGCGCGCCGGTGGTCAGGAGCAGGTCGTCCGTGCCGCCGGCGTCCAGAAAACGCCTGCGGTAGAATTCGCCATAGCTGTCCTCGCCCAGCTTGGCCAGCAGCGCGGCCGGCGTCCCGAGCCGGGCGAGCGCGAAGACCGTGTTGGCCGCGGCGCCGCCCGGAGCCATGCTGCAGCGGCGGGAAAGCTCCGCGATCCACTTGTCCTGCTGACGGCTATCGACCATGACCATGCCGCCTTTCTCCGCGCCGATGCGCGAGAGGAACTGATCATCCGTCGGAGCGAGAACGTCCACCAGCGCCGCGCCCACCCCGAGTACTCCGCGTGGCGTCATGATCAGAAAAGCCGGTTCTGCTTCGCCGCTGCGAAGAGAGCCTCCGACCTGTCAATCTTTTCCCATGGAAACTGGCTGCGTCCGAAATGTCCATATGCGGCGGTGTCGCGGTAGCACCACCCGTCGCCGGGATGCTTGAGCCGCAGCTCCTGCACGATCGACGCCGGTTTCAGGCAGAAATTGTCGCGGATCAGCTGCTCGAGCTTCGCGTCGTCGGGGATCAGTCCGGTTCCGTACGTGTCGACATTGACGGAAAGCGGATCGGCGACCCCGATCGCATACGAGATCTGCACCTCGCATTTCTCCGCCAGCCCGGCCGCGACGATGTTCTTCGCGATGTAACGGCACATGTACGCGGCCGAACGATCCACCTTGGAAGGATCCTTGCCGGAGAACGCGCCGCCGCCGTGAGAGCCGACGCCGCCGTAGGTGTCGACGATGATTTTCCTTCCGGTCAGACCGGTGTCGCCGTGAGGACCGCCGATTTCAAATCTGCCGGTGGGGTTGACGTAATATTTGACGTCGTGCCGGATCAGACTGGGGGGGACGACACGGGCGACGACCTCGCGCACGAGCTCCTCCAGCTGGCCGGGACGCATTTCCGGAGAATGCTGATGCGACACCACGACGGTCTCCAGAGAGACCGGCTTGCCCCCCTGATAGCGGATGGACACCTGACTCTTGGCGTCTGGCCTGAGAAACGCGTATTTCTCCGGATCGAGCTTGCGCATCCTGGCCAGTCCCTGCATGATTTTGTGCGCGTACAGTATGGTGGCCGGCATCAGTTCGGCCGTCTCGTTGCAGGCGTAGCCGAACATCATCCCCTGATCGCCGGCGCCCTGCTCCGTGAAAGTCCCCATGCCTTCGGTGACGCCCTGCGAGATGTCCGGCGACTGCTTGTGGATGCAGATCATCACCTTCGCGTCGTCGGCGGAGAAGCCGAGGCCGGGTCTGTTGTACCCGATGCCGCGGACGACGTCGAGAACGGTCTCCTGCCAGTTGACTTTCGCCTTGGTGGTGATTTCGCCCGAGACCACCACCAGATCCGTCGTGACGAGCGTCTCGCATGCGACGCGGCTCTCCGGATCCTGCATCAGGCACGCGTCCAGAATCGCGTCGGAAATTTGATCGCAGACCTTGTCGGGATGCCCCTCGGATACGGACTCGGACGTGAAAACATGATCGGTGCGGATTTTACTCATTCAATCAACCATTCCTCAATTTGTCATGTGATTTCGTGCGGAAGCTCCGAAATTCACTGTGTTCTCGGTACAATAAACGCAAGGCCGTCCGATCCTAGACGAAAACGGACGACCCTGCAGGACACCGGCCTGTATGTCTGGCGCCTCACCTGGCACGCGCGGGAACCAGAACTCCTCTGCGGTTTTTCCTCCATGCCGACTCGTTGTTGCCGTCCACCGCCGGACGATCCTCGCCGTAGCTGACGGTGTTGATCCTCGCGTCGGAGAGTCCCAGACCGGTCAGGTAGGTGCGGATGGCGTTCGCACGGCGTTCGCCGAGCGCGCGGTTGTACTCGTCCGTGCCGCGCTGGTCGCAGTGCCCCTCGATGATCAGTCCGAGCTCGTTCTGCTGCGCGAGGTACTCGTTGACGCGGTTCAGTTTGGCGGTCTCCGACGGGGCGAGCTCGTCGGTGTCGTAGGCGAAATAGATGACGGGGAACCCGAGGTTCTCACCCGGATCCACGGGAACCCATTCCCCGCCTCCCTGGGCGGTGTCCGCGAGCGACTTCTCGTTCGCGCCCTCGCCCCACGCGCCGCCCTCGGACAGTCCGGCGACGTTGTCGTTCTGAGGATCGCTGTAGGCGGACGGCACCGGCTCGGTGTTGTCGGCCGGCACGTCGTTGCTGAACCATGAACAGCCGGCGACCAGCACCATAGACAAGGCCAGCATTCCGCCGACCGGAGTACAGATCTTCATCATAGTAACGTTCCTCCAAATGTCTGCTTTTCCCAACTAGCGCCGCGCCCGCATCAAGGCGCGGCATAATATAAACCCCGCCCTCCGAAAAGTCTACAATTGAAATTCATTCTTTTTGTCAGAAATCCCGCCCCTGATTTCCGGCCGCGGCCGATTTTTTCGTCTTCATGTATTTGCTATTGAGTTCGCCAGCGATATATTACGCCAAAATTGAATGTCTTCCCCCTAACTGTATGCGAGGCGCGTCATGAACATCGAATGGGAAAAACTTGGTTTCGAGTTCCGTCCGACCAAATCCAACCTGCGGTACACCTACAGCGACGGCGCGTGGGACGACGGGGCGCTCTACGAGACATACGACATAACGTTGTCGGTGGCGTCCAACTGCCTGCATTACGGTCAGGCGGTCTTCGAGGGTCTGAAGGCGTTCCGCTGCAAGGACGGCGAGGTGCGCGTGTTCCGGCCGGATTTGAACGGGGAACGGTTGAACAGCTCCGCCAGGCATCTGCTGATGCCGGAATTCCCCGTGCAGAAGTTCGTGGACGCGGTGCGCCGCGTCGTGTCCGACAACATCGAGTACGTGCCGCCGTTTCATTCCGGCGGCTCCCTCTACATCCGGCCGGTGATGATCGGCACCACGCCCCAGATAGGCATTTCGTCCAGTCTGACCTATCAGCTGATCTTCATGGTGGTTCCTGTGGGTCCGTACTACAAGGGAGGCATCCGGCCGGTGGACGCGCTGGTTTCGCTGGACTATGACCGCGCGGCTCCGCACGGCACCGGTCACATAAAGGTCGCCGGCAATTACGCGGCCAGTCTTTACCCCGGCAAGGTCGCGAAGGAGCGACACTGCTCCGTCGCTTTGTTCATGGATCCCAAGACGCACGAGTTCGTCGACGAGTTCGGCACCAGCAACTTCGTCGCCATCACCGCGGACGGGACGTACGTCACTCCGAAGTCGGCGTCGGTGCTGCCCAGCGTGACCAACCGTTCACTGATGCAGATCGCGCGGGATCTGGGGATTGCGGTCGAACAGCGCCCCGTCCGCAGGACGGAGCTGCCCGGATTCAAGGAGGTCGCGGCCTGCGGCACGGCGGTCGTGCTGACGCCGATCGGACGCATCTTCGACGGGGACAAGACGTACGAGTACGGAGACGAAATCGGAAAGACGCTCAAATCCCTCTACGACGAAATCACCGGAATCCAGTACGGCGTCAGGCCGGATCGTCACGGCTGGCTGATCACGCTGTAGTCCGTCCCGCCCTGCGGAAGATCTCCGCCGCGCTCCGCGTCCGGGGAAAACCGGGCGGACTTGATCGGGAGAACCGGACCGCCGCGCGTCATCGGCGGCTGTTCAGTTTTTCGTAAACCGCCGCCACCATTCCGATGTTCTTCATGTTGAAGTAGGCCTCGTGCAGATAGAGGAGCGCCGTCCGTTCGCCGTAGAAGTCAAGAAGCAGACGGGAGAGCGCTCCGTCCGGCTTATGTTCGTAGGAACAGGCCAGAAGATTCGCCGTGAAGGCGTTGCGCACGCGGTAGTCTATCGTCGTCGGCGGCGACTGACGGCCCTCGTAGATGCTGCAGAACGGGTTGTAGCTGCCGACCACCGCCGTTAGAACGCCGGCGGCGGCAAGCAGCGTCATCGCCGCGCGCGCCGCGGCTCCGCGGCGGCGGAGCCAGTGCCGGGCCGCAAGAAACCACAGTCCCGGCAATATCGCCACGAGATACCGGAATCCGTAAGCCCAGCCGCCGTACTCGTTGGTGAATATCAGATAAAAGACGGTGACGGCGGCGCAGCCGCCGGCGAGCGCCTTGTCCTGCCGGTTCAGTCCGCCCCACCTCAGCAGCGCCGGGAGCGCACCCAGCAGCAGCGGCTGGTAGGAGAACACCCCCCGCCGTCCGAACAGGGCCTCCCACCAATATTCGAACTGAAAGTGAACGGAGCTGCCGATCCGGTATGTTCCGGTTTCCGACAGATAGAGCGGCATGATCGTGCCGTACGCCAGATAATTGACGATCGGGAACAGGGAGGCGGAACCGAGAAAGCCGAGGCAGTACACCGCCGGCAGCCTCCATCCGGGGCGTTCACCGGCGGATCTCCAGACCGCCGGAAACCCCGCCGCCCCGATGATGGCTCCGACGGGAATTTCCGTCGTCAGGCACAGACCCGCCGCCGCTCCCGCCGCGAACGCGTACCAGGCGTTCCGCCGCAGGCAGACTTTCTCCAGAAGCAGAAACCACGCCAGCAGCAGCAGCGCTGCGGGCGTGTGGTTGTTCAGCGTCACCGAATACGACAGCAGCCAGCTGCCGGAACACAGCGAAAACGCCAGAAGCCACTTGGAGTAAAGCGGCCCCCTCAAAAGCAGAACCCGGCGGAAAAACAGATGGAAGATCGCCAGATTGACGCCGGTGAAGAAGATGAAGTTCACCAGATATATCATCAGACCGTACTGGTCGGCGAAATTCCATCCGAACAGCTTCACCGGAAGTTTGCAGAACACCCCCAGCAGCGCCGGCAGCACCGGTGGTTTGTCCGAATAGACCCTGCCGTCGCGCACCACCCGGTCGACGGAACGGAAGACTTCGCCGTCCATGGCGAAAGTGTTCTGTTCCGCAACCGCCCTGATCGTGGCGAAGCGGGTGGCCTCGTTCCCCGACATCGTCACATCGGTCTTCGCCCCGAAAAGGCCGAAAATCAGCAGCGCCGCCATGCTGCACGCGAAGAGAAGTCCGACACGGCGCCGTTTCGACATGATTCCGTCCGGCGTGGGACGGCCGGATCCCGACGCGCCGCCGCCGCGCGGCTCCCGCTCGTTCTCCCCGGACGGACCGCGCCGCATCAGATCTCTCTCCTGCCGTCGAGGGCCGCGCTGATCGTCGCCGCGTCGGCGTAGGACAGGTTGGCGCCGGCAGGCAGCCCGAGCGCCGGCTGTGAAATCACGACGCCCAGCGGTTTGAGCATTTCGCCGACGTATATCGCGGTCGCGCGGCCCTCCACATCGGCGCTCAGCGCCAATATCACCTCACGGAACTGACCCGACGCGACACGCGCTTTCAGCAGATCCGTGCTGAGATCCTCGCCGTTCCGGTTCTCCAGCGGGGACAGCTTTCCGCCGAGCACATGGTACAATCCCCTGTACCGCCCGCTCTGCTCGATGGCGAAAATCTGCTGGGGCTCCTCCACCACGCACAGCAGCGACCGATCCCGCCCCGGCATCCGGCAGATGCGGCATTTTTCCCCCTTGTCCGCCAGTGCGCCGCATTCCGGGCAATATCCGACCTTCCTGTGCAGGTTGGACAAAACGTCTCCCAGTGCGCGGAGTCTGTCCTCCTGCCACCGGAGCAACGTCAGAGCCATGCGCGCCCCGCCTCTCCGCCCGATTCCGGGGAGTTTCTGCAGCAATTCGATCAGCTCCTCCAGCGCGTCGGGAAAGTCGCCGTGAGTCATCTCCGTTCCTCCTTGTAGAGCGGCAGCGCCTCCGCTCCCGGGCATCTCCGTCGCGCCGCACGTGCGGAGCGAACCGTGCGCTCCGGGAAAACGCCGCTCTACTTCTTCTGCCGCCAGTCCAGCGCTCCGACGGGGCAGGCGTCGATGCATTCGCCGCACTCGCCGCAGCTGGAGGGGAATCCCTTGTCGAAAGCGGTTCCCACATAAGCGGAGAACCCCCTTCGCTTGAAGGACAGCAGCGAGAGATTCACCACCTCCGAACACACTTTGATGCAGACGCCGCATTTGATGCACTTGCCCCGGTCCTGGATGATCACCGGATGCCTGACGTCGTACACCACCGGCAGTTTCTCGCCCCGAATAGCGTCCGGAGAGGCGCCGCAGCGTTCGGCGGTCTGCCGCAGCTTGCAGTCATCGTGCGCCGTGCAGCCGCATTCAATGCAGCGCTCCCCCTCGCGCCGGATCTGTTCTGGCGTCATGGTGCGGCAGACCTCATGAAAGGTCGTGCGCCGCTCCTCCAACGAAATGAGCTCCGGTTTCTCGCGGCGCGCCTCGGAGACGTCCTGCCGCAGAAAGACCAGATCGTCCTTCTTCAGACTCTGCCAGTGCCCGCGCGAAACGTTCACCGCCGGCTCCGGCCGGTACCCGGCGCCGCCGAGGTCGCCGACGATTTCCATGGCCATGACGCGGGCGGCGGCGACGGCCTCCACCACCGTGGCGGCGCCGGAGACGCAGTCCCCGGCGGCGTAAAGCCGATCCCCCGCCTTCGACACCGAACCGGGCAGAATCCTCAGGTTGCCGCGGCGGTCGGTCTCCAGACCCGACGGAGCCTGCGTCGACTGCCCGATGGCGGCGATCACCGTGTCCGCCTCGACGTCGAATTCACTGCCCTCCACGGGCACGGGTCTGCACCGTCCCGACGCGTCCGGGTCGCCCAGCTTCATTCTGCGGCAGGTCAGGACGAAACGTCCGCCGTCCCTGCGCAGCGACACCGGCGCGATCAGAAAGTGAAACTGCACCCCTTCCTCCCGCGCCTCCTGAACCTCGGCCTTTTCGGCCGGCATTTCGGCCTCCGAACGACGATAGAGACAACGCACGCTGGAACCGCCGAGCCTCACGGCGGTGCGCGCGCAGTCCATGGCGGTGTTGCCGCCGCCGACCACCACGACGTCGCCGAGCTTTTTCCGCGTCGGGTCGGCGAGCGATGCCGCTCTGAGAAAATCGATGCCGGAAATCGCCAGTTCTTCTCCGTCGCAACGCATCCCCGACGCCTTCCAGCATCCCACGGCGAGCGCCACGGCGTCGAACTCCTTCATCAGATCGTCCAGCGACAGATTCCCGCCCAGCCTGCAGTTGTATTCGAACCTGACGCCGAGACGGGTGAAATGCGACAGCTCCCTGTCCAGAACGGCTCTGGGCAGCCGGTAGGCGGGAATGCCGTAGCGCAGCATGCCTCCGGCCTGCGGCATCGCTTCGAATACGGTCGCCGCGACGCCGTTCAGACGCAGAAAATACGCCGCCGAAAGTCCCGCCGGCCCGCCCCCGACTATCGCCACGCTCCGGCCGGTCTCCGGCGGCAGCTCCTCCATGTACTCGTCGTAGAACAGATCCGCCGCCAGGCGCTTGAAATCGTTGATCGCCAGCGCGTTGCCGTAGATGTTCCGGCGGCAGTCCTTTTCGCAGAAGCGGGGGCACACCCTGCCGATGCTCAGCGGCAGAGGAATGCGCTCCTTTATGATCTTCAGGCTTTTCAGGAAATCGCCGTTCCTGCCCGCCCTGACGTAGTCCTCCACCGACGCGTGCGCCGGGCACGCCATCTTGCACGGAGCCTCGCAGTCTCCGGAATGTTCGCTCAGCAGAAGGTTCAGAGCCGTCCGGCGCATGTCCCGGACGTCCTCCGAGCTGGCGTCGATTTCCTGCCCGGGCGCCGGCATGCTGGAGCACGACGGCAGGAAACGCCCGGTCTTCCTGTCGCGGACCACGCAGACAAAGCAGCTGGTCGTCCGCGAGACGCGTTGCTCCCTGCACAGCGTCGGAATGAAGACGCCGTTCGCGGCGGCGACCTCCAGAATCGTCTGTCCCGGTTCGGCATGAACCGTCTTCCCGTCCAAGGAAAATGTTATGGTGTTCATCAGAGGCTTCCTCCCCCCTTTGCAATGCGGCTGATCGCTTTCTTCGGACAGACTTCGATACAGCTGTTGCAGCGTGTGCAGAGACCGCCGTCCGTCACGAAAGACTCGGAGATGGCTCCGACCGGACATGTCCTTATGCACTGTCTGCATTTCACGCAGCGCTCCTTGTCTATGTGAACGTCCACCAGGGCCGAGCAGCTCAGAGCGCGGCAGCGATGCTGTTCGACATGCTCCAGGTATTCATTGCGGAAGTACCGCAGGGTCGCCAGCACCGGATTGGGCGCGGTCTGCCCCAGGCCGCAGAGAGATCCCGCACGGACCTTCCTGCCGAGATCCTCCAGGAAATCCAGATCCGACAGCTCGCCCCTCCCCTCCGTGATCCGGCACAGCGTCTCGAACATGCGCTTGGTTCCGACTCGGCAGAATGTGCATTTCCCGCAGCTTTCCCTGTGGGTGAAATCCAGAAAATAACGCGCCGTCTCAACCATGCAGCGGCCGCGGCCGATCACAATCAGTCCGCCCGAGCCCATGATCGCGCCCAGACTCCGCAGGGAGTCGTAGTCTATCGGCGTGTCGAACTTCTCCACGGGAATGCATCCTCCGGACGGACCTCCCGTCTGCACGGCCTTGACCTCGGACGGATCCGCGCCGCCGATGTCGAAGACAATTTCGGCCAGCGTGATTCCCATCGGCACTTCCACCAATCCCGGATACTTCAAATCGCCGGCCAGGGCGAAGAGCTTGGTGCCTTTGCTTCCGGCCGTGCCCACGGAAGCGTACTTCGCGCTCCCCTCCCTGAAAATCAGCGGAACGTTCCCGAACGTCTCCACATTGTTGATCATCGTCGGATATCCGCGCCAGCCGCTGTCGGTGGGGAACGGCGGCCTGAAGCTGGGCATCCCCCGTTTCCCCTCGAGAGAATGGATCAGCGCGGTCTCCTCGCCGCAGACGAACGCCCCCGCGCCCTCCTTGACCGTGATGGACAATTCACGGTCTCCGACGACATTCAGTCCGTGTTCGTAGATCTGTCCGATGGCGCCGTGCAGCCTCCTGATGGCCATCGGATATTCCGCGCGGCAGTAGATGAACAGCTTCGTGGCTCCGGTGGCGTACGCCGCTATCAGCATCCCCTCCAGCATCTGATGCGGCACGCTCTCCATCAGGGCGCGATCCATGAAGGCGCCGGGATCGCCCTCGTCGGCGTTGCAGATCAGAATCTTCTGTTCGGCCCGCTTGGCTGCGAGGAATCCCCACTTGTTCCCCGTGGGGAATCCGCCTCCGCCGCGGCCGCGCAGTCCGGACAGCTTGACTTCGTTCACGACCTCCTCCGGCCGCATGGACAGCGCCCGCCTCAGCGCTGAGTATCCTCCGTGCGCGACGTAATCGTCGTAGGAGGCGGGGTCGATGCGCCCCGCCAGCGCCATCACCTTGACCAGCTCCTTGGACCTGCGCCCCGCCGGAATCTCGAAACGGCCCTCGCCGCTCAGCTCGAGGATCGCGCCGACGGATCGATCGTCGTCCCGCGCATGCGAGTAGACGACCGAGCCGCCGTCCAGCAGCTCCACCTCCACCAGCGGTTCGGCGTAGCAGTGTCCGATGCACCCGGTCTCCTCCACCGGGACCCCCTGCGCCCGCTTCCGCAGAGCCTCCAGCACGGCGTAGGCTCCGGAGGCGACGCCGCAGGACGCGGTTCCGACACGGATCTTCTTTATCCCCGCATTCATTTGTCAGCGTACTCCCTGAGGATTCTGATCATTCCCTTGCGGTCGAGTTTCCCGTACACGCGCCCGTTGACGCTCATGACCGGAGCCAGACTGCAGCACCCCAGGCAGGCGACCGTCTCCAGCGAGAATCTCCCTTCCGCGTCCGTTTCGCCGGGCTTGATTTTCAGTTCCGCGCCGAGCCATTCCGCAATCAGCGGCGACCCCTTGATGTGACAGGCCGTGCCGTCGCAGACGGCGATCCTGAACCGCCCCGGCTTGACGCGCCTGAACTGCGAATAGAAGCTCAGCACCCCTTCGACTTCCGCCGCCGGAACGCCGAAATAGCCGGCCACCGCGCGGACGGCGTCGTCCGGCACGTATCCGAACTGCGCCTGCACCGTCTGCAAAGCCTTGATCAGGTTGCCGGGATCGCGCTCCACCTTCTCCAAACACTGATAACCGCCGTCCATGAATCAATGACCTCCCCGGGCGTCGCCCGTCATGTTGTCCTCCGCGTATGGCATCGCATTCACGCCTGAACCGCCAGCCAGCCCTCGCGTCCGGGAAACGGCCGCGGCCTGATCAGGCCCGCCGGCGCGTTCCGCGAAATCCGGGCTATCTCCCCGAGGGGGACGACGGAGAATCCCATGTCCCCGACCCTGCTCAGGTATCTTTCAAACATGCCGAGACAGCGTCCGCCTTCGGCTTCGGCATGGATTGTCAGAACGTTCGGCGCGTCCTCGCGCAGGAGCGCGATCTGGCGGTCGTTGTAGTTTTCATCGTCGACGCCGTCCTGTCCGAGCATTTCGTCATAGGTGGGCAGCGTCACCGGGATCTGAAGACGGTTCAGCCGGCGTCCTTCCACGACCGGATAGAACGGCGACGCGCCGCGGCAGTCCGAGTCGAAGTCGAACGGAAATTCCTCCTTGACCAGCAGAAGCCGATCGTTCGCCCTCCAGCCGGGTGCGGCGCTGGAGACCGGAGCCGCCCCCGTGATCCGGCGCAGCTCCTCCACACCCCGGGTCAGCGCCTCCCTCATCCGGGCCGCGCTCATCCGGTCGATCCCGGACTGCGCGCGGTGGTGATCCCATGCGTGAAACCCTATCTCGTGCCCGGAGTCCGCCGCCTGTCTGATCTGCGCCGCCAGCCTGCGGCCGATGCGCGGCCCCGGCCACGCGGTTCCCATGAGCACTATCCCCGGACCGTACAGTCCGGCGGCGCCGGTGCGCAGCATCTTCCACAGAAAAGCCGGTTTCAGCAGCCTCCACAGGTGCCGTCCCATGTTGTCCGGGCCGACCGAGAAATAGAACGTCCCCCGCACGCGGTGCCGCGCCAGCAGATCGCAGAGAGCCGGCACGCCGGTCTTCGTCCCCCGGAAAGTGTCAACGTCAACTCGCAAGCCGATAAGTTTCACGATGATATGCCCGCCGCGGCCGGGTTAACGGGTGAATTCGCCGGAACGCACCGCCTCCTCCAGAAAGAAATTCAGCGTGGTTTCAATCGACTGAGCCAGCGTGACGCGCGGCGTCCAGTCCAGCAGTCTCTTCGCGTTGCGGATGCTGGGCACGCGATGCTGCACGTCCTGATATCCCTTGCCGTAGAACGCCCCGCTCTCCACCACCATATATCCCGCGAACGGCGGGAAATAGCAGCGCATCGGATGCTTTTCGAATTTTTCGACAAGCATCTCCGCCATGACCTTGATGCTGGCCTCGTTCGCCGGATTGCCGATGTTGATGATCTGTCCGTCGCATCTGCCGCCTTTGTTTTCTATGATGCGGAACAGAGCCTCCACGCCCTCGGAGATGTCCACGAAGCACCGCTTCTGCTCGCCGCCGTCGATCAGCTGTATCGGCGTACCCTGCACCAGATTGAGGATCAGCTGGGTGATGGCTCTCGACGAACCGATCCTCGCCGAGTTCAGCGAATCCAGTCTCGGCCCGATCCAGTTGAACGGACGGAACAGGGTGAACGACAGCTGTCCCTTGGCTCCGTACGCCCAGATCACCCGATCCAGCAGCTGCTTGCTGGTCGAATAGATCCATCGCTGCATCCGGATCGGACCCGTTATCAGACACGAATTGTCTTCGTCGAAGCTGGAATCCTGGCACATGCCGTACACTTCGCTGGTGGACGGGAAGACGATGCGCTTGTTGTACTTGACGCAGTAGCGCACGATCCTCAGATTCTCCTCGAAATCCAGTTCGAAGACCCGCAGCGGGTTGCGCGTGTACTCGATCGGCGTGGCGATCGCGACCAGCGGAACCACTATGTCGCACTTGCGGATGTGGTACTCTATCCACTCCCGGTGGATGGAGATGTCCCCCTCGCGGAAATGGAATCCGGGACGATCCAGCAGATGGTCGATGTAATTCGACCGCAGGTCGAGGCCGTACACCTCGTACTTTCCGCTGTCCAGCAGTCTCTCGCTCAGGTGGCTGCCGATGAAGCCGTTCACGCCGAGAATCAGCACGCTCTTCTTCCGTTCCGACTCCCGCTGCTTCCTCGGATCGTTGCCGAAAGTCATGTTCTTCACCACCCGTCCGTCCGCGGCGAACTGTTCACCCGTGGTGCACACCGATCCGTCGAACTGGGCCTGCAGCACCCTGACCGCGCCTTCGCCGCAGGCGATCTCCAGCGGGGAGGACTGCAGCACCGTCCCGGGCTCGACGTCGTCTTCGCGCACCACGGGGACGACGGTCCAGAAGAAGCACTTCCTGCCGCCGAGGAACGAGAAGGCGCCGGGATAGGGGCGGGTGACGGCGCGCACCAGGTTGTGCACCGAAGTGCAGGACTGCGTCCAGTCGATCTGCCCGTCCGCCGGAGTCCTCGCTCCGAAATAAGTCGCCTTCGTCTCGTCCTGCTTCCGGCGCGGAGCCTTGTTCTCAAGCACCAGCGGCAGAGCGCGTTTCAGCAGCGTCGCCGCGGCCGTGCAGGCCTTGTCGAACACCGATCTGGCGGTGTCGGCGTCGCCGATCTCGAAACGCTCCTGATCGACGATGTCGCCCGCGTCCACGCCGGCCGTCATGTAGTGAAGGGTGACTCCGGTCTCCTTTTCGCCGTTTATGATGGCCCAGTTGATCGGAACCCGGCCGCGGTACTTCGGAAGCAGCGATCCGTGCAGATTCAACGCGCCGTACTGCGGAATCGACAGAATTTCGGACTTTATGATCGTCCGGTAGTAGAAGCTGAAGATCACCGACGGAGCCATGGCGCGGATGCGTTCCACCCAGACAGGGTGGTTGATGTCCTCGGGGGCGAACACCTTTATGCCTTTTTCGGCGGCCAGTTCCGCGACGGATCCGAACCAGATGTTCTCATTCGGATTGTCGCGGTGGGTGAACACGGCGGATATCTCGAACCCGGCGTCGAGCAGAGCCTCGATGCCGACCCTGCCGATGTTATGATATCCCAGCACTATGCATTTCATGGACGGACTCCTTAAACGGTGAAAAGGTTCGAACCAGAGCAGCGCGGTCTGACGGCGCGGCGAAACGGCTTAATATAGTTCATGCCGGAGGCTTTTACTAGAACAAAGCACAAAATTCAGCCGCCTCCCGCAGGAGCCGTCCGCCGGAAAGGCCGGTTCCGTCCCGGACGGCCGTCATCCCCCCGGCGCGGGGCCGGCGGAAGCCGCCGGCGAATCTCGTGACGCAACACCGGAAACTCCGGAGAGAGTATGGAACCGGGGGGTGGCCGGCCGTCATCGTCAATCCGGAAGGGCGGAAGATCGGCAGCCTCGGCCATGCGAAGGCGGAAGAGTTCCCGCCCCGGCTCCGGCAGGTGCTCGACCGTGTAGAAAGAAGCGGCGCCCGCCGCGGTTCCGGCCGCAGGAAACGGAAAAAGCAGATTCCGGATGCCGCAGGGAATTTCGCGTTTCCGCGAGCGGCTCCTGGAAGTCCGCAGGCGGCGGCTGCCCGCATGCCGGAGAGAGTGCGGCGGTGCTCTTTGCGCGCGTGTTCAAGATACTCCCGATTTTTTTCGTTTTTCTTCAGAACCAAAGTTGTTTCTTTCCGAAAAAGCGTTATATCTCTTTGACGAAAGCGCGACGGTTTCCGAATGGAACGTCTGTGTTAAGATTCACCAGGCGCTCTCCGGGTTTCACCGCTCGGAAATGAGCAGCGCCGGGAAATAAGTCGAGGGCAGGATCATGATCACCGAACGAATTGAAAAGTTGCGGAAAAAATGCCGCGAGGGCGGTTACACCGTGTATCGCAGAACCTCTCCGGATTATCCCGGCATCAAGGCGGCGATGGCCCGGATGAATGTCTACGAAGCCAGCGCGTACCTGTTCCGGAAAATGCTGGAGGCGGAGACCCCGGTCATCATCCCGTCGGAGCGTCTGCAATACACCCGCACGATCGTCGGAACAATTCCGATGCTGGTGGAACAGGTCGTTTCCGAACGCAACGGCAATTGCCCTGTCTGGGGCGCCGAAAACATGACGCCGGACTACGCCGTGCTGCTTGCATGCGGGCTGGAGAATCGTCTGAACATGATCCGGCAGGAATTGAAGAAAGTTGCTCCGGAAAGCGAAGAGCATCTCTTTCTTTTTCATCTCGCCGCCATGACCGAAGATGCTCTCGCCTTCGCCGATCGTTACGCCGA
>CAYODJ010000038.1:0-16067 GCA_964402715.1 uncultured Victivallaceae bacterium
TCGCAACGGTCGTACCTACGACGACTTCAAGAAGTTTTGCGAGAGTAACGACGGTTCCGCCGTGGTGGAGATGGATAGCGTCATCGGTCGCCGTGGAGGAAAAGTTTTGCTGACGCTGCAGTTTAACGTCTGTGGCTTGATGCTGGCTTTTCTGCGGGACAACAATACCTCTCAATCCGTCATTGATAAGTTCAACTATCTGGAGACTACCCTGGGGTTGGAGGTTTTCCAGAAGCTCTTCCCGGTTATCCTCACCGATAACGGCTCTGAGTTCAGCAATCCCGAGGCTTTGGAGTTCAGTCCCATTTCCGGAGTTCGGAGGACTAGAATCTTCTTCTGTTGGCCTTATGCATCCTGGCAGAAAGGCCATGTCGAAAATAATCATCTGAACCTCAGGAAAATCCTGGAGAAAGGAAGTTCGTTCGATCATCTGAATCAGCAGGACGTGAATCTTGCTCTTTCTCACCTGAACAGCTATGCGAGGAAAAACCTTAATAACGTTCCTGCAATTACCTTGTTCGAAGCCATCTATGGCGTCGAACCCCTGAAGCAACTGGGGTTGCATTTGATTGACCCCAGGGAAGTCACATTGTTACCGGAGCTGATCAAAAGTAGAATTTAAAACAGCGTACAAATAAAACCGAATAAAGGGTGGCGTTTACTCATTCCGAAAAAATTGTTGAGCGTTACACCCTTGGTACTCCATTGCTTTTTTTGTAAAACTAAACGCACAAAAGTAAGAAGGTTTTTTGTGGAAATGCTGGAAATAATGAATAAAAAAGCTAGTTTTGCAAAACTAAACGCTATTCTTTTGAGCGTTTTTTGCGTTTTGTCTTACAAAGTGGCGTTTACTTTTTCAATTCACTAGTTGATTTCGTCCGCACGGGACATGGCGTGAGGCTGCACGCCTGAAAAGGATCACCCGATATTATCTGAATTATGCCGGATGCCATGCGGCCGAGATGCCGATTAGGAAGGATTTTTCTCGGATATGACAGGACAGGACATGCTTGCACATGGTGTCAACGAGACATATATTAGCGCACGGTTTGCCGCCATCGCAACAAGGCGTCAAGGGATGCTTGTTCCATTCTCGTTCCCGAGTCCGAGCGGATCATGGGTCGAACAATCACTGCGGATGAACATTCAAGTCAGAAGGTGTGATTCGTGATGCGATTCATAATGAACTCCGTCTCAATAAGAGAGAAGGTCCGCGGTGTTACCGCCGCATATGCAAAGCTGCCGGTGAGGATTTTGCCGTGGTTGTCATCTTCCTGTGTCTGCTTCGGGCGGAGAACGTGAACGCGAGATCGGGGCTGGGACATCCGGTTCGGAATGCGCTGAATATTACCGCAGCGTTTCTTCAACCATGAATCGGTTTCCCCAAACAACACATATGTCCGAGGATTTGCCATGAGTCGTCCAGGGTGTTGTCTGGCGCCGTTGGGGTGTCTGTTCGTCGGCATAATTTTCGGCGCTTTTGCAATGTGGCTGATGCTGCCGCGTTTGGGACGAGGCGGGTATACTCCGGATCGCGCGGCTGAGAAAATGAGAGGGCGTATGTCACGTCTGCCGCGCGAGATGATCGATCGTGTTCTTCGATCCTATGAAAACGGGGCGTCCGGAGAAAAGCCGTCTTCCGAAAATGAAAGGCCGACCGGAGTTTCATCGGATCTGCGGCGAGGTACCGGCGCTCACTACGGAAACATCGACGGTGTTCAGGACGATGTCCGATCCATGGAATCCGCAGATGATGCAAAATTCGGGAAGAACAAGAAGAACAAAAAGTAATGTCCGGCGGAACTTTGCTTGAAAAAAACGTACGGGCAGTGAATCTTATGTCAATGTTTGCCGCTGTCCTGTTCTCTGCGCGTATGGGCGCGGACTCTTTTGCACATCATGCCGGGCGCATGACGGCTGAAACATGACGGGGCTTCACTCCCGCGGAGCGGCGAGGTGATGCAGATTCCGGGTATGCCGCCGTATGGCACTCTCAGAACAGGAGAATGTTGTTAAGACGAAATGAATTTTCTATACGTGCTGGTTCTGTCGGTGGTGCAGGGGATTACGGAATTTCTGCCCATCAGCTCTTCCGGGCATCTGGCTGTATTGGGCACTTTGTTTCAGTTCAATCCGGATGAGAATCTGGCACTGGGCATCGTTCTGCACGCCGGAACTCTGGTGGCGATTGTCATTTTTTATTTCCGGGAGCTGTTGCGGTTTTTTCGCGCTGCGCGACTGCGTTTGGCGCTGATGGTGATTGTCGGCAGCATTCCAGCCGGCGTTGTCGGTTTGGTTCTCAGCAAGTGCGGACGTGCAGGGGATGTTTTCGGCAACCAGGCGCTGACAGGTGTTGGGTTTCTACTCACCGCGACATTGCTGATGTGGTCCAGCCGGCGATGTCGACGTTCAGGCGATCAGGAAAGAGTCATGCCGATTGAGGCCGTCGAGTTCCGGCAGGCTCTGCTTGTCGGTGTGGCGCAGGCGGTGGCGATCCTGCCTGGTGTTTCCCGATCCGGTGCGACGATCTCGATCGGGCTGCTCGCAGGGATGCATGCCACGGCGTGCGCGGAATTTTCCTTTTTGCTGGCCGTTCCCGCCATTGGCGGCGCTGCTCTGCTTGAATTTCTTGATTTGGCTGAGAAAGGAGTCATGATTGGCGGCGTGACGCCTTGGCAACTGGCGGCCGGTTTCCTCGTGTCCGCGGCCGTCGGATATGTCACGCTCTCATTGCTGGTGAGGATGCTGAATCGCGGGAAACTGGGATTTTTCGCATGGTACCTGTACGTCATCGGTATCGGTGTGCTGGCATGGCAATTGATCTGATTCCGCGGAACGATGGCGGTTTCGGATTGTATATGGGAGATTGATCATGAAGCAGTTGTTTTTTATTGGCGCAGGTAAAATGGCAACCGCCATCGCGACCGGTCTGACGCGAACCAAGACCTTTTCGGCCGAGGAACTTTCGGCATACGATGTTGATCCGGACGCGGCCGCAAAATTCACGGACAAAACCGGTATCCGCTGCAGGTGCGGAGAGATTGTTGAGGAGGAACTGGACAGCGTCCCCGCGATTCTGCTTGCCGTCAAGCCGCAACATTTGTCGGATGCATTGAACGGTTTGAAAAGCATCTTGGAAACGAAACTTGTCATTTCCATTGCGGCCGGCATTTCGTTGGCTCGCCTTTACGATTTGACGGACAGTGCAAGGATTGTGCGAGTCATGCCTAATACTCCGGCTCTGATCGGGCGTGGGTGCGCGGTGGCCGCGCTGACGGCGGAGGTGACTGTTGCGGAGCGGGAGCTGGTGCGTAAAATCTTCAGCTCCGTCGGCAGTTTTGCTGAGTTGGAGGAAAAGCAGATTGATGCGGTGACAGGTCTGGCGGGAAGCGGACCGGCCTACGTGTTTGAATTCATTCGGGCGTTGGCGGACGGAGGTGTTGCCGAGGGGCTGCCTCGTGATCTGGCCATGGATTTGGCGGCGCGGACCGTCGCAGGGGCTGCCGACATGGTTACCCAAACGGGGCAACACCCTGCGATATTGTGCGATCAAGTGAATAGTCCCGGCGGAACCACCAGCCGTGGCCTGGAACAGCTTAGTAAAGGCGGATTCCATGCGGCGGTCGTGTCAGCAGTTCGGGCGGCCGCGATCCGCTCCGCTGAGCTTGGACAGATGTAAGCATGAACCGCACTCCACCTCTGCCGAATTCGGAAGGAAGGCTCAGCGTCGTTATCCCTGCGTACAATGAGTCTGCAACTATAAAGGCGGTCGTGACGAATGTTCTGTCGCGTCCTGAAACCGGCGAAGTCATCATCATCAACGATGCATCTACCGACAACACATGGGAGCAGTTGCAAAGTTTCTCCGCCGACTCACGCGTCAGGCTGGTGAACCAGCCGGTCAATTCCGGCAAGGGCGCCGCCTTGATCCGTGGGTTTTCCGACGCCACCAAGGATTTCGTGCTGGTGCAGGATGCTGATTTTGAATATACGCCGGAAGATTATCCTGTCGTCCTCGCTCCTCTGATAAACGGCAGCGCGGACGTGGTGTACGGATCCCGTTTCATGGGCACTCCTGGCCAGGTGCGTTTTTTCCGTCACGAAATGGGCAACAAACTGCTGACTTTTTTATCCAACGTCTTTTCGGATATTCACTTGTCCGATATGGAGACCTGCTACAAATGCTTTCGCAGGGAAGTTATTCAAAATTTACGATTGGAGTCGAAACGATTCGGCATCGAGGTTGAGATCACCGCCAAGATAGCACGAGCCAAACAGTTGTACATTTGGGAAGTGCCGATTTCCTATAATCCGAGGCGCTATGACGAGGGCAAAAAAATCGGCTGGCGTGACGGTGTCGCGGCGTTTTTCCATATCATTCGGTTTAATATCTTCACCTCCGACGGACGGAGTTTCAAGCGTCCGTGGACATCGATCTGCAGACATTGATCATCACGGCGGCGCTGCAGGACACAGACATGCCTACGCATGTCGCGCCTCCAGCCAACGTCTGGTAAAGACAAGGAACTCCGACATCTGCTCAGCCGTGCCGACAGTTATGCGGACGTACCGTCCGGTTGTTGCTCCCGGAAAATGACGCACGATTATACGGTTGTCCCGCAGATAACGGAAAAACGCCTCCCCGTCTCCTCCCGGCGGAGCGGCGAAGAGGAAATTCGTCTCAGACGGCACCACTTCGAATGAGAGAGTCAGCAATTCTCCGAACAGGCTCTCCCTGGTGGTCTTCAGCCGACTCACGCAATGCGCGTGATAGCTCCTGTCCTCGTAGGCGGCGAGACCGATCGCTTGCGTCAACGCATCGACATTGTAGGAATCTTTCAGCTTCATCAGCCCTGCAATCACCTGAGGATGAGCCACTGCGTAGCCAAGGCGCAATCCCGCCAACGAATAACTTTTAGAGAAAGTCCGGCATACAATCACATTGGGGCGGGTTGCCGCCAATTCGGCACAGTGATCCTCAGCAAAATCGGCATAGGCTTCGTCAATGAGCACAATTCCGTCAAAATGATCACAAATCTCCGTCATTGTCGCCATGGGGAAACTGTTGCCGGTCGGAGCGTTCGGACGGGCTATCACAAGTAAATTCGTCCCTTTGATCTGTTCCAGAATATCGTCGGGGATCGTGAAAACGCCCGGCTGCAGTGCGACTTTTCTGACTTGTGCGCCCTGCATGGCCGCCAAAACGGGGTAAAGAGAATACGATGGCTCCAGGCAGCTTACCGGAAGATCCGGCGATGTGAACGCGCGGAAGACCAGCGACAATATCTCGTCAGATCCGTTGCCGGCGATCACCTGGTCGCGAGCGACTCCCCAGCGTGCCGCCACGGCATCCCTGAAAGCGTCAGCTCTCGGGTCGGGATACAGCCTGAGCCGGGCCAAGTCAAAGTCGGCTAGGATATTCCGCAGCTGCGGTGAAGGCGGGTACGGATTTTCGTTGGTATTGAGTTTCAGAAGTCTCTCCATCTTCGGCTGTTCACCGGGAACATATCCGAACATGTGTTCGACTTCTTCTCGGAAATAGGATTTCATCGTGCTTCTCCTGCGCCCGCGCCGTCCTCTTTCAGGTTGCGACATCTGATCGCCCCCGCTCGACCATGCGCGGCAAGACCTTCAATGGCGGCAAAAGTTTCTACAACTTCCAGTTCACGCGACAGCGCCGCTTTTGAGTATTGCACGATGCTGGTTCTCCGGAAAAATCCGTCCATGGAGAGCCCTCGAAAATATCGCGCACTTCCCGCCGTTGGTAGCACGTGGCTGGGACCGGCGCAGAAATCGCCGATCGGTTCAGGAGTCCATTGTCCCAGAAAGATTGCCCCCGCCGCTTTCACAGCTCTGCCGACCTTGAGTGGCGAACGGGTCAACACCTCCAGATGCTCCGGCGCATATTGTCCCGCAATTTCAACGGCTTGTTCCAGATCTTTCACTAAGATCAGGAATACGCCGCGCTCCAACACCCTGTTCACGGTTGCGAGCCGCGGTAACGAAGCCCTTTGCCGCAGCATCTCATGTTCAACCCTGCCGACAAGCTCCGCCGCTGTGGTGACGAGCACTGCCTGCTCCAGGCCACTGCCATGCTCCGCCTGACTAAGCAAATCAGCGGCGATAAACCTGGCGTCGGCTGTGTCATCGGCGATTATCATGATCTCGGACGGTCCGGCTACCATGTCGATAGCCACCTGTCCGTAAACCAATTTCTTTGCCGCAGTGACGTATGCGTTGCCGGGTCCCACAATTTTGTCCACGCGACGTATCGTCGATGTGCCGTACGCCATTGCGGCGATGGAATAGACGCCGCCAAGACGATATATCTCCGTTACCCCGGATTTTAGCATGGCGTACAACACGGCGGGGTTTATGTTGCCGTTGGCGTCCGGGGGGGTGGTCGCCACGATTTCGTTCACTCCTGCGGCTGAAGCGATGCCGGCGGTGTGCACAACTGTCGATGCCAGCGGGGCGGTGCCTCCCGGAATATATATGCCTACCCTGTTCAAGGGTTCGAATTTTTCACCGAGCGTCACACCGCTGCGCGGGGAATAGCGCCAATTATGCGGCCGTTGACACCGTGCGAAGGATTTCACCGCGCGCAGGGATTTCCTGATGACGCACTTCACTTTCGGATCCAATGCGGCTACGGCGGCGGTTACTTCCGCAGGCGTGACCAGGAAGTCAGCAGGTTGCAGCTTCACTCTGTCAAACTGCAGTGCATATCTGGACAGAGCATCATCGCCGTTTTCGCGCACATCCGCAACGATTCGAGACACGTCGGCCTCGATTTCCGGGGGATAGCCGGGGCGTTGGCACAGACGTTCTAGCTCGACATTGAATCCTGGCTCATCCCACACTAGTCTACGCATGGAGGAATCTCTTTCTCGTTCAATTGCACAAGAACATTGTCAATCAACCGTGTCTTTCCGAAGTATGCGGCAACAAGAACCAACAGCTCACATGCGTCGCCGTCAGGACGTTTGAGCGTGTCGGCGTCCAAGATTTCAACGTAGTCCACACGATCCGCGCATTCGGCAATCTTGTGAATCATTGCGGAACGGATTGTCTCCAATTCATCCGGCTTGGCGCTGTGCAGCGAGGAAGCCGCAAACTGCAGCGTGCGATACAGCACTCTCGCGCGTTCCCGTTCTCCCGGTGAAAGATAGTTGTTCCGTGAACTTAAAGCTACGCCGTCAGCATCTCTCACAAGAGGCGCGACGATTATCCTGATCGGGAAATTCAAATCGCGAACCATCCTGCGGATCACCAGCGCCTGCTGTGCATCTTTTTGGCCGAACACCGCAACTTCAGCCTGAGTCAGGAGAAACAATTTCGCAACAACGGTTGTGACGCCGCGAAAATGACCTGGCCGCAATGCGCCGCAAAGCCCCTGCGACAGACTGGTTTCCTCCACCCATGTGCTTCGATCCGCAGCGTACATGTCCTCCGGACACGGCGCAAACAGTACATCCACTCCGTGTTCTTCGCAGACATGTCTGTCGTGGTCGAAATCTCGGGGGTACTGTTGTAAATCCTCAAGAGGTCCGAATTGGATAGGGTTGACGAAAATGGTCACCACCACGATGTCGACCTGGTTGCGCAAAACATCAATTAACGACAAATGACCTGCATGGAGAAAGCCCATCGTGGGCACCACTCCAATGCGTTTGCCGTCGCGCCGCAATGAGAGCGAATACTTCTGCATGTCGCGTGGTTTCTGCAAGATTTTCATGATTTTCTGATGACGCTTGACTTTCTGGTGAGACGCTCGGTTCGACGAAGTTGCAACCGTCATTGTTCCAAAGAATATGAAATTTCAACGACAATGGGAAGAAGACGCGACGGGGAAACTAGCATGAAAGTTGCATTTTGTCAATCCGAGGACGTCCTTTCTTTTGGAAGAATTCCGGCCTACGCAGACAAACGCCGCCGTATCTTATCGGGGGGCGTGGATGACTTTCCGCATCCGGCGCGCGCCTTGCGGGGATGCCTACGTCGTGCGGAGCATGCCGTGTCGTTCCAGTTGGATGGATACGAGATGCACGGAGATTCGGAAACTCCATTTGAGCCCTTCCATAAGCACCAGCAGCGGGTCGGAATCTTTGGGAGCCGCAAAGGAGATTAAGGCCGCAGCCGCGACCTCCGGCCAGCGGCACTGTTTGCAGAATGCCGTGAGACGATCATCTGCGTAAAGAGGAATTTTGCCGTCGAGCATGCCGTCCAGCACCGGTTCTTCCAGTTTGCCGCCGGCGTACCATGTGACCAGTTCCGCCGCTTTGGCCAGCACGAACGTGAAGAGAGAAGAAATTTCATCGATGCTTAGCTCTTGCCGCGTTGAGGTAGACGACGCTCTGCGACTGTGTACATGTGCCAGCATTCGCACAAAAAGTTTTTTTTCCGCATCGGCCAGCTCGGGAATGACCGTCAGCGTCCCCGCCAGAAAGCCATTTTCCCTGGCCGAGTTGATGATCACCTGCGCCACGTTGCGGGCTGTGTCATTCATGACGGCGGTGCTGTGACATGCCATATATCATTTCGCTTTCAATCAAGTTCAAGTGCATGAATGGAGACGCCAGTCTATTGCGGCGCGTCCCAGTTCCCGCAAATATGCGTTGGTGCGGGAAAACGGACGGCTGCCCATGAAACCCCGGTAGGCGGCGAGCGGCGACGGGTGTGCACTTGCTACCACCCGATGCCGTGAAAGATCTACCCATGGCAGTTTGGATCTTGCGACCGAACCCCACATGACAAAGACAACCGGTCTGACGCCGCGGTTGACGGCACGGAACACGGCGTCCGTGATTTCCTCCCAGCCTTGTCCGCGATGAGATCCGGGTTCGTGAGAACGAACCGTGAGCACGCTGTTCAGCAGCAACACCCCCTGTTTTCCCCATGCGGTGAGGTTTCCGGAGGTCGGCCGGGGTATGTGCAAGTCACATTCCAGCTCCCGGAGAATATTACGCAGGCTTGGCGGGAAGGGAGCTCCGTCTGGCACGGAAAACGCCAGTCCGTGTGCTTGAGTTTCGTGGTGATATGGATCCTGTCCCAGTATCAGCACCTTCACTCTGTCCGGAGGTGTCAATGACAACGCCGCAAAAACCTGATTTTCCGGAGGAAAGACGAGATGATCCGATCGTTCGCCCTCGATGAAATCAGCCAGGCGCGACATGTGCTGTGGATTGAGTTCTGACGCGATTAACTCCCGCCAGGCAGCCGGGATGTCGTTTGGCAGTCTCATGGACGATTGAGTCTTCCCCCGGCGATGATGATCTGAATGTCGGAGGCCGAGAGCTGGTGGTGCAGCTCCATCCGCCATTCCCTGCCGTCGGCGGAGATGACTTTGGCCGCAATCGGTTTCCCGGGAGCAAGTTGCTCATGAGTGTTCATGAGAAGCAGTTTGTCTCCCTCCGTCAGACGGCTGTAATCATCACCGTTGGAAAACAACAGCGGGAGGATCCCGAAGTTGATCAGGTTGGCACGGTGAATACGTTCAATGGTCAGAGCAATCACCGCTTTTATACCGAGGTACATCGGACAGATGGCTGCATGTTCCCTGCTGGAGCCCTGCCCGTAGCTGTCCCCTCCGACAATTATTCCGCAACCGCCTGCGTCACGCACTGCGGCCGCGCGTTCCGCGAATGTGGGGCGTTCCGGTTCGTTGAAGCATTCAAACACAAACCGTGAGTACGACTGAATGTTGCTGCGCAGTTTCAAATGCACCCCGGCCGGCATGATGTGATCGGTGGTGATTTTGTCTCCCACCTTGATTATTACCGTGCCGTCAAGCGTGTCCGGCAGCGGCGCATTCATCGGCGGTGCGCCGATGGTGGGCTTGCGGATAATTTCCACCGAGGCCGCTTCGGATGCCGCAACGGGGCGTATGAACAGATTATCGTTCACCAGGAAATGCTCCGGTTCGCCAATTTCCGGATAGGCTATCCCTAAACTGCGAGGGTCAACGAATGAGCCGGTCAGCGCTATGCCGACCGCAGTCTCCGGGCTCACCAGATAAGCGCGATCCCCCCTGGTGCCGGTGCGTCCGGCGAAGTTACGGTTGAAAGTGCGCACTGTGGCTGTGTCCTGCGCGGGACTTTGCCCTTGGCCGATGCAGGGACCGCAACCGGTTTCCAGGATGCGGGCTCCGGAGGCGATGAGAGCGGCCAGCATTCCGTTGCCGGCCAGCATTTCCAATACCTGACGGCTGCCGGGCGCTATCGACAGGGTCAGTGCCGGCGATATTCTACGCCCCCTGAGCACTTGCGACACCATGGCGAGATCCCTGTATGAGCTGTTGGTGCATGATCCTATGATGACCTGGCCTACCTTGCTGCCGGAGAGTGCGGCAACCGGTTGAATCTCGTCAGGGCTGGAAGGACAGGCCGCAAGAGGAACGATCTCAGTCAAATCAATCTCGACAACTCTGTCATATTCCGCATTGTCATCGGCGTGCAGCGGGGCGTAATGTTCCGGACGACCTTGCGCCTCCAGAAAGCGATGCGTAGCCGTATCCGACGGGAAGATTGACGTGGTCACGCCCAACTCGGCGCCCATATTGGTAATTGTCGCGCGCTGTGGAACTGAGAGCGCGGCCACGCCGGGGCCGAAGTACTCCACCATCCACCCGACGTTGCCCCGGGTGGTCAGGATTGAAAGCAGGTGCAGGATGACGTCCTTTGCCGTGCACCATGGCTGCAGTGCTCCGGTCAATCTTACGCCGACTATCCTCGGGTACGATATGAGGAAAGGTTTTCCCGCCATCGCCAGAGCAACATCCAGGCCGCCGGCGCCGATTGCCATCATGCCGATGCCGCCTCCGGTCGGCGTATGCGAATCCGATCCGAGCAGTGTTTTCCCCGGTACGCCAAACCGTTCCAGATGCACCTGATGGCAAATGCCATTGCCGGGGGGGGAGAAAGTGACGCCCTTGGCGGCGGCGATTGACTGCAGATAGAGGTGATCATTGCGGTTTTCCGGACCGTTCTGCATCATGTTGTGATCCACGTAGGATACCGAGAGCTCCGTTTGCACCTGCGGCACCCCTATGGCCTCGAGTTCCAGGTATGCCATGGTCCCGGTGGCGTCCTGGGTGAGGGTTTGATCGATGCGGACGGCAACCGGAGAACCGGGGATCTTATCGCCGCCGACGTAGTGTCTGTCGATGATCTTTTGAGCTATCGTACCTTTAGCCATGATAATCTGCCGTCCAAAGTGTTGATGATTTCCCGGATTTCGCACGATCGGATGTCCGCGTGGCCGTCGTGCGGAGAATCCGTAAAAAGCGCGGGAGACCCTGACGAGTGTATGATTCCGACGTACGGATAATATAGTTTGAAAACTGCGGCAAGCAACCGTATTCGCGATAAAATGCCGCATGGGATGCTCCGATCGAGAACAGTTGTTTTTTGAAAAAAGTCATGTATATTCGCGCCATGCCGACCCCGCAGGAACAACCCCTCCTTTCCCAGCATCCGTCTCCGTCAGCGCATGGAGCGGTGTCTCTGCCGGCTGCGGATCGGTTGCGCTGGCGGTTTCCTGAAGATTTGCCGATCTCCTCCATGGTCGACGAGATCAAGAGCCTGTGGCATGATCATCCTGTCATCATTGTCGGAGGAGACACAGGCTCCGGCAAAACCACGCAGCTGCCGAAAATAGCGCTTGAGCTCGGCAGTGGGCGTCGCGCCCGTATCGGTTGTACGCAGCCGCGACGGATTGCGGCTGTGACCATGGCTCGTCGCGTCGCCGATGAGCTTGGAGTTAGGTGTGGCGGGGAAGTCGGATATCAGATCCGTTTTGAGGATTGCACCTGCCGTGACACGGTGCTGAAGTTCATGACGGACGGGATTCTGCTGACGGAGACGCGCAGGGATCGGCTGCTCCGGCAGTACGACACAATCATCATCGACGAGGCGCACGAGCGCAGTCTGAACATAGATTTCATTCTCGGTTACCTGAAGCTGCTACTGGATAAGAGAGACGATCTGAAAGTTGCCATTTCCTCTGCCACATTGGATTTGGATGGATTTTCTCGTTTTTTTAACGGCGCACCCGTTGTCAATGTGACCGGACGCACTTTCCCTGTTGAAGATTATTTCATGCCTCCGGAAACGGAGGACGAGGATTTGACGGATCAGGTGACGCGGGCGGTGGATTTTTTGACCGAACTTGACGCCGGCGGAAGTATTCTGGTGTTTCTCCCCGGCGAGAGGGACATTCATGATTGTCTGGATCATCTTGCGGGACGTCGGTTGCCGCGGACTGAAATCTTGCCGCTGTATTCGCGGATGGCGGCCGCCGATCAGCAGAAAATATTCCTTCCATGCCGAATGCGCCGCATTATTCTGGCGACCAATGTCGCCGAAACATCTGTCACCATCCCGGGTATCAGGTTTTGCATAGATTCCGGCCTGGCGCGTGTCAGCCGCTACAATCCGCGTACGATGATTCAGGAGTTGCACATCGAGTCAGTCTCGAAAGCCAGCGCCAGGCAACGCCGCGGACGTTGCGGGCGGACAGCGGACGGCATCTGTGTGCATCTTTACAGCGCCGACGATCTGGATCGCTCCGATGAATACACTGATCCTGAAATCAAACGCACGTCATTGGCAGGCGTCATTCTCCAGATGGCGTCGTTGCATCTGCCGCATGTCGACAGTTTTCCGTTTTTAAATCCTCCGCCTCCGCCTCTCGTTCGTGACGGGATGCGTACGCTTGCGGATATTCGCGCCATGCTTCCCGGAGGGCAACTTACCGCGATCGGACGGCGTCTGGCCGGGTTGCCGCTGGATCCCCGTCTGGGGAGAATGCTGTTGGAGGCGGCCAGGAACATGGTGTTGGATGAAGTCATGGTCATTGCGGCGTACTTGTCGCTGCCTGATCCGCGTGAGCGTCCCGCAGACAGACAGTCTGCGGCGGATGCGGCTCACATGAGATTCAGCGACGAGAAATCAGACTTCGTCGCCATATTGCGGTTGTGGGAATGGCTCCAATGCGAACTAGGCGGCAGCCCGTCCCGCGGTGCGGTGCGCCGTTTATGCAAAAACAGTTTCTTAAACTGTCGGCGCATCAATGAATGGCGCAATCTCGTCGCGGATTTGGCAGCGTGTTGCGATGAAAACGGCCTTGCGCCGGCCATGAGGCGTGGCGACTCCTCTGTTGCACGGACCTTGAATTACGATGCCGTACACCGCTCGCTTCTTGCAGGCGTTCCGCGTCAGATTGCGCATTATGTGCAGGAGCAACGCTGTTATCTGGGCACCGGCGGGCGGAAATTCACAATTTTTCCCGGTTCGTATCTTTACAGACGGCGGAAGCCGCCGGAGTGGCTGATGAGTTTCGCCTTGGTGGAGACACGGCAGCTTTATGCCAGGATGAACGCGGAAATCAAGCCGGAATACGTTGAGCAGGTGGCGCCGCACTTATGTGTTTCAATCTTTGATTCCCCCCGCTGGGATTCCGTTTCCGGTTTCGTCTACGCCAGGGAAAAACTGATGTCCGGCGGCCTGATTCTTCAGAGCGGCCGTCGTGTGGACTATGCGCGGAAAAACCGGCAGGACGCCCGCTCCGTCTTTATCCGTTCCGCATTGACCCCGGGTCGGCTTAATCTCGGTTCCTGGGTTACGCGGCATGCGGAAATGGTACGGAATTTGGAATATTGGGAAAGCAAGCTTCGCCGCCCCGGAACTGTTGCGGATTATGAAGCGATATATGCCCATTTTGACGCAGTGCTTCCCGCCGACATAACATCCACTCTGACGTTGAAAAAATTTGTGGAAGAAAATCCCGGACTCGATCTCGGCATGAGTATTGCGGATGCCATGCAGGAGCAGACTCAGGAGTTGAGCGAGGCGGATTATCCGGATTTTTTAACCTTTGCAGGAGTGCGGTTTGAATTGCGATATGTCTTCGCTCCGGGCGAAACGGACGACGGCATCACCGTAATGGTGCCGGATGGCGCCATGGCGTTGCTGCCGGACTGGCTATCCGACTGGCTGGTGCCAGGCGTTCTTCCCGCGAAGATCGAATTGATGTTCAGAGCTCTGCCGAAAGATCTCCGGCGGGAATTGTCCCCGATCGGCGAACGGGTCGATGAGTTTTTGGAGACGGTTCGTTCCGGCGCGGTTTTCCGGGAGCAACCGCTGGCAGACGCGCTGTCGGATTTTCTGAAGTCGGCATATGGCCGGGCGGTTGCCCCGCGGATGTTCGCTCCGGCGCATTTGCCGGAGTACCTGACAATGAAATTCGCGGAACTGGACGCCGGCGGCCAAGTCCGCCGTATCCTCCGCTCTTTACCGAAGTGTCAAAGCATTGGTTCACGCGTCGTGGGGCAAATTCCGGGGTATGGAGAAGAATTGGCGCGCAGCGGTTTGAAGTCGTGGCCGGCGGATCTGGTTCTGCCGCAGACGATACCGCTGCCCGGCACGTCCGGCCGGAGCATATATCCGGCGTTGACCGACGAGGGCGGAAGCGTCGGCGTGCAGTGCTTTCTGCGGCCGGGCGATGCCGCAACGCATCACCGGCAGGGGATGGTGAGATTCTTCAGACTGGGACATCCCGAGCAGGTTGATTATATACGCCGCCGCACGCTGACACTGCCCCGCGAGATGCAGTTGAGCTGGTTCGCCGCCGATCGTAACTGCAGTTACATCGACGAGTGGCTTGATGCCGCGATTCTCCGGTGCCTTGGCGTGGAGCATGGGCGCATAATCCGGGATGCAATGAGTTATGCCGAGGCGGAAAGCGGCGGGGCTGATGAATTGATGGGTGTTGTTGCTGCCCAAAAATCGTGTTTGCAGACATTGTACGGCGCTTATGAATCTCTGAAGGCACTCTGCGGACGTCTGCGGGACAGGCAGGGGGCGGACTGCCGCGATTTGCAGAGACAACTGTCGTTCCTGTTTGCTCCGGGATTTTTGAGACGCCCTACGGTATGGGACGAATACGGTCGGTATCTGCAGAGTGCACGGCTGCGCGCCGAACGGATGATGCATCATCCGGCCAAGGATGCAGAGAAACTGAAGTCGCTGTCGCCATGGCTGGAGAAGTTTCATCTTGCGGTTGCGACGATATCGGACGTTACTGACGCGCCGGAACTGTATCGTTTCTGGCTGTTGCTGGAGGAGGCGCGCATCCAGTGCTTCTCGCCTGAAATTAAATTGCGCGAAAAATCGCCGCTGAGTCGTCTGGCGGACGCTTGGGAGACAATACGGTTTTAGCCTATTCAGAAAACGGATGCCTTTACGGCGTTGCCATGGAAAAGAGAGACGCGGAGCCGGAGAAAATCAACGTGACAGAGCGTCCGTCGAACACAAGTCAGAGAATGCCTTTCCCTCGCCATCACGGTGCGCGACGGCGCGACGTTTGAGGATGCCGATTCACCGAACACGTCGAACGACTGGTTACGCTCATGTCTTGAGATGAATGCTTTGCCAAAAAAAAAGCGGAGAGGGGGTACACACCCCCTCTCCGATCCTGCCGCATGCAAGATTCGTGTTGTCGTTTGCAACACCTTATTTGGCATCCGTCACGGTCGGGCACGAGCATTCGCCGGCGCACGCTGTCTGCTTGTCCTGACAGGCGGCTGACTCTTGTGCGCAGCCCGGTGCGCATGTGGTGCAGGGCGTGCATTTGGCATCGCATTTGCCGCTTGCACATTGAGTCAGATTTGTACAGACGCATGAACAGGCACACTTCGCGGCGGTCTTGGCGGAAGCGGTACACTGCTGAGTCGCAGCGGCGAACGCCACTCCCGCAGTCAACGCCAATGTCACGGCGATTGCGGCGATCATCGATTTCATAGGTACTCTCCTTTCTGTATTTCGGAATTTTCATATCAATATCATATCGGTAGAAAATTCCGCTGTTATGAAATATGCATACTATGATACCGATTTCAAATCATAAACTACAAAAAATGTAGTTTTTTTCACTGTCATTCTCTGGGTTTATTAACAGCTGTTGGCCGCCGACATGCCGGACCCGCCCCTCCGGTTTTTGAAAACACCGTTCTCCCGGTTCCTTCTTTCGTCTGGCCTGTCAGTGGCCGAGCCGATCCCGGCTGGAAA
>CAYODJ010000039.1:0-13230 GCA_964402715.1 uncultured Victivallaceae bacterium
CGTCGACACGCTCTACTGGGCCGATACGCGCATTCTGCTGGGCGCGCAGCTGACCGTCGGGCGCGATCTCGCGCTCGTCGGGCAGGGGAGCGATGAGACGATTCTGGTTTCCTCCGGGAACGGCATCTTCGATGTGCAGTCCGGCGATGTGACGATTTCCGACCTCGCGATGGACGGGAACGACACGCAGAAGAGCGGCGACGGCGGCGCGATTGTGAACAAGGGGAATCTGACGCTCAGGAACGTCGAATTTTACAACTTCAACGCGACCGGCAACGGCGGCGCGGTCTGGAACGCGGGGACGCTGGCCGCGACCGGCGTGATTTTCACCGAGAACAGTGCGAGCAGCGGCGCCGGCGGCGCTGTCTGGAACTCCGGCACGGCGCGTTTCGAGAGTTCGTACTTCGCCCAGAACTCCGCCGTCAACGGCGGCGCGGTCTATAACTCCGGCACGGCGACGGCGCTCAATTCGACCTTCAACACCAACAGCGTCACCGGCAAGGGGAGCGCGTGGTACGCCTCTTCCGGCACCTCGACGCTGGTCAACAACACGATCACGGCGTTCAGCGACGATGACGGGGATGAAAGCGCCGGAGTTTACGCGGCCTCCGGATCGAAGCTGCTGGCATTGAACAATCTGGCGGTGTCGAACGGCAAGTACGACTTCTTCGCAGAATCCGGCGCGACGACGAACTACCAGTACAACGTCGTCACCCACGCGGACGGCATGGGCGGAACCAACGATGGCGACGCCACCGCCGCGACGGAGTTCGGCAACTCCCGCTCCACCGACAACGGCGGCAACATGCCGTCGCTCCGTGTGCTCGGCAGCGCGACCGCCTCGCAGGAGCGCGATCTGATCGTCGGGGAGAAGGACGGGGAATTCTACTACACCACCAGCCGCGACACCGGGAACATGACCTGGAACGCGCTCGACCCGGCGGGCTCCGGCTTTACGACGAAGAGCGTTGATGAGGCGCAGGCGCTGTACGTCGGGCAGGACGGCGCGGGGCGGGCGCGGCAGCTGGCCGGCTTCTACGGCGCCGGAGCCTACGCGGCGAAGGCGATCTGGGGATACTACTTCACCGACCCCTCCAAGGACACGAGCGACGTCTTGCAGGCGGACGGGGTTTTGGAGATGCCGGAGCGGGGCGGCGTCAGCGCGGCCTTCACCCAGTCGTTCAAGGATTACGATTCGCTCGTGGACAAGACCGTATATCTGGCGGACGGCTGGATCGACGTCGAGTCGATCACGGTAACGAACGATTCCGCCGATTCGGTTAATCTGGAGGTCGAGTATCACTTCGTCGGGAACGAGCATACGGTACTCTCCGGCATCGGCGAGGGCAGCATCTGGAACATCGGCCCGACCTGGATTCCGGACGGGGATACCAACTACGACGCGGCATTGGCGCATATCACCGTTACCATGGAAGATGTTACGATGACGCGCGAGAACAGCGCGTACCGGCCGCAGATGGGCGGCTGCATCCGCGTGGAGGGCAACGCCGATCTGACGCTGACGAATTGCGAATTTTACGACAGCTCGGCGGAACTCGGCGGCGCGATCTACGGCGCGGCGGCGCTGTTCGCCACGGATAATGGCGGGCTGGATCTGGAGTACATCGGTCCGAACATCACGGTCGACCATTGCGAGTTCCGCGACTGCGAGGCGAGCTACATGGGCGGCGCGATCTTCATCAACGACGTCATGGCGGGGTGCAAGGGTTCCGGCCCCAGCAGCCTTGAACCGGGATACGCGATGGGCGGCAGTCAGGTTGTCTCATCCAAGGGGCGCGGCCAATACTCCCCCGGGAAGCTGACGGTGCAGGATTCGATCTTCGACGGCAACTCGGCGGCCAAGGCGGGCGGCGCAATCGGCGTCGCGTCGGTCGCGTCCGTCACGCCGAGAGGCGACTACAATTTACAAACCGGGTTTTACTATTATGACAGAGAATATAGATACATGGGGGACTCCTACTTCCAGGTGGAAATCCGCGATTCCGTGTTCACCGGCAACCGTGCGGACGGCGGCGGCGGCGCGATCTATCTGGACATGACCGGCTGGAAGAACGACGGCGCGGGCGACAACTTCGTGCTGACCGGTTCGACTTTCGCCGGCAACACCGCGGGGGATTTCGGCGGCGGCGCGGTGTTCTTCTGCGGCTGGAGCAACGATATGAGCGACGTCAGCATCGACGCGGACATCTCCGGCAACTTCTTCGATTCCAATCTCGCCACCGGCGACGGCGGCGCGATCCAGCTGTTGGAGGACAGTCAGAGCGGGTTCTATCAGTTCTTCTTTTCGTTCCAGATTCACATTCTGCCGTGGCACATCGTCGAGCAGGACTTCAATCTGGCCAGCGCGCCCGTGCCGGGGCCGGCGGCGGCTCAGCCCGCGGCGGAGGCGGCTTCTCCGCACATCCATCTGGGGATGGAGCTCAACACCTTCAGCGAAAACCGCGCGGGCGGAACGGGCGGCGCATTCTCGTCGTCGGTCGAGAGCGCGCCCCTGACGGTCGATATGCTGAACTCCACTTTGGCCTTCAACGCGGCGGGGACGAACGGCGGCGCGATCTACCTTGAGACCGGGAGTCTGAATCTGGTCGACTCGACCGTCGCCTGCAACGAGGCGGAGAACGGCGGAGTTTACACTTCCAAAGGCAAGGTCGATGTGATCAACTCGATCGTGCTCGGCAACACGGGCGGGGAGTTCGCCGTCGACGAGGCGGGCGGCGGCAAGGTCCGCACCGCCTATTCGATCTACAGCGGCGGAGCGGTCGAGGGCGACGTCGCCTCGCACACCGACGCCGCGCTGGCCGACGTGTTCGGCAAGGATGATCTCGGCGCCGGCGATCTGACCAGATACGGCACCCTGGCGATCAATCCCGACGGGATCGCCTTCACCGGCGGCGCGCGGACGGCGCGCAAGGACGGGAAATTCTATTTCCTGCAGGGCGAGGAGTGGCGCGATCTGGACGGCGGCACCGCGGCGGTTTCCGAGGCCGACTGCATCGACGAGGCGCAGGACTCCAGCGAGACGAACGGAATCGTCCGCGTGGAGACGAGCATGGGCGGCTACAACGTCGGTGCGCACGCGATGGTGGAACTCTTCGTGGACGTCTTCACCGAAAAGACCTACGACGGCACCAAGGACGCTCCGCGCAGGGAGGACGGCGGCTACGACTACAGGTTCGAAAAGGGCTGGTCCACCAACCCCGACCTTGAGGTCAGCGAGGACATGGTGGAGCTGGAGTTCCTCGAGTACCTCGACAAGAACGCCGGGAAGGACAAGGATCTCTCCGTCAGGGGCAGGGTGAAAGGCTTCTCCGAGGATTCCGGAAGGAAGACACCGTTCGTCGTCGAGGGTCAGGACGATCAGAAAGGCTACGCCGACGAGAGCCTCTACGTGGTCAAGTTCCAGGGCAAGGGGGACATCGACAAGGCGCACCTGACGGTGACCGGCAACGAGGAGAGGCGCAAGTACGACGGACAGGAGCACACGGTGGAGGGCTGGTCGGACGTCGAGGGTCTGGTCGAGGGCGACACGCTGCAGAGCGTGGAGGGAACCGCCAGCGGCACGGACGTGGGCGAATATGATCAGAAGCTCTCCGACGCGTTCGTCGTCGACGGTGAGGGGAACGACATGACCGGCAACTACGACGTCGAGTACCGCGACGGTCTGCTCGAGATCGATCCGGCGAAGGTGCACGTGTCGGTGGACGCGGACAAGACCTACGACGGCACCACGGGCTACGACGTGTCGACCGACCGGCACACGGTGACGGTGGACGAGGACGAGTCCGGGCTTCTGGATTCCGACGATTTCGAGCTCCAGCGGTTCGAATACGGCGGCAAGAACGCGGGCGACTACACCGAGGCCGACGGCACGAACGGCGACACGCTCTTCTCCGACAGGTTCGATTCGAAGAACTTCGAAATCGAATACGAGTACGGCGGGACGATCGAGAGGGCGCACCTGACGGTGACCGGCAACGAGGAGAGGCGCAAGTACGACGGACAGGAGCACACGGTGGAGGGCTGGTCGGACGTCGAGGGTCTGGTCGAGGGCGACACGCTGCAGAGCGTGGAGGGAACCGCCAGCGGCACGGACGTGGGCGAATATGATCAGAAGCTCTCCGACGCGTTCGTCGTCGACGGTGAGGGGAACGACATGACCGGCAACTACGACGTCGAGTACCGCGACGGTCTGCTCGAGATCGATCCGGCGAAGGTGCACGTGTCGGTGGACGCGGACAAGACCTACGACGGCACCACGGGCTACGACGTGTCGACCGACCGGCACACGGTGACGGTGGACGAGGACGAGTCCGGGCTTCTGGATTCCGACGATTTCGAGCTCCAGCGGTTCGAATACGGCGGCAAGAACGCGGGCGACTACACCGAGGCCGACGGCACGAACGGCGACACGCTCTTCTCCGACAGGTTCGATTCGAAGAACTTCGAAATCGAATACGAGTACGGCGGGACGATCGAGAGGGCGCACCTGACGGTGACCGGCAACGAGGAGAGGCGCAAGTACGACGGACAGGAGCACACGGTGGAGGGCTGGTCGGACGTCGAGGGTCTGGTCGGGGGCGACACGTTGCAGAGCGTGGACGGCGTCGCCAGGGGGACGGAGGTCGGCGAATACGATCAGAAGCTCTCCGACGCTTTCGTCGTCGACGGAGGCGGGAACGACATGACCGGCAACTACGACGTCGAGTACCGCGACGGCCGTCTGACCATCTACGCCGGACCCGGGGACGAGCCCGGGGACGAGCCGGTCTACGACCACGACATCAACGAGTGGCAGCAGCCGTACATCTACAACTGGGGCTACACGTCGTCCACGGAGTCGCTCGGACCCGGCAGCGACGCCTTCTACTGGGGGCCGCACAGCCTGTACTGGTTCGATTCCCCGTCCACGGTGCTGGATCCGGTTCCGGACGGCGAGAGCCGCGTCGGCGACAGTCTGAACTTCCGCGAGCCGGACGACTCGCTCGAGGATTATTTCCGTATCGGCGGCGTCAAGTTCGAGACGGTTCTGAACCGGTATTCGTCGTTCAAGGACGAATACGAGTCGCTGGTGGACAGTTACGCCGATGGCGACGCGTCGTACAGCAACTCCCAGGAGGAGGCGGTCATCGCGGAATTTTCCAGGGCTCTCTACTGACAGGTCTGGCGGCTGATGCATCGCGTTCTGCTTCTGATCCTCTTCTTCGCCGCGGCGCGGAACTGCGCCGCGGAGGCCGTGAAGGCGGTTCTCTTCCCGTTCCGCGAGGCGGAGATCGCGGCGCGGGCGGATTCGACGCTGATGCCGTACCGCTTCAAGCTGGGCGAGGCTTTCGCCGAGAACGCCGTCATCGCGACGCTGGACGACTCCCGTTACGCGCTTGAGGCGAAGCGGGCGGAGCGGCAGTTCATGTTCGCGAAAGCCGTCCTCGAGGACAGCAGAAAACTGCGGGAGAAGGACTTCACCAGCGATTTCGAGCTGAAGAAGGCCTCTTTCGACTGCGGGATCGCCGAGAGCAATTTCGAGGAGGCGAAGCTGAATCTCGCGTACTGCACGATCAGGGCGCCTTTCGCCGGCAAGATCGTGGAGTTCAAGACGAGGGAGTACGAGACGGTGCGTCAGGGGCAGCCGCTCTTCCGGATCATCGACGACAACCGCCTGCTGGCGGTGATGAACGTGTCTCCGGACGACGCGGGACTGACGAAGGTCGGCGGCGCGGCGGTCATCTCGCTTTCGGAGACGGGCCGGAAGGTGAAAGGGACGGTGTACGAGGTCGCGCCGCAGATCGATCACCGCACCGGCACGGTGCGCATCCGCGTCCTGATCGAGAACCGCGACGGAGCGCTGTGCGCCGGCATGACGGGGGAGCTGGTCCATGGGGAGTGACGTGCTTGCCGCCAAGCTGAAAGCTTTCGCGCTGATGCTGAAGTACGGTCACGATCTTTTCGAGGCGGAGAACTTCGACGACGCGGCGGCCCTGGCGGTCAACAACAGCCGTCTGCTTCTCAACTTCCGCACGGCCACGCTGCTGGAGATCGACCGCGGCAAGGCCCGCGTCGTCGCGCAGTACGGTCAGTCCCAGGTTAATCCTCACTCCCAGTTGGCGGTGCGCCAGTGCATCTTCGCCGAATCTCTCCGGTTCACGGACGCGCTGCACATCGTCGGCCGCGAAAGCGGTCTGCCTCGTGATCTCGCCGAGCACGACGCCGTCTACCTCTGCGTGAAACCGCGCCCTCCCGCGAATCTGGGAGAGACCGATTTCTATTTCGTCTGGCTGCTCGAATACGAAAAGGAGGTGCCGGCGTACGCGCCCAACACGGCGAAACTTCTGGCGTCCTCCGTCGCCGACGCTCTCTACTATCAGAAGCTCTGCGGGAGCCGGCTCGGCCGGGTCAGGCGGCGCGTCGGAAGGAAATGGATCTGGGGCGCGGTTCTGGCGGTTCTGGTCGGGGCGATGTTCATGCGCGTCCACGAGGAGGTGACGGCCGAGTTCATGCTGAAAGCCCCCTCGATTTCCGGAGCCTACGCCTGGTACGACGGCCTGATTTCCAGGTGCCTGGTTCAGGACGGGGAGCCAGTGAAGCGCGGCGACGTGATTGCGGAATACGACACGGAGCAGCTGGCCTATAGGCTCTCCGGCGCCGAAAGCGCGCTGCGGGAGGTCGAGGCGGAGCTTGCGCTCGAGGAGCGGAACGCGTTCGCCGACGAGACCCGTCTCGGGCAGGTGAAACTTCTGGAGGCGCGCCGCGACACCGCGAAAATCGCGGTCGAGGAGGCGCGGTGGTACGCGGATCATTCGAAAATCACGGCACCCGCGTCGGGAATTCTCGCTCTGACGGACGGACGCGCCGAACAGCTTTCCGGCAGGGCGGTCCGCACGGGCGACAAGCTCTTCGAGGTGCTGGGGGGCGAGGGCATGGTCGCCGAGATTCCGGTCGACGAGCGCAGTGCGTCGATACTGTCCGGCCGCTTCTCCGTGACTCTGTTTCTGCACACCGCCCCGGAATCCGCCATCGCCGCCGAGATCCTGGAGGTCTCTCATTATCCCGAGCTGACCGAGCAGAAGACCTACTGCTACAAGGTCCGCGTGAAACTGAGAGACGCGCCGCCCGACCTGCGTTACGGCATGCGCGGCGTCGCCAGGCTGTCGGGGGGGCGGGTCTCTCTGGGATACCGGCTCTTCAAGAACATCGTGCTTTATTTTCGGGGTCTCTAGAATGGCCGCCCAGGAGCCGATGACCGGAACGCTGAGACCGGACGTGGAGCTGATCCGCGGCGAAAAACCGCTCCTTTTCGACCGGCAGTCGGACGCGTATTACCGGCTTTCCCCGCTGATGGTCGAGGCGGCGTCGTTCCTGACGGAATCCATGCCGGTTTCGAAATTTCTCTCCAGACTGCGTGACAACGGCGTGGCCGTGGAGCGGGACGATCTGCTGCGGCTGCTGGCGTTCCTGCGTCAGAACGGTCTGCTCGCCCCCGAGTACGGACAGATCGGAATCAGCCGCAGACGCCAGGAGGAGCGCAGGGAGAAGACCGCTTTCCTGCGATTCTCGGCGGCGTATCTTTATTTCAGGCTGCCGCCGTGGAGGCCGGAACGTCTCTTCGCGGCGATCGGCCCGTACGTGAGCTGGATCGCGTCGAGGCGGGTGGTCATGACGCTGCTGGTTCCGTCGCTGCTGGGCTATCTGCTGCTGATCCGCGAGTTCGGCCAGGTGCGGACGACGTTTCTGGACACGCTGTCATGGGCCGGACTGGCGAAATATTTCACCGCGATTCTGTTTCTGAAATTCGTCCATGAGGCGGCGCACTCCCTGGCGGCGATTCATTTCGGATGCCGCGTGCGCGGCATCGGGCTGGGATTCATGGTCTTCTATCCGCGGCTCTACACCGACACCACCGACAGCTGGCGGCTGCCGCGCCGGAGACGTCTGCTGATCGACGCGGCCGGCATCATCGCCGAGCTGCTGCTCGGCGGCGTCGCCGCGCTGCTGTGGCTCTACCTGCCGCCCGGCGCGTGGAAATCGACGATGTTCTACATTTTCGCGGTGAGCACCATTTCGACGCTTCTGGTCAACGGCAACCCGTTCATCCGCTACGACGGGTATTACATTCTGTGCGATCTGGTGAACATCGAAAACCTGATGACGCGATCCGGAGAGTACATCAGGACCTGGTGGCGCTGGCATCTCCTGCGGCTGGGCGAAAGACCGCGCGACGAACGCGGCGCACTTCTGTTCTTCTTCGGGACGGGTTCGTTCTTCTACCGGATCTTTCTCTACACGTCGATCATCCTGGTAATCTATCACCGTTTCGTCAAGGCCGTGGCTCTGGTCATGCTGTTCTTCGAGCTGTTCAGCGTCGTCCTGTACCCAGCGTGGAGGGAGATCGTGACGATCCGCGCCCTGTCGCGGCAGACATCCGGGTGCGCCAGATGGACGGGATGCGCCGTCGCGCTGCTGGCTCTGGGGGGGATTCTCTTCCTGCCGCTGTCCTGGGACGTCGTGCTGCCGGGCGAGACCGTCCCCGCGGTCCGCCGGCTGGTCACCGTCACCGAGGGCGGGATGCTCGTCTCGGATCTGCCGCGCCGTGATTTCCCGGTGAAGGAGGGGGACGTGCTCTTCCGGCTGTATTCCCCGCAGCTGGAGACGGGCATAAAGCGGCTGCGGGCGCTGCTGAGGTATGATCGGACGCTCTATGATCTCCAGCAGCTCGACGAAAAGGAGTTTTCGGAGAGCGCCGTGACGCTGGAGAAGATGAACTCGGACAGCTCCGCTCTGGACGAGCTTATGCGCCGCAGGCGGGAGCTGACGGTGGTGAGCGGGGCGACCGGCGTCTTCGTGCCGTCGCTGCCGCCGCTGTCGGCGCATGCGTATCTGCCGAGGGGGCTGCAGGCGGGGGAGGTCGTCTCCAGGGAGCTGATGCTGTGCGCCTACGCCGCGGACCGCGACATAGGCAAGCTCCGCGAGGGGGACGAGGCGGTCGTCCTGCCGCGCGACTCGCTCGGAGGAATTCCCGCCAGAATCAGGGCGGTGAACCGGATCGCGGTGCGTCTGAAGGACTCCCCGCTGCTTCAGCACTACGGCGGCGTGATTCCGGTGTACGCCGACGACGCGGACGGCCGCGTCTACACGTCCGTGCTTCCGCTGTACCGCATCGAGCTGGATTTCTCCGCCCCGACGACGCTGCAGAGCGGACGCGTCGTGACCGTCAGGGTGCGTCACCGCGAGAGGCTCGCCGAGAACGTCGGCAGGCTGATTCTGTCCGCTTTCAGGAAGGAGTTCTAGCCTACCGGGGATCGCGGCTCCGCGGGGGCCGGAACTCGTCGTCGTCGATACGGCGCGGCGGTTCGGTTTCGGAGACTGAGCACCGGAGGAGACGGACGATTCTGGCGCACGCGCGTCCGTCGCCGTAGGGATTGACGGCGCGGCGCATGGCCCGATGACTCTCCTCGTCGTCCAGCAGACGCGAAACCTCCGCGACGATGCGGCCGAAATCGGAGCCGATCAGTCTCACGGCTCCGGCGTCGACGGCCTCCTGCCGTTCGGTCGAGCCGCGCATTACCAGCGCCGGCTTGTTCAGGCAGGGTGCTTCCTCCTGAATCCCGCCGCTGTCGGTCAGCACGAGATGACACTTTCCCATCAGGTGGACGAACGGCAGGTAGTCCAGCGGTTCGATGAGAAACATGTTGGCCGGCGGATTCGCGCCGAACACCTCTCCGACGGGACGTCTGACTTGCGGGTTCATGTGCACCGGATACACGAAGTCGACGTCCGGGTACTTGGTGCACAACGCCTTGACCGCGGAGCAGATGGACAGAAAACCCTCTCCGAAGTTTTCGCGGCGGTGCGCCGTCACCAGAACCACGCGTCTGCCGGAGGCCGCGCGGCCGGGGTCGTATCCGGCGGAGCGGAGCGCGAGATCCAGATCGCCGCGCAGCGCCCCGTCGGACGCGATCAGCGACCTGATCCGCGTCAGGGCGTCTATGCCGGTGTTGCCGCAGACGAAGATTCTGCCGCCGTCGACGCCCTCGCTGAGAAGATTCTCCCGGTTGAGACGAGTCGGCGCGAAGTGGAGGCTCGCGATCCTGCCGATGATCTGCCGGTTCATCTCCTCCGGCCACGGGTTGTAGACGTCGCGTGTGCGCAGACCGGCTTCGACATGACCCACCGGCGTCCTCCCGTAGAAGGCGCCGAGCGCGGCCGCGACGGAGGTGCAGGTGTCGCCGTGGACCAGAACGAGATCCGGACGCGATTCCCGCAGGACGCCGCGCATCCCCGTGAGCACGAGACTCGTCACGTCGTAGAGATCCTGCCCGCGGCGCATGATGTTCAGATCGTGATCCGGCGCGATGTCGAATAGGCGCAGAACCGGATCCAGCATCTGACGGTGCTGGCCGGTGACGCACACGACGGTGCGGAACTCGTCGGGATGTTTCCGGAGCTCCCCGACCAGCGGCGCCATCTTGATCGCTTCCGGCCGCGTGCCGAACACCAGCATGATGCTCTTCATCGTCAGAAGGAGTCCTTGTAGAGACCGCAGAAGTCGAGGATGACTTTGGACGGATCGCGGGGCAGCGTCCTGAATTCGTCGTGAGCGACGAGGAACGCTACGATGTCCGCTTTCGCGAAAGCCTTGCGGCAGTCGGTCAGTTTGAACACCTTGTGCTTCCTGACGTTCGGTTCGACCACCAGCAGCTCCGTGTTGTTGCAGCCCTGCATGACCTTGGTCACGATGTACTTCGCCGGAGCCTCCCGGAGGTCGTCTATGTTGGGCTTGAAGGCCAGACCCATCATGGCCACGACCGGCTTGCGTCCGTGCTCGAGCTCGAACTTCAGCATGGCGTTCTGCACCTTCTCGGCGCACCAGAACGCCTTGTAGTTGTTGATTTCTCGCGCCTTGGCGATCAGCTGCGCCTCGACGGGGAAGTCGGCGGTGATGAAATACGGATCCACGGCGATGCAGTGTCCCCCGACGCCGCATCCCGGCTGCAGGATGTTGACCCGCGGGTGCTGATTGGCCAGGCGGATCAGCTCCCAGACGTTGACACCGGCCTTTTCGCAGATCAGCGAAAGCTCGTTGGCGAAGGCGATCTGCACGTCACGCGAGGAATTCTCGGTGAGCTTGCACATCTCCGCCGTCTTGGCGTCGGTGCGGTGCAGACTTCCGCGCACGAACCGCGAATAGAACCGCATCGCCGCCGTCGTGGACTCCGGATCCACGCCTCCGATGACGCGGTCGTTGTGGACCAGTTCGTAGACGATGTTGCCCGGCAGCACGCGCTCCGGACAGTAGGCTATGAAAATCTTCCCTTTCAGCTCGGGCCGGATCTGGAAAATCAGCGCCGCCATTTTCTCCGTGGTCCCCACGGGCGAGGTGGACTCGATGACATAGAGATCCCCCGGCTTGAGCAGCGGGGCGACCGAACGCGTGGCCGCCTCGACGTACGAGACGTCGGGTTCATGGTTTCCCTTGAACGGCGTCGGCACGACGATGAAGTAGGCGTCGCAGACCGACGGCCTGGTGCTGGCTTTCAGTCTTCCTTTCCGCACCGCCTCGCGGCAGAGCCTCCGCAGGCCGGGCTCGGCGACGCGGACGTTCCCCGAGTTCGTCATTTCGACTATCCCGGGATCGATGTCGACTCCGATCACGTCGATTCCGGCTCTGGCCGCGATGACGGCGGTCGGCAGGCCGATGTAGCCCAGGCCGACGAAACATGCCTTGATTCCGTCTGATTTCATATGCCGAGGAAATCCCGCGCATCTCCGCCGCCGCGTCCGCGTCCCCCGGTGCGGACCGTGAGCAGGCGGAGCGGAGCCGGCGGCGGGGCGGCTCCGCTCCCGATCCGGTTCAGCGGAGATGTTCGTTGGTCATGGTCAGGAAGCGTTTCTTGCTTATGTCCGACTGCATCGGTTCGCCGTTGAAGAAGCGGTTGAACTCGTCCAGCAGGAACGGCAGGAAACGGTCGCGTCCGGTGAACCCGGCGTTGTGCGGCGTCAGTATGACGTTGTCCAGCTGGTTGAACGGAGAGTCGTCCGGCAGCGGCTCCTTGTAGAAGACGTCCAGAATCGCGGAGAAGCGGCCGCTCTGCAGCCCGCGGAGCAGCGCGTCCTCCTGGGTCAGACGGGCGCGCCCGCCGTTGACGAACGTGGCTCCGTTCTTGAGAAGCGCGAATTCCTTGTCTCCGAGCCGCTGATAATTTTCCTTGCTGACTCCGACCAGGCAGTGGAAGACGTCGGCCTGAGACAGCACCTCCTCCAGCGTCGCCTTGGTCGCGCCGACGGCGGCCAGATCGGCGGCGGAACTGTGGCTGGACGCGATCAGGACGCGCCCGGGACGGAGCGGGGCGAGGAATCTCAGCAGGTGCCTGGTCGTGTCCCCCATGCCCCAGATGCCGATGGTCATCTTCTTGATGTCCTGCATGTTTTCGGTTTCCGGCCAGTTCATGCGCTCGTCCCTGCGCAGCTTCGCGTATTTCTTCAGGTTGCGCTGGGCCAGTATGGTGGCCATCAGCGACCACTCCGCCACGGCTTCGGCCATGATCGGATTCGCGGTGGTGACATGCACGTCGGTGTTGAAAGTGGACTCGTCGACGACGTTGACGACGGAACCGGCGCAGTGCCCGACGACCCGCGCCTTGGGCGCGGATTTCAGAAACTCCTCCGTGCAGACCGGCGATCCCCATGTGGTGATGATGGCGTCGTAGTCCGCCAGACGGCTCGTCCAGTCGGGATCGGGCAGGTCGGCGTCGAACGCCGGAACGTCCACGCGGAAACCGTATTGTCCGGCCTTTCTCACGCCCTCCTCGTTCCAGAACATGCGGGCGAGTCTCCGGGAAGCGGTGGCGAACAGAATCTTCTTCTCACTCATTACCATTCTCCTTGGTTTGCAGGGCGGCATGCTCCGGCGCGTCGCCGGTCAAACGGCGCGAACCGGACGCGGACGCCGTCTCCATGGTTTCGGTCGCGTCTCGACGGCACGGGGGTAATATATATCCCGGCGTTGAAAAAATCCAGAACTGCTCCCGCGCAGTCACCGGCGTTCCGCCGGCGGACGGCGGATCCGCCGCCCGGACGGATCCGGGGCGGGGCGGGCGGGCGTTGAAGGAAAGGAGGCGGCCGGGCGTCTTCCCGGCCGCCGCACGAGGCGCGGCTACGGTCATATTTTCCGCATGGCGTGCGGACAGAACACGAATTCGTCGCCTTCCCTGAGCCGGA
>CAYODJ010000040.1:0-12122 GCA_964402715.1 uncultured Victivallaceae bacterium
GTACTCGTGCAGATTCGCCTCGTCCCTGCGGAGCTGCCGTTCCTGCGCGGCGGCCTCCCGGCGTTCGCGCCGTTCCTCCCGGGCCTCATGCTCCTGCTCCCGGCGTTCGCGCCGTTCGTCGGCGGCCGCCTGACGTTCCTCGGCCTCCCGCGCCCGGCGGAACCGTTCCACGATCGCCCGCTGCTGATTCTTCTGTCTGACGTCCTCCGGCGACGTCCGGTCCGCGAACTGACGGTCGATGTCCTCCGCCGAGATCACGTCTCCGCCGTTGAGCCGGTCGAGCAGAGCCTGGTTCTCGTCGGCGCACCGTCCGGCGTCGTCGGCGACCGCCCTGTTCAGCAGCTGTTCTCTTCTGGACGTCTCCAGATGTCTGAAGTTCACGTACGCGCCGTCGGCGTCCCGCTCCCTGAGCTTCGCGATGATTCCGGCGTCGCCGGCCTCCACCGCCCGCTTCGCCGCTCCGAAGTCGGCGAGATTCCGGTAGTCCAGCAGCTTCTGCTGATACTCCTGCTCGGATATCAGCGAGCCGCGGTGCTCGTCCAGCAGCCGTTTCACCTCCGCCTCCTCGCCGCGGTCGGCGAAATCCTTGAACCGCGCCTGGAACAGGTTGTAGTCGTTCGTCACCTTCGCGTGGATGCCGATCAGACTGCGCTCCTTGAAGTTCTCGATGCGCAGCCCCTCCATCTCCGACTCGAACTCCTTCCGGTACTGCTCGGACATCCTGCCGGTCCACGCGCCGACGCCGTTCCGGTAGGTCTCGTCGGTCTCCCGCGCCCACTCGGCGAAATGCTCGTACTCGTTCGGATTTTCCGCCATGCGCTGCGAGAGCTCGGCGTTCAGAGTCTTGTACCAGTTGCGAGCCTGGGTCGCCATCAGCTTGTCGTTCGTCGCCTGCTCCGCCTCCAGAAAACGCGCCCTGGTTCCGGCGTACCTCATGCCCGCTCCGCCCAGCTTCTCCCCGGCGTCGGCGATCCGCTCCCCGAGCCTCGACAGAGCCCTGCCGGTCTCCATGCCGAAGCTCATGTCCGGCGCTCCGCGCATCGGCGCGGCGTCGCTGACATGACGGATCATCCCCGGCGGTTCGCTCAAAGGTATGCGCGGCATGCTGTGTTCCTCCCTGTTCTGTTCACGCCTTGCCGCCCTGACCGGACGCGTTCAGCGCGCCCATGCCGGAGGCGTAGCTCATTCCGGTCTGTCCGAGCTGGCCGAACATGTCGACCGCCCGTCCGGCGATCGACAGCCCCAGACCCGCCCTGGACGGAGCCTGCGCCCTCGCGACGTCGGACTGGTACTGCAGCATGGTCGCCTGGTTGCGGCGCTGCTGCGCCTCGTTGTATCCGCCGTAGAGCATGTCCTGCTTCCTGCGTTCCTCGTCCTCGGCCGTCTGTCCGAGTACGGCGAGCGGGGATCCGGAGGTCATCGCCGCACCGGACTTGCCCAGCAGCGCCCGCTGCCGCGACTTCATCCGCTCGGACTCCTCGTGCTGTCTTCTGGCGTTCTCGGCGGACTCCTGCTCGATCCGGTCCGCCTCGCGCTCCTCCAGCTTCCGGTTGTACTCGAACTGCTGCGACTGCATCTTCGCATTCGCCTCGGCCTGCCGCTGCTGCTGAATGTCGCCGATCACTCCCAGCGTCCCGCCGACCAGAGCCGACGTCGCCATAACCCCGGCGGAGACCGCCATCAGCATCGCCATCCCCATAACACTCACCTCAGAAGTAAAAATTTGTTTTCGGCCGTTTCGCCCGTCGTGAATCCCAGACGATCGAGAATCCTGTTCAGTCCGCGGTTGCCGAAGGTGGTCATGAGCCACGCCGCCCCGCGCCGCTTCGCGTACTCCGGCATGGCCCGCATGAGCGCCTCCGCCGCGCGGCGGCTCGTCCGCCCCGCGTTGATCGGATTGCCGACGCACCATCCGCACACCGCAGTCGGAGACGTCCTGTCCAGATAGAGCGCGGCGACCATCACCGTCCTGCCGCCGAAGTCGTGCGCGGCCAGTCCGTCGGACGGCAGCCACTCCGCGCGGAACACCGCGTCCGGATTTCCGCTCCGTCCGACGGCCGCCGCGGTCATCCACTCCGCCGCCGCCAGGCGTTCGTCCGCCGTCATCTCGGCGACGTCGATCACCGATTCGCGCTCCGCGGCGCAGTCGACGATGCTGCTCATTCGCTCACCTCGTACAGGGCGACCAGACTGTCCAGATTGAAGGGCAGGGGATCGCTCTGCTCGATCTCGATCTCCAGGGAGTTCTTCCAGCCGGAGAGCATGTTCAAAGTGACAATCTCGTCCTTCGGCAGCACCGGAGCGTCGAACGTGTCGCCGATCGCGTCGCGGCTCACGATGCGCTGGAACACGTCGTCTCCGCACCGCGCGCGGCCGCCGACGGAATTGTACACGCGCAGCCGCAGTTCGCCGACCGTCTTCTTCCGCATCAGACTCTGCCCGTTCTGAGTTTCGAGCTCGAGCGGCATCGGCGCGAGGCGCGAGGAGAACTCCAGTCCGCACTGCACGACTTTCGCGGCGCGGTCGAGTCTGATCCGCCCGTGTTCCACGGTGCGGTTCTTCTGCACCGCGCCGTCGGCAAGTATCCGCACCTCCGCCCCCTCCAGGTGAGTCAGTCCGCCGATCTCCTCCACGGCCTCGCCGGCGACGGTGATTCCGCAGTCGACGTAGAACGCGTCGGCGATTGAATCGAAAGAGCGCTTCGCCATGCGTTCCAGGAAGACGCCGTTCTCCCGTTCCACGGCCCAGTAGATCCGATCCTCGTCCCCGTCCGGAATGACGCAGAGACTCAGGATTTTCCCCGCCGTCTCGTGCCGGTGCCAGCCGATCACCTCCTGATCGCGTTCGTAGGTGAGAGCTGCCAGGCTTCCGTTTCCGAGCACGCACCAGAGGATCGTGTCCGGCAGTGTCTGCAGACCGGTCTCGGCGATTCCGCCCTTCGTGATGTGCTCCGCGAGGATGGTCATGTCCGGCGAGCTGTATCCGTCCTTCTCCCACTGATAGACGAACTCGCGCACCTTGCGGCCGCCGCGCTGGACGAACAGAATCACGTCTCCGGCCATCTGCGCCGGAATCCCCGCCGATCCGTAGACGCTCTGCCGCTTCACCTGGAAATTCGAGGGAGTAAGCGCACTCTGCTGATCGGAGGCGGACAAAGTCCACTCCGAATCCATCGTCCCGATAATCAGGGAATCATGCTGGCATATCCAGAGAATCGTGTTCACGGTGTCGGCGGCTATGGTGAAGTCGAGAGCGTCGTCGTCCTTGTCGCCGAGCAGGAAGTGATCCCAGTCGCCGGTGCGGCTGCCCCAGACCGTCTGCGGCCGGTGGCTCGTGCCGCCGAACATCATTCTCTCCTCGTAATACGCGACGGAGCGCGGAAATCCGCGCCGGCGCGACCACGCGCCCTCGTTCCATTCGCTCGTCGCGTCGGTTCCGCCGAGCTTCCTCAGCACGGTTCCGGCGGCATGCCGCGCGTCCGCGACGGAATCGATTCTGACGACCCCGGTCACGGTGAAGTCGGGATTCACGAGCAGGCACCGGCACAGCTTCAGCGTTCCGCTGTCGCTCGCCTCGTAGTCGGACATGTGGAGCCGGTACAGCACGTTCTCCTCCTCCTCCTCGCCGGAGGTGGAGGTGTTCGCGTCCTTCGTGCTCGAATAGGTTCTGAAGTCCTTCCAGGTCTTGCCGCCGTCGTAGCTGCGCTGAATCGTCAGATGCCCCGTCCAGGTTCCGTGCGTGCTGAACGTCCAGTATCCGAACACCTCGAGGTTTTCGCTGTCCCCGTCCGCCTCGAAGTCGACCGAGAGCTCGTTCTCCTTCCGGGAGTGAATCAGCTGGAAATACCCGCCGACGTTCCCGTCGGTGAAGGTGTCCTTGCTCGCCTCGAGCGTGACGCTCCCTTCGACGCCGGAGGCGGCGATCGTATGATCGTCGTCGAGATTCGGATCGAGCATCGGCGGATACTGATACTCTTTCGCGGTCAGGGTGAAGGAGTCCTCCGACACTCGCTTCAGCTCCTGCACGGGATGATCCGGATGCACGATGGTCATGACGTCGGCGGACTGGACGAACTGGAGATCGGAGAGCTCCGCCGCCGTGTACGGCGAGGCGACGGTGAGCGGTCCGCTCTCCGTCTGAATCAGCCTGCCGTCGCGCAGGAAGCGGATGCTTCTGTCGGCGAACTCGCAGACGTAGGCGACCGTGCTGGAAAAGACGAACCGCACGAGCCGCACGCGCCCGCCCTTCGCGCAGTTCGCGCGAGCGAGATACTCGGTTCCCGGCCGCCGTTCCGCCCCGCCGTAGGGAGTCACGAGAAAGTTGACTAGTTCCGAGCATCCCTTCGAGTACTGGGCGACGTCGAGCCTCCCGCGCAGTTTCGGCGAGAGCTCGCCCGCGTTGAAGCTGTTGACTGTCGCGAAGACCGGCATCTATTCCCGCTCCTCGGTGGGTTCCGGATGCAGCGCCCAGTCGGGCGCCGGAGGCAGCTGCGGCGCGCCGGACTCCTCCTCCTCGATCAGATGTTCCGCAGGCGCTTCGGAAGGCTCCGCGTCGCCCTGGATCCCGGAATCCCCCCTGACCCAGCGGACCGGCCCGCAGTGACGGTGCAGTCCGGGCGCTCCGCCGTCGAACCGCGATTCGATCCAGCGGCTTCTTCTCGGAGCGTTCTGGAAGGCGTAGCGGTTCTCGCTCGAATCGAGCGACCGGGCGACCGCGAGGCGTTTTTCGTATTCGTTCCGGTAAAGGTTGATGAGCTGCGCGTCCCTGGTGTTCGCCATGCCGATCTCGGCGGCGAGCGCGTACTGGAGCGCCTCGATGAAGGTGGCGTCGAACTTGCGCGGATCGACGACGCGCCGCGTGTAGAAGAGCCGCGCGGGCAGCTCGTCGATCAGGATTGTGTTGCCGAACAGCCGGAACGGGCGGTCATGATCGATGTTCAGACACCGGATCATGTCGCCCGGCAGGCCGCAGGCGAACCGGAAATGCGGATCGGGGGAGCGGACGTCGAGCGCCGCGAGTTCGCACGCCGCCATCGCGAAGCTCCATGCGTGATCGCGCAGGACGCGATCGCGCAGCGCCGGGTAGAACATCCGGCACTGCCTCGCGTTGTTGTTCTCGTCGTCGAAGCTCGCGATTTTCGGAATCCCGAGCATGACGAGCGCGAAGTTGCAGATGGTCACCGAATCCATGTGATTCCCCCCGGGGATGATTGTCCTCCCCCGTCCCCCGGCGGGACGGGCCCGCGCGGGGGATCGGGTGGAGCGTTTTTTCAGTCGGTCACGTAGAAGATGTCGAAGACGATCTTCACGCCCTTCTTCAGAGCCGCCGTCCCGACGGTGGTGCGGATCACGTCCTCCTCCGGAAGCGCGTATCCGTTCAGCGCGTCGGCGTCGAGCCGCAGCGTCTTCGCCTCCGCCCCCGGCGCGACCGCCGCGAGATAGCGCGCGTCGTTCTTCGAGTCTCCGACCTTGACGGTCGCGGTCGCTTCCTGTCCGGCCGCGAAGTGCAGCTCCGACTCCGGAAGGATTCTCGCGCCCTTCGGCAGGCGGACGAGTTCGATCACCGAATCCGCCGCGTAGTCCGCCTCCGGCGTCACCGTTCCGTGCGCGACGCGGACGCGTCCGCCGAGTTCCGACGTCCTGAGCTTGCCTTCGCCGACGCCGCCCTGGATTTTCATCACGTTGCTTTTGTATACGCTTGCCATGGTCATGCTCCTTTCTGATTACGCAGCAGTTCCGTCGCCTTCCTGGCAGAAGATCTGGACGACCTTCGCGTCCTCGATTCTGGTCGAGCCCGCCTTGAGTTTAGCCAGCGCCTGCCAGTTGTCGTTCTTGTCCGTGCGCTGCTTGACCGACATGACGATCTCCTGCGGCACGCAGAGGATCACGCCGGACCTGCACCACGCCGCGCACTTGCGGCTGAAGCCCTTGCCGCTGACGGCCTTGGTCAGACGGTTGCAGCGCACGAAGGTGAAGCCGAGGAACTTGTTCGTCCGTCCGGTGTAGAGATCCTTCATCGCGTCGTACAGCGAATTTTTGATGTCCACGCCCTTGAGGAGATCGTCCATCTGCTCCTGCGTCACCGCGATCACGAGCTCGTTCTCCGGATCGTCGAGGTCGATGTCCGCCTTGCCGAACTTGCTCCGGGCGGCGATCAGCTTGTCGACGTTCAGACCGACGTTGTCCTTGCCGGTTCCGGATCCGTAGGTGATCTCGATCTGCTGATCCTTCGGGAACGCCACCTGCGTCAGACCCTCCTTGCCCTCGTAGGCGACGCCGTCCAGACCGTTGGCGATGATGATGTCGTCGATGATGCGCCCCAGCGCGTAGCCGCCCATGCGCACGATGTTGCTGGTGGGATCGATGAAGACGTTCAGTTCGTCCTGCCAGTCCACCATGTCCGCCCACACGTATTCCTGCGCGTGGACCGTTCTCCGGTCGAATTCGGTCGGGATGAGCGGCGTGTCGCCGTACTTCGAGTCGACCCGCACCGCGGCCGTCGGCCTGACCCGGTCGAAGTGACGCTTCTCGCCCTTCATCTCCTCCAGAGTCACGTAGGGACGCAGGATGCTGCCCTTCTGCTGCGCCAGCGTGTAGACGTTGGCGCCGTACTGTTTCGCGTAAACCTGTTCAAGTTCCGCCATTTTTCCGTTCTCCGTGATTGTGAAACACGTTTCTGCGAATCCCTGATGATTGCCCGGAACTCTCCGGATCACGATCCGTCCGCGCCCGGACGGATGCGACATGCGGCAAACCGGATTCCTGCTGCGGAATTGCCCAGGTTCTCCCTGTCATGCCGTTACTATAGCAGAACGGCGTTTTCAAATATTTCCGCGCCGTCACTGCTTTCTCGCCAGCATCGCCAGCAGCTGATTGACCTCCGTCACTCTCGCCTGATGCAGGGGATGATCCTTCTTGTAGAAGGGATCGTCCGGATTGCCCTGAATCTCGCTGAGCCGCGACTGCGGATTGCCGGAGACGGCCTGTCCGCCTTCTCCGCGCAGCTTGCTCTCCCCGATCCGCTCCCCGATTCCCGCGAGCGCCTTGATGATCGTGTAGTTGTTCAGAAGCCCGTGCTCGCGCAGGACGTCCGTGAGACCGAACACCTCCATCGCCCGGTTGCACTGCGCGACGACCGTCTCGAAACCGCCGCCGAACTCGCTCCGGAGCTTTCCGAGCGTCTCGTGATACTCGGCGTCGCGGGCGGCCTGACGCTGCTCGATCTGCTTTTCAAGACGCTGCACGTCGTACGCCAGGCCGGCCTCGAACAGCTTCTGCGGAATCCCGTTCGCGAACGCGAACTTGCGGAACTCCTCCAGCTGGACGGGATCGAGCTCGATCCCCTCCGGCAGTTTCACGTTGTCGGCCTTGTAGTCGGCGGCCTGCTCCGGCCGTCCGAGTGCCCGCTGGAAGGCGTCGATCTCCTCGGGCGACGCGTTTTCGCCCGGAATCGCCACCTTGTTCGCGCCGATCGCCTTCTGCGCATGGACGTAACTCTGCGCGAGCGTCCCGATCGTCTTGATCGAATCGAGACACTTCTCGCCGCGGATCGATTCCGGAAGCCCCTCGCGCCAGTTCTCCGCGAGCGCCCCGCCGCCGCCGACCATCCCGGCGTAATCGTATCCGCCCGGCTGCGCCGGCTGCGCCTGCGGCTGCTCCGTCACGGCTGGCGCGATCCGCTCCGCCCCCTCCGGCTGCACTCCCGGCTGCGCGGCCGCCGCGCTCCCGTCCAGAATCGTGCTCTCGCTTTCCATCATTCCTTCTCCCTTCTGATTCTCCGTATGAGCAGCGCGACCTGCGCTCCGCTCAGCTTATGCTTTCTGACGAATGTCTGGAATCCCGGCGTATAGACGCCGAACTGCGCCGTGAAGTCCGGCAGCTCCCGTCTCGGAATCGAGTCGATGAGCCACTCGTCCTCGCTTTCCGTGCGCTCCTCCGGCTCGACCGCCCCTCCGGCCTCCGGCTTCCTCGCCCGGATCGTCCCGATGAAAACCGTCGGCCGCTCCGGCTCCGGCTCCGTTTCCGCCGGATTCTCCGCCGGATTCTTCTCCGGCTCCGGCCGTGCCGGCTCCGGATTGCCGTGCTTCAGAAACTCGCGCACTCCGGCCGAATGCGGCCCGGCCATCCCCGGCGCCATCGTCGGATTTCCCTCCGCGTCCAGCGTGGCGACCAGTTTTCCCCGCTCCGAATAGACTTCCTTCCCGCGGATGCAGTAGTTCATTCCTCCTCCGTCTTTCCTTTCAGAATCCTCCGGATCTCAAGCACGACCGAGCGTCTGCCCTGCAAGTAGGCGTCCTTGCGCGGATCCCCGCAGAACTCCGCCTCGTCCGCCCGGGCGAACCCGGCCAGACTCCGCAGAACGACCTCGCCGTCGTCGCAGGTGAACACCTTCAGAAAGCTGTCGCGGATCCGCCGCGCCTCGGTCTCCGGAGTCATCTACACGCCTTCCCCGTTCATGACGGCGGCGAGCGGCGACCCCTGCTCGGGAGCCTTGCCCAGATTGTTTCCGAGCGCGGACGCGCCCTGCATGATTTCCATTCCCGCCTGCGCCTGCTGCTGCTGCCGCGCGGCGGCCTCGCGCTTCCTGTCCCGCTCGCGCACCGGCACCAGCCACTTCGGACTCGATCCGTTGACGAGCGCGATGTCGCGGGCGATCTCGTCCAGTTCGAAGTTGTCCATGACGTCCGGCTTGATCTGCGCGATGTTCGCCAGACTCGCCTCGGTCTGAAGCCATCCCATGCTCTCCAGCTTCTTGATGGACAGCGCGATTTTGCTCACGAACTCCACTTTGTAATCGGGATTCTCCCGCAACCGCCTCGGCGGCTCCGGCAGCATCCCGCGCCGCGCGACGATGCCGTACGCCCGGTGGATGACGACCCTGAACAGCTCCGAATGCAGATTCCCCGCGATCGGCGCGAAGGGAATCATCTTGCCGTCGTTCCTTATCTCCGCCTCGGTCGCGGTGATCTGCTTCAGATCGCCCAGGGGATCGAAGATGTCCCAGAAGAATCCGACCTTCACCTCCTGCTGAACCGCCTGAATGTCCTGGAAGCTCCTCGCCGCGGAATCCCCGACCGGCATCACCTCCGGCTTCGCGCCGTTGACGTCAGGCTTGTAGACGACGACCGCGCCCGGATCGCGGGAGAAGTTCTTGGAAACGAGCGATCCGTCCGGCACCAGATACGACGGATCGGCGTTGCGCTCGGAGTTGACGATGTACGCCTGCTGCATCCGGTTCAGCATCTTGATCGTCGGCAGCATGTCCAGACCGGGCCCGCGCCCGTAGGTCTCGTTGTCGGACTTGTCGAACCGGCAGACCGCGAACGGGAACTCCTCGAACCCGGACTCGTGCAGCACCGCCTTCGTCTCCAGTTCGATGTACACGTCCTCGTACGGCATGTTCTTGTTGTCCATGCATTCGGGATCGCGGCATTTCCTCGGATAGACCGCATGCAGAATCTTGTGCCGCCGTTCCTGCCGCTTCGGATCCGCGCCCTCGCTTTTGATGAGCTGCGGAACTTTCCTGAACTCCTGGCAGATCTGCCGGCTCGTCATGGTCATTTCGCGGAACACGGTGTCCACTTTCTCCCGCGAATTTTCCGCATAGCATACCGTCTCCACCGGGAACGACCGGAAATTCAAAGCGCACTTCTGACCGCCGTCCTCGCAGTAGACTATCCCGTCCAGACCGCAGGCGAGATTGTTCAGCACCTGAATCAGCACCGTCGGCCAGTTGGAATTGGCCAGCGCGTAGCTGATTATTTTGGTGGTCTCGCTGAAATAGTCCTTGACCTCCTCGTCCTTCGCGAGCTCGTCGTCGGACGGGACGAGCTCGAACCACCGCTTGTCCGGCGGAGCCATCCAGTTGTACATCCCTGCCGCGAGACGTTTCCGCGCCTCGATCGCGGTAGTGTCGAAGATGTTCATGCCGCGCGCTCCGCCCTCGGTCAGAAAGTCGGAATACGTCGGCATGACGTACTGCCTCACCTCCCTCCAGACCGAGAGCCAGAATCCGTCGCGCCGCGCCTTCAGCGCGTTGTAACGCGCAATCAAATCGGCCACCGCGATTTCCATGGTGCTACGCCCCCAGAATCGTTTTCTTGTTCGCGTTGTCTCCGGAACTGCCGCCCGCGAGAATGGTCTGATTTCTGCCGTAGGATTTGGCGACGCGCTTCTTCTCCGCCCGCGCGGCGCCCTTGACTTCCTCGCTCGGACTGGCGGACTGCACCGGAGTCGGATCGGGATCGGGCGGCATGGCGGGAGTTTTCGGTTTGGAACCCATTGTCATTCCTCCTTTTCGGGTTGATTTGCCGTTAATATAGATTTTTTCCCCGGAAAATATTTCAACATGAGGATTTCCTCGCCGTCCCGCCTGAATCCGGCGTCGGTGATTCCGAAGCCCAGGCGGATCAGAATGCGCACGAACCGCGCACGCTTCGCCGGAACCGTGGCGAACAGCACGCCGCACACGGGGGAAATCATCTCGAGTCCGTGCCGCATCCCCGTCAGGAACAGCGCCGGGGACGGCCTGCACCCTGGCGCGATGTCGAAATGCGCGATCGCCCCGTCTCCGCACAGAAGCGTGCAGTACAGCACGCCGAACCGCTCGCCGCTCCGGCGGTCGATCGCGTCCCAGACCCAGCCGTGATCCAGATGCCAGAGCACGGCCTCGTTCGACACGCACGGAAGACAGCACTTCTCGAACCGGACTCTCATATTTTCCGCAGTCCTCCCGACACCCGGAGCCTGCGCCCCTCCGCCTCGACGCCGCAGAGTCCCAGCTTCCAGGCCTGCGCCGCCGTGCGGAAGGCGTCCGCGCCGTGACTCGCCCAGTCGTGCAGAGGCTGCGACCGGAAGCAGGCGCGCCTGTCGTCCCATTCCTTCTTGTAGGCCTCCAGCGCCTTGCGCCCCTCGGCGGTCTTCTTCTCGTCGAACCAGCAGTAGGCGAGCATCTCCCGCACGTTCTCGATGCCGCCCGCGACATCAACATTCGTGGGAATGCGGACGAACTCGATCCCGTGCCGCCGGGCGGTCTCCATGCGCGAGATTCTGGATCCCAGCTCCCGCACCGCGATGTCGTGCGGCGCGAAATGCCGAGCGTACTTGTATCCGCGCTCCCGCAGCACCGAGGCGTAGAACGGAATGCCTTCACCGCTCGCCGCGAAATAGTCGATGACCCGCACCTCCTTCCCGATGAACTGCAGAAACCAGATCGACGTGTCGTCGGAAATTCCGAGATCCCAGGCGGTGAACACAGGCAGGTTCGGCTCGTACGGGACGAAGGTGATGCGGTTCTCCCGGTAGACGTCCTGAAACGCCCTGCCGTAATACGCTCCGTCCTGCGCCACCCGGAACGCCTCGTCCGGATAGGACGGAAACTCGGCCCACATCTCCTCGTGAAGCGTGGATTCCTGATTCGCGTACCAGGCCTGCTGCTCCTCCGAGAGCGCGATCCCGTGCCGGTCGTACAGTTCGTCGAAATAGTTCAGAAGCCGCAGCGGAATCTCGGCGGTAGCCGCCGCCACGTACTCCGGATTGCGCCACCAGGGGAAGAAGTGAAGCCGGAACTCCTGCTCGCCCAGCTTGCGCCCGGTCAGCTCCGCCGCTTTCGCCCGCTGCACGAGTTCGTAGAAGTTTCCGTTGTTGCCCATCGCCGTCGATTCGATGAAGATGTAACCGCCGGCGTGCACCGCCGGGAAAGATCCGTTCTTGATTTCTTTCGCCTTCGCCGGCTGCTTCGCGCATACCGGCCCGTACTCCGACACGTGCAGAAACTGACACGTCCCCGACCGCGCCGAAACCATGACCTTGATGCATCCTCCGTTCTTGAACCGGAGTTCGCCCTCGGCGGAATGCGCCGTCACCGGACACCAGTCGCGGATCTGTTTCGGCAGATGCGAATACGGATAGAGGACTTTGGCGTCGAAAATGTCCGCGGCCTTGTCTTTCGTCTCGGCGATGATGACGGCGGTGAAGTTCGAGTTGAAAAGCGTCATGTCGAGCGCGACCAGGTCGATCAGAGTCGTGAATCCCAATTGCCGCGCCTTGAGGACGATGTTGTAGTACCACAGTTCGTCGAGCAGCTGCCGCTGCACCGGACGCAGTTTGAACTGCACCTCCTTG
>CAYODJ010000041.1:0-10098 GCA_964402715.1 uncultured Victivallaceae bacterium
TCCCCCGCCCACGGCTCCCGTACTTTCATTTTTTCATACTATTTTTGACACTACCCTCCCCGGCGGCCGCCGGCGCCGGCGCGTCCGCCGCGTCGGCGGAACCGTCGTTCAGAATGTCGCCGATGGCCAGACTGTCGTCCTCCTGCTTGTTGATGATCAGGCTCCCCAGACACTCCTCGAGCTTCTGCGGAGTCAGACGGCGCAGGAGGGAGCCGCGGTAGCAGATGCTTATGAAGCCGGTTTCCTCCGACACCACCACCACCACCGCGTCGGTGTCCTCGGCGATGCCCATCGCGGCGCGGTGCCGCGTTCCGAGCCGCTGCAGATATCCGGCCGTGCTCCTGGTCAGCGGCAGAATCACCCGCGCCGCCACGATGCGGTTGTCCCTGATGATCACGGCTCCGTCGTGCAGGGGGGACTTGGTCGAGAAGATGGATTCAAGCAGCATGGAGTTCACCCGGCAGTCCAGCTTCATGGCGTCCTCCTCGAAGGTGCGGAGCCCGATGCGCCGCTCGAAGACTATCAGCGCGCCGCATCTGCGCCGCGACATGTTCACCGCCGCCGCGACCACCTCGCCGATCACCTCCCGTTTCCGCTTGCCCCGCATGAAGGTGAAGGCGCCCAGCTGCGCGAAAGCCCGCCGCAGCTCCGGCTGGAAGATCACGATCACCGCCGTGGCCAGAATGCTCCAGAATCCCTCGACGAGCCAGTTGATCACCTCGAACTTCAACGCGTCGGACGCGACCGACAGCCCCATCAGCACCGTCACCAGCCCGGTAAGGACGTAGGCGCCGCGCGTGCCGCGCAGAAAGTAGAGGACTTTGTAAATCAGGAAAGCGATCAGACCGGTTTCCAGCACGGGGTGCAGACAGCGTATGAGCAGCTCAAAGAATTTCTGGCAGGACGTCCAGTCCACGCGAGGCCTCCCTCTCCTTGAATCCGTCGGACTTGCGGTTTCCGCACGTAAATATACCGCCCTGAGGCGTCCCTTGCAACACCGCGGCGGGTTTTTTCGCGCGGGTTTCAGGCGAGATGACGCCAGACGCGGAAGGCGCGCGCGGTCGACCGCACGTCGTGCACGCGCACCGCGAAGGCGCCGCGGCTCAGCGCGTAGAGCGACGCGGCCAGCGAGCCTGAGTCTCTGCGGAGCGGATCCGGCTCGTCCAGAAGCTCGCCGATGAACGATTTGCGGGAGTGCCCGATCACCACCTTCCCCGCGCCGAGCAGCGCGTCCAGGTTCCGCAGCAGCGTCCAGTCCTGCTCCGCCGTCTTGGCGAATCCGAGGCAGGGATCGAACATGACGGCCTCGCGGGCCACGCCGGCGTCCTCCGCCGCCCGCGCCCGCTCCTCCCAGAACCGCAGCACCGACGCCGTCACGTCCCCGTAGACGCAGAACTCGGGATCGCGCATGCGCAGCGGGGAGCCGCGGCTGTGTCCGATGATCAGACCGGCTCCGAAAGACGCGACGACGGAGGCCATGTCGTCCGAGAACCGCAGTCCGCTCACGTCGTTCACCACCGAGGCTCCGGCCTCCAGCGCCGCCCGCGCCACCGCGCTCTTGCGCGTGTCGACGCTGACGACGCAGCGCGGCCGCAGCCGCTTCAGCTCGGCGATCACCGGAACGACCCGCTCCGTCTCCTCGCCGGCCGGCACGTCGGCCGCGCCCGGACGGGTGGACTCGCCGCCGACGTCGACCATGTCGGCCCCGTCGTCCAGAAGACGCAGAGCCCTGTCCACCGCGCCGGCTTTCGTCGCCGAGACTCCGCCGTCCGAAAAGGAATCCGGCGTGACGTTGACGATTCCTATGATTTTCGTGCCCGTCCCTTTCACCGCGCGTCTCCGCTGCAGGCGCCGGTCACGCGGACGGGAGGGACGGAGACGATCCGCTCATCCGCCCGCGCCCCGTGTTCAGACGTCCGTTCCGTCCGGAACATCGCCGTATCCGGAACCGTCGCCGTCCGCGCCGCCGGAACCGGTTCCGTCCCGGAATTCCGCGATCCCCGCCGGCTCCGTCTCCGCGTGCCGGATCTCGCCGGCCGCGGCTTCCGGTTCCGCCGGATTTTCCGCGCTCCCGACGTCGATCAGCCGGGCGACTCCGGTGATGCGGTCGTGCGGATTCAGGTTCATGATGCGGACGCCTTTCGAATTCCGTCCGACGGTCCGTATCTCCTCCGCGGGCGTGCGCACCAGCTGCCCCCGCTCGGTGGTCAGCAGGATTTCGTCGTCGCCGGCGATCTGCAGGGCGTTGATCACGGACTCGCCCTCGCGCAGACGGATGTTGGCGACACCCTTGGCTCCGCGTCCGGTCTTCCGGTAGGCGCTCACGAACGAACGCTTGCCCATGCCGCCGGACGTGACCACCAGCACCTCCGGACCGCCGCCCGCGGCCGGTGCGTCGTCGCCGGATCCGTCCTCCGCGGATTCCGGCGGCTCCTCCCCGGTGACGCCGCCGTCCCGGCGGATCACCTCCATCGCCACGAGCGCGTCCCCGTCGAGCTTGAAGCGCATGCCCGTCACACCCCTGGCGGTGCGTCCCATCGGACGTATCTGCTCGTCGTTCTGATCGAACCGGCACGCCATGCCGAGCCGGCTGGAGAGCAGAATCTCGTCTCCGTTGACGCTGATCTGCGCCCCGATGAGGGCGTCGTCGTCCTCGATGACCAGCGCGCGCAGTCCGGCGCGGCGGAGATTCCTGAACAGCGCCAGCGCGGTCTTCTTGACGAAGCCGCGACGCGACGCCATCACTATGTACTTGTCGGGCTCGTCGAACTCGTCCGGCCGCACCGTCAGCATCGCCTGGACCCTCTCGCCGGGCTCGATCTTGATCATGTTGACTATCGCCTTGCCCTTGCCGATCCGCGAACCCTCGGGAATTTCGTAGACGTTCAGCCAGTACATGAAGCCGCGGTTGGTGAAGAAGAAAATCAGATCATGACTGCTGGCGTTGAAGAGATGCTCCACGTGATCCTCGTTGCGGGTCTCCATGCCGATGATGCCCTTGCCTCCGCGGTGCTGCGTCCGGTAGGTGTCGGCCGGCACCCGCTTGATGTAGCCGGTGCTGGACACCGTGATGACGCAGCTGTGACGCGGAATCAGGTCGGCGATGTTCAGGTCGCTGTCGTCGCCGACGATCTCCGTCCGTCTGGCGTCGGCGTACTTGTCGCGGATGACGGTCAGCTCGTCCCTGATCACGCCGATTCTCGCCTCGCGGCTGGCCAGAAGATTCTGGAGATATTCGATGCGTCTCCGCAGCTCCTCGAACTCGTTGCGGACGTCCTCGATGGCGAGCCCGGTCAGCTGGTGCAGCCGCATGTCGAGAATCGCGTTCACCTGCAGCTGCGAGAAGGCGAACCTCGCCCGCAGCGCCGCCTCCGCGTCCTGACGGCTGCGCGACTCGCGGATTATGCGAACCACCTCGTCGATGTTCGCCAGAGCCAGCAGCAGACCCTCCAGGATGTGGGCCCTGTCGCGGGCCCTGCCCAGATCGAACGCGGCGCGCCGCGTCACCACCTCGAGGCGGTGATCGATGTACGCCTGAAGAAGCTCCGCCAGGTTCATCACCCTCGGACGGTTGTGGTCGACCACCAGCATCGTCACGCCTATGACCGTCTCCAGCGGCGTATGGGCGAAAAGCTGGTTCAGCACCACCGAGCCCATCGCGCCGCGCTTGACGTCGATCACGATCCTGACGCCGGCGCGCTTGCTGGTCTCGTCGCGCAGACCGGAAATGCCGGAGATGTGCTTTTCGGACACCAGGTCGGCGATCTTCTTCACCAGCTGCTCCTTGTTGACGCCGTAGGGGATCTCCGAAACGACGATCTGCTCGCGGCCGTCCTTCTCCGTTATCTCGGTTCTGGCGCGCAGACGGACGCTCCCCCGGCCGGTGGCGTAGATCTGCCGCAGGGCGCCGCGCCCGCGGATGATGGCCCCGGTCGGGAAATCCGGACCGGGCAGATGCTCCATCAGCTCGTCGACGGTGGCCTTCGGATTGTCCAGCAGTGCCACGGCGGCGTTGATCACCTCCCCCAGGTTGTGGGTCGGAATGTTGGTCGCCATGCCGACGCCGATGCCGGTGCTGCCGTTCACCAGCAGGTGCGGGAAAGCGGCGGGAAGCACAGACGGCTCGGTCTCGGACTCGTCGAAGTTCGGAACCATGTCGACGGTGTCCTTCTCGATGTCGGCGAGAAGCTCCTCGGCCAGGCGTTCCATGCGGCACTCCGTGTACCTGCTGGCGGCGGCCGGATCGCCGTCGATGTTGCCGAAATTACCCTGCCCCTCGATCAGGGGCGCCCGCATGGAGAAGTCCTGGGCCAGACGCACGAGCGCGTCGTAGATGGCCGCGTCGCCGTGCGGATGATACTTTCCCATCACCTCGCCGACGACGCGCGCGCACTTCACCGTGGCGTGCGTCTTGGTGAGTCCGAGCTGCTTCATCGCGTAGAGGATGCGGCGGTTGACCGGCTTGAGCCCGTCGCGCACGTCCGGGATGGCGCGGCCGACGTTGACGCTCAGCGAATACTGCAGGTAGGCAGTATGCATGATGTCTTCGATATTTACAGGAAAGTCCCTGGTGCTGAGTTCGCTCATTGCAGACCTTTCGTTCGCGTGGCCGCGCACCGCCGTGCCGGCCGGAAAACAGGGCGGACGCCGGCGGGCGTCCCCGCGCGGACGCCGTGGGCGTCAGCTGCGGACAGGCAGAAAAAAACATGCGTAAATATACCGCCGGATTCCCCGGAAAACAAGCCTGGCCCGCCCTGCGGCGCGGGCGTTTTCAGCGTACGTGACGGGAAGTGCGTCCCCGGGGACGGCGCGCGCCGGAAAGGACGGTTTTCAGCGCTGAACCACAGCCCCGGGCCGGGTCTGAGCTCCGGGCGGCAGCATGCGCCCCGGATAGATCGCGGTGTGGATTCCGGTGTGAACGCCCTCGCCGATCACGGCGCCGAACTTGCGCCTCCCCGTGTCGATCAGATCGCCGCCGATCTTCCAGCGGTGATTGCGTCCGTCGTGCCGGAAATTCGAAATGACGGTTCCCGCGCCGAAATTCACGCGGCCGCATATCACCGAATCGCCGACGTAGCTCAGATGCCCGACGCTCACATGGTCGAACAGCAGCGAATTCTTGATCTCGACCGCCTGTCCGACATGGCAGTTGTCGCCGATGGACGTGCTGCCGCGTATATAGCAGTTCGGGCCGATTTTGCAGTTCTCTCCGATGACCGCGTTGCCTTCGATGTAGACGCCCGGCAGAAGCACGCTTCCGCGTCCGAGACGGACATGCCCGTCGACGGTCACGCCGTCGCGCACGGAGCCGAGCACGACGTCCTCGTCCAGGGCTCCCACCAGAAGTTCGTTCAGAGTCAGCAGATCCCACGGATGACGGATCAGCAGCGAACCGTCGTCCGGCCGGATCACCGCCGTCCCGGCGCCGCCGGGAAGCTCCGCCGTCAGAAGATCCTCGCCGCCGTCGCAGTCCCTCACCGCCACCGACCGCCCGCAGTCCCGCAGCAGCAGCGCCAGCTGCGGAGACGGCAGAAAATTGCCCTTCACACGCACCGACGGACCGCCGGAATCCGGCAGTCCCGCGAGGCGCTCCAGAATGACGTCGCCTATCCTCCTGCCCGCCACCTTTATGTCCGCCGGAGGAAGCGTGACGGGGAACAGACTCCCGACCGTCAGATTTTCAATCTCTATTTTCATCGCATCAGCTCCCGCATGGTTGCAGCCTGCACCGGCGGCGGGTTCGCGCGACCGCGCCCTCCCCCCGCCGGAAAACGAACGAACCTCTAACACAGCTCCCGGCGCGCGGCATCAAGCAGGCGATCCGTCCAGAGCCGCACCTCGCCGGCGTCCTCGGCCTCGACCAGCACCCGCAGCTTGTTCTCCGTGCCGGAGAAGCGCACCACGATCCTGCCGGAGGAACCGAGCGACCGCCGGCACCGCTCCATCACCTCCGACAGCAGGGGAAGATCCTGCAGGGGTGTCCTGCGGACGACCGGCAGAGACTGTATCTCCTGCGGGAACACCCGCATGAACCCCGCGAGATCCGACAGCCTCCGGCCGCTGGTCACCATCAGCTCCAGCACATGAAGCGCGGAGATGATGCCGTCGCCGGTGGTGGCGTAGTCCATGAAGATGATGTGCCCGGACTGCTCTCCGCCGATGTTGAAACGGCCCTCCCGCATGCGGTCTATCACGTACCTGTCCCCGACGTCGGTCACCTCCACCGCGACGCCGTTGTCCTTCATGGCGCGGTGCAGTCCGAGGTTGCTCATCGACGTGACCACCACGGTGTCGGACGACAGTCTGCCGCGCCGCTTGTACTCCAGGGCCAGCATGCCGATGATGCGGTCGCCGTTGACTTCCGCTCCGTTCTCGTCGCAGAAGATGACCCTGTCGGCGTCCCCGTCGAAGGCGATCCCGACGTCGGCGCCGAGCTCCTTCACCATGCGTCCGACGTTGCCGCTGTGCAGAGCCCCGCAGTCGAGATTGATGTTGCAGCCGTCCGGACTCACGCCGGTCTCCACCACCTCCGCGCCGAGCTCCCTGAAAATCAGCGGCGCGATGGAGTAGGCGGCGCCGTTGGCGCAGTCGAGCACGATTTTCAGTCCCCTGAGGCTGAGATTGTCGATGGAGCTCTTCGCGAACTCGATGTATCGTCCGCGGGCGTCGTCGATGCGGTAGGCCTTGCCGATGCCGGAGGGCGGCACGTGCTCGCTGTTCAGCGCACCGGAGAAGATGTGCCGCTCGATCTCCATCTCCACCTCGTCCGGCAGCTTGAACCCGTCCGCCGCGAAAATCTTGATGCCGTTGTCGGGGGCGGGATTGTGGCTGGCGGTGATCATGATGCCGCAGGCCGCGCCCATCGACCGCGTCAGATGCGCCACCGCGGGGGTCGGCATCGGGCCGACCGCCAGCACGTCCATGCCCATCGACAGCAGTCCGCTGGTCAGCGCCGACTCCAGCATGTATCCGGACAGCCTCGTGTCCTTGCCGATCACCGCTCTGGAGCGGGCGCGTCCGGCGGCGAAATGCTGCGCCGTGGCCTTACCGACCATCAGCGCCATCTCCGCAGTAATCGGATGGCAGTTGGCCTGACCGCGTATGCCGTCGGTGCCGAACAGCTTCTTCTCAGATGAACTCATAGGTGAACACTCCTTGGCAATATGTCACTGAAAGATTTTCCCCGGAAACGGCGGACATGCGGCCGGGGCGCTCTCCCGAAAACGTCACGCCCGCGCATCCGCGAGACGGCGGATCCGCCGTCCGGACCGCCGGAGCTACCGCTCCAGCACGCGGCGCACCGCCGCGGAGATGCCCCGGGCGGCGCCGCGGATGACGCTTTCGTCCACGCAGAACGACAGACGGAAGAACCCCGGCAGTCCGAAGGAGCTTCCGGCGACGGCCAGCACATGCTCCTCCAGCAGCGCGTCGATGAACTCATGCTCGTCCGGAGACGGAGACTGCGGGAAGAAGTAGAAAGCTCCCCGGGGCATCTGATAGCTTATCCCCGCCGCGTCGAGCACCTCCGCCATCGCGTCGCGGCGGCGGCGGTAGACGGACGGGTCGACCTGCTCGTCCAGACATTCCAGAAGAATCTGCTGTCCCAGAGCCGGGGAGTTGACGAAACCGAGTATGCGGGTGCACAGGATCAGGCCGCGCATCAGCTCGCCGGCGTCCTCCATCGACGGGTTGATCGCCACATATCCTACGCGCTCGCCCGCCAGAGACAGACTCTTGGAGAAGGATCCGATCACCGCGCTGTGCTCGAAGAATTCGAACACCGAGGGGATTTCCTCGCCGTCGTAATTCAGAAAACGGTAGGGCTCGTCCGCCACGACGTAGACGGGATGTCCGTATCGCCGTTCGGCGGCCGACGTCGCCGCGGCCAGAGTCCGGAGATCGTCGCGGCGGTAGATCGCTCCGGAAGGATTGTTCGGCGAATTCAATATGATCGCACGCGTCTTCGCGCCGATCGCCGCAGCCATTCCGTCCGCGTCCAGATCGAAAGACGGCTGACGCGACGGCACGGCCTTCAGCCTGCCGCCGCAGTTCGCCACATAAAAGCCGTATTCGGCGAAGTACGGACAGGGGGTCAGGACCTCGTCGCCGGCGGTCAGCACCGCGCGGAAGAACACGTTGAGCCCGCCTGCCGCGCCGCAGGTCATCAACGTGTGCTCTGGCCTGATCGCCGCGCCCTGCTCGGCGCTCAGACACGACGCCAGCTTCTCCCTCAGCTCCGGATAGCCTCCGTTGGGCATGTAGCCGACGGCGAACGGGTTCTGCGCGCGCTCCGCGATCCGGAGCAGAGCGCTCTTCACCCCGGCCGGCGGCGGCAGATCCGGATTGCCGAGGCTGAAATCGTAGACATTGTCGTCCCCGTACCGCCGGCGCAGCTCGATGCCGGCCTCGAACATTTTGCGGATTTCGGAGGCGTGAGCGAGATAATCCCTGATCTGATCGCTAATCAACTCCATGACGTTCTCCCGTGTTAAACCGGGTACTATACCACGTCATGACAGATCCTGTCAAATCCTCTCCGGACTCCGTCGCATTTATGCGGAGACGATCACAATTGCCTGTTAGGCTGAAGAGTGATTCACACCCCGAATGTAAGTATACACTGCATATCAGCCAGTTGCAAATCCGATTCGGCATGGGAACAGTTTTGCGTTTCCTGAGATCATCCAAAACAAACAAAACCAGGCTGCGACAAACTTTTTTACTGTTTGATTATCAATACGTTATTGAACTTCGGCATGAAACGGTGCTTTTTGCCGCGTTGTCGTCCCATGCCGAAACTCGTCGCAAGATCCTCAGATAATGTACAGCAGCACTTTCTTCGGACGTGGAACGACTCCGGCACTGCGGACTTCGGCGACGCGGCTCGCACAAATGCGGTAGCAGATCAGGCGATCCTCAGACGGATCGATCATCTGCATCAGACTTTCCCAGAAAGCCTGAAAGACGCGATCCTCCAAATCGCATTCAAAGACGCTGTACTCGATGCGCAGCCCGTAGTCGCGGCACGTCTGAACCACACGCCGCAGTCGCCGCGCATCCGCCACATCATAGGCCACCAGATGGAGCATGTTGCGGAAAACCTCCTTTGACGGATCGTAATCGACCGATTCCCTGATCTCCGAATCAGGGCATGTGAAAGAAGTCAACATTTTGCTCTCCCTCCAGAACCTTGATCACCGCCGTCACTTGATGTTCGATGATCTGCCGGAAATCGGTATGCTCGCCGCCCGATTTCAGCAAGAACTTCCGCGCCATCGTCTGCTCGTACGCCTGAAAGAACAGCTTTTCCCCGTCGTCGGTCATGTACGTTCCCCCGTCCTCAGCAGCGAACCTGAAGTGTTCCGGACACAGAATCCGATGATTGAGCAGGTGCAACGAGAGCATGTCGAACAGCGGCGCACGTAGCGGCTCAAGCAGATCCAGTGCCAGCGACGGCAAACTGTACTCCATCGTGTGGAGAAAGCCGATGCCAGGCTCCAGTCCGTGCTGCCGCAGACAGCTCTCGATTTCGCCGAGGACGATTGTATAGCTCCATGAAAGAAGCGAATTCGCGCCGTTGAGCGGCGGCTGACGAGTCCGCTCCACGAACGGAAGATCCTCCGGGAAAAAATCCCCGAGCCGGCGGAAATAACAGGCGGCGGCCATGCCCTCCATCCCCCTGAGAACATCTCCGCCGGGACGAAGACGGATAACCTCCATGCAGGAGCGGCGCAGAGCGGTCGCAGCCTCCCGCTGTTTCGGCAGATCGGACTCCCCCCGTGCGGCCGAGAGCCGCTGCAACACCCGGCGCGAGTTACGGATTTTCGCATAGATCAGGCGTGATGCGATATCGTTGCGCACGTCCTCCTGATCGGACAGCCGGTACTGACGGATGCGCCGCACGGCGTTGACTCTGCTGCCGGACTCAATCGCTCCAAGCCAGCGCCCGTGCGAGGATACGAAAGCCACCGGAATGTGCAGCGACATGAGTTTTTGCAGCACCGGCAGCGTCACTAAAGGACATCCGCAAATAACCACCCTCTCCGATAACGTCCCACGAATTGCGCAAATTTCCTGAGAGGCACTTGAAAAAGGCCT
>CAYODJ010000042.1:0-2593 GCA_964402715.1 uncultured Victivallaceae bacterium
CATTGAAATAGAGGAAGTTAACATTGCCAAAGAACGAATTTCTTTGACAGAACCTGACATGTCGAAAGGGACAAAGTATGGGAAGAAAAGTCACTCTGTTCACCGGCCAGTGGGCCGACCTGCCGTTAACCGATCTGACCGCCAAGGCCGCGTCATGGGGCTACGACGGACTGGAGCTGGCCTGCTGGGGGGATCATTTCGACGTCCGGCTCGGAGCCGAATCGAAGACGTACTGCGACGAGCAGCGCGGGAAACTGGCCGCCGCCGGACTCGACGTCTGGGCGATCAGCAATCATCTGGCCGGTCAGCTGATCTGCGATCCGAATTCCGACTCCAGATCCGACGGTTTCGCGCCGAAGGAGCTTGCCGGCGACGCCGAAGGCAAACGCCGCTGGGCGATTGAACGGATGAAATACGCCGCTCGCGCCGCCCGCAATCTCGGCGTTCCGGTCGTAAACGGTTTCACCGGATCGCCCATCTGGCACATGCTGTACAGCTTCCCTCCGGTCGCGAAGGAGACGATCCGCGATGGCTACCGCTGGTTCGCGCGGACTTTCAATCCCATACTGGATGTTTTCGCCGAATGCGGCGTTAAATTCGCGCTGGAGGTCCATCCCACCGAGATCGCGTTCGACACCGTCACCGCCGGAAGGACGCTTGACGCAATCGGACGCCGCCCGGAGTTCGGATTCAATTTCGATCCGAGCCACCTGCTGTGGCAGCAGGTGGATCCGGTCAAATTCATAGAAAGGTTTCCGGATCGCATCTACCACGTCCACATCAAGGATGCCGCGCTGGAGCTGGACGGAATCAGCGGCATTCTCGCCTCGCATCTGGACTTCGATGAACCCGGACGCGGCTGGAATTTCCGCAGTCCCGGCCACGGCGACGTGGATTTCGAGTCGGTGATACGCGCGCTCAACAGAATCGGTTACGACGGTCCGCTCTCGGTGGAGTGGGAGGACGTCGGCATGGATCGCGAGTACGGCGCGGCCGACGCATGCGGTTTCGTCCGTCAGCTTGATTTCAAGCCGTCGAGCGTGCAGTTCGACGCCGCTTTCTCGCGCTGAGGCCGCGGAAGGACGGCGGCGTCACCTGGCCGCCGCCGCCAGTTCCTGGTAGTCGCTCTCCAGTATTTCGCACATCCTGCGCCAGTCGAAACGCTCGCGGACCAGTCCGCGGCCGTTCTCGCCCATGCGTGAGGCTTTCACGGGATTCCGCAGCAGCTCCAGGGAACGCGAGACGACCGCGCCGACATCCCCGGGAGCGACGCAGTACCCCGTTTCTCCGTCAATCACCACCTCCGGCGTACCGTCGAGCCGGAAGCCGATCGCCGGCCTGCCGGAGGCCAGCGCCTGGACCACCGACCGCGGCAGCCCCTCGTGCAGCGACAGATGCCACAGCAGGCTGCACAGCGCCAGATGGCGCGGAACATCGTCCGGCGCAATCAGACCCGCGAAATGGAAATGCCCCTCCAGATGCGCCTCGGCAATTCTGCCGAGAAGGCCGTCATGCATGGGACCGTCGCCGATCACCAGAAAATGCACGTCGGGAAAGTCCCCGAGCAGCCGAAACGCGGCCGGCAGGACATACTCGTATCCTTTCTGCGGGGAAAGACGCGCCAGCGTGGCCACCACCGGCGCACCCCCGGGAATTCCGAGAGACTCACGCAGCCCGCTGTCCGGTTCCGCGTGGAGGAACTTCTCCATCTCCATGCCGCTGTAGACGACGCGGTAAAGCTCCCGCGGCGCGACGCCGGCGTCCACGCACTGATCAATCATCGCCTGCGCCACCGCGTAGATGCGGTGACAGCGGTGCGCGGCGAAACGCTCTGCGGCCTGATACAGCATGTTCCGACAACGGCTCTGGCACCGGTGAAAAGCCTGCCCATGCACCGTATGCACCACCACCGGAACTCGCGAATCCCACGCCGCAGCGCGTCCGACGACGCCCGCCTTGGAACTGTGCGTATGAACCACGTCGAATTCACGCTGCCGGAAAAAATCCCTGAGACGCCGGTAGGCGCGCCAGTCTTTCAACGGGGAAATTTCGCGCACAAGATCCGGCATCACCGTCACCTTCACCCCCTCGAGGTCGGCGAATTGCAGCAGACGGCCCTCCCGGCCGGGCGACTCCCCCGTCACAAGCTCAACGTCGTGCCCCAGCGCCCGCTGACCGACGACGGAGAGCAGCGTGTTCTCCTGCGCACCTCCGACGATCATGCGCGTGATTACATGACAGATTCTCAATCTGCGCTTCCGAACCATATTCCGCCGCCTCCATGACGACGCCCCTCCCGCGAGGCAAACATTCCGGGACGAATTTCCGCAGAAAAACACCGGATCGCCGCCGCGACGACGGGGGGGGGATTCTGCGACGTCGAATCGGAACCCCTGCGACGGCAGGCGGCCGTTCCGGACGGATTTCCGCGTCCGTCCGGAACCGGATTCAGAATCCCCGCGTCACTTCACGGGAACAAGCTTCTCGCCGAGACTCATGGCGCTGGACGCGTCGACGAAGCTGCCCTTCCCGTAACGCGAGGCTCTGCGGGTCGGACGCATCTTCTCCACCATGATCCTGGATATCTTCCCGT
>CAYODJ010000042.1:2693-9990 GCA_964402715.1 uncultured Victivallaceae bacterium
TCATGCACAGTTCGACCTGCTTCCCGGCATAGTTCGACACTTTCGCGTCCCGGGCGAAAAGAACCGACCACGGCATGACCGCCGCCAGCAACAGCAGCATTTTCCACTTCATGTCTTCCTCCTTTCAATTATCACTTAACACGGAACCGTTCCGCGCCGCTTGAAAACAACCGTCGATCGGACATTAATCCGCCGGACGCCGATATGCAAATTGAATTACGGCGAAACCGGAGATATATCATCCGCGGAGACGGCGGCCGTTCCGGAACGGATTTCAGCATCCGCAGGAAACGGAACGGTCGTCATCCCCGCATCGTTTCGCGGGAACAAGCTTCTCGCCGGGACTCATGACGCTGGACGCGTCGACGAAGCTGCCCTCTCCGTAACGGGAGGCTCTGCGGGTCGGACGCATCTTCTCCACCATGATCCTGGATATCTTCCCGTTCTTCGGACGAATCACCATCGCGCACTGACTGTATCCGTATCCCTCGGCTCCGGTGTAGAACTCCACTTCCGCGCGTCTGCGCCGCGATCCTCTCGCATGGAAATCCTTCCGGAACGGGAACCTGAGCCCCTGCGGATCCTGGCTCTCGACGGTGAACTGCAGCATCTGTCCGTCCACGGCGTCCACGTCGAACGAAATGACGTAATATCCCGGAATCAGCGATTCGGTCCTGTTCTCGTCGGCGTTCCACAGGTTCTTCACCATGACTCCGTACGCCGTTCCGGCGGCGTCGGAGGCCGGCGTCGTTTCCTTCTTCAGCACGTCCGCCAGAATTTTGGCGAGAATCTTGTACCCGTCCTCGGTTGGATGCAGCTGAATTATCTGCCGCCAGTTCGGCAGCGGCCGCACCACGTTTTCGTACTCGACCCACACGACCTTTCCCGACGGGAACAGCCGCTGAAACTCCGCTCGCAGAATCTTGTTCGATTCCTGATTGGCCGCGTCGCGGTAGATATATCTCACGTCATCGGGATCTTTCGGGTTCGCGCACGGAAGCAGACTCCCCAGGAAGATCTTCTCCGTGCACGGACGCGCCTCCAGATGACGCACGATCTCGACGATGGCGTTCACGGTCTTGCGGGCGCGTTCGGGGACGTTCTTCGCGTTGGCGCCCGCGTTGTCGTTGACGCCGATCAGCAGATGATAGTAGCGGCTGTCTGGAATCGACTCCCGGTTGTCTATGCGCGCGAGCAGATGCGGCGTGCTGTTCCCCCCCTCCCCGGCGTGACTGTACCCCAGAGTTGAGGTGTGCGTCCCGACGAACGCCAGTTCAGGCATCTCCTTGACCAGGAATCCCCGCCACGAGTCGCCCGCAGGCGGAGCCCAGGTGATGCTGTCGCCGATCATGCACAGTTCGACCTGCTTCCCGGCATAGTTCGACACTTTCGCGTCCCGGGCCAAAAGAACCGACCACGGCATGACCGCCGCCAGCAACAGCAACATTTTCCGCTTCATGTCTTCCTCCTTTTTTTCATTTACACGGAACCGTTCCGCGCCGCATGAAAACAACCGTCGATCAGACGTTAATCCGCCGGACTCCGATATGCAAATTGAATTACGGCGAAACCGAAAATATATTACACCCGCGACGACGACCCGGAAGTATCCGCGGCCGTTCGGCGGTGCGGTAATCGAGGAGATCACGCTATGAATGGAGATTCTTTGCTGGGTTCTGTCTGCCTGTCTGGCTGTCTGCTGATCGGTCAGCTCGTCATGGCCGACTACGCGCCGATCGACATCCAGACCCGCGACGGACAGACGTTCCAGGACGCCGTCGTGGAAGGAATCAATCCCGGCGGCATCGACATAGGGTACATCAACGCCGACGGCCACTATGTCCTGAAAGGACTTGCCTTCAAAGATCTCCCGGAGGAGCTTCAGAAGCGGTTCGGATACAATCCTGAACAGGAGCAGAAGTTCAACCGCAGGGTGCGGTCGTACTCCGGAAAGAGCATGGAGAAAGTCACCGAGGACGCGAAGACCAGGCTGGAACGGGTCGTCAGGGAAATAAAGGAGAAATTCGCCGGCGGCGACATCACCATCCGACCCGAGGATCTGCGGTTCGCCATCCATTCCGGACGCTGTTCGGTGAAGGTGCGGACCGTCGCCCCCACCAGATCCGGATGCGTGGTGCAGGTGATCGAGCACATCTCCGACGCCGGACCCAGGAGCGACGTCATCCAGATAGACGGAGACAAGCTTCCAGCCGACGGCGACTGGAGCGGATTCATCTATCCGACCGGACTGAAAGCCAGGTTCAGGGGCGGCGAGGTCCCCGTCTACACCGACAGCCTGGATCACGCGGCGGAGCTTGTCGACAACTACCTGGAAATTTATAGCGCGTACGCGGCCGCCGACCCGGAAGAGAGCGATCTGACCGACGCCGCTCCTGAACAGAGCATGGACGGCGGAAACGGCGGCGCGCCGGCCGACGGGCAGCAGGCGCAGGGAACGTCCGGCGGCTCGGCCCCGCAGACGGACGGACAGACGGCCGCCGCGCCCGGCGGCTCCTCGGACAAGGACTCCTCGGACAGAACCGACTACGACTACTACATCGGATTGAGCTACCGTCCCGTCTGCTGGTGGAACACGCATCACCACCGTCCGCATCACGGCGCCGGCCAGCACCGTCCGCACCGGCCAGGCTGGGTTCATCCGCAGCGGCCGGATTTTCCGAACTGGAACCGCCCGCGTCCGCCGCGGCCTCCGCACCCTAACAATCCGGCGCAGCCTCCGTCGCCGCCTTCGAACAGGCCGGACACTCCGGTGCCGCCCGTGGCGCCCTCCAATCCGCACGGCGGACAGCAGCCTGCGGCGAAATTCCAGACGCTGCCCATGAACCGTCCCGTGAGGATTGTGCGTCCCGATTCACGCGCTTCCGACAACGCCCAGAGCGCGCATCCGGCGCAAAGGAGCTCTTTCAGAACCATGGGAGGGCGAGCGACGACGGCTCCGTCGGTGCGGACGCCGGCTCCCTCCATTCAGCGTTCCGGCAATTTCAGCCGCCTGCAGCGCTACTGACGGGTTCCGCCGGAACGCGCACTCTCCCGCGCACTGCGAAAAACGGGAGGATACCGGACCAGCGCCGCGACACGAAACCCGGGCGCGTTCCGTCGTGCGCGCCTGAGACGCCGAGGTTCACTTCGACTTCTCTTTGACCGCCGCCTCCCGCAGCATTTCACGGACCGGCCGGCCGTCGAACAGGAGATCGTCCACGGAAAAACCGCCGTTCGAGTAGACTTTCACCTTCAGCTGCATCCGGGAGCCGTCCCAGGCGGTGCGCATTCCGGCCAATCCGACCTCCTGATCCGCAAGCTTCTCGTTAAGGTAAAAACGTTGGAAAGGCAGCTCGATGACGTGAACCGCAAGCGACCTGTTCCGTGCGCGGGGATCCGCCTCCTGATGGAATCCGCGGTATTTCACTCTCAGGAAATCCCTGCCGCGCGGCACGTCTTTCCGCGTCCTGCACAAATCCGCAACGAACGCGTTGCCGCCGGAATCGGAGTCCAGCACCGCGAAACATTCCTCCATATATCCGGCGATCGCGAACTGCGACGCTGGCAGAGAAACCCGGCTCGCCTCGAAATCAAGCTGAATATAACGGCCGCGCATCGGATCGTACGGATCATGAAACCCCGTTCTGAAGCGGTACTCCCTTGGCGGAATCCTCGGACATTCAAAAGCGAGAATATGCCTCACCGGGAAGGAGACAATGACACAGAACACGATGAGATAGGCGACGAGACGCCAATTGACCTTTTTCATATTGAACATGAGCCGTCCCCCCTGTCCGTCCGCCGCGCAAGAATCACATTGAGCACGAGAAAGCCGGCTCCGAGCAGAATCAGCATGGCGGAACGCGGCAGTGCGCCGAAAGAGGAGTCGAAGAACCGGCACAGAAGCAGCGTCGACGCCATGACGAGCCCGCCGTTGAACGTCAACGCGCTCCGACGCCGCCACCCGTTCACGACAAGCGCGAAGCCGAACAGCGCGAGCAGGACGTTCATGAACACGACGGCGCCGCCGTCCGCCTCCGCCCGCGCCCCCGCAATTATGGCCCCGGCCAGCAGCATCCGCTCCGCGTTCAGCCTCTTCGCCGCGATGTCGGCGGCCAGAATCGCGGCGAATGCGCACAGAAGCACGCCTTCGAACAGAACGTACTGCGTCACGCTGACCTCTCCCCCGAAAACGGGAAAATTCCCGCCGCAGCCGCCGATTCCCAGAAGAACGGTCATACAGACGAAGGAGAAGAGCGACCACGGATTGCGCCACATGCTCTCGCCGCGCTCGTATATCCGCATCCCGCAGAGGAAGAGCAGCGCGGTTGAAGTGAACACCGCCAGAGGCCGGCCTCCGCCCAGAGCCAGCGTTCCGAACAGGACATATGCCACGCTCAGATACCGCGTGACGGTCCGACATGGATCATTGTCCCGAGTCAGATGAAAGAGAATCATCGGCGCCGGCGCCCAGAACAGACAGAACGCCGGCGCGGGCATCACATGTCCAGAAATCTGAGTGAACATCGCCAGACAGTAGATGCCGCTCAGAGCCGCGCTGTCGAAAATGTAGATCAGCGGCAGGGCGAAAGACAGCGTCAGCATCATGAACTCACGGAAGTTCCCGCCGACATGGTAGACCTGCGACAGCAGAGCGACGGCCACCGCCGCGCCGCACGCGGTGCCTATCGCCGAACATTCCCGCCATCCCCTGCCCCGCCCGCGCACGAGCGTGAACAGCGAAAGGCAGAAAGCGGCCGCGAGCGGGAGAAACGACACCGACACCTGGAGCATCTTCCCGAGATCGCTCCAGTTGTGATTGAAAAAAAACCGTCCCCGCGGCGATGAACATTCCTCCCGCAACCGCCAGTCCCAGCGTGAATTTCCGCCGGACGTCGGACACGCAGGGCAGTTTCTTCAGATAGTGATCCCGCAGTTTCTCCGCGGCCGCAGGGTCGATGACTCCGTCTCCGCTCAGCACGGAAATTTCATTCAGCAGCCAGCGTATTCTGTCAGCGTTTCTGTCCACACGTCACCCCCGCGTCCGCCGCGTCTCCGAAGCCGCGGAGCCGCCATGCCGGGCGTCCCGTGCGGACAAATCCCGCAGGACTCTTCCGGCCCGCGCACCGCGTCAAAATGAATTGCTCATGTCGAACACGGCTTCCTTGACCTCTTTCTTGTGGAATTTGGAGCGCGTTATCAGATCGTCGAGCATCCGGTCGAATTTTGCGGTGTCCATCGGAATGGAGACGTCCTCGCCCTTCAGCCCGGAGTAGAGCATGGCGTTGCCCAGTTCGACCGAACGGATGCCCTCCTCCCCTTCGGCGACCAGCTTCGCCGCCGGATCCAGAACCGCCTTGACGAACGCCTCTATCACATCCTGATGCTCGTGCCCGGTGTCCTTCTCCGTCCTGACGGTCACATCCCACGTGTCCATGGTCGGAAACGCCTGCGGAGTGCTCCGGCAGAACTCGTCCACGTATTCCTCCGTGCGCCTGAATTTGATCACGCCCTCCTCGAACACCAGACGTCCGCGCGTCCCGGCGATTTCAAGGCGGTTGGTTCCGGGAAACTCGCCGGTCGACGTGATGAAGTTTCCGGTGGAGCCGTCGGGGAACTCGCAATAGGTGTTGACCTCGTCCTCGACCTCGATGTCGTGGTACTTGCCGATGGAGACCGCGCTGCGCACCTTGATCGGCAGGCCGAAGAACCACTGGAACAGATCGAGATGATGCGGACACTGGTTCAAAAGCACTCCGCCGCCCTCGCCGGCCCATGTCGCGCGCCACGTGCCGCTGTCGTAATAGCTCTGTGAGCGAAACCACTCTGTGACAATCCAGCTGACGCGGATGATTCTCCCGAATTCGCCCTTCTCGATCATCCGCTTGATTTTCCGGTGCGCCTGTCTGGTGCGCTGATTGAACATGAGCGCGAACCGCAGTTCAGGACGCTTCGCGTGCGCGTCGATCATCTTCTGCGCGAGGCTCTTGGTCACCGCCACAGGCTTCTCGCAGAGCACATGAACCCCCTTCTCGAACGCCTGGATCGCAATCGGCGTGTGATCATAGTGCGGAACCGCGATGATGACGGCGTCGACCGCTCCGGAGTCAAGAAGTTCATCGGCGGAGTAGAACACTCTGCAGTTCGCCGGTGCGAGCTTCACCCTTTCGTCGGCGCGCTTCCGGTCGCAGTCGCAGATCGCCGCGAGTTCCGCCTGCGGTATGTTCTGAACACTGGTGATGTGCGCCGTCCCCATGTTGCCGACGCCGATGATGCCGATCCTGACTTTGTTCATAAGAAGTTTTCTCCAGATGCCGATTTCATCCGTAAGCACGTCTCCGTCACGCAGCCTCCGCGGAACATGCCCAGCCGCGCCGCCGCGCCCCCTCGCATGCGGAGCCGGACTCTCTCATTCTACACCGCTTTCGCAAAGTTTGCAAATCTTCATGCGCGTACGATTCACTCGCCACGCCGTGAAAAATCCAAGAGCCGTTCACCGCCCGACATCATGGCAGGGAACAGCGGGATGAACCGACGGCACCGGCCGAAACCGGCTTCCCGCAGAGTTCAGCTGCTATCCGTCACACGCCGTACGGACACTCTCCCGGAGCGCGGCTCCGCCGGGACATCCCCGCCGCCGCACCGATCCCTCGGGACGCGATTGGACCACTCCCCCTATTTCAGTCGCTTCGCGGATTGCCTTCCCGCTGACCCCGTGTTATATTCCCTGTGGACTTGTCGCCCCTTCTCTCCGGCGGACAGCCGTGTTCAGTGCGGGATCAGGCACAGGCCATTTCAAACGCCTCTTCTCGGAAGAGCGCACATATTTAGGGGAGTCCGCGATGGTGAAAACCTTATTGCTTGCCGTCGGCCTGTTCTGCGTTTTCCATTCCGGATGCGACACGGAGCCCGACGTCGATCCGAATTCATTGATCGGAATGTCAAAGGGAGACGTACTGCGCTTGGTCTTTGAAAGATGTCCCAAAAACGCGAACGGGGAAATCAACATAGGAACATGGGAAATCGAAAAAAACGGCAAAAGATCATATATGAACTTCTACTACAAATCCCTCAAAGATGCGGCGGACGACACGAGGTTGATGGGGAATGACATTTGGGAGATCCTGAAGAAAGAAAGGTTTTCAGTCTCCATTCTCACGAAAGTGGAATGTCTGGATCTGTTCTTCGAGAAAGGAGTTGTCGTCAAGGTGGAGAAGAATTATTGGTACAACACATGATCAGGACACTACTGTCCGGTGAAAATTTCCGGAACTGATTGAAAAAGTCGGAACTCGCT
>CAYODJ010000043.1:0-9971 GCA_964402715.1 uncultured Victivallaceae bacterium
GGATGACGTCAGCATCCGCACCAACTGACGCCGTGCGCCGTGAAAGATGACCGGCGCTGCGCCCCGACTCTCCGTCGGGGCGCTTTTGGCTTCGGGCGCAAGGAGAATCATCCCTCAGCGCATTCGTCCGATCCGGCGGGGGGACGGGAGACGTTCCGCACAAACGTTTCCGGCGGGCACATGTGCCCGGGCTGATGGTCCGGGCTTTTTTCAACGAAGTCCTGAGGAGGAGACACACGGAGACTTCCGGGGGCATATCCTTTCACGATCCCATTCTGCCCCCGATGCCGGACTGCGGGAGCTGATGATCCGAATCATGGTCTGGCGGCACGCCGGATGCGTTCGGCGACGGCGGCCTCATAGGCGTCCAGATCGTCGATTCGGATGCGGTTTGCACCGGTGCGCATGGCCGCTTCGGCCACGCGTCTGGCGACGCGCGGCACCACGCGTGAGTCGAAAGGTTTTGGAATGACGCAGTCCGGCCGAAGATCGCCGGTTCCGGTGAACATGCCGGCGGCGGCGTCCGCAGGATATGCCTCAGCCAGCTCAATCCGGATGTCTTCCGGAACGGGTTCACGGGCGAGACTCGCCAGAGCCTGCGCCGCAGCCAGTTTCATCTCCTCATTGATGTCGGTGGCGCGCACATCGAGAGCTCCTCGGAAAATGCCGGGGAACCCGAGCACGTTGTTGATTTGATTCGGGAAATCGCTTCTGCCGGTGCCGACCACCGCGGCGCCAGCGGACAGAGCCGCGTCCGGGAAGATTTCCGGGACGGGATTGGCCATGGCGAACAGAACGGCGCGGGGAGCCATGGTTTTCACCATGTCCGCAGTCACGCACCCGGGCGCCGAAAATCCCAGAAAAATATCCGCGCCGCGCATGGCGTCCGCCAGCGTCCGGAGTGGCGTGTCGACGGCGAACCGCTGTTTCTGAGCATTGAGATCGGTCCGTCCGGAGTGAATTATCCCCCGTGAGTCGCACATGATGAAATTCTCCCTGCGGGCACCTGCCGCTATGTAAAACTCACTGCAGGAGATGCCGGCGGCGCCGGCGCCGTTGACGACGAACCGGCAGTCTTCAATTTTTTTGTCGACAATCGCCAGAGCATTGAGGATCGCGGCCAGTGAGATGATGGCGGTGCCGTGCTGGTCGTCGTGAAAGACGGGAATGCTCATGCGCTGTTTCAGCGTCTTCTCCACCTCGAAGCAGGCGGGTGCGCCGATGTCCTCCAGGTTGATGCCCCCGAAAGTCGGTTCCAGACGTTCGACCGTCTCGATCACTTTCTCCGCGTCGGTCCGACCCCGCCCGTCGAAGACTTTGCCCAGGCAGATGCCGACGGCGTCGATGTCGGCGAAACGTTTGAACAGGACGGATTTGCCCTCCATGACGGGCAACCCCGCTTCAGGACCGATGTTGCCGAGACCGAGAACCGCAGTGCCGTCGCTCACCACCGCGACGAAATTGCCGCGCATGGTGTATTCCCAGATTGCCTCCGGACGGTGTTTGATTTCGACGCAGGGCTGGGCGACTCCGGGGGTGTACGCCAGCGACAACTCCTCGCCGGTGCGGCAGTTTTTGGTGGCGACGACGGCGATTTTTCCAGGCGGCATCCTGCGGTGATATTCCAGCGCCTTTTCCGACAGTTCGTTCATGACAACCTCGCTCTCCCTGTTCACTGGTAAGTCTGTCCGCGCGGCGGCGGTTCAACGGCATCTCTCCGGCGCGGTCCGGAACGGACTCCGGATCGGGATGCCCCGCTCCTCCAGAAATCGCTTCGCCTCCCCCACCGTATGGACGCCAAAATGGAAAATGCTTGCGGCGAGCACAGCGTCGGCCCGGCCAGTCGATAGCACCTCGGCCATATCTTCCAGACTTCCGGCTCCGCCGGATGCGATGACCGGCACGGACGACGCCTCCGCTATGGTGCGGGTCAGTTCGCAGTCGTATCCGTTCCGGGTGCCGTCCGCATCCATGCTGGTCAGCAGAATCTCCCCCGCGCCCAGGCTGACGCCGCGGCGCGCCCATTCCAGCGCGTCCAATCCGGTCGCCCGCCGTCCGCCGTGGGTGAACACCTCCCAGCGCTTTTCGCCCGGCACTCTCCTGGCGTCGATTGCCAGCACGATGCATTGACGGCCGAACCGTTCCGCTCCGGCGCGGATCAGCTCGGGTTGCAGCACGGCGGCGGTGTTGAGAGAGATTTTATCGGCGCCGCAGCGCAGCAGATGCCGGATGTCCTCCACCGTGCGGATGCCGCCTCCGACCGTCAGGGGAATAAATATCTGCTCCGCAGTGCGGCGCACGATGTCGGCGATGGTGGCGCGGTGGTCAACGCTGGCGGTGATATCCAGAAACACGATTTCGTCCGCACCCTGCCGATCATAGGCGCGAGCCGCCTCCACCGGATCGCCGGCGTCGACGAGGTTGACGAAGTGCACTCCTTTGACGACGCGTCCGTTGTCGACGTCGAGACACGGTATGATGCGCTTTGCCAACATGAGAATCGCTTTGCTTTCTCGATGAGTCAGAAATCGACCGCCGCTCATCGTGGCTGCGGACGCGCGTAATATAGTCCGGAGATCGGCATAATACTAAGTCGCCCTTGATTTTTGCGGCGAAAAAGTAATAGTAAAGACATTACTGCGGGGGGAATCAAGCACGGCGCGGGACATGAAACTTGCGGAGAGAGCAAACTGCGGAGATACGATGTCTATGGATTTTTATGAAGTTCTGGCGCGTCGGCGCAGCATCCGGCGTTTCCGTCCGGATCCGATTCCGGCGGGGGTTTTTGCGCGTCTCGGTCAGGCGGTGGCGACGGCGCCTTCCGCCTGCAACCGGCAGCCGTGGAAGGTGCTGGTGGTCGTCTCTCCACGGCGTCTGGCGGCAATCCGCAGCGTCTGTTCGCAACGTCTTTTCGAAGATGCTCCGGCCGTCGCCGCAGTGCTTGGCAACAAGGACGAAGCATGGATCCGTCCGGAGGGAGACACCATCGTACCGGTCGACGCCGCGATTGCGATGGAGCATCTGATTTTGGCCGCCACGGCCGAAGGGCTGGGAAGCTGCTGGGTGTGCGGTTACGAGCGGAGCAAAGTGGACGGCGCATTCGGAATTTCCGCGCCATGGAGCGTGTACGCGATGACGCCGCTCGGATATCCTGCGGCTCCGGCGGCGGCTCCGTCCAGGAAGACGTTGTCGGAAATATTCGAAGTTGTCGAGTGAGCATGGATGAGATTCAGATCAGCGGCGACGGCTTCGTCGTGACGATGCGGGACGGTTCGGTTCTGAATCTGGATGTCGGTTCCGCCAGCATGACAGTGGACGGTTCTGTCTGCAACGGCTTCGCCGAACGGCAGGCTCTGCCGGTGAAAACCCGCTGTCACCGCACCGGCGATCGGCTGTCGGCCACGGTGGAGCAGGAGAGGGTCGTTCCGTTCGGAGGAGAGGTTCGGATCCGCCGCAGCGTCACCGTCGCCGACGGTTTCGCGCTGATCACGGCGGACATCCGTGCCGGGAGAGGGGAGAGCCTCCGGCAGTGCCTGCTGGATCCGATGCGGTTGCGCGGATCGTGGCGTCGTTTCGGAGTCAGCACGGACGGGGTGCGTTTCGAATGGCGTCAGGCGGGCGACGACGAGGTGACGCTGCCGTTCGCCGAGGAGCCGCCGCGGTGTCTGGCGGAGGACGAATCCGGATGCAGAATCGAATTCGGCTGCGGCAATGATCTCTGGCGGCATCGGATCGGAGGCGCATTGCCGCAAAGCAACGCGTCGTTCACGGTGCGTCTGACGCGAAAGGAAATCGTCTGCGTGCGGAAGATGCTTGACTTCGCGAAGGACGCCGAGGTTCCGCACCGGCCGTGGCGCTGGGAGTACTACATCGCCTGGCATGACGCGGCGGCCGCGAGCCGCGACGACGCCGAGACGGCATGCACCGGGGGTGCGCTTCCGGTTGATCCGTGTGCATGCGGCGGCCGGCCGGCGCAGACCCCCGCCGCAGGAAGGTGCGCATGTCTGGTCGCGCCGGCGATGCGCCGCCGCCTGAGGAGTCTGGTGAGATCCGCTACGGATTCCCTGGTGCTGACGACTCCGCCTCCGTGTGTGTGCACGGAGGCATCGCACATGGGACGCGGTTCGCGTTCCTCCCTGGATCACTGGGATTTCGGAGAACGGCTGGCGGTGAAACTGTGGGGATGCCGGCAGCTTGCCCGCATCGGCGGAGCGTTGTATTGGCTGCCTTGGGAGGGGGGCGGCGATGGCGCCGCCGATCTGGTTCTGACGCGGCGGCTCCGGCCGCTGAGGAATGTTGAGAGTTGAGGAGAGCGGGACCTCGGTCAGCCGGATTTGAATCGGACGTCAGGGACAGGAGGACGACGGGAACGATGCAGGAAATCAAAAGTTTGCGGGACAGGTTTGAATCGGACTCCGTCCGCTTCCGGCGGGGCAGGGGGGATTTCGTCTATGTGGATGTGGACAACGATTTCGCGCAATGTTCGCTGACTCTGCACGGGGCGCATGTTCTGCGGTACGCGGTGCACAGCGGACATCCGGTCCTGTGGATGAGCAGGGAGAGCCGGTTCGCTCCGGGGGAAAGCATCCGCGGCGGAGTGCCGATCTGCTGGCCGTGGTTCGGGTCGAGCGCGGCGGGCAAGCCCTTCGCGCACGGATACGCCCGCCTGTGCGAATGGGATCTGATCGGCGTCCGCAGCGTTTCCGGCGGCGATCAGCTGGATTTCGAACTGCGTCCGGATGCGGTGCCTCCGCATCTGGAGGTCTTCCCGTTTTCTCTGACTTTCACGGTGACCGTCGGCAGCAGTTTGACGCTGGCGTTGACCATGGTCAATCATGACGCGCAGACGCGCGAAGTCAGCTGCGGACTGCACAGCTATTTTGCCGTCTCCGACATCGGCGGCGTGCAGGTGAGCGGTCTGGAGGGCGTGCCTTTCTGGGACGCTCTCATGAAGGAGGACGGCGTCGCCGAGCATGCTCCGATCAGGGTGAATGCTCACGTGGATCGGGTTTACACCGGCACGACGGGACCGCTTGCGATTGACGACTCCGGCTGGAGGCGGCGGGTGGTCGTGGAACGCGAGGGGAGCTCCTCGGTGGTGGTATGGAATCCATGGCAGGACGGTGCGCGCCGGATGACGGCGTTCGGCGACGAGGAATACCGCGAGATGATATGCGTGGAGACCACCAACGCCATGTCGGATCGGCGGCGGCTGGCTCCTGGGGAACAGCATCGTCTGGCATGCCGCATCAGGGAGGAAGGCGGCGTATAAAAAATCAAAAAAAAAAAAAACAAGGCTTGCACTGCACTAGTTTTTCTGCTAGAATATGGCCAGAGTGTTGAATCAGCGCTGTTGTTCCGCAAGATGCGGAGCGATGCGGCGTGAATGACGGAGATGGGGAAGATGAAGAAAAATCGTGGGTTTACTCTTATCGAGTTGCTCGTCGTCATCGCGATCATCGCGATTCTCGCAGGCATGCTGCTGCCTGCTCTGAACCAGGCAAGAGAGAAGGCGAGGCGGATCTCGTGCGTTTCCAACCTCAAGCAGATCGGTCTTTCCCTGAAACAGTATACCATTGATTACGAGGAACACTTCCCCGACGGCAAGGGGGCTTTCGGTTTGGAGCTGTTGCGCAAGAACGATTATCTGACCGATTACGGTGTCTACCTGTGTCCGTCCGCAGCGACGCAGAGCGGCACCGGCACCGACGCCCTGTGGCAAGGGAGTGATAAGACCAAGGCTAATTGCGACTATGCGTACGCTTACGGGATGATGGAAGGCGATTCCGCCAGCACCGGCAAGGCCGATTCCGGAGTCTGCTCCGACATTTATTCCACGGATGTGAGTGGAACCAATGGCGGCAGCGGAGCCGCGAATCATCAGGACTACGGCAACATCCTGTTCCACGACGGACATGTGAGCGGATTCGCGGGAGCCAACTGGTACAATCTCGATAATCGCGGCGGATCCTACATGTGGCCGAACAAGGGTGACGGCCAGATCAAGTGACCTGAGTCGCAGTGAGGATCCGAACAGGAGGCCGCTCAGGCCTCCTGTTTTTTTTGCATCGGTTCAGGACTCCGCGCCGATGACGGCGTAGGAAGGGAAGACTCCTTTCACTTCGAGGAGAAGAGGCTTCAGTGGGGTGGATGAGCGACAGCGGCGGCATGCGGTGCATCGTGCGTTTTTTCTTTTCTTCAGCACTGGTTCCAGGACTTTTGCTGACTGCATCGTCGTTGACATATCCCCTGCTGTGGTGCGGCATGAGTCACTTCGAGCAGGTGCGGCTCTTCAGTCACGGTACGCTGGCGTTGCTGGCTCTGCTGCTGATCAGTCTGGAACCGGAGCGTCTGCGCCGGTTTTTCGCACGGGAAGATCCTTTGTTGTTCCGCATGATCTGGATGCTGGCTCCGGCCGGAATCGTGCTGCTGCTGCACTATTATCGCCGTCCCGGCGATAGCGGGATGCTGCTGGAGGGGATGTATGCCTTGACGCTGATTCTGCTGGGAGCGGTCTGTTGGCGGCGGTTTTCCCGTGCGCTTCTCTGGTATCTTGGTGTACTGGGGGTCATCGCCGGCGGAGTGACGGCGACGGCGGTCTGGCGCGGCGGTGCGCCGTACGGACTGTGCGGCAATTGGAACTGGAGCGCCACGCTGGTGGTCGCCGGGCTTGCGGCGGCGTCCCGCATCGCTTTCCGTCGTCTTTGGCCGGGGGTGATGGTGGCGACGGCGCTGGTTCTGCTTCCCGGGCGTGTCTTTCTCCCGCGCGGCACTCTGACGGCTCTGGCCGCCGCCGCAGGCTTGCTGTGTCTGCTGCGTTCGCACGGTAGGATTGCGGCGGCGCTGTCGATCTGCTGGGTCTGCGCAGTGCTGGTTGGAGGTGCGCTGCTGCTGAACCGCAGCGACGACGGAGTCCGTATCGGCCTGATCTGCGGCGCGGTGTCGCTGATCGGCGAACATCCGCTGATGGGAGTTGGGCCGGGCCGGTTTCCTGCTGAAATCCGCCGCTGTCTGCCGGATGTCTATCATCAAAGCGCTTTCGCCGCTGAATTCAATCCTCATCCTCACAATGAGCCTCTGCTTCTTGTTTCCGAATTCGGGTTTGCGGGTGTTCTGTTGTGTCTGGCGGTGATGCTGGCCGCAGGGAGCGCCGCGTTGAAGATTCGCAGGTCGTCCCCCTGCGGCGGTGTCGCCGGACGGATGAGCGCGCTCTGGTTCCTGCTGGTTTTCGTCGGACTGCATGGACAGTGCGACATGCTTTTGCGTCAATGGCCGATGGATGTTTTCTTCTGGGTCGGAGCCGGAGTATGCTGGGGTTATGCATCCGGCGGGGCGTTTGTCAGACCGCAGGTGGCGGCTGGGGATCAGCCGCGCGGGGTTCGCTGGCCGCTGCATGCGGTGCGGATCGTGCTGCTGATTTTCCTGGCGACCCACGTTGTGCGGAACGCGGCGTCCGGCTGGCATGCGCGCGCTGCGATGACGGCGATGACGCGGGGAGATCGCGCCGCTGCGGCGGCGTCATGGACCGCGTCCCGGCGTTGGAAGCCCGATGCGCGAAATCTGTACGCCTGCGCGGCGGCGGAGCTGTTCGACCGCAAGGATCCGGTTTCGACGTTGCGGCTGCTGGATCAGCTGCAATCCGTGATCGGCGCGGGGGGCAGTTATATGCACAGCCACGGACTGCGGGCCAGGGCTCTGGCGGCGCAGGGCAGGATGGAGCAGTCGCTGCCGTTTTTCGCCGAGGAGCAGCGGGACTATCCTCTGGGCGCGGTCAATCTCGATCTGTGGCGTCAGACGCTCGCAAAGCTGGGACGCGGCGAGGCCGCCGGCGGAATTCAACGCAGATTGAATGAACTCATGCGCCGGAAGAAACTGCCGCTGTCGTTTCTGCCGCAGCTGCGCCGTCACCCCGAATGGGACGTCAATGTTCATCGCATACCGTCGTCCGTGCTGAAGGGGGATGGCGGATGAATGCCCTGATAAGCGCATGGATGGGGCCGTTGTGGCTCAATGTGCTCGCGCCGCCGATGTTCCTGCTGGCGTCCTACGGCGCGGGATGCGGATTGTGCCGCAGCCAGAGGTTCCGGCGCGGACACGGTCTGCTGGTGGAGCTGGTGCTGGGCATGAACTTTCTGGCGTTCGCCGCGCTGATCGGTTCCGCGGCGGCGCTGCCGCGTTGGCGATGGTGTCTGTGGATCCCGGTGTCGGCGGCGGCAGGATACGGATTATGGTGTCTGCGGCGTTGCGGCTGCATTCGGTGGCTGAGGCGTAATCTGCCGGCCGCGATCCTGCTGGCGGCCGGCGGCGCGTATATGCTCGGATCCGCGCTGATTCCCCCGTACGCGTGGGATGAGCAGACCTATCAGCTGGCTCTGCCGTGGCGCTGGCTGACGACCGGCGCGTCCGGAGTGCGGCTGGACAACCCCTACTCCGCCTATCCGGCTCTGCCGCAGTTTGTCCTGCTGTGGAACGTGGCGCTGGGAGGTCTGGGAGCGGCGCGGGTGCTGACGCTCTGTCTTTACCTGATAATCGATCTGGCTCTTTACCGGGAGATGCGCCATCACCTTTCACGGGCATCGGCGCTGCTGCTGGCACTGATCTTTGCCGTTTCTCCGGTGGTCGGCGCGATGTGCAGGGAGGTGTACGCGGAACCTTTCATAGTGTGCAATGTGCTGGCGGCGTTGCGGCTGCGGCGCTTCCTGCCTTCGGAGAGGATGCGGGCGGCGCTGGGCGGAGCGCTCGCCGGCGGTGTCGCGGCGATGAAGCTGTCCGCTGCGGGTGCCGCGGCCGCGATTCTGATCGCGGCTTTGCCCTGGAACGGCAGACGGCGGCTGCGGCATGCGGCGGTGATGGCGGCGGCGGCCGTGCTCACCGCGTTTCCGTTCTATCTGCGCGTGTGGCTGGGGACGGGGAATCCCGTATATCCGTTCGGAGCGAAATGGTGGGGCGGAGCCGGCGCCGCGGCGGTGGAGCAGTTTCATTATCTGATGGGCAGCTATTACTACGGCATCGGAGGAGTCAGCGGACTTCTTCTCAGCTGGCTGTGGACCGCTTTCGACGGCAGGATTTACGACGGAATCGTCATGGGCTGGCCGTTCGCCATGTTCGTGCCGATCGGCTTCGCCGGAGTCTGCCGGGCTCTCCGCAAGGGGAGAGGAAGAAGCGGGCTGACGGCGTATGCCGCGATGGCGCTGTGCATGTATGCGTTCTGGGCCCTGACGTCGCAGCAGACCCGATTTCTGCTGCCCGCATATGCGGTGCTGCTTTGTCTGGGAGCCGCCTCGCTGCGGCGGATGAGAGAACGCTGGCGGCGCATGATTCTGGTGCTGCTCTGCGCGGCGGCTCTGATCAGCGCCGGACAGGATTTCCCCGCAGTGAAGCACTTTTACTACTGCTGGACGATGCTGCCTGCCGCCAGATCCTTTCCAGTGTATGCCCTGCAGCACGGCATGAGGGAGAGGGAATTTCTTCTGACCGTCGAGGCGTTGTTCCGTCGTGTGCGTCCGCAGGAGCGGGCGCTGCTGCTGTTTGAGCGAAGGTCGCTGTATTTCCCGTGTGCGGCGTTCAACGGGACTCCCGGATTCCAGGAATGGATTTTCTGTCCTCTGCCGCGGACCGCCGACGAGGCGTGGTCGGAACTGAGACGGCACAACATAGATTGGATATTCGCAGGTGCCTCGCTGCGCAATCCGGATCATCTTTCCGCCTATGATCAGGTCGACGCGGCTCTGGGACGGCTGCTCCTGAAATTGCTGCGGGACGGCAGACTGCGGCTGATTTCGGTGGCTGATTCCGGCGGCTACGTTCTGATGCGGGTCATGAAAGAATGATCCGTGCGAGCGGCGGACACCGGAAAGCCGTCCGCAGACCAGGTCATGATGGCGGAGAGGGGGGGATGATCGCCCCGTCCCGGTAATTCTCCTTCTTCTCCACCGTGAAGTCTTCTTCGATCCGGAGCTTCTTCACCCCGT
>CAYODJ010000044.1:0-9926 GCA_964402715.1 uncultured Victivallaceae bacterium
GAATCAATCAGGGAAACAGGCCTTTTTCAAGTGCCTCTCAGGAAATTTGCGCAATCCGTGGGACGTTATCATGAAACATGAAACCGACGATGCATAAAATGACAGAATTGTCGCAGATTTTCAAGCTGCTACTGAGAAATCTGATTTCGAGACTTGTTGGATGGGTAGGGACAGGCCAATGACCGCTGAGGTTCAATCTGACGAGTTATGTGCCTGCTCCGTTTTTCGGTCAACTATCCCATTTTGGAATGGCAGTGTGTTAGATCTTATTCAACAGGCGAATAAGAGCCCGTCCCATCGCATATGCCAAGTTCACTGGAACTGCATTCCCAATTTGCTTGTAGACACTATTCACGGAGCCAACAAACTCCCAATTGTCGGGAAAAGTTTGTATTCTGGCATACTCACGGGTAGTCAGAGGGCGCGTTTCATCTGGATGACAACGTTCGGTTTGTTTTTGCGCAGGAGAACATGTCAGTGTCAGACTAGGTTCGTCCCAAGAAAGGCGTCGAGCCATACCGGTCTTCCCCCCTCCCAAGTAGAAACTGCCCCCCATATATTCTTTCTGAAGTTCTATTGGAAGATCCCGCCAATACCCTCCTGCAGGTACATGCTTGAGTATCTCTCTCTTTCTATCTGGATATTTTTGTCCAGGAGAAGGAGGGCAGTCCGTAAGATATAACTCTCCAGCCTTTAGAGCATCTTTTAAGGTAAGTATCCTTTTATATGGAGATGGCCATGAAAAGTCAGTTTTATCCATAAGGTCATTTCTTATTCCGACAAGAAATAATCTTTCTCGCTTTTGTGGAACCATGTAAAAGATGGCCTTTAAATATCGGGGTTCAATAAGAGTGTATCCAAGCTCTGCTATGACACTTCTTATTGTCTGCATGGTTTTACCACCATTGTGTTTTAGCAGCCCCCTAACATTTTCTCCAAGAAATATCTTTGGCTGAACTTCCTTAATTGCTCGAGCAAATTGATAGAAAAGAGTCCCACGAGTATCATCGAACCCCATTTTCTTACCGGCATATGAAAAAGCTTGGCAAGGGAATCCTCCTGAAACCAAATCCACTTCCCCTTGATATTCCGCGAATGATATTTCTGCTACATCTCTTTCAATCACGTTCCATTCCGGGCGATTCCTTTTTAACGTGCAACACGCATCTTCGATAATGTCATTTAACATTAAACAGTTGAATCCGGCCTTTTCAAGACCCAAGGCTAGGCCTCCTGCGCCGGCAAAAAGTTCTATACTGGTATACTTTCGTTTTGGAACAGTTGCCATTTCCTCATCCCAAAGTGAATTTAACATCAACCTCATCTCTTTAAAGACCAGCAACTGATCACGATGATATGCTTTGTACTTGTTAGATGGATGTCGAACTGAAACAAGTTTTCCGCTAGAATCCCAATGGCGTAAGGTTTCTTTAGATATGGAAAGTATATCAGCCACATCAGCAATAGAATAATATTCTTTTGACGCAGTTCTATTCATAGCTTGCGATCTCTTTGAAAACGCTGAAACCTATCACAGATGATTACTACACAAGTAAACCACAACTATCTTGTAGGGAACGGGTTGAAAATTGCGACCTCACGATGCGGCTCGTATAGACGAAAGATAAATGAGGCACTACAAAACCATTGGAGGATAAAATGATAGTGTTGTTGCAGATTTTCAAGTCTCCTCAGTGAAATTTGATTTCGAAAGTTGTGCTATTGTCCGAATTCTGTAAAAAGAAGTTTTCTTGAATAGGGAGCATACGCCCTGCACTCGGATAAAATCAACCCGTTAAAGGCAAAGGAGATTGGCAGACGCAGGGAAATCGGCAATGATCCGACGTTCAATCAAGCGGAGAAAATGGTTTCCGGGAAGCGAACGGAACCGCACGGATCAACCTGAGACTGTCCGTCGACGCCGCCGAACGGGAGGAAGCGCGGAAAAAACACGGATGTCGTCGGCAACGTCCTCATCAACGCCGGAGGCGGCAAGACGCCTGCCGCAGAATCCGGAAAAAACAAACCTCGCCGGCGGAGCGGAGAAATCACATCGAACGTCGAAACGGCCGGAGTCAATTCCCGGTCTCACCGTCGGAAAAGCTCCGCCCGGCCGAACCGATGCGCCGTCCGATCTGCCGGGGCGGCGGCGCGATCTGATCTCCCGCTGAAAATGAAAAAAACGGACTGAAAGCAGACGTCGGAAAGTTTCAAACCATCCCGGCCGCAGAGATAGCCTTTCAGAGCACGGCTCCGCGACCGGAGCGGGCATATGCCGCGCTCATTTCTTCTTCGACATCTGCGCCCTGATCCGCATCTTGCAACGCTCCAGATATGCCTTGCGGCGGCGGCGCTTGATAATTTTGTTGTGCTGCTGACTCATCTTCACAAATCCTCCGACCGTTGAAAAAAACAAACCGCAGAAACGTCCCCGTACCATAGTCCGGATCCGGCCTTTTTTCAAATAAAAAAGCGTTTCCTGATTCCTTTTTTCCGCATGTTGCTGTATCTTTGATCCAGCTGCGGAACTACGGTCGCGGCGGTAAAATCTGGGAGACACCTCTTATGCTGCAGATCAGGACGATCGCCGTCGGCATGCTGGACACCAACTGCTATCTGGTCTGGCTGACCGAGGAAAGGTTTCTTTATGTCGTCGATCCGGGAGCCGACGCCGGGAATATTCTCGCACAGGTCGGTTCACATCCGTTCGACGACGCCGCGATTCTGCTCACCCACGCCCATGTGGATCACATACTGGCGCTGGCCGAGGTGCGCCGCGGTCTGCGCGGCGCGCCCGTGTACCTGAATGCCGGCGACGAGGAGATGTACCGCAGCCCGGACAATTCTCTGGAGCCGTACATATCGGCGGCGGTCGATCTGCCCCCAACCGTGTCCGGACTCGCGAACGCGCCGGGACTGCGCATCCTGCCCGCGCCTGGACATTCCCGCGGCGGATCGATGTTCTACTTCCCGGCGGACGGCGTGCTCTTCTCCGGCGACACCCTGTTCGCCGGGTCGGTCGGAAGAACCGATCTGCCGGGAGGAGACTGGCGGACGCTGCAGAAAACCATACGCGACCGGATCCTGAGCCTGCCGAAAGAGACACGCGTCTACCCGGGTCACGGTCCGTCGACCACCGTGGAACGGGAGCTGGCGGGCAACCCCTACCTAGCCGGGCTCTCCCGACCCGGCGGAGACGGAACGCCTCCGCCGGAGTCCGCAGACTGCGGAACATGAGCTTCCTTCCATGACGCGACGCAGGCGCCGTCCAGTGAAATCGTCGGACTCGTTCCACGCACGAGCACGGGAAGAGTAACGGTTGCGGACGGAGGGGACGACGGCGTATCCGCCTGATGCGGAGAAGCTCCTCCCCCCCCCGGCGGAACCGCGCCGCCGCATGACGGACATGCGTCGGCGGATCCAATACGGCTTTCCGCGGAATCACACGCGATCCGTCCGGATATTCCCGGCCGTCGGATGACAACTTTCCCGAGGACGCGGAACCGATGCGCGGATCACTGCGGACGGAACGCCGCCGCCCTCCCGCGGAACTCCGAGCACGCCCCCGGCGGACGGGTCATGCCGGATCTTTCCCCGCCGTCCGCGGAAGCATGAAAGCTCGCGCCCGTCCGACGTCACTTCCGGATCAGCACGCTCCGGTCGTATCCGTCCGGGGGCTCGTACCCCAGCAGTTCCAGGCAGGTCGCGGCCACCGAACTGATCCCCAGCTCCTCGCGGAGTTCCGGACGGTATTCGCCCCTCCCCTCGGGATCGTAGACGATGCACGGCACCGGATTGAGCGAGTGACTCGTCTTCCTGGCGGGGACGCCGTTCGCATCCAGTCTGATCCCGCCGTTCTTGTCATGTTCGATCATGTCGTCGGCGTTGCCGTGATCCGCGGTGACCAGCATCGCACCGCCGCTCCGCTCCACCTCGCGGCGGATCCGCCCCAGGCACAGATCGACCGCCTCCAGCGCGACGCGGACGGCCTGCATGTCGCCGGTGTGTCCGACCATGTCTCCGTTGGCGAAATTCAGACGTATCATCCTGAAGCCGCCGGACCGGATCGCGTCCACCACGCCGTCGGCGATTTCGGCGGCCTTCATCCACGGACGCTGTTCGAAAGGCACCACGTCCGACGGAACCTCGACGTAGGTCTCCAGATCGTCGTCGAACTTTCCGGATCGGTTGCCGTTGAAGAAGTAGGTCACATGTCCGAACTTCTGCGTCTCGCTGATCGCGAGCTGACGCACCCCCGACGCGCAGAGATATTCGCCCATGGTCCGGTCGATCTCCGGAGGCGACACCAGATACCGCCTCGGAACGTGCAGATCGCCGTCGTACTCCATCATTCCCGCGTACAGAACCTTCGGCACGGTGCCGCGGTCGAAGCGGGAGAAGTCTTCAGCCTCGAACGCCTCGGTGATCTCCAGGGCGCGGTCCCCGCGGAAATTGAAGTAAATCACCGAATCTCCGTCCCGCACCGCGCCGACCGGGGTCCGTCCGTCGTCGGAAATCACGAACGCCGGCAGATCCTGATCGATGGCGCCCGTGCGCTCCCGCAGTTTGACGACCGCCTCGTGCGCACTGCGGAACATCTCGCCGCGGCCGTGCACGTGGACCTCCCACCCCCTGCGGACCATGTCCCAGTTGGCGCCGTAGCGGTCCATGGTGATCACCATGCGGCCTCCGCCGGAGGCGATGCGGTAGTCGCGCCCGGCGCGGTTGAATTCCGCCAGGAACTCCTCGAACGGATCGATGTACTCGAGCGCCGAAGTTTCCGGGACGTCCCGCCCGTCCAGCAGCGCATGGATCCTGATCCTCTCCGCTCCGGCCCTGCAGGCCTCGGAGATCATCGCCCGCAGATGGGCGATGTTGCTGTGAACGTTCCCGTCCGACAGCAGGCCGATGAAATGCAGCGTCCCCCGGCCTCCGGCGACGTTCCCGATCAGCTCCCGCCAAACGGCTCCGGCGAAAAGCTTGCCGCCGGCGATCGCCTCCTCGACCAGCTTCGCGCCCTGCGCGAACACCCGTCCGCAGCCTATGGCGTTATGCCCGACCTCGCTGTTCCCCATGTCCGCGTCCGACGGCATGCCCACGGCCGTGCCGTGCGCCTTCAGTTGCGTGGACGGGCAGCTTTCGCGCATCCGGTTGAACTCCGGCATCCACGCCTGCCGCACGGCGTCGCCCTCTGCGAACCTGCCGTATCCCACGCCGTCCAGAATCGCCAGCACCAGCGGCCCGCGACGTGGGGCGAACGCCGGATTTCTCTTCAAAGCTTTCAACATAGACACGTTCCCGTCGGTTTGCCGTCAGGCGCGCTTCCCCTCGATGCGAGCGGACAGTACGCCGCGCCTGCTGTTTTCACAAAAGGAGATGAATTCCAGCACCTCCGGAATCTGAGGCAGCTGGGTGCGGAGCGCCGACAGGGCGTTGACCGGAGCCAGCCCGCTGCGGTAGTACAGACGGTGGACATGCTTGATCACGCGGATGGTCTCCTCGGGGAAACCGGCTCTCTTCAGGCCCACGATGTTCACCATCTTCACGCCGCCGTTCCTGCCCTCGGCCATCATGAACGGCGGCACGTCCTTGGAGAAGACCGATCCCCCCGACAGAATCGCCAGCCTCCCCACGCGGCAGAACTGGTGCATCCCGCACAGACCGGAAATCAGGGCGCGGTCGCCGACCTCGCAGTATCCCGCCAGACCGGAGAACCCCACCATGATGACATTGTCGCCGACGCGGCAGTTGTGCGCCACATGAGCCGAGTTCATGAACATGCAGCCGTTCCCGATCACGGTCTTCGTCCCCGGCTTCGTCCCCGTGTGCACCGTGCAGCCCTCGCGGAAGATGTTCCCGTCGCCGATTTCGAGGAAAGTGACGCTTCCCGGCTCGACGCCGTGATCCTGGGCGTTGCGCCCCAGCGCCGCGAACGGATAAAGGATGTTGCCCGCGCCCAGCCTGGTGTGTCCGTCGACGTGGCACTGGGCAATCAGCCGGCACCCGCGCCCGAGCTCGACATGGGATCCGACGTAGCACAGCGGCCCGACCTCCACGTCGTCGGCCAGAACCGCGCCGTCGGAGACGACGGCAGTTGGATGGATTTTCGCCATGGTTTTCACCGCTTTCCTGGTCGTCCGCCCCGGATGCGGCCGTGCGACGAGGCGGTTCGCCCGCCGTCATACTCAAACCGCACGGATTCCGGCGCCGGATTCCCGAAGATCATGAAACCGGAATTTTCAGAGGGGGTTCCATGACGTCAATTTATCGAACAACGACGCGTCCAGCCGAATCACGGTCGGCGACCGGCACGCATGACGTGCTCATGCCGCGGACAGTCCGCGGCGGCCGGCTTAATATACACCGGATCCGCCGCATGGCAAACACGGCGTCGCTCCGCGCTCTTTTTGAAAAAAAAAAAAAAAAAAAAAAAAAACCGCTTGCGGTCCGTGCGCGGCCGTGCTAGACTTGTATACTGTACGCATGAATTGAAACAACTGCAAACAGTGCTTCCGCCGGCCGCCGGGCGGCGGACGCGGATCTGCTTGCGCTCCGCCGAAGGATTGAGAGATGACTGCAACACGGATATGTTTCATCGGCGCCGGGAATTTCGCCCGTTCGGTGCACGGACCGATGATCAGAGAGGTGGCGACCATGGATCCCCTGCTGGAACGGACGGCCGTCTGCGACCTGGACGCCGGGCGCGCCGCGGCTTTCGCGCGCGATTTCGGCTTCCTCCGCAGCTACGCCGATCCGGGGGAGATGCTGCGGACGGAGAAGCCGGACGGCGTGGTGGTTCTCACCCACGTCGCGGCCACGTCGAAGACCGCCGGCGACGTCCTCGCCGCCGGCTATCCGGTCATGATGGAGAAGCCGCCCGGCCGCAACCGCGCCGAAATCGAGCATCTCATCGCCATGCGCCGCCTCGGCCGCGCTCCGGCCATGGTGGCGTTCAACCGCAGGTACTCGCCGTGGCTGGCCCGGGCCAGGGAGCTTCTCGCCGAATGCGGGGAGCCGCTGGAGCACGTCCGCTGCGACTTCTGCCGCCACGAGCGGCTGGACGACGATTTCTCCACCACCGCGATTCACGGCATCGACGCGGTCCGGCACCTGACGGGTTCGGTCTATTCCCGCGTCGATTTCCGCTATCGGGATCTCCCGCGCGAGAAGCCGGCGTGCAACATCACTCTTCACGCCGAATTCGCCGGCGGAGCCACGGCGCTGATCTGCTTCCTGCCGTCGACCGGACTCAGCTGCGAGCGGTTCACGCTGTTCACGCGGCGCTGGACCCTGGCGCTGGAGAGCGTCATTCCCGGGAGCGGCTCCGACAGTCCGGGCCGTCTGTTCGTCTACCGCGACGGCTCCCCGCTGCGCGTCGAGGCGCCGGCGCCGCATCCGCTGCGGCACGACGACCGCTATCTGGCCGGCTACTACGGGGAGCACGCCGCTTTCGTGCGCCGTCTGCGCGACGGTTTCCCCGAGGACGACGACCTGGCGCTGTCCCTCGACGCCGTGGAAATCGCGGACGCCCTGCGCCACCGTGAAGGAACATGGAGCCGCGCATGAACGAACCGCGCCGACAGTCCGGCTACGGCCGGCTCACCGACTATCTGGAGTCGATGATCGCGTCCGGCGGCTACAAGACCGGCGACCGCCTGCCGCCGCTGCGCCGGCTGGCGGAGGAGTTCGGGATCAGCCTCGACGCGGCGCGGCGCGGAGTCTGGCGCCTGCGCGACAAGGGTCTGCTCGTGTGCCGCCGCGGCGACGGGGTTTTCGTCAACGGTCACCGTCCGGCGGAGCGCAGAAGCGAAAAGATCGCGCTGATGTTCAAGACGGCGCGCCCGTTCACCACCTACATCGGCCACGTCGTCCAGGGCGTTCAGGAGGAGGCCCAGCGTCTGGGCGTCGTGCTGGAAATCCGCCCGGTGAACAGCCTCGGCGCGTCCCTGGACACGTCGGACTTCGACAGCGACTGCAAGGGTCTGCTGCTGCTCGGCAACTTCGACGCGCAGGCGGCGGACATCCGGTGCGTCTTTCCGGTGGTGGGGGTTGAGATGCACCGCACTTACGACGGACTGGTGTCAACGGTGTCGCTGGACCCGTGGCGCGCGGCGGAGCTGGCGGCGCTCTTCTTCAGTTCGCGCGGTGTCCGGAAGGTCGAGGCGTGGAGCCACCGCACGCCGCTGCACGAGTTCCGCGTCAGGTGCTTCCGCTCGCAGTGGACCGCCGCTGGCGGAGAAGTGGACGTGCGCTACGCGGAGCAGTGCGCCGCCGCGCCGCACGGCGATCCGGACGTCGGCTATTTCTTCTCCGGCGGCAGCTGCGCCAACGAAATCGCGGCGGACTACCGCGACCGCACTGGGAGAGCGCTGGCGGAGGACTTCGCCGCCGTGTCGCTCGACGGCAAATCACTGCTGGTGCCGGACTTCGAGCCGATGAACACCATCTTCCCCGAGTGGCGGGAGGCGGGGAAGATCGCTCTGAACGAACTGCTGCGGCGCATCCGCACTCCGGGCGCGTCCTCGCTGCGCATCTACTGCGACGTGAAGTTCCGGAACTGCAGAACCGGATCCGGGTCGGGACGCGGGGAATCATGAGGACGGACGTCATGAACGCCGGAGCCGCGGACGGAGCGGGCTCCCCGCCGGCGGACGCGCGGCGGACCGCCTTTTCGACGGAATCGGGAAAGTCCGGAAGCTGGAATCGACCGGCCGAGACAGAAACAGAAGAAAGGAGAATGAACGCATGAAACGGTGCCTGAAAGTGATCCTGACGATCGCCGCGGCCGCGGCCGTGACGTGGGGCGACGCCGTCGCCGGCGGCCAGCGCAGGGGTCAGCGGCCGGCGGAAACCCAGCTCTACGCGACGGCCGGCAGCGAATTCAACCTCTATTTCGACAATCTGGACTGGCCGGGCGCGGTGAGATATCAGATGGACGCCCCCGGCGGACGGCTGGAGGACGACCGCTGGACATATGTCCCCGAAAAAGCCGACCGGATCCGGCTGACGGTGCGAGGTTTCGACGCCGCGGGAAGACAGATCCGCGAGGATCGCTTCATGCTCAACGTCGCTCCCGGGAGAATGCAGCCGCGCAGGATCTCCATGCTATTCGTCGGCGACAGCCTGACCGATCAGTCCGTCTATCCCGGACACGTCGTCGGCAGACTCGCCTCGGCCGGCGTCACTGCCGACTCCGTCGGCAGCCACTGCGGCGGAGGCAGGAAGCCGGACGGCAGGGCCACCCCCCACGAGGGCCGCGGCGGATGGAAGTACGGAGACTACCTGACCCGCTGGACCGACGGCTCCGACTACCGCGCCCGCAGTCCGTTCCTCGCCGGTCCCGGACGGATGGACATTCCGGGATACTTCGCCCGCTACAATCACGGCAAGGCGCCCGACGTGATCCTGATTTTCCTCGGCGGGAACGACGTCGCCAATCTCAAGGAACACAACCGCAGGGCCGGCGTGGCGCAAGCGGTCGACAACGCCGAAAAGCTGGTCCAGGCTTTCATCGACGCGTCCCCCGGCTCCCGCGTGGGTCTCGCGCTGCTGCCGCCGTCCGCGCCGAAGCAGGAGGCATTCGGACGCAACTACGGGATGATGATCGACAGGGACACCTTCGTGAAGAACCGCAGGGAGCTGCTGTCCGGTCTGCTGTCGCGTTTCGCCGGACGCGGAGACGTGAGCATCGTCCCCACCCATCTCTCGCTGGACTGCGCCCGCCACTATCCCCAGGCGGACGAACCGGCGTCGGCGGGGAGTTCCGTCAAGGTCAGACGCTACACGAACGCCCTGCATCCCACTCCCGACGGGTACCGCCAGATCGGCGACGTCATCGCCAACTGGATCCTGGCAGAGATTTCACAATCCTCCGACGGCGACGCCGGAAAATAAAGGAGAAACGAGATCATGACTTCAAGCGCCCT
>CAYODJ010000045.1:0-9157 GCA_964402715.1 uncultured Victivallaceae bacterium
CCCCGCCCACGGCTCCCGTACTTTCATTTTTTCATACTATTTTTGACACTACCTTGACGCCAACGACATGAAGAAACTCTACAGGTGCAACGCCTCCGATGTCCCTACTAATAGCAGAGCGCAAGGGCGAATGCAAATACTCCGAACCGGAAAGACAGAAAAACGCAACGAGTACGAGCTGATGATTCCGTCCCTTGACAAAGCGGAACAATTCAAATATCTTGTGGAATTGGGTCGACATATTTGATTTTCCCGCCGAAAGGAACATGCCCGATGTCCAACCGCCAAGACGAACGGGATGCGACGCTGCAGCTTGACGACAGGTCACTGGCGGCGGCCTGCGTCATCAAATTCTCGCTGGGGGCCGGCAACGGCGGACAGCACCGCAACAAGACATTCACCGCCGTCCGCATACGTCACACTGCAACCGGACTCGAGTCGACCGACTGTTCCGGACGCAGTCAGCATCGCAACCTCTGCGCGGCGTTGTATAAACTGCGTCTCAAAATCGCACTGTCGCGGCGCACACATCCCGCAGCCGATCTGCCGCGTTCCCGCTGCGCACCGGGTCACCCGGACTATCCTCTCTGGACGGCACGTCTGCTGGATCATCTGGAGGAGCAGCACTGGGAAATCAAAGCGGCCGCAGCCGAACTGCAGTGCTCGCCGTCGTCTCTGCTGAAGCTCATCGCCAGAGATCCTTCCCTCTGCAAGTATGTCAACGATCAACGCACGGCGCTGTCCCTGACGCGGCTCAGATTCTGAGTCCGTCCTCATGCCCGTCCGCAGAACCGCGCACGGAGCGCCGTGCGCTCCGATCTTGTGCGGCACCGTCAACCGCCGCTCGGATGACATCCGCAGAAAACTGAACGGCGAACAAGTCGTCTATTCGTAACGCAGGGCGTCGATGGGATCCAGCCGCGAAGCTTTCCAAGCCGGGTAAAAACCGAAGATGATCCCCACCGATGCCGAGACCGTCATCGCCGCCAATACCGCCTGAACCGAACCGAGCACGGGCCACTCCATGTAGTAGCGCAGGAAGAGAGCCGCACCATGGCCGAGCAGAACTCCGATCACTCCGCCGGCCAGACACAGGACAATTGCCTCCACCAAAAATTGACGGAGAATGTCGCGCGCTCGGGCCCCGACCGCCATGCGCAAACCGATCTCTCTGGTGCGTTCCGTGACCGAAACCAGCATGATGTTCATAATGCCGACCCCTCCGACCACAAGAGAAAGCAGCGCCACCCCAAGCAGAAGATTGGTCATCAGCGTCATGGTGTCGGTCAACATCTTCAGCATTTCCGCAGCGCTCCGCAGATGAAAATCATTCTCCACGCCGGGACCCAGACGATGCCTCTCGCGCAGCACCACCTCGATTTCATCCATGGCCTTTGACACCTCGTCGGCCGAATAAGCTTTCAGCAGGATCTGATCCAGGTACACGAAACGCGGACTCCAACGGTAATTTTCCTCGAATTTCGCCGACTGCGACGGATAGAGGCTCGATGTGCCGGGATATATGCTGTTCGTGGAGATTTCCGACGTGGACGAACTCCCGCTGGCCGTCCTGGCGCCCGCCACCCGTTGACGCATTGTCGTCCATGGCGCGATGATGGTGTCATCCTGGTCAAACCCCATCATATTGGCACCTTTTGACGCCAGAACGCCGATCACGCGGAAGTTGACATTCTTGATGCGTATCTCCAATCCGAGCGGCGACCTGCCGTTGAAAAGTTCACGCACTATCGTCTTGCCGACAACGCAGACGGTGGCGGAACTCCTCACCTGCAGATCGTTGAACATCTCACCCTCCTCCACCAGCCAGCCGCGCACATCCAGATATTCCGGAGCGGTGCCGAACATGGTGTTCGGTGTCCAGTTCTGATTTTCAAAAATCACCTGTCCCCGCACGCTCACGACCGGGACTCCCGCCTCAACATGCGGACATCGCCGCAACACTGACTGATAGTCGTCGGGGGTCAGCGTCATGCTGGTGCCGGATCCCATGCTTATGCCTCCCTTGCGCGCGGCCCCGGGCATAACCAGAATGGTGCTGGCTCCCATATTTTCGATATTGCTGGTGACAGATTGAGTGGTTCCGGCTCCCAGCTCCATCAGCGTGATCACTGCGGCGATACCGATGATGATGCCCAGCATGGTCAGTACCGCCCTTCCGGGATTGCGGGAAAGCGCACGGAACGCGACCACTGCGGAAGACCACAGTCTCATTTAGCCCCCCCTTCCTCCTCGTTCTGCGACGTCGACGCCGCCCCGAAAAGGCCTTCAACAATCCGTCCGTCGGCGATATGTATGGTCCGGTCGGCCTTTTCCGCGACGCTCGCATCATGCGTGACAATGATGATGGTGATGCCTTCCTGACGGTTCAGCTCCCTGAACATCTCCAGCACTTCAACGCTTGTGTGAGAGTCAAGATTCCCTGTCGGCTCGTCGGCGAAAACCACGGGCGGATGATTGATCAGCGCCCTTGCGATCGCCACACGCTGCTGCTGGCCTCCGGAAAGCTGCGACGGATGGTGGTGTATACGTTCTTCGAGTCCCACCCTTTTAAGCATGGCGACTCCCCTGTCTCTGCATTGCCGCGAGGACAAATTGCCCGCCGTGTAGGTGAGCGGCATGATCACGTTGTCCAGTGCGCTCGTTCTCGCAAGCAGGTTGAAGTTCTGAAATACAAATCCGATCTTCCGGTTGCGAACCATCGCACGTCGATCGTTGGAGATGCCTCCGATTTCTTCGCCGTCAAGATAATATTGCCCCGACGTCGGGCGATCCAGAGCTCCGAGAATATTCATAAGAGTGCTTTTCCCTGATCCGGAAGCACCCATCAACGCCACGTATTCGCCTTGTTGGATTTCCAATGATACATCCCGGAGCACCGGAACACTGATCTCGCCGAGGAAGTAGGTCTTCCCGAGATCCTTGGTCACAATAAATCCCATATTGACGTACCTCTTTCCCAGGTTCAGCGGCGACGTTTGGGCGGTGTGGGCAGAAACGGATTTTTGGCCTGCTGTTGCGGCTGCGGGGATGCCGTGCCGCTGGCCACGGTGGACACGCCGGTGATGATCTGCATGTTTTCGGCAAGCTCATCCCCGGAGATTTCGGTGTACACGCCGTCGTTCAACCCAGTTTTCACCGCGATCCGGCGGGGGACGCCGTTATCCAGAATCCAGACCGCCCCGCCCGCAGCACTGTTGTCGAAGCGAAGCCTCAACGCCGAATTGGGAACAGCGAACACCTGTTTGCGCTCATTTGTAATGAACTTCACCGACGCGGTCAGATACGGCAGCAGTCTGCCGCTGGAATTGTCAGTCGACACTTCCACGACGTAGGTCACGACATTCTGCGACATCGTTGCATTCAGTCGTATTTTGCTGACTGTCCCCTGAAAAGTTTCTCCAGGGAAAGTGTCCACAGTGAAAAAAACATGCTGCCCCGGTTGAATACGACCGATGTCCGCCTCGTTGACCGCCACCCAGATGAGCATGCGCTTCAGATCCTTGGCAATCAGAAACAGACTCGGCGCACTCATGCTTGAAATCACCGTCTGTCCCACGTTCACCTGACGATCGATGATCACTCCGTCAACCGGAGAGGTTATCGTACAGTATCCGAGATTGCGTTGAGCTCGCTCTCTCGCCGCCTCCGCATTGGCGATTTCCGCCTTCGCCTGTTCAATCGCAGCCGCACCCACGGCGATGTTGGCCACAGCGACATCCAGTTCCGCCTTGCACGAATCATAGTTGGACTGCGCGACCGCGCCGCTCGGAGCCAGCTGTTCGGCACGTGCAAAATTGTTTTTGGCGAGCTCCTGCTTCGCATACATCTGCTTCAGCGACGCCTCGGCGCTGAGCAGATTGGCCTTGGCCTGCAGAAGTTGCGCCTCGCTCTGCCGGAACTCGGCGGAATACAGGGCGTCATCTATCTTGGCCAGAAGCATTCCCGCCTTGACGCGTGAGTCATAGTCGATGGTTTTCCCATCAGCATCGATGCCAAAATTTGCCACCATCCCCCCGACCTGGGCGCCCACATCAACCAAATCCTCAGGTTCGATGGTGCCGGTGGCGGAGATGGCTTCAGTCAAATCGCGTCGCTGAAGAACCGTCGTCTTGTAGTGAATCTGCGATGCGATGCGCCTCTCCCTCTCCAGCCACAAATACCATGCGCCACCCAGAAGCAGCACGACTATCGCCGCCACAAGTATTTTTTTCCAAACAGACATGCCATTGCTCTCCCAGCTTTAGTTTGAACCGCCGTCCCGTACAAGTGACAAGGCGCGACAACAACCCCGACGTAATGTACCGCTTATCCGATGCCAATGCAATTCCACGGCACATTTTTCCAATCGCGGACATCCGTCAGGAGGATGCGCGTTCCGCCGACATTAGGCGTGTTTCACCGTGTGTGGCCGCTTTCACGGTCGCATGCACGACAAAACGAGAAAAATCCGCTATTTCGACACAGAAACCTCATGACATGACGACAGTCTCATGGATCATGAGCATAGGCCGCCCGTTATGCGGCGCACCAAGCCACAGGCTTCGGATCCCTCCCTTGCAAAACTCCTTATTGTTTGATATCTTACCAGCGACTGTTCGACATTCTAACCGTGCGATGGAAAGGCTCGGACTCCCCTGCCGCATGCCCGGATGCGTCTGGAAGCAGATCGGAGTCAGCTGTTGAATCCACTCGACCGCAAAACAGGTTTTGCCGCACGGCGTTGTTACTCAACCAAGACAGGGAAAACGATGGAAGACAAGGAAAACGAAGTGAACCGCAGAAGCGCACCTAGAGTGATGCTGGTCAACGGCAGCCCGCACCAACAGGGATGTACCCACGCCGCCCTGTCGGAGATAGCTGAAACTCTGCGTAAAAGCGGTGTCGAGTCGGAACTGTTCTGGATCGGGAGGAAGCCGATCTCCGGATGCGTCGCCTGCCGCTCCTGCGCCAAGACCGGACGGTGCGTCATTGACGACTGCGTCAATGATTTCGTCGAAAGAATTCCGGAATTTGACGGATTTGTCTTTGGCGCACCGGTGCATTTCGCCTCGCCGAACGGATCCGCCATCGCTTTCATGGATCGCGTTTTTTTCTGCGACCACAATCACTGCAAACGGCTGGCCGGCAAACCTGGGGCGGCGGTTGTCAGTTGTCGGCGCGCAGGCAGCTCGGCATCGCTCGACGTGCTGAACAAATATTTTGTGTTCAGTAAAATGCCTCTGGTGCCGTCGCAGTACTGGCCGATGGTGCACGGCAATGTGCCGGAAGATGTGCTGAAAGATCTCGAAGGGCTGCAGATCATGCGCACCCTCGCTCAGAATATGGCTTGGCTTTTACAATGTATTTCCGCCGGGAAGCAGGCGGGTATCGCCATGCCTGACTACGAGACCGTCACCCCGACCAACTTCATACGATAGGCTGAAGATAAGATGAACGACAGCAATTTCAAAAAGACAGCAAAGAAAATCCTGATCATTTCGTCCAGTCCACGGATAGGCGGCAACTCCGACCTGCTTTGTGACCAGTTTGCATCCGGCGCCAGCAGCGTCGGCAATCGTGTAGAGAAAATCCGACTCGCCGAAAAGACGATCGGTTACTGCACAGCCTGCGGCGCCTGTAGCAGCGGGGCATGTCCCCGAGGAGACGATGTACCTGCAATCTTAGAAAAAATGCTTGCGGCAGACATAATAGTCCTGGCCACGCCCGTTTACTTCTACACCGTATGCGCACAGCTTAAGGCATTGCTCGATCGTTCAGTGGCAATTTTCCCGCGCCTCACAGGAAAGAAATATTACTACATCATGACGATGGCCGACACCAACAGGGAAATGCTCTCCGGGACGATTGCGGCATTGCGCGGTTTTCTCGACTGCTACGAAGGTTCTGTGGAGGCCGGAATGATTTGCGGAATCGGCGTTTACGAAAAGGGAGAAGTGCGTGGTCGGCCCGTGTGGGATGAGGCCTATCGCGCTGGAAGCAACGCCTGACTTCGTCAATGCGCGGGAAATCCGCGCCGCACAGTGCACCGTCGCTTCGGTACCGGCCTCCAGTGTTCCGTACTTCTTTAGGCGGCAAGACCACATTGCAGCAGGAACGGCATGCAGCAATGTCCGTCACAATCCGGCTGTTTTTTGGCGTGCATCCGCATGTCAACCGGATGTCCGCCTGAAAGTGCGACGACACTCCATGCCCGTCGTACCCCCGATAGACAGACGTACACAGTGTCGCCTGGCTCGCACCGAATTGCAAAATCGCCGACACCGATGCCGCCAATGCCTTTCTGAGCATTCGTCTCCATTGACCCAGATCCCGTCCGGCGGCTGCGGGACATGGTTCCGAAACTCGAGCAAACGCAGATCCGAACATAACATCTGACCGGGCATATTCGACAACACTACTGTCCGGTAAAAATTCCCGGAAGTGATTGCAAAAGTCGGAACCTGTTCCAATATCAATATCAAAGATGCCTGAGTCATTCAATTAGAGCAGGGGAGTTCCGATAATTGCAATAGCCTGTCATCAGCTTTTCAACTTCGTACCGAAACATCGTTTGAAGAAGCCATAAAAAAATCGTTATTGCAATAATTTCACCGCATGTCGTCAGTTTCTGACGTGCCTTCACGCCCAGATGACGGAGGAAAGATTCCTTGCGTGAAATTGAAACGGACTGTCGGCGAACCATAAACGACCGTATCACCTCGGGATGCCGGCTATTCCAGATCGACCCTGGCAAAGGCGATGCATCGACGCAATCCGGATATATTCAGGGCTCTGTTCGCGAAAATCCTTGATAGAGCCGTGAAACATGCTCCCGCAGCATTAGTTTCGTCTTCACAATCCCCTATATGCAATCGACAGTGCGACAATCAACTTGAGCCTGAATCTTTACGACTGGGCATATTATCGCAGGAACAGGAACGCAATTAAAATTCAATAGAAAGCTTTCCCGGAACCAGCAAGAATGCAGTCATAACACAAATCCATATCGCCATTATCCATCACCTCTTGTTCGCTTACATCAAATTTCTACTCCGCCGCATGGCAAACACGGCATCGCTCCGCGCTCTTTAAAAAAAAACTTGCGATCCGCATGAGTCTGTGCTAAACTTGTATATTGTACGGATGAATCAAAACAATTACAAACAATATGTCCGCCAGCCGCCGGATGAGCGAGGAAAGATTCGAGCGACGGAGTACGGATCCGTTTTCGCCATGCCGAGGGATTACGAGATGACTGCAACACGCATATGCCTTATCGTCGACGGAAAGTTCGCCCGCTCGGTGCACGGATCGATGATCGGGGAGGCCGCAGCAGTGGATCTCCCGCTGGAATGGACGGCTGCGGCCCGAACACCGGCCGCGCCGGGATTTTCGCGCACGATTTCGGCTTTCTGCGCAGTTAGTCCGATCCGGAGGAGATGCTGCGGAGACGTGAGCATCGTCTCCACCCGCCTTTCGCTGGACTGCGCCCGCCACTATTCCCAGGCGGACGAGCCGGCGTCGGCGGGGAGTTCCGTCAGAGTCAGACGATACACGAACGCCTTGCATCCCACCCCGGGCGGATACCGCCAGATCGGCGACGTCATCGCCAACTGGATACTGACAGAGATTTCACAATCCCCGACGGCGACGCCGGAAAATAAAGGAGAAACGAGATCATGACTTCAAGCGCCCTGAAATCGTCAAATCGTCAAATCGTCAAATCGTCAAATCGTCAAATCGTCAAATCGTAAGTTCACTCTGATCGAACTTCTGGTTGTGATCGCCATCATCGCCATTCTGGCGTCCATGCTGCTGCCGGCGCTGTCCAAGGCCCGTGGTGCCGCGAAGAAAATCTCCTGCACCAACATCCTCAAGCAGATGGGTTCTTGCGAGGTGTTCTACATCAACGACAACGATTCATACATCATGCCCACCCTGGCCGGCGACAAGCGGCTCTGCACGGAATACGTCAACCCAAGAGGCCGTTTCTGGTTCGATTTCATCTGGCTGTACGCGCGGCCTCTCGCCACACGCGTCAACAAGAACGACCACAGGCGCGTGGCCGCAGTCCCCTTCTGTCCCGTGAGCAAGGAGGACGCAGGACGCACCGACACCCTCACTTCCCCGCTGAAGTTCTGGGGCAACAACGGCGATGTCATGGAGCAGTACGGCGGATACTCCCGCTTCCAGGGAGTGGGATACAAGTTCGACAAATGGCTCAACGGCGAAGCCGGTGACGGCGGATGGCATTACACCCGCAGCAGCCGTGTCCGGCATCCCAGCGAGAAGCTGGACATCTACGACGGATTCTACGTCTGCCAGGGCGATCAGGTGGAACAGTGGGACGGCGGCAAGGTCATGGCGTGGAGCCGCCACAGCGACAACGAAATCAATGCGCTGCGCTTCGACGGACACGTGGCTCCTTTCAGGCGTGTGGCTTCAAGAGCGATTGTCTACGGCAGCGTGAATTACGCCCAATACATGATGAATCTGTGGAACTGAATCCGAATCAGAATCTGTTTACGCCACCCATGGACATGATCGTGCGCATCCGGACGCATTGCAGCTTCACGCCGGCAGTGCTCCGGAACGCCGACGCCGCTGCGGCATCGGATCGGATTCAGCAATTTGCCGATTCGTTGTTCAAAAGACGCTTTGAGTTCACGCCGGTCGGCCTGAACGGGAGACAAAGTCTCTGAAAGCGGCGGGGCGGGATCGACAGGAAACTTGCGGTAATTCCTTGCTCCAGGTTCCGTCTTGAATTCAAATCCGCGCCGTGTCCCGGAAAACATTTCAAGAAAAATCGTACCAATGGAGGCTGATTCATCGCCGGCGAGTTGTCAGTAAAGCCACTTCGAGAGATTATCGGGAGATTTTTTCAAGAGAACCTCCTCGTTGGAGTTTTTCCATAAATTAACATGCTGCGGGAAAGGCCTCTTGAACCTTTGAAATCAGAATAACCCAGAAAAATTACCGAATTTGTAGTTTCTCATTGAATAGATGAAGTTAACATTGTCAACGAATGAATTTTTTGACAGAACCGGAAAAGAGGAAAGGAAAATCGGAATCATGCACCGCCGTCTCCCAAGCATTCTTCTAGCTCTGCTCGTCCCCGCGTGCTCATGGGCCGCCAAGACGCCCGAGCTGCGCAATC
>CAYODJ010000046.1:0-8718 GCA_964402715.1 uncultured Victivallaceae bacterium
GAGCCATTGCACAGCACCATTTTTTCATCACTTGCGCATCTCCCTTGTTAGACCGAAATGAACAGTCCTCCCATATGGAAGTAGAAATTTGAAAAAAAGACGGCTCATGATGTAGCCTATTGTCATCCCAAAATAAGGAGGCGTCATGAAAACCCGTCGGAGCATAAGATGACAGTAGTGTCGCAGATTTTCAAGCCGCTGCCGAGGAATCTGATTCCGAAACATGCCGGAGAGTTCGGGATAGACAGTCCGACGAGTCATGTGTTCGCTTCGGCTCCGGGCGGCTGTCCAACGCCGTCGGATTGAACGACGTCTGCACTCCGCCGAGCTGTAACGGGCTGTCTCATGCCAGCCGGATCAGGGACGCGGGAATGGCCGAGAAACTGTTCCGGGAAGTTCTGAAGCATTTGAACGCGATCTGTTCTGGTTCTCAGGATACAGGGGCGGCAGTACCGTGCGCCGCCTGGACGTTTCAAGAGGATGATTCATGTGGCCGATTCCACGACCGTACGTCTGACTGCCGACTGCACGGACCGAGCGAAAGCGGCCGACACTCACGATTCGACCGAGGCCACAGCTCTGTGCGCCGGCGTCAAGGACGGGGAGATGTTCATATTCGGCAAGGCTTATGTCGACTTCAGACATCTCCGTAATCTCTGCCGCTGCAGCGTTTCCCGGATTACTCGTGCAAAGGGCAACATGAGGTGCGAAACTGCGGGACGGCACGGCGCTCCCGGGCTCAATATCGTCAGGGACGACATCATACGTCCGACCGGGCGGCGCACTTCCATGCGGCGTCTGCGGACACTGCGTCTGATTGAAGCGGCGGTGGGAATCGACGGGAAGCTGCTATGATCTTCATCGCCAACAACTTCGACCGGGCGGCCGGCTTCGTCAGCGATCTCCACAAGGCGCACCGGGCCATAGAGGTGTTCTTCAAGGAAAACAAGCAGATTCTGCGGCTCGCCGGATTCATGGGGATACAGCGAAAACGCCGTCAAGCGGCGGATCCGGACCGCCTTTCTTGCCTGCGTCCTGCTCCGCCTCATCGCATGAAAAAATGCACAGCCGTCCCATGGGATGAGCACATCGCCATCTAAATAGCGGAAGCTTCCTGCGATGCAGAGGGACAGCATCCGTCCTGTCGGTGTAAGCACAGCTCCGGAACAGGCTTCCTGCCGGGATTTGCTCCGACATGAACAAACTCAATGAAAGGAAAAATCGTAAAAGGGTGTTCTGAAAGAATCAGAGAAGTAAGCTCAATGTAGTGGCGCAAAATGGCTGTTTGTTAAGCCTATGGGATGACAGTGAAAAAAAATGAATGGAGACACACATTCACGCGACTCTTCACGGCACCGAGGAGCGTCGCACGGAGCTGTCCGGACATCGGAAGCGTCCTGCCTGCGGGACAGCATCCGACCATGTCCGTACGAGAGCGGCTCGGAACTGGCGTTCCTGCCGGGATTTGCTCCGGCATGAACGAACTCAATGAACGAAAAATCGGAAAAGGGTGTTCTGAAAAAATCGGAGAATCAAGCTCAATGTAGTGGTGAAAATGGCTGTTTTTTCAATCCTGCGGGATGACAGCGGTTTTCATCTGGATGTACGATACCGATTTCAAGGTGCTTTCGACAATGCTGAGAAGCGAGTCAGAGATACATTCTCCATAATATACTGCACCAGGAGTCTTCTGCCCGTAATTCGTCATAAGATCCTCAGGGCCTGAACCGAGCATTGGGATCAGCGACGCACTCGCCACGGCTATTCCGCATTTACTGAATATAGGCGCCAACGAGGGAAGAAGTCTTTCGTGCAAATTGAATATTTCCTGGAAAGCCTTCACTGCATTCTTTTCAATTGGCGAATAGTTGCGATCCGCCAACGCAAGTGAATCCGGATGATGGAAGCCTTTTCGAGGCAGCCCTGGATTGTCTGATGGTGCTGCAATCATCCAGCGTCAGAGAAAGCAATGCGGTTGTTAACTCATCGTCCGGAGGTAATTTCAAAAGTCTTGTCTTTTGTTCGCTATATCTCCAGCATTTTGACGCCGAAGCCGGCAAGAATATCCGCCAGCTTCCGGCGGTGTTCCGGCGACGGGGAGGGAACATCCGGCGGGGTCGGAGCGTGACCGATGGAATCGTATTTTGAGCGGGCGAAAGCGTGATAGGCGAGCAGACGTACCCCGCTGATATGGTGCAGACCGGCGAGGAAGCGCCCGGTCGCCGTGAACTCCTCTTTTGCATCATTCAGGCCGGGAACCACCGGCATGCGGATCTCGATGGGAATGCCGGTTTCGTCAAGCTTGCGCAAGTTGGCAAGAATCCGTTCATTGCCCCGGCCGGTCAACCGGGCGTGCAAATGGGAGTCCATCGCCTTCAGGTCGTAGAGAAAGAGTTCCGTATGGGGGAGCACTGTCTCGAACGCCTGGTATGGCACTTCACCGCAGGTGTCCACGGCGCAGGGGATCCGCTCCTGGTGAAGCCGTTCAAAAAGCTCCGCACAGAATTCCGGATGAAGCAGCGGTTCCCCGCCGGAAACCGTGACCCCGCCGCCGCTTTCGCGATAGAAAATCCGGTCGCGGAGCACTTCCCGAAAAACTTCTTCGATTGTCATTTCCTGACCGTAGAGTGTGAGTGCCTCGGCAAGGCACGCTTCGACGCAGCGGCCGCAGCCGGTGCACTTTTCCCGGTCGATGGTGTGAATGCTTCCCGCGACATGGTGGCGGGAGCAGACCGCCGCGCAGGCGCCGCAGCCGATGCATTTGCCCTGGCGCAACGCAAGTTCCGGCTCCGGGCGGACACTTTCCGGATTGTGACACCAGAGGCAGCGAAGAGGGCACCCTTTCAGAAACACAGTCGTCCGTATTCCGGGGCCGTCGTGGACGGCCAGATGCTTGATTCCGACGATTCGCGCCCGGCTGCTCATTCCTGTCCCTCCGCCTGACGGATGAAGGTGTTCTGCTCCTCCCGGGAGAGGTCGATGAACCGGCTGTTCCAGCCGCACACCCGGACCTGCACATCGGAATGTTTTTCCGGCTCCTTCTGCGCCTGCCGGAGCTCGCCGGCGTCCATGATGTTGAACTGGACCGCCAGCCCGCCGGAGGCGAAGTACCCGCGCACCAGCCCGGCGATCACTCCGGCGCCGTCCGGGCCGGAAACCGCGCTTGGATGGAGCATGACATCCAGCACCGCCCCGTCCGGCGTTTCGGCCAGATCGAGTGAGGCGGCCGAATTCATCAGCGCGATCGCTCCGTTTTTCTCCATGCCGATGGAGGCGCCGAGGTTGCGGGAGAAGGGTTCTCCGGCAAGTCGCCCGTCCGGCGTGGCGGCGCACTTTTTCCCGAAAGTGAAGTTGTGGTCGATGGACCAGAGTCCGAGCTGGAAGCCGCCGCCGCGGGTATTGGGCGTATGGTTGATCTTTTCGGCAAGAAACTTCACGATTCGCCGGCCTTCGGCATCGGCGGCCGGGTTGTTGTTTCCCCATTTCGGCGAACGTCTGAGCGCCTGCTGCCGCAGAGATTCAAAGCCCCGCCAGTTGCGGCGCAGAGCTTCGGAAAGTTCCGCGACCGAGCAGAGCTTCCGATCGTCGACCAGGGTTTTCACCGCCATCAGCGAATCGACGGCGGTGCCGAGCCCGCAGCACATGAACCCGCTGGAGTTGTAGCGGGTCCCGGCATCGGAGACATCCCTGCCCGATTCGATGCAGTCGCGCATGGTGCCGGAGAGCAGCGGCGACGGATTGACCGTTTTCCAGAGACGTTCATGCGCATTGGTGTTTTCCATCACCCGGGTGACGAGCGCGTCAAGCTGGCGGAAATATTCCGCCTCGAACTCCGCCCCGTCGGCGGGAAGTTCGCACTCCGGTCCGATCCGGACGCCGTCGAAGGTGCAGCCGTTGTTGAGAACCGCTTCCAGCGGTCGGACCATATTGCCCCAGGCGGCCATCGAACAGCACATCTCACGCCCCATGATCGCCGGTTCGTAGCAGCCGATCAGCACGTAGCGGTAGAAATCCTGTTCCTCTTTGCCGCGGCGGCGGAACATTTCGAAAGCGACGTCGTCATTGCTGAACACCACTGCGGTCCGGCCGGTGCGGACACATTCGGCCACCTGCAGAAGATTCTTTTCCGGGGTGCCCTTGTGGACGCGAAACGACAGTTTCGGATTGATCCGGTTCAGCTCCTTATGGATCTCAAAGCAGAGTTCGGTGAGCTCATTGCAGCCGTCCACTCCGGGGGAGGCGAGTCCGCCTAAGAGAAAGTTCTTGCCGTTCGGATTCATCTGCGCGTAAAATTTCGTCCAGTAGAATTTCAGCAGTTCCTTCGCCTCTTCACGGGTGAGGACGCCCTGCTCCAGATCGTGACGGAGGTACGGTACATAGAGTTGGTCGAAAGTGCCCTGCGAACGCACCGGTTCGATCTCCAGTTCCTGACAGGTGTCGTAGACGAGGGCAAGCTGGAGCGCCTGCCGCAGGGTTTCCGGCGGACGGTCGGCGATGGCGTACATCGTTTCAGCCACGTCCGGGAGCTGCTTCGCCTCCGCGAGCTTCGCGAACCGCAGGATCAGGTTCCGCATCGCGGCGAAGACGCAGACGGCGGCGGAGAGGAAATCCCTCGCCTCCTCGTCTTTCGCCGTTTCGAGCGCGGCGGACGCCCGGTCGCGCAGACCGGCGGGACCGAGGGCGAGCACCGCGTACCAGTCGGGCGAGGTGTGGCTCTGATCCATTTGGGATATGAAAATGCCGGCGTCGCAAAGCGCTTTGGTCGACCGGCGCACGGCTTCATCCATGAGGCCGCCGGCGATTCTATTCCGGCGGGAACGGAGTTCCCAGAGGAGATCTTTCCCCTCCAGGTGATCGACGAAGCGGTCGAAGGGGTCGACGCCGATCCGGCCGCGGGTGAGGATCGTGGCGAGCATTTCCGCTTTGAGCCGGATGAGCGGTTCGCCGGCGTGAAGGGATTCGTATTTTTCAAGCTCCAGCTTGAGCTTTTTCAGCTCAAGACCGGTTTCCGGCACGGTCAGCATCGGCTGATACTGCTTCTCCAATTGGGTGCGGACGGCGTCGAAACTGCTTTCCATATTTGACATTCTCCTCCTGCTGCTTGCCCTTAGTATATATGAGCCACGCGGAAACAGAATGAACAAAAGAGAGAAAAACATATCCTTTCAAGTATCACCCTCGGGATTTTTTTCTTGATCGCCGCTCCGCTCGCGGAACGCGGTGCATTCCGGGGATAACCGGAAAAAAGCAGAGCGGACGCCGGGCGGATGCCGATCAGGCCGTCCTGCGGAGCGCGATACGAGGGGAATTCCCGGACTGCCTCCCGGCATGCCGGGGGAGGAAACAAAGGCGGGGAATCAGCTTACGATCCGTACCGGATATTTCCGGAGAAAATCGGAGGCGGAAAGGTGCGGCGTGGTCGGGTGCGGCATCGTATCCGGTCGGCCGATTGCCGCGTATTTGCTCCGGGCGAGGTCGTGGCAGGCCAGAAGCCGGACTGGAATTGGTGCGCTGTGCAATGAAGCGAGGAATTCTCCGGCTTTTCTGAGGTCGTCCGCGGCATCGTTCCAGCCGGGCATGAGCGGCATGCGGATTTCGAACGGGATTTGGGCGGCGTCCAGTTTGCGCAGGTTTTCCAGAATCATCCGGTTGTCCGCGCCGGTGCATTTCCGGTGCACATCGGGATCGACAGCTTTCAGATCGAAAAGGAACAGATTCGTCCACGGCAGCACCCGCTCGATGTTCCGCCACGGCACGCAACCGCAGGTGTCCACCGCGGTGTGGATTCCTTCGCTGCGGAGCTGCCGGAGAAGTTCCTCGCAGAACTCCGGCTGAAGCAGCGGCTCTCCGCCGGAAAGCGTGCTTCCTCCGCCCGAGGTCTCAAAGAACATCCGGTCGGCGGTCAGAAGCCGGAACGCTTCCGGCACGGAGATCCGTTCTCCGTAAATCCGCAATGCGTCAGCAGGGCAGCTTTTCACGCACTTCCCGCATGCTGTGCAGGTGCTTCGGTCAACGGTGTGAATTCCGGATTCGAACCGGTGTCTGGAGCAGACTTCAGCACATTTTCCGCACGACCGGCATTTCGAGGGAAAAAACGCAAGCTCCGGCTCGCGGCGGATCGTCTCCGGATTGTGGCACCAGACGCAGCGAAGCGGACATCCCTTCAGAAAGAGCGTCGTTCGGATGCCGGGACCGTCGTGCACGGCGAACGGCTTGATATCGGCGAAAACGCCTTCCGTCCCCATGACTCACGCTCCTTGTTCGATTGCCTCGGCCTGAATCAGGTAGCTGTCCTGCTCCCGGCGGCTTAAATTGTTCCAGAGGACATTCCAGCCGCAGACCCGAACCTGCAAATCGGCGTACTGCTCCGGATGAACTTGCGCTTTTTTAAGCGTCTCCGTACTGAAAATGTTGAAATGGACGGCATGCCCGCCGCGGAGGATATAGGTCATCAGCAGCGCCCGCATGGCGTCGAGGCCGTCTTCCCCGGCCACCGCCGACGGGGTGAGCATGACGTCGATCGGAAAATCGCCCATGAAGAGCGCGGGATTCAGCTTCAGCGCCGATCGGATCATCGCCGTGACGCCGTTGCGGTTGGTTCCGGGCTGAACCGAGACGTTCTTGGAGAATTCCTCTCCTTTCCGCCGTCCGTCCGCCGTGGCCGGATATGTCCGGCCCACGGTCAGGAAGTGATCCGCGGCATGGAGCGAGGTGGTGTAGCGGCCGCCGCGGCTGTTCCTGCGCCCGTTGATCCGGGCTGCGGCAGTTTCGAGCAGCTGCCGCATGAGGCTGTCCGGCATTTCCCGATCGTTGCCGAATTTGTCCGGATCGTTCCGGATTTGCATCTGAAGCGCTTCGTAGCCTTGCCAGTCGGCGTCGAGCGCCTTGCGCAGTTCCTCCAGGGTGACGCTCCGGGTTTCATACACATATTTCCGGATCATGGCAAGCGCGTTGGCGGCGGAGGCCGGACCCATCAGCCAGAGATTCGAGTTGTTGTAAACGGAACCCTTCGCATAACCGTCGACTCCCTTTTCCAGGGCGGCGGCGGAGGCACCGGAAAAGAGCGGTGCGGGATTGTCGTCGAGACGCCGTTCGATCTTGTTCGAAAATTCAATACATTCGTCGCAGAGCTCTTCCAGACGCCGGAGGCAGCACAGCAGAAAATCGTCGAAGTTTCGGAAGTCGTGCCCAGACCGCATGGTCTTGTCCACAACATCCGGCAGAATGATGGTGCAGGGCCGGGTCTCCACCGCTTCGCCCCGGACGGTGTATTCATAGCATCCCTTGACGTCCGCGGTGCGGGCCTCCTCTTCGGAATATCCCGCCAGAAGCATCGCCTTGCGGATGCACGGCTCTCCGACGAAGACGATGCTGTTGCGGCCGCTCCGGATCAGTTTGAGCGCCTTGTCCAGAAAGTCGCGGGGCGTGTTTTCGGCGACTTTGATCTGGAGCTTCGGGTCGTAAAGTCCGAGTTCGCCGTATTCGTCCAGAATCAGGTGCGACAGTTCGTTGATTGCACTGGAGCCGTCCGGATTCGTTCCTCCGAAGTAGAACGGGTGCCCGTAGTAATATTTCATGGAGAATACTTTGCACAGAAAATTGCGGAAAACCGCCCGGATTTCGTCGCGGGTGAACTTTCCCGATTTCAGATCGCGGACAAAGTACGGATAGAGTATGCGGTCCAGATTGCCGAAGGAGCGGGTCTCGATGTCGTCCGCATACTCCGAAAGCTGGTAATAAAGCCAGATTTGCAGCATGCATTCATAAAGGGTCGCCGGAGCTCCGTCCCGCAAATGGCGCAGCGCGGTGACGGTTTCAGGAAGGCAGCCGGTTTGTTCCGCACAGACGCAGATGCGGTTCATCAGCCGCTGCACGGCCTCGTATTCAAGCCGGACGGAGGCGAAAAAGTTCCGGTTTTCCGCCGTGACCGCATTTCCGGCGCGTTCCATGAAGTTTTTTTCCGACTCTTTCGCCCGCGCCAGAAGGCCGGAGAAGCCGAGCGAGAGGATCGCATCCCAGTCGGGAACGCTGTGAGAGTAATCCAAACAGAAAAAAGCAGTTCCCAGGCTAGAGAGAGCCCGGGTGCGTGCGCAAGCCTCTTCCCTCCCCTCCTTCTCCCAGTCCGACCGGACGGCTTCGTAGAGCGGGTGACGCCCCCAGATCGCCAGCGTCACGAAAAGATCCTGCGCCGATACGCCGATTCTCATATTGTCGAGCAGATACGAGAACATTTCCGCCTTGACGAGGACGCGGGGAACGTCCTTTTTCTGTTCGGCAATCCGGCGCATTCCGATCTGCAGTTCTTCGAGGGGAATCCCCGTCTCCGGAATTCCCGGATTCTGGAATTCGGCCTCCAGAGCGTCTCTGTCCCAATTGAACACCAGCATGATATGCCTCTCCTGTTTTTTCAGAAATCTGCCCTGCTTCGCCCGACGGAGCTCAGGACTCGGAGCCGGCGTCCCGTTCCGGGGGCTTTTCGGGGGAGATCCCCGCCCGCCGACGAGCCCGGCCTCGCCGTACTTGCACTTTCGGGAATGACGTTTTTCATTTCGTTGCGTATAGTATGCCACGGATCTCCGTTTTCAGGAATGGCCGAAACGGACAAAAACATAGCTTTTTCAGTATAACGACTTGATTTCTCCGCTTTCCAGGCCACGTTTCAGAACAGGAGACGAAATTATGCCGCTTTCCCGTTTTGAAGAGCTCGGACTGCTTTCG
>CAYODJ010000047.1:0-8529 GCA_964402715.1 uncultured Victivallaceae bacterium
TCATTGAAATAGAGGAAGTTAACATTGCCAAAGAACGAATTTCTTTGACAGAACCATGTAAGAGCCAAGGAAAAATTAGGTTTATGTTATGCTGCTGGCGGAGGTGTAGCTCAAGACGATATCGAAGCGGCGAGATGGTTTTGCGAGTAAACAAGACAGGCTGATGCGAAAGGTATATTTGACATGGGAGAATGTTTGGTAGTGTCCCATGTTTTGCGCACATTTTGCTCTGATTGATCACAGACAGTCCGTGCGACTTCGGCTCCGTCTCCGCAACCGCCGGTTGCGGAGACGGAACCAACTCTCTCACTTTACATCTCGTTCGTGAAGTTTGCAAATGTCGATAATGTCCCACGAATTGCGCAAATTTCCTGAGAGGCACTTGAAAAAGGCCTGTTTCCCTGATTGATTCTGTACAGATCCAAACAAGAATCAAAACGAAAGGAGAACAGGCCATGAAGAATGTAGTGCACGTCAACGGGAAATCAATCATCGGAACAGTCGGAGTCGGCGACGGAGATGTTCGATCTTACGTCGAAGGGGTGGTTCTGCGGGCTGTGGAGGATGTGCTGAATGCGCTTCTGGAGGCGGAGTCCGCCGCAGTCCGGCAGAACGTGACAACGGGCAGGGGAGGGACGACGGGAAAGGCGATTTCAGGAGAGCAATGCGTCAGGCTCTGCGGCGACGGATGCGCCGCCCTGGGGGATCATGGGCAGAACGGGGGAATCGGGCAGTGAGGCGCACCTGTCGTCCGCTCGAAGGGTAGTCTCCGCCGACGGACAGGCGCGTGCCGTTCAAGGCTTCCGCCACTTCCACGCGTCCTCGGAAACCGTCCTTTCCATCTGCTCCTGCTGCGGCTGCGGCACGAGCGGGAAGAAGTCCAGTCCGGTGGTCTGTTCGACCGCGTCCACGGTGACGGCGAACGACCGCGGCGGTTTTCTGCTTCCCTCGTTCGGGAGAATGAATCCGATCATCTTCTGCGGCGGCGTCAAATCGTACACGACCTTGTAGTAATGGGACGGAACGGTCACCTTGTTCGCGCCGATCGCCGCCGTCTTGACGGCGGGCAGAACCGGTCCGGTGACCACGATGATCTCCTCCTCGCTGATCGCGAACTGCCGCACCTGTTCCTCGAGATCTTTCCATACGCCGCGGTTGAACGCGGGCTTCTGGGGCGACATGTTGCTCATGAAGAAGCTCTCCGACATGGTCTTGGCGCTCCACGCCATGTCCGCAGCCGGAGCCAGATGACCGCGGTCGTAGCCGGAACGGCGGTAATCGGCGGGGGTCGCGCTTCCCGTCGGAATCGCCGGATCCTCGCGGAAGTCGTCGCCGCGTCCGGCGGCTTTCGTCACCGCCTCCTTGCGCGTCAGCCGGTAGCATACCCATGCGGGCTGTTCGTGCCTCTCGATGTAGCCGAGCGCGTATCCCTCCCGATCGACGACGGCGTCCGCCTTTCCGGGGACGCCGAACGACAGGTTGTCGTATTCCGACTTGACGGTTTCGGTCGGACGCAGACGCGCGGACGCGGCTCCGTCGTCCGAGGTTTGTCCGTCGCCGGTCATCCGCAGCCGGCCGAACCGCACCTTGACCTCGGCGACGGCGCGGTCCGCCAGCGGCCTGACTTCGCCGCGGTGAACGCCGAGGCAGTATCCCGCCGTGAAAATCAGAATCAGGGACAGCAGTCTGTACTTGACGGATGATCTTTCACTCTTGAAACGCGACATGCCTGTGATGACTCCTATGCGTGTCCGGGAAACCTTCCGCCGGATGTGCGCCGTTTCCCAGGAAACGGCTGTTCACCCGAACTTCGTGAGAAGCATCCGCGGCCGCCGGCGGCGCGGGCGCGGCATCCGACGGGAGAACTGTTTTCGACCGGGGCGGCCTGCACGGATGATATCGCGTCGTCCGTCATATCGTCGTTGACCTGTCAGATTCAGTCCGCGTCGTTCCCGGCGCGATCATCCGTCCCGACTTCGTCACGTCCGCGCGTCCGGACGGGAACATTCATGTCTCCCTCGCTCCTCTCCGGTCCGGAGGGATGGAGCGATTCGAAGTCCGTAAGAATTTTCAGAAGACGCCTGTCCAGGAAAGTGACGGCGAGTTTCCGTATGCCGGCCGGAACTCCGTAATACGCTTCCGCCAGCGAGCCGGTGATTGCCGCCATGGTGTCGCTGTCGCCGCCCACCGAGATCGCGTTTCTGACGGCGTCCTCAAAACCGGTTGATTCGAAGAACGCCTCGAAAGCCTGGGGCACGGTGTTCTGGCAGGTCTCGTTGAACCGGTAGGAATCCCGGATTTCGTCGAGCGTGAAATCAATCCGGTAATAGTTCTTTGTGACGTGATCGCGGATCTCCGTCAGATTTTTTCCTGTCCGCGCCAGAAAAATCGCGACCGCGGTCGCCTCCGCGCCTTTGACGCCCTCCGGGTGGTTGTGGGTTACTTCCGTCACGGCCCGCGACAAGGCCTTGACTTCTTCAAGCGACCGGCCCGCGTATCCGCATCCGCTGACGCGCATGGCGGCCCCGTTGCCGAAGCTGTTGTAGGGACGGGGATTGTCCGAAAACATCCATTTCTTGAAAGATCTGCCGTATCCGCAGGACGGATACCGGCGTCCGATCGTCTGCATGGAATGCACGACCTGATCGGAGAGGCTGCGGTAGTCCGGCGCGCACCGCATGAGGGCGTCGCATATCGCGAGCGACAGGACCGAATCGTCCGTGAAGAAGCACCGGCGCGGCAGCAGGACAAAATCCTTGGAACGGTGGTTGTGCCATTCGAACCGCGAACCGACGATGTCTCCGACGACAGCTCCGATCATAGACGCCTCCGATAATCTCAACTGCATTGTTCAAGACGGCCGCGGCAGGGACTTCTCCGGCCTTGATACCGCATGCGGCCGTCCCGAAACCGCCGGAGCATAAGATGGCAGCGCGCCGCGGATTTTCAAGCCGCCGCCGGGGAATCCGATTCAGAAACTTGGCGGAGATTGCGGGGCGGGCCGCCAATCGCAATGTTCGTTTCCGCCGACGAGTCCGAGTTCACGCCGGCGGAGGATTCGGCCGAGGCGGCGTTGAGTCCGCGTCGATCCGAATCTGTTCAGGGACGCGTATTTCACGTCCGGAGGAGAGAAGGACAGGTCGGATCCGATCCTGACGGGTGAGGTGAAATCAACAAATTTGCCGGCAGCATGCGGACGTACGGATTGTCCTTCGATGGGCCGCTTCTCTGGTTTTTCGGCGCGCCGACCGGCAACCCGGAGAACACCGTCTCCATTTGTCCTGATCTGGAAAGGCGCGACGGAACCGTCCGGGAAACCGGGGTTGACAGGCGGCGCGGGAGATGTTATCTGTAACGCGCGGCCGGACTCGTCCGCTCGACATGCGGATGTCCGTACATCTCGGCGGGCGTCACGAGGCGCCGGACCGCGCCGACGGAGCCGACCGGGATCTTGCGGCGAGGGGTCATGCGGCCGGCGGGGATCCGCCTCACTGTGAGGGAACCGCCGGACGATCTTCCGCCGGACGATCTTCCGCCGTCCGCGTCTCCGCGAGCCGGGTGTTCCGCTCCCCGCCTCCCGTAAGCGGGGAAGCAGGGAGACCGGTTCGTCGCGAGGACATGTCCGCATGGACGTCGGCGGCCGTCCGGTCGGGGAACGGGCCGTTCCGGACTTTCCGGGCGCCGCCGGAAAAACGGGACGGTCATGTTCATTACTTCAGGAGAGAGCGATGTTGAAAGCCAGCATGATTCTGAACCGCAACTTCACGATCGGCGAAATCGACGGGCGCATATACGGCGGTTTCTGCGAACAGCAGGGACGCCTGATCTACGGGGGGATCTACCAGCCGGATCATCCGTCCGCCGATGCGGACGGCTTCCGGACCGACGTTCTTGAGCTTTTCAGGGAGCTGGGGCCGACGCTGATGCGCTACCCGGGCGGCAATTTCGTCTCCGGCTACAACTGGGAGGACGGCGTCGGGCCCCGTGAAAAGCGGCCGGTCCGCCTTGATCTCGCCTACAGGTGCATCGAGCCGAACACGTTCGGCACGGACGAATTCATGAAATGGTGCGGACGCGCCGGGGCGGAGCCGATGCTGACCGTGAATCTCGGCACGCGCGGTCCGGCCGACGCGCAGCGCCTCGTCGAATACTGCAACTTCCCCGGCGGGACGGAGCTGTCGGAACGACGGAAGGCCAACGGGAGCGCGGAACCGTACCGGGTCAAAGTCTGGGGACTCGGCAACGAGCAGGACGACGCGGCCCAGATCATGCGCCGCGCGCCCGAGGAGTACGGCCGCCTTGCCCGCGAAGCCGCCAAGATGATGAGGCGCACGGATCCGGAGATCGAGATCGTCGCCTGCGGCTCCACGAACGCCTCCATGCCGACATGGGGGAGATGGGAGGAGATCCTGCTCGGGCACGCCTACGATCTCGTCGATTACCTTTCGGTTCACCGCTATTTCGGCGTCGACAGCGGGAGAACGCTGGACTATTTCGCGCTGCCGGAGCAGATGGACGACGCCGTCGGCCGCGCCGTCGCGTTCTGCGACGCGGCGAAAGCGAAGTGGAAGTCCGCGAAGACGCTCATGATCAGCATCGAGGAGTGGAACCTGTGTCCCTGGGACGGCAGCTACCGCGGCGATCACCGGCGGGACCGGGAGCTCGAGAACAGGAGCTGGGCGTTCGCCCGTCCGAGTCTGGAGGAGATCTTCACGATGGAGGACGCGCTTCTGACGGGAATGCTGATTTCCTCGCTGCACAACCACGCCGACCGGGTCAAAATCGCCCTCCATTCCGAAAGCGTCAACGTCATGGCGCCGATCATGACGGAGAGGAGCGGGAGAGCGTGGCGGCAGACCACTTTCCATCCGTTCGCGCTGGCGGCGCGGCACGGCCACGGAACCGCCCTGCGGTGCGTCGTCGACTCCCCGAAGTTCGACGCGGAGGCCGTTCCGATATGCGACGAGGTCCGTGAACCTTACCGCGGTCTTCCGTATCTCTACGCCTCCGGCGTCCACAACGCACGGAAAGGCGAGGTCGTCATCTTCGCGGCGAACCGCAGTCCCGACGAAAGCATGGAGCTGGAGGCGCGTCTGGAGGATTTCGATCCGGTTTCGATCATCGAGCACAAGACTCTGCATAACAGCGACCTGAAGGCGTTCAATTCGGAGGAGAGGGAGGAGGTCTTCCCCGTCGATCAGCCCGGCGCCGTCCTGAGAAACGGAGCGCTGACCGCGGAGCTGCCGCCGGCCAGCTGGAACATGCTGCGCGTCCGGCTGCGCCAGGCGCCGTCCGGGGAAAGCGCGGGGCGCGGACGATGATCGACGGAGCACGGGGGGCGGAGATCGATCCGCCGGCGATCGTCGCCTGCTACTATCCGGAGGACGACGCGCTGCGCCGGCTGCTTCTGAAGCACAGCGGGCAGGTCCGGGACAAGGCGTTCGAAATTCTCCGGGCGCGCCCGTCAGTCGCGCGGCGTACGGATCCCGCCGTCGTCGCCGCGGGAGCGGCGCTGCACGACATCGGAATCCTGCGCTGCGACGCTCCCGGCATCCACTGTTTCGGGAGTCTGCCCTATCTGGCGCACGGTCTGGCCGGCGGGGAGATGCTGCGCGAATACGGGCGGCGGCGCGGTATCGACATGGAGCGTTTCGCCCGGATATGCGAACGGCACACCGGCAGCGGGCTGACCGCGGCGGAGATCCGGAGGCGCTCGCTTCCGCTCCCGGAACGGGATTTTCTGCCGGAGACTCCGGAGGAGAAGCTGATCTGTCTCGCGGACAAGTTCTATTCAAAATCCGGCGACATGCGGGAGAAGAGCATGGAGCGGATACGCTTCTCCATGGCGAAGTTCGGCGCGGACGCGCTCCGGCGTTTCGACGAACTCTGCGAGTTCTTCGGGATCGCGGTCTAGCGTAATTTCCGGCGGGAGTTCCCGGGAGGCGCGGGCTCACGCCGGGGCCGGCCCGGATTCGTCGGAAAAACCCGTGAAAGCTTCTTGCTTTTTCCGTTTTCCCGTGCATACTATATGGCCGGCCGCTCGCCGGAGCGGCGGCTTCGGCCGAATGAAAGCAGCGAGGCAGTTCAATGAAATGGATCAAGAAGGAAGATTCGTACCGCATTCCGGTCAAAAGCTGGTGCGCCGAGGTCGAACCCGGCGCTCTGAAGCAGGCCGCCAATCTCGCCGCGCATCCGGCGCTGGCGCATCATGTGGCGCTCATGCCTGACTGCCATCAGGGCTACGGCATGCCGATCGGCGGCGTGATCGCCGCGCGCGCCGCAGTCATACCGAGCGCGGTCGGCGTCGACATCGGCTGCGGCATGATCGCCGTCGAGACCGACGTCCCCGACGAGCGGATCGCCGATATGGAGCTGCGCCGGGCGATTCAGGAGAAGCTCAAGCGGCGGATTCCGGTGGGGGACGGCGTCTCGCATGACAGACCGCAGGAGTGGGAGGGGTTCGAGGAGTATCTCGATCGGTACGGCAAGACGGCCGATTTCGTGAACGGGCTCGACCGCCGCAACCTGGGCACGCTCGGAGGGGGGAATCACTTCATCGAGATTCAGAAGTCCGACGCCGGAAAAGTCTGGCTCATGATCCACTCCGGCAGCCGCAACCTCGGCAAGCGGGTCGAGGAATTCTATCACGACAAGGCGAGGACGCTCAACGACCGCTACCATGTCGCGCTCGCCGATCCGGATCTGGCGTTTCTGCCGGTTCAGGAGGACGCCGGGCACAATTACCTGCGGGACATGAGCTTCGCGCTGCGCTACGCGCGGGAGAACCGCCGGCGCATGATGGCGGCGCTGAAGGAGACCTTCCAGGAGTTCGTGCCGGAGACCGTCTTCCTGCGCGAGATCGACGTTCACCACAACTACGCGGTGTTCGAGGAGCATTTCGGGGAGAAGTTCTGCATTCACCGCAAGGGCGCCACCAGCGCCAAGGAGGGCGAGATCGGCGTCATCCCGGGTTCGATGGGGACGGCGAGCTACATTGTGCGCGGACTCGGCAATCCCGAATCGTTCATGAGCTGTTCGCACGGCGCCGGCCGCTGCATGAGCCGCGTCGCCGCCTGCACGACGCTCACCGCCGAGGAGTGCGACCGGGCGATGGAGGGGATCGTCTGCGAACGCTGGAAGCCGTACCGCCGGCGCGGCGCGGCTGAGGGCACGCTCGACCTGTCCGAGGCGCCGCAGGCGTACAAGTCGATCGACGAGGTGATCGCATCCGAGCTCGACCTGATCGAGCCGCAGGTCCGCCTGACTCCGCTGGCCGTGCTCAAGGGGTGACTCCGCGGCCGCATCCCCGACCGCGCGGAACACCTCCCGCTCCCCGCGCCGCCGATCTTTTCGATATCCGGCGCGGTGTCTCAGGGACAGGTGCGCCTAGATTTTGCTTCTGTCAAGTTCTTCATCCTGCCAGCTGCGGATGTTCCCTTTATTCGAGTCGAAGTTGACACCGATAAGCATGATCCGCTGGCGGCGATGCAGGTACGGTTTGTAATATTCCATCCTCTTGATCTGCTCCATGGCGTCATCCCTGTTCACTTTGAACTCGAACAGGTAAATCCAGTCTTCGGTTACAATCACGGCGTCGATACGGCCGTCGCTGGTTTGCTTTTTCCGTGTAGATATCGTATCCGAGCATCCGGAAAATGATCCAGAAGATGCCTTCGAAAAAGTAGTGGTCTTTGCGATGCGTGTCAAAGTTGCATCCGGCAACAAATGATTCCAGAACCGAGCGGAACTGCTTGAGGTCGCATTTATTCAGAGCATCGCTCGGGAGCTTGATTTGTCTGTTGATGTTTGTTATGGATTTTTTCACTGTCATCCCATAGGCTTAACAAACAGCCATTTTGCGCCACTACATTGAGCTTACTTCTCTGATTCTTTCAGAACACTCTTTTCCGATTTTTTTCTTTCATTGAGTTTGTTCATGTCGGAGCGAATCCCGGCAGGAAGCCTGTTCCGGAGCTGCGCTTGCACCGAGAGGACGGATGCTGTCCCTCTGCATCGCAGGAAGCTTCCGCTATTTAGATGTTGATGTGCTCATCCCATGGGACGGTTGTGAAAACTAAACGCTATTCTTTTGAGCGTTTTTTGCGTTTTGTCTTACAAAGTGGCGTTTACTTTTTCAATTCACTAATTTATCTAAGTTGAAAGATAACGGCTTTGCGGGAATCTCAGCTTGCATTTCAGCATGGATGGTGTACCTTGAATCCCCAAGGGGGGAGGATACGGGCGCCATGAAAAAAATCACCAACAGTGTTTACGCGTTTGAGAATTTGATCACCAACCAGATTCTCTATGTCGACAAAACGGAGTATATCTGGGATCTCGTCTCTTCAGCTCCGGCCATGTACTTTCTCTCGCGGCCGCGCCGCTTCGGCAAGTCGCTGACCGTCTCCACGCTCATGGCCGTATTTGAAGGGAAGAAGGAGCTGTTCAAGGGACTCGCGATCTACGACAAGCCCTACGACTGGAAGCCGTACCCGGTCATCCATCTGAGTTTCGGCGATTATGGCTCGG
>CAYODJ010000048.1:0-2666 GCA_964402715.1 uncultured Victivallaceae bacterium
CGGAATCGGCGCGTCGGCCGCGAGCATCGCATTCTCCTGATAGCGGGAATGCTCCAGGGTTTCCAGCTGCCTCACATGGTTCGCCGCCGCGTCCGATTTGTCCGACCTTCCGACGTCCGTCACCGGCACTCCGAGCTTCTCCAGTTCCCGCCGCAGACTCGGCGTGACGACATTGGCCGGAATCGTCACATTCTCTCCCTGCAGCAGCTCCTTGATTTTCCGTGCCACCTCGCCGTCGGGGACGATGCGCACCGGCTTCGCCCATCGTGAAAGAATAACCTGCCGTTTCTTTCCCTTCGACAATTTCCCCGACACCGCCCCGGCGTGCCAGTCCGTCACCCCCACCGCGTTCTTCGCGTGTTCGGCTCTGTATCCGCTGGTGAGTTCGCTTTTCGGGATATGCACTTCAAGCGTCACCAGTCCCGGCCGTCTGTAGGCGGAGGAAAACTGATCGTTCAGCGGCGACAGAGACGAATGAATGTACGGATTGTAGGCGGCTGTGACCGAAGAACCGTTCCCCTTGTCGAGGACGAACACCGGCCTGCCGTTCCGCATCTTGATCAAGTCCGGACGCTCCTCCGCCCGCTCCCACTTGCCCAGCTCGATGGGCGTCCGCCATTCGCCGTCCACCCTGCCGGACATCGGCGGATACAGTTTTCCGTCCGGTCCGATCTGAGCAGCCCGGTAGGCGACGATGTAATCCTCGCTCTCCAGACGGGCGATCTCGGCTTCGTCGGTCACGACGGAAAACCGCACATTCTCTCCGACAGCCGACTCGGCGTCCTCGTCGAAGGCGTATCTGAATGATCCCGCATTCCCGTCGTTTGACTTCCCGTCGGACGGTGATTCGGAAAAATTTCGCGAAAAATCTTTCAAAGAGGGTTTGACAGTTTTGGATTCCGGCGTCACATTACTGATGTCAGCAGAAGAGTAGGGAGCGTCCCCGTTTGATTCTTCGCGAGACGCGGTGGAGGATGACGAAGTATCCGCACTTGCGTAAGCCGGCGATGAGGGAACTTCCCCCGTTGATTCGCTGTTCTGCTTTGCAGGAGGATGGGTGTTGTCCTCCCGCGATCTTTCCCAGATTACCGTGAATCCCCACCGCCGCGACGCGTAATAGTCCGCGAACTGGGAGATCATTCCGTAATCAAACAGCTCTGTGCCGTCCACCGCGCCGTTCTGCGACACCACCACCACATGAATCGCGCCCTCTTCGTAGGTCCGTACATAGACATGGTTTTTCGATACGGGATCCTGGATTTTCGCCTGCGCTTTCGTCAGGGTTTCGGCGATTCGCGGCAGCCAGGCGATTTTGTTTTTAGAATCCAGCAGAGTCCGCTGCCCGGTCTTCCGGTCTTTTCCGGCAATCAGATGCCGCAATCTGTTTTCAAGTGAACCTTTCTCCGGATTCTTAATCAATACGGTTTTCCCGTCGGCGGCCGTGACGCTGTCCGGCAGCGCCTCGAAAACCGGCGTCAGCGCGGTCACCGCTTCGTCAATGGAGGAGAAGAACCGCATTTTCAGCAACGGCGTTTCTCCCTTCTCACTGGGCAGCGCGTCCCTGATCACCGAGAACTTGTCTCCGACGGTGAACCGCGACTCTCCGTCCGCCGGCGCGGAGCTCCGTTCCGGCCGTTCCGCTCCGCGTCTTCTCACGGCGCGGGCCGACCGCGACAGAATCGACAGGATGTCGTCGTCCGAGAGGCGGTGCACCATGTATCCGTGCCGCATCAGCCAGATGCGGATGCGGGTCAGCAGATCCTTCAGCCAGCCGGGCCGCGCCGGACGGAAGCCGGTGTCGGACATCCACTGACGGACCATGTCCCGCTTCACCGAAAGATCGTGAGTGTCGAATCCGTGCGCGCGTCCCCAAGCGTCGATCTCGGCGCGGTTGTCGGCGTAGATTTCCTCCGTCGTCACGCCGCCGGTCTCCTGAAGCCGTGCGAGGAACTCCTCGGCGGCCTCGCGCTTTTCCTGCTCGGTCAGTTCCTCGTACCGGACGTTGCCGTCCTCGTCCAGCAGCGCCTCGCCCTGCTCGTCGCGCATCTCGCGCCGCAGACGGTATTTGTCGAGGATCTGCGCCATGAGTTCAGAGTTCTGCTGCGCCTGCCATACCGCGTCGAAGAGCTGATTCGCGGCCTTCTCCCCGAAGGCGACGCGGATGCCCTCGTGAAGCGCGGCCTCGTGCGCGAGCAGAAAGCGCACGTCGCCCGGTCTCGTGTTCCTGGTGTTGACGATGATCCGTCCGTCGTGCCAGAGCGCGCGCACCGTCGCCGCCGCGTAGATGTAGGCGTCCTCCTCGGACATGTGGTACTGGCGCATGATCCGCGCCGTTATCGCCGCGATCTCCTCCCGGGTCCACGTCTCCGTCGTGCCGACGTCGACGTTCAGCCCCTCCCGCTGCCGCAGCACCTCCGCCTCCGTGTCGGCCGGACTGTGCGGCAGTTTCGACCGCAGCTGCTCCGCGCGGGCGGCGGCGGCGGCGGCGATCTCCACGTCCGGCGCGGCGTCCTCCTCCGCGGCCGGCGCGATCTCCGTCCCGGTCTCCGTCTCCGGACTTCCGGCGGAAGTCCGCCGCTCCCCGTCCGTCCCGTCCGGAGGAACGGCGTTCTCTTCCGCAGTCCGCTCCGTCTCTCCGGGAGCCGCCGGAGCGGCGTCCGCCGCGT
>CAYODJ010000048.1:2766-5541 GCA_964402715.1 uncultured Victivallaceae bacterium
TTCGGCGGGCGCGTTTTCGGAGAGCACCCGCGCCGTGTGAGCCATCTCGTCCGCCGCCAGTCTCTGCACCGCCGCCAGCAGCTGCGCCGGACTGCCGGACTCGACGGCGGCCGTCAGTCCGTCGTACTCCGCCGCCTCCGGCCCGGTCAGCTCTCCCTTCTCCCGCAGTTCCGCCAGTCGGCTTTCCACCGCGCCGTACATCCGTTCGGCGTCCCGCTGGAACTCGTGCACCGTGCGCCGCTGCGGAACGGCGCCGATCATGCCGCCGGCTCCGGCGGTGAAGAAGCTCGTCAGCAGCATCTCCGGCAGCCCCCTGTTGAAGTAGTCCGCGAACTCCTTCGCGTTCATCTCCGGAAGCTTCTTCCCCTGCGGCGTGCCGAATCCCTGCGCGGCGTCGTCGATCTTCTCGGCGGTGAAAGTCACGAACTCCCCGAAAGTGTCGGACGCGCCGCTTTTGACGAACTCCGCGCCGTAGGCGGCGGCCTCGCGGAGGAAGCCGTCGCGCGTCCTCCTCAGCGGTCCTCGTGAAATCCTGTTGAGAATCGGTCCCCATCCGAAGAGATACTCGGGCACGGTCTCGTAGACGGCGTGCCTCCGCGCGTAGGCGTCGGCCTCCTCCGCCGAGATTCTCTCTCCGGCGGCGCTTCTGTTGTCGATGTAGTCGGTGACGCCTTCGCCCTTCATCGCGGCGTAGAACGCGCCGGCGTTGGCCGCCTGCCTCGCCGTCTCCGCCGCCGCCGCTCCGAGGGTTTTCATGCCGGTTATCCTCGCCGCCGTTCCGGTTCCTCCGAACATCATGTGGTTCAGCGTCATCGGCAGTATCGATTCGACCGTCTGATCGTAGCACAGCGCCAGGAACTTGCCGAACGTCCTCGCCGCGTCGCCCCGCTTCGCGAAGTCCGTCAGCGTCTCGGAGTCGTAGTCGCCGGGATGATAGAGCGCCTTGTTCGCCTCCAGCTTCTCGCGGAAGGCGTCCTTCAGCGCCTGTATGCGGGCGATGTATTCCCCCTCCGTGTCGTTGCGCACGGCGATCTTCCGCCGCTCCAGATCGGCTTTCCTCGCGGCGTTTCTCGCCGCCTTCTCCGCCGCCGCGGCGGCCTTGCCGGCGGCCTCGTCGCCGTGTTCCTCCCGGTAGCGTCTGACGACCTCCGCCCGGAACGCCGCCTCGGCGTCCGACACGGTCCGGGCGTCCGCCGGCACGTAGCCGTACTTGTCCGGATTCGCCCGCAGCTCCCGCATGTACGCCTCGTCCGCCGAGCGTCTCGCGTGTTCGTCGTCGAAGTCCGGCGCGTACGGACGCGGGGGAAGCTCGTACACGCCGAGCGCGTTCGGTCTCGGCGGCGGCCGCAGCAGTCCGTCCGTCACGACGTCCGGCTTCTTTTCAATGCCGTACGCGCGCCGGAAGGCGTTCTCCCTGTCGCGGGCCGTCCGTTCGTTCAGAAGCCCGATCCCGCGCTCCTGTTTCCGCGCGTCGTCCGCGGCGTATTTCCGGCCGGCGCCGGTCGCCGTCCAGTGCAGGGCGGTCGCCTCCTCGGCCGCGAAGGCCAGAGCCCCCCATATCGCGTTCGCTCCCATGCCCGCCGCCGCGCCGGACATGGTTCTCCAGAAGGACGTCGACCGCGCCCTGCCGCCGTATTCGTTCATCGCGCGCCGGTACGCCTCCAGCGTCTCCGGCGACCTGCCGGCCAGCATCGACTCGCGCACCGCGTTCCATGCGTCGGAGACCGACCTCCGGCCGCCGCTGTACTTCTCCAGCAGCGAGTCAAGATTGCCGTGAGTGAACCGGATGTCGGAGTCCGTCGCCTGCGCGAAATAGGCCGCCAGCGCCCACCGCCGCCGCTCCTCGTCCGGATTGCCGCTCTGCGACGTGCGGAGCCGCATCCCCTCGCGGATTTCCGGATCGGGTATGAACGACAGCGGATCGTCGGAGACGAACGCCTCGGTCAGCCCTTTCCGTCCCGGCCGCGCCTGCAGCGGACTCGGCTTCGCGTATTCCTCCCACGGCCCGCGCTCCGGCTCCGCCGCCGCGGATTTCTCCGGCGGCGTGTACAGCTCCCACGGCCCGCGCCCGTCCTCCGGCTCCCGCCGCGGAACGCCGCCGGCCGGCGGCGCGGCCTCCTTGAAATCCGCCGTCATCTGCCGCCTCCGATCTTTTCCCAGCTGTTTCGGTCGGACGGATCGCCGCCCTTGAACCGCCATCCGTCCTTCTCGCTTCCGATTTTCAGCGACCCCGATCTTGTCAGCTTCGGCGTCCGCAGGCTTCCCCAGTATTCCATCAGCTTGTCGCACTCGGCCTGGTTGGTGTCGGTCTGGAGCTTGTCCAGAAACGCGTCGATGTCCCGCGCCGACGCGTCGGGATTCCTCCTCATGAACTCGTCGTAATGGATTTTCGCCATCTCGTAGTTGGAAGCCTTCAGAACCGCGTCGTCGTTGTAGACGTCCGTCAGGAACGAATACCAGCGTCCTCCGTATCCGGGATTGCGGCTGTAGAACCTGTCCGCCCGGTTTTCAAGATTCCGGGCTCCGTACTGGTAGTTCCAGCTCTTCTTGTAGCTTCCGTCCGGACTCTCGGCCGCCTTCACCGATTCGTTCAGCTGCGTCAGAAGTCTCTTCACGGTCCCGCCGTCGCCGGCGTACCGGGTCAGTATGTCGTTGCGCATGGCGGCGTACTCCACCTGCCGCCTGCCGGGATCCGCCGGAAACTCGTGCGACAGAATCCGGTACTCGTGCAGATTCGCCTCGTCCCTGCGGAGCTGCCGTTCCTGCGCGGCGGCC
>CAYODJ010000049.1:0-4548 GCA_964402715.1 uncultured Victivallaceae bacterium
CCCGGTTCCTTCTTTCGTCTGGCCTGTCAGTGGCCGAGCCGATCCCGGCTGGAAAGCCTGTTCCGGAACCGCTCACACGCGGACAGAGCCGGACGCCGTCCGGCGGGTTTCCGGCATTCGGGTTTTCCCCGGGACGGCCGTGAAAAAAACGTCTCCGGACGGAACCGTCCGGAGACGTGCGCCGCGGCGGCCGCGCCGTCAGCGCATTGCGTAAAGCGTGTTGCCGCAGGACATCACGACACGGTCGGCGTCCGCCGACAGTCCGGACGGGGCGAAAGGCAGCAGCGCATGGCGCAGCAGCTTGCCGGAGCCGTCGAAGACCGCGTAGGATCTTCCTCCGGAGACGTGCACGCGGTCGGGCAGCACCGCCACCAGCTGCGGCGTGAACGGCAGGTTCCTGCTCCACAGCGGCCGCATTCTGCCGTCCAGAACCATGACCTCGCGGTTGTTGCTGATCAGGGCTGCCCCCCATTGTCCGTCAGGCAGGAACTTTCCGCCTCTCCACTGGCGGAAGACGGTGCTCATCCTCACGTCGCCCGGTCCGAGATTCACCTGATACTTGGGTTTTCCCAGGGAGTCGTAGACGTTCATCCACAGGTACATGCCCTGCGCGTCGGCGATCAGCTCCGGTTTTCCGTCGCCGTCGCAGTCGGCGACCTCCATGTGGGTGCGGTACAGCGATCCGAACGACGGGAAGTTCTTGAAGCCGGGAAGCGTGTCCTGGAACATTGTCCGGCTGGCGTTGCTGCGCGAGTTCACGCTCCACATGTAGATGCCGTCGGCGGCGGAGTGCCGCAGACCGACCGTCTCGACCGCGCCGTCGGGAGTCGGCAGCTGCGCCAGCTCCCGCGTCGGTCCCCATGTGTGCGTGTGGCGCTTGATCAGTCTGCCCTGCAGATCGACCTCCTCCATGGTGCAGGTGCTGCCGACATAGACGCGGTCCGCGTCGGCGGCCAGCGAGTAGACGCCGGGATAGACGCCTTTCAGCCAGTAGAACTTCTGCGAGGCGTCCGCCTCCGGGGAGATGTGCGAGGTGAAGGTCCAGCATTTCCTCCCCGCGGCGTCGAAGGCTATGACCGCGTCGTCCCTGCATCCGACGATGAGCCGGTCGCCCTGACGGGCCGCCGCGGCGGCGGGGGCGTTCAGCGCGAACTCGCGCAGGGGTGCGCACTGACGGTCCAGCTCGGAGAAACGGTTCCCGGAGGCGACCAGCAGACGGCCGGCGTCGGTGCGGAACCAGGAGATGTTGTCCTTGAACTTCGTCAGAACCTGCGGCGAGAAAGCTTCAGGGGCCGGAAAAGCTCCGGACTCGGACGCCGGACGCGGACGGAGCGTCCGCAGCGTTTCACGCCATCCGGCGAGACGCCGCCCGAGGGGCGCCGTCCCTTTCAGGCTTCCGGATTCGGGCAGCCGGAGCGTCCGTCCGGCGAGCCGGACTGTCGTGCCGGGCTTGCCGCCGATTTCGTAGCTACCGTCGGCCTTCCAGTCGATCATCACGGGCGCGCCGGATGAGAGCAGCCCCGCGATCTCGGTCACGCCGCAGCCGCTGATTCCCGAATCCTCCAGCACCACCAGATCGCCGCCGCCGATCCCGGCGTAAGCGCCGCTGAACGCGAACGCCGGCTCCGGCAGACGCAGCAGCGCGGCGTGATCCGAGACCGGCTCGACCGCGATCGGTGACTTCTCGCCGGATCCGGCGACGAGAGTGAAGACCGTCCGCGGCCGGTCCAGCCGTATCTTCGCCGCAGCGTCGCTGCCGCCCCTGTGCAGGATCTCGGCGCCGCCGGAGACGATTTCCGTCCAGCCGGTGCCGTCGGGGACGAACGCGATGTTCATGGCTCCGATCCACGCGGTGCGGCTCCTGGACGACAGGGACGCCACTTCGATCTCGATCCGGTGTTCGCCCTTCGCGAGCTCCGCCGGGAACGAGACGGTGCGCGTGTCGACGGCGCTGCTGTAGTGGGGGATGTTCTCGGCGACCTTGCGCCCGTCCAGATAGACGTTGACGGTGTCGGCGCGGCTCTCATGCTGCATCAGCGTCAGTTCGACTTTCCCGGTGAACGCACTGTCGCGGTCGAAGCCGATGACCGCGCGGTCGCCGACGGCGGCGGTCTCGAAGAGCGTGTTGGCCGGCCCCCAGGAGATGGGGTATTTCCCTCCGGTGGTGCCGAGCCGCAGCTTCTGAACTTTCACCCGCTGCTCCGATTCGGAGATGCGCAGCGTGTCGGGTTTTCCCGGGACGGTTCTGACGCCCTGGGCGGTCTGAAAATTGATCAGCGCCGTCAGGGTCCTGCCGCCGGCCTCGGCGGAGGGCGAAATCGTGTCGGCGAGCAGGGCGTAGCGGCGCTTGTTCAGCCAGACGGTCCGCTTCCAGGACGCGAAGGCGTGATCCGGAACCGTTCCGGTGAATCCCGCGTAACCGCCGGCGGTGCCGAAACGCTCCACCTGTCCGATCATCGGAATGTGCCGCGACGTGGTTCCGTCCAGATATGTCTGCACGTAGTTTCCCAGACCGGCGAACACCGTCTGGCCGTTCAGCCTCAGACCGTAGAGGGACATCAGCTTGAAGGGGCTCCGGTGCTCCTCGTTCAACAGGTTGAAGCTGATCCAGTCTCCGTTTTTCCCCAGCGCGTCGCGGTAGGACAGGCCGCGGAAGCACTTTTCTGCGGGAGCCGTGACCTTGTAGTGCCGGCGCTGGGCGGCCTTGAGCGGGGCTGCGGTCCATCTGTCCAGCAGTTCGACGGGCTCCCTGCTTTCGACCTTGCCGGTCGGACCGTAGGCCGCGCCGAGCTTCGCCGTGTCGGATTCCGGTCCGCCCAGATTCGCGTAGTAGAGGTATTTGCCGTCGCCGGTCTGATCCGCGATCATGTTGAAGGTCTGGCGGCCGTCGTTCTGCGAGAAGACCTCGCTCTCTGATGTGCCGTCCCACTGGGTCTCCAGAAAGCGCAGTTCGCTTGCCCATGGTCCGTCGGGATTGAAGCCCCGCAGGTCGGCGATCTGCATGTAGTACGCGCCGCATTGGATTGAACCAGAGATCAGCCAGGAGAGGTGGCCGCGCACTCCTCCCAGGTAGGCGTCCGGATTGTTGAATGCCGTGAACTCGTATTCGACGCTACGACGGATTTTGCTCCAGTAGGAGGACGGATAGTCGCGCTCGAAATACCGCGAGAGCACGTACAGGCAGATGTTGGCCATGAGGGAGTGCCGATTCAAGGTTTCTGTGGTCGGTTTGACACGGAGCCGGAACATGCCGCCGATTCCCGGATGGCTCATCTGCCGGGCGAGGGCGTTGGTGATCTTCAGCCGGTCGGCGTCCGTGAAGAACGGGTGCTCCTCGATCAGATCCCAGAGCAGCACCAGCTGGTGTCCGCAGTAATGATAGGGTCCGGCGAGCGGATCGTTCAAGTTTTCGACGCTCTCGGCGTTGAACTTCTGAATTCTCTTCTTCGCGTTCTCGTCGGGGAAGGCCAGCCGCATGAACTCGTGCGCGTATTCGACGTCCCCTGTCTGATAGAACATCGCCATGAATCCGGCGACGTAGTTCCATCCGTAGTATCCTCCCGGCGAGACGAGACGGTAGCGGGCGCTGTCCCCGACGTCGAACGGTTTGGCGTATCCGGGGGCGGACAGCTGCATCTGGAATCCGGTGCTGTCGCCGTTCAGCGCCAGCAGTCGCTCGGCCGCCGCTTCGACGCCGGCGTCGTCGCTGCCGCCGACGAGCAGAACGTTGAACCCGCCGCCGGTGGGATTGTGTATGCTGCGGAACTCGAACCCGCCTTTCCCCGGGTAGACGCGGTCGGTGTAGCAGAAGCCGCGGCGGTAGAGCCGCGCGATCAGAGAGTTGTTTTCACGGGCGCCCACGGCGATGACATGGCGTTTGAGCGGGAGCTTCACGCCGGACGGTTCGATGATCGCGCCGCCGAATTTCGCGGCGATCTTCTCCGCCGCGCGGTGCGCCGCGGGCGTGTCGCCCGGCACCACCGCCGTGCCGCGGAGAGGGGTCTCGAGATACAGCGGTTTGAGTCGCTGATACTGGGGAGTCAGTCCGGTGGCGGCAAGGGGGATCTTCGCCACTTTCTTCAGTTCGACGCGGTGCAGCAGAAATCTCGGCGCACCCGCCTTGTGCGTGTAGATGTAGACGCGCAGAGCCTTGGCTCCCGGTTTCGGCGTTATCCCGAGCTCGGTCCTGGCGGTTTCGCGGGCGCGGCGCCCGGTCTCCAGCTGAGTCTTGCGGACGTTTTGATCCGGCAGCGTGCGCAGCTGGACGTAGGCATCGGCGGTGTCGGCGTTGTCGTCCGGAAGCGACGCGGTGACCGTCACGAGATAACTTCCGCCGTCCTCCGGCAGCGGAACGTCCTGGTAGACGCCGTTCTCGAGACTGTCGTCCGGATCGACGATCAGCAGGGGGCCGGAGGAGCGCGGCGACAGCGGCGCCTGGCCGTACTTGACCCAGAAGCGCGGCAGTCCGGAGGCGTCGCGATCCCTGAGATCGGGATTGCGCAGCTCGGGCGTCTTGGCGGCCCATGAGCACGCGGGGACGAGCAGAGC
>CAYODJ010000050.1:0-4007 GCA_964402715.1 uncultured Victivallaceae bacterium
CCGAACAGGGCCGGATCCTTGCTTGCGCCGATGCCGTCGGCCCAGTGGAGATAGCCTCGCCGTCCCCGGCCGTCGTTGTCATTGACCAGGAAGGAGAGCGCCACGCGGTCGCCGCGCTTGAAACCGGAGAGCCCGAGAAATTCCGCGGGCAAGGTCAGCTCGTAAACGATCGTGTTTCCGTTCACCGTGATTCGGGGCGGCGGCAGCGCTTGCTTCGCCGTCTCCGGAATGGCGAACCGGCGCGGGTAGATTTCCGCTCCGCGCACGGTGAGGGCCATGTCCGCCTCGAACCAGGCGTGCGGGTCGCTGCCTGCGGCGCGACTCTGAAATGCCATCTGGATGCTGTCGCAGCTCCAGGCGTCTTCGATTTGCTGATCGCAGAAGAGTGTCCGGTCGGTCACGGTCGCGGTCAGAAAGAGATTGCGCGCGTCGTACCGGACGGAAAAGTCCGCCGCGAATTCGGGACAGCGCGCCCCGGCGTTGTTGAGCTCACGATAGGCCGTGACCGGGGTCGCCTCCCCTCCCGCGGTTCCGACCGGCAGGGCGTCGGCGGAAATTTTCGGCTCGGGCAGCGCGGGCGGCGCGGCGACCGTCCTCGGAAAATCGTACCGTTCGAGCTCCTTGACCGAGACTTGCGTCAGGTCGCCGCAAATCAGAATCGGCAGATCCCGAAGCGTGACGCTCAAGCGGTTCGGCCATTGCGGCTGCCCCGGACGCAGCCAGTCGCGATATCCCCATCGCCGGGTGACGGGACGGCGTCCGGCGTGGCGGATTTTCACCGCGGCGGGATTTTCCGCCGCGGTTTCCAGCACGACTTTGACATCGTCCGCGGCGTGCGTGTGGAAGAGCGCGAACACATCTTCCCCGTCAAGTTCATACTGCAAGAGCCAGACCCGTTCGTCGGAGAGTGGGATGCGCCGAATGAACCGGCCGCGCCGGATCAGCGGCGACAGGTCGGCGAGGACGTAGGCCGACGCCTTGAGCGTGGTGTCCGGCCGGATCACTCCATAGTTCGATTCCGTCGATTCCGGCTTGAGGTTGTCGTCCTGGAAGTCGTACCACCAGAATCCCTTGAGGAAGTCGAACATTCGGCAGACCAGCAGAATCTGGGCGAGCTGCGCGGCCTGCTGCAACTCCGTCCGTCCGAGGCGCGGCGCGGTGCAGGTCGGGACGCCCATCTCCGTGATGAAGAGCGGAAAATCCTTCCCTCCGTTCGCGGCGCGGATCATCTTCCGGAGCTTCTCCAACCGCGCGGCGAAGGCGTCCACCGTGTCGCGTCCGGGGCCGAGGTCGAAGTTGTAGGTGTGCACCGCCAGCGCGTCCACATATTCGAGTACGCCGTGCTTGAGGTAGTAATCGAGGCATTGGTCGCCGGAGGAGATCGAATTTGCGACGATCTTCGCTTCGGGCGCGGCGGCCCGGAGGCGCGGCGCGACCTGTTTGAGGAGCTTCACATACGCTTCACTCGTGCCGGTGTCGCGGTACTGGGCGGGCATCGAGGTCGAGCCCTCCCACTCGTTCCAGACCTGGAAATATTTCACGCGTCCGGAAAAGTGGCGCGCAGTGTGTTCGGCATAGCGGCAGAACGCCTCGGCCGTCTCCGGTTTGACCGGATAGTTGCCGTTGTCGTAGTGGCGGTTGCCGTAGGCGAGGATGAAGATCATGGCCAGATTGTTCCGGGCGGCCCGGGTGCAGGCCTCCTCCACGAAATTTCCGTAGGTGTACTTCCCCTTCTCCCACTCGGCGAAATTCCAGCTGCGTTCGTCGCGCCCGGCGTTCAGTCCGAGCTGGGAAGCCAGGTCAATGTTGGCGGCGAGATCTCCCGTGCCGCTGCCGAAATGGAAGCAGGCGCCGAGCAGAAACTCCTCCGGCTCCGTTCCGGCGGCGAGGACGCAGAACAACAGCCCCGCAAGCAGGGCGGGAATCGTTTTTTTCATGTGTCACCGGCGTCTTTCAGGGTTGTTTGGTTTGCGGCAGTTCGCGCGGGAACCGCACGCTTTCAGCTCCGGCCAGGGACACCTGCGAAAGAGCCCCGCGCACGAGCAGCGGCATCCCGCGCAGTGTGAAAGCCAGTTCGTTCTCTCTGCGGGGCTGTTTCCGCAGCCAGTCGCGCCGCCCCCACTGCATGGTCACCGCCGGGCGTCCCGCGTGGCGGACGGAGACCGGCGAGGGGGAATCGGCATTGTTCCGCAGGATGATTTCGGTGTTCCGATCCGGATAATAGTTCCACATCGCGTAGACGTCGTCGCCGTGCAATTGGTAGTGGAGAATCCACACCTTCGGGTCGCCGGCGTCGATCCGCCGCACGAATTTGCCGTTGCGCACGAGATCCGAGAGGTCGGCGAACACATAAAAGACCGGTTTCGGCGTCGTGTCGGCGCGGATCAGGCCGAGATTCGCCTCGGGATCCTCCGGAAGCGAGTTGTCGTTCTGAAAATCGTACCAGAGCAGCCCCTTGACGAACGGGAAAGTCCGGATTGAGCAGAGCAACTGGGCTGCGTAAACGGCCTGAGTCGCTTCGGTGAATCCCTGCTCCGTCATCCCGGCCGGCCAGCCGATCTCCGTGATGTAGACCGGGAACGGCTCGCCGTGGTTGTACTGACGGATCGTCTGCTCCATCTTCCCCATGAGCTCGTACCAGAATTCGACCGTGTCTTTGCCGCGGCCGCGCCAGCTTACATAGGGGTTCAATGCGAGTGCGTCGACATGCTGCAAAACCCCGGCTTTGAGCAGATTTTCGAGTTTGTAGTTCATGGTCGCGCTCGTGGACATGATCTTCGCGCCGGGATCAACGGCGCGGACTCGCGGTGCGACGGCGGCCAGGAGCTTCACATACTCGCGATGGCTTTCGAGCGTGTCGGTGCCGGGATGCGCGTCCCATTCATTCCACACCTGATGGAAAGTCGCCAACCCTTTCGTTTCGGAGGCGACGAACTCGGCGTAACGGCAGAACGCCTCGATCGCCTCGGGGGTTTTCGGCGCGCGTTCTCCGTTGCAGTAGCCGCTGTGACCATAGCAGAGGAGGTTGATGAAACAGCTTCCCCGGTCGTGCAGCCGGGCGGCCATCCGTTCGATGAGGCCGTTTTTGAAGTAGCGAAGTTCGCCTTTCTTCCATTCGACGAACTGCCAGGCGCGCTCGTCGCGCCCGATGTTGAATCCGGCCTGTTCGAAGAGCGCAAGATTGGCCGCCACGTCTCCTGTGGCGCTGCTGCCGAAGTGGAAGCAGGCGCCGAGACGGAATTCTTCTTCCGGCGGGTTGGAGTGAACCGCATTGTCGGCCGCGATTCCCGGCAGGAGCAGCGCCGTTGCCGCGAGGAGTGATGCTGCGAATCGTTTCATTTGTACCACCCGTATGCGGTGTCGACGGTCGCCACATCCATCGGAATCGCCGTTTTGCCAAGTTCGGCCGCGTCGAGCGAATTCACATGGCCGTCGGCGAAAGCGACGTTCGCCCGGTTTCCGTGCAGCCGGAAGACCGCCGGATTTCCAGCCCAGTCGACTTTTTTGTTCGTGACGAACTCGTATCCCGTCCCCGCGGTTGGCTGCACGCTGTCGAAGATCAGTCCGACCCGCGTGGGAATTTTCATGCGTCCGGTCAGAAAGTATTCGTATTTGCTCCCGGCGGCTCCGCCCCACTGGGCGAAGATGAAATTGCCGATTTCCGCGGTCCGGTTGTTGTACGGATTCTTATCGCCATCGCCTTCGATGTGCAGCATCCCATAGATTCCCGCGCCGCCCTTATAGGTTGGCACCTGTTTCGGCATGCCGGGGCAGGTGATCGTCTTGTACGGAAGCTCGTAGAGGACGCCTGGCTTGAGCCAGGTGTCGTCGGGTGCGCGTACCAGAAAACGGTGCCAGACGAGGTTGTCATAGTTGTTCCAGAAGGGAATGATCCCTTTGGCGTCGTCGGCGTAGAACAGCAGTCCCTGCATGACGGAACGCTGGTTGCTCTGACAGCTCGCGGCGAATGCCCGCTGACGGGCCTGATTCAGGGCCGGCAGCAGCAT
>CAYODJ010000051.1:0-3813 GCA_964402715.1 uncultured Victivallaceae bacterium
CGGATGGCGCACCGACGCCGGACGGGACGCGTAGACCGGCGCCGGCCTCCAGTTCCTGGTCGCCGCCGGCATGCCGGTCGGCAGCAGCTCGAAACGCGACATGGTGATCTCCATCGGCGCGTTCGGAGTCGTCGATCCGAGCCAGATCTCGGCGCGGACGACGGCGTTGCTCTTCGAACCGGTGACGATCGACGGCTGCCAGTCAAGCGGCTCGCTGTTCAGCGGATCCAGCCGCACGGTGATTTCCTTGGAGCCGCCGGGAAACAGATTTCCCCATTTCATGAAGCTCCATGCCGGTCTGCTCTCGGAAGCGTTGAAGAAACGGACCGCCAAGGCGATGATTGCGTCGGGAGTGGTGGTGGAGACCTTGAACCGCACCATCTTGTCGGTGAGATTCACCGGAAACGGCAGCTGCACCTTGCCGATCAGATAGCTGGTGGCCTGCTGGTTCTTGGTGATGCCGGACAGGCGGAGCGACCCGTCCCTTTCCATGGTGAACCGCGCGTCCTTGCCCTCCAGCTTCACGCGGTTTCGGGGGAACAGCTCCGTGGCGCCGGCGGCCGCGGCCAGCGAGACCGCCAGAACGACCGACAGCATTTTCCTGCTCTTGACGTTCATGGTGTTTCGAACCTCCGTTGGTATGCATGAACCTTGGCGGACAACGGCCGCGTCCCATGCTGCGCCTCATCGGCGCCGGCGGACGCGACATGAAACTGGCACGGATCTGATCTTTTGTCAAGCGGGGAAATATTTTTTCGCGGACGAAGTTGGTATGCAGGACGGATGAGGCATTTGAAAGCGGAAGGAATTTCCCGGCCGATCCGCGCCTGAATCAGCGGCATGGCGGACCGGAGGCGCACTCCGTCGGAGGACTGTTTCCGAAAGACACGCAAGGATGGCTGAACCGGATCCGGCGGGACAAGGTGATTTGTCATGGACAAATAAAAAACCCAAACCTCGATAACCCAACGGCGAATGAATTTCGCCGACGTGGATTATCTCAATCTGGATCCTGCGGGGAATATAGTGAGGAAATTTTAAAAATTCAACCGCCGATTCTCAGAAAATTCAGGAAACTCCGCCTGCGGAACCGGACGGAGGACGCGCCGGATCTTGCAAGGGAACGTCCAGACGGCGCCGTTCATGAGCACGGAGTGAATCCGTCGGCGGCGCCTCCGCCGGCGCCGGCAGCCGCAGGCGCCTTTCACGGAAATCGGGACGACAGGCGGAAATCCGGGTTTCGCGCACGGAAGAAAGGCACGGTTCTCACGGCGCCGGCCGCTTCAGCGGCTCCCGGGCGCAGAGAAAGAATGCGGCAACGGAGAGCGCTCCGCCAGCGAATCCGACGCAGGAGATGCCGGCGTAGGTGCAGACGGCTCCGCCGAACAGCGTTCCGACGCCGATTCCGAGATTGAAGATGCCGGAGAAGATCGACATCGCCACCGCCGTCGCCTCCTGGCGCGTGTGCCGGACGATTTCCGCCTGGCACATCACGCTGAACGCCGCCACCGCCATTCCCCAGAGGCAGCACAGCGCGATCACGCTTCCGGGAAGGAGCGCGGCCGGATACAGCAGCCACAGGCTCACTGAGATTCCGCCCAGCGCGAGTCTGAGTAAGGAACGGGGGAAGCGGCTGTGGAACCAGGAAACCATGAAACTGCCCAGGATTCCCGACGCTCCGAACAGGGTCAGCGTCATGGTGGTCCAGCTTTCCGGCAGATGCGCGATCTGCTTCAGAAACGGTTCGATGTAGCTGTAGGCGGTGTAGTAGGCCGTCACCTCCAGCGCCGCCAGCCCGTAGACGCCGAACAGCGCCGGATTTCTCAGTAGACCCGGAAGTTCGCGCGGCGTGAAGTTCCGGCGGTTCGGAAGTTCCGGAATCACCTTCAGCAGAACGGCGAAGATCGCGAACGCCGCGAGCCCCATGCACAGGAAAGTCGTATGCCAGCTGACGGAAAGTCCGATCGTCCGTCCCAGAGGCAGCCCGAGAACCACCGCCGCGGAGGAGCCGGTCACGATCATGCTCACCGCCAGCGGGCGGCGGTTCTCCGGAACCAGCCGGATCGCGATCGGCGTCGCGACGGACCAGAACACCGTATGGGCGCAGGCCACGCCGAGTCGAGAAGCCATGAGCGACCAGAAACTGTAGGAGGCCGCCGACAGGATCTGACATACGCCGAACAACGCAAGCATGCAGAGCAGGAGCCGGCGCATCTCCATGCGGCAGACCAACAGCATCAGCGGCAGCGACAGCAGCATCACGACCCATGCGTAGACGGAGATCAGCAGTCCCGCGCGCGCCTCGGTGATCCTGAAATCGGCCGCGATGCTGCTCAGCAGTCCGATCGGCATGAACTCGGAGGCGGTGAAGACGAACGCGGCGAAAGTCATCCCCAGCAGGGGAAGCCGCTCCTTGAGAGAGATTTCGGTCGCCATGGCTTCAGCTCCGCCCGCGCAACCGCCGGCTGCCCTGCGGGCCCGGAGTCGCACTGGCTGTCTGTGATCAATCAGAGAAAAATGTGCGCAAAATATGGGACGCTACCAGTTTTTTTACCTGCATTAGGATAACTATAAGTCAAACAGCTTTTTCATTTCCGCTTCCAGCGTTCCGTTTTTCGCATACTCCAAAGTGTCGCAGAGGCGGATATTGTTTTTCTCAATGTGTATCTCATCGCTGAATCCGAGGATATACCGCAGGCAGATGCGATATATGATCTCTGTCGGGGCGCAGCCGTATACCTGCTTGGCAAATATATGATTCAGCCTTTCGGAATCGTCGGGATAGAATGCTTTCATTCGTCTGCTTTGGTAAAGCCGTTTCACGATTTCTGTGATGTACATCCCGGACTTCATATAAAGATCGGCAAATGTCGCATCCGGGTCATCAAAGCATCCGGGGTTTTCCTGCTCCAGTCTGTCCACCATCTCTTTCACGACCTTTTTAGGCGTGAAGATCTGGTTCGTGCGCTGCGGCGGAATGTAATCGAAGATATCGCCCTTCTGTTCCGGTTCGAAATAGTCCGCAAGCTCGGCGCGTTTTCTCATGAATTCCTGCACGGCATCGTTGAACACGACCTCGTCAAATAGATGTCCGTCAAAGTGCTTTTTCTCACCGTCATCCGTCTTATAGTCCCCGCCGTCGCGCAGCATACGGAACTGGTCAAGGGTTACACCCTGGCCATTTTGCGGATTGGCAGTGACTTCCCGGAAGACATCCTCAGGCACCAGGGAATCGAAATTCGCAAGCGTCGTGCCCTCATCCCCGTAAGCCATGAGGAATGCGGGAATCGTGCGGGAGAATCCGCGCAGATGGTCGCGGACGCTGCCCTCAATGGAATCTTTCTGCGCATTCAACTTTTCCGTCTCCACCGTTTCCACAATCGTCTCGGCGGCTTTTTTCACTGTCTCATCGCTGTGGAGTTTCCGGTTGATGTTGTCCACCATGTCCCGATAGCCCTGGAGACGCCTGGCTGTATATTCCTCATCAATCCGGGAAATCTCCTCCATTGTGGCGTCGGACTGCTGTGCCTCGTAAATTTTGTCGTCACGTTCTTTGACAAGCTGATTGTCGCGAATCGTGTAATCCCCGTATTCACGGCCAACGACGGTATCCGTGGTTTCCTGAATCCTGCGCTGAAGCTGGTTCTGCGTGGATTTTCTCAAATCTCCGCCGTACTGCTGCCGGGCGGAATCCATGAGCGTATCCGCGATCGGCTTTGAAAACTGCTCCTGCAGATCCTTTAGCTCATCTTTCTTCGGATTGGGAGTCTCATCAGCCTTTTTCTTGATTTCTTCCACAGCAGCGGCGAGCTG
>CAYODJ010000052.1:0-3340 GCA_964402715.1 uncultured Victivallaceae bacterium
CCCGCTTCACGCGGGGGAGGCTCAAAGCCGTTCCATGATGTTCAGCAGATTCTGATAGCTGTCCACCTCATGGTATACCACATCCGCCGTCGACAATTCCTGGAACAGCTTTTTCGCACAGCGTATTTTCGCCTGCTCAATCGGACGCAGATTCAACGATTCCATCGAACCTTTCGTTTCGGCGACGAAGAAGATATGCTTCACAGTGCCCTGGTTGAACGCAATTGCCCAGTCCGGCGAATAATTCCCGACCGGGGTATGGATGGCAAATCCCCGCGGCAACTTCGCGTATACACAGACCTCCGCGGCGTGATCCATATCCTCCGCGAAACGGCGTTCCACGCTCCTCTCCGCGGCGCCGTCCGTCAGGACATAATCCTGCACGTTCTTCTCCGCCTTGTACGCCCGCGAGAAATCGGAGTTCTTTTCCGCCGTAAAGATCGCGCTGTCGTAGGTGCCGTCCGTGCGGTTGTAGCTGATCTGCTCGACAATCATCGTCGTCTTCTGCTCGCTGATAAGGCGGACCGCCTTTGAGATAAACTCTTCCGGATTGTTTTTGAACATGGCGAAGATCTCCGGCCGGAGGCCGCGGAGTATCGCCGCCGCGCTTCGTCTGGTCAGTTTCGCGCCCTCGGCGATTTTGCCGACAAGGTCATACTTGACATGACTGCTTTCCAAACACTCCAGCGTCCTGGTCGCCACTCCCCCCGGTTTCGTCTCAAAGCCCGTTCCGCTCTTCAACTGCTCCGGATCCCAGTTATCGCGCAGTCCGCCGACGGTGACGGCATATTGCAGCTTAGCCACAAACATTTTCTCGTTCAAGTGAGCGACGGCCTTGCCGATCAGCTCTTCGCTGTCGAACTCCACAGTGTAGGTGTACTTGCGGTTGATGCAATTCCAAAGGGTCTGGAACTCCTTTTTGTAGAAGTTGCCGTTCAAGGCGTTTTCCTGAATCCTGGTTTCGCGGCCGTCCCGGATCATCCCGTCCAGCGCGTGTTCATCGAATATGCTCTGAATGAGTGCGTGAACTCCCTCCGCTATTTCGGCGCAGCTCTCCAGAACCGGCGCAAGCACCCCGTTTTCCCGGTCGGCGCGGTATTGATCCGTGACCAGGCCTTCCGCATCGATATAACCGTTGCGGACCAGATAAAAGTAGATATCATGTCCCTGCCTGGCGGAGATCGTCACCTCCCTGCCGTTGCAAAGGATCGTCTTCCCGGTGAAATAAGCCTCCGTTGCCCGGGCCGGACGTTCAGAAAGATCTTCCAGAATGCCGCGCTGCAAATCGGCGACAAAATCCTTGTAACCGTCACTGGCGATCACGGTCAGCTGATTGATTTGATGCACCCGGTCGCCGAGGGATTCGGCATCCTGGCGGTCGCCATTCTGATTGACGCAGAGACGCAGCCCCCGCCCCACCTCCTGACGTTTCTGCACCGGCGAACTGCCTCCATGCTTCAGCGTGCAGATTTGAAAAACATTCGGATTATCCCAGCCCTCCCGCAGCGCGGAGTGGGAGAAAATGAAACGCACGGGATTGTCAAGCGAGAGCAGACGCTCCTTGTTCTTCAAAATCAGTTCGTATGCCGAAACATCGTCGCTCTCGTCGCCGCCGCGTTTCGCACGGCTGTCCACCTTGCGCCCCTTCTTGTCGATGCTGAAATATCCGGCATGCGTGCCGCACGGCTCGATGCCGCGAAGGTACCGCTCATAAGCCGGGGAATTGGACATGAGCAGGAACTCTTCGCGAAGATTCCGGTATTCCTGTTCAAAAATCTCGCCGTACTCGGAGTTGATCTCCTTCCCCGCGTCATCATACTTCCGGTATTTCGCGACCTCGTCGATGAAGAACAGGGAAAGCACCTTGACGCCGGCGCCGAACAGCTCCCGCTCCTTTTCCAGATGGGAGCGGATGGTCTCCCTGATTTGAACCCGGCGCAGAGCAGACTCGGACACATCGCCGGCCACCTCGCCCACCCGGAGGCTTTCGCCGTTCGTAAAAGCCACGGTTCCGCGGAGCGGGTCAATTTCGCTCACCCGGTATTCCCGGTACTGCTCCATGTTTCTGGAAAGAGCAAAGAGGTCGCTGTCCACGCCGATCAGACGGGTTTCCCGGTTGATGGAGTTGCCGTACCCGATTTCAAGCTCAATCCTCGCCATCGGCGGCTTCGCCGGGGAGACGACGATTTGCTCCAGGAAAAGATAGCTGTCCGTGCCCCGCAGATTTTTGACGTCGAATCCCTTGACCTCAATCCGCTTGACGAGTTTCCGGCGGTACGCGTCGAGCGCATCCAGCGCGTACACCAGAGTGTGGTGCTGCTTGTGGGTGGCCGAGTAGTTCAGACAGAAGAGCGGGTTGAACTCCTTCAGGCTCTCGCGCGTCGCGGCTCCGCCCATTTTCTGAGGCTCGTCCAGAATGACGATGGAACGGGCCGCCCGAATCACCTCGATCGGCTTTCTGCCGCCGAACTCGTCAAGGTTCGTGCGGATGCGGCGGGCGTCCCGGCCGCGGGCGTTGAACGCCTGAATGTTGATTATCATGACGTTTATATCCGCACTCTGAGCGAAGTTGTCGATATCCTCAAGATTTGCGGAGTCGTAAACGAAGAATCGGGCCTTTCTGCCGTAATATTCCATGAAGTGTTCCTGCATGGCGTCAAAACTTTTGCGCACGCCCTCGCGGACGGCGATGCTCGGCACGACCACGATGAATTTGCTCCAGCCGTACCGCTGGTTCAGCTCGAACATCGTCTTGATGTAAACGTAGGTCTTGCCGGTTCCGGTTTCCATCTCCACGTCGAGGGAACAGCACCCCAGTCCGCCGGAAGCAAGGGAGTCCGACAGCCGGATGTTATTCCGCTGCTGAATCCGGCGGACATTCGCCAGCAGCGCGGAGGAATTCAGGGCGACCTGCGCATTGGCAAAGCCCGTTTCCAGCTCTTCTTCGGGGATATTCCAGTTGGTGATGTCCCGCCTGACCGCCGCCTCTCCGCGGCCGGGGGAGCGGGCATTGAACGGCTGCCCGGCGAAGACCTCCGCCACGCTCTCCACCGCCTCGGTCTGATAAGCCTGTATCGAAAATTTGAATTTCAGCTCGGGCATCACAGCACCTTCCGATGCGTTCCGGGGCTGACGGCTTCAAAAATCTGTTCAAAGTTCGCCAATACGCTGTCCGACGCCATGCCGCTGTCGCGGAACACCGCATAGCACGGCCGGCGTTCGGCGATTTCCTTCACCACCTCTCCGGTCACAGCGGAGTCGAAGCAGGCGATGAGATAACCGTCCGACACGGAGAACACCTTCTTTCCGGCGATTGCGCTCTCCTCGATTTGGGCGGAAA
>CAYODJ010000053.1:0-3097 GCA_964402715.1 uncultured Victivallaceae bacterium
TGGCCGCCGGGGTTTCCGCGGCCGCATTCGGCGAGCCGCCGGCGGACGCTCAGCGTCAGGGCGGCGGTGACGAGGTGCGCGAGATCCGTCTGATCGAGGACGACGCGCAGAACCGTATGACCAGCAAGATTTACGAGCTGAAGTACGTCAAGGCGACGGACATCCGTCCGTTCGTGGAGAACGCCGTGAAGTGCTACGACGCGCAGTCGCGTGTGGAGCGTGTAAACTATATTTCCAAGAAGCAGAACTGGCTGGTGGTGTCCACCGTTCCGGTGCTGATTCCGATGATTGACGATCTGATCGCCAAGATAGATCAGCCCGGCAAGACGGACGCGTTCGGCTCGGTCATCGAGGGGACCGGAATTACTCGGATCAGCTACACGCCGCGCTACCGCGCGGCGCAGGACATCGTCGACATCATCAACGGGGCGCTGCGCACCACGGTCGGACAGGCGTATCTCGATGCCGGTTCGAACACGATCTACTGGAAGGACGACGTGGATTCGGCGAAGGCGATTCTCGGCTGGGTGCGGCGTCTGGACCGGCCGCTTCCCCAGGTGAATCTGCGGCTGAACTACTACGAGGTCCGCGAGAGCAAGCTGCGGGACGTCGGCGTGGACTATCTCGCGTGGAAGAACGGTCCCGGCCTGAACATCTTCGCCGCCGGGTACGACGGAGGCAAGGTGCTTTCCGACGAGGCAATTCTGCAGTTCGTCGGCGGAGCCAAGGAGTTCGTCGATCTGGCGGACGACATATCCACCAGCTGGAGCTACGGGGGGTTCTTCACCGCGCCGCAGTTCGACATGAGCTTCATCCGGCTGCTGCAGCAGTCCGGCAACGCCAAGCTGGTGTCCAGCGCCGAGCTGACGCTGCTCAACACGCCGCTGCACGGCGACGGCAACGACACGGAGCGCGTCTATCACGCGCAGCTGACTCCCGACTATCAGAGCATCAGGAAGGACGTCGACGACCGCACCGACGTGACGGCCGAGCAGAACGGGACTCCGGCGGTCGAGCTGAAAATCACCAATCCGGTGATCTGCTTCGGAGCCGGGCCGGAGGACGTGGACTCGGTCGGCAACGTGCCGGTCAGCGAGGAGTTCTACGCCAACAACAAGACCGGGGGCGTCGTCTTCCACTACAGCTTCGGCGTGGACAGCGTGGTCGAGCGCAACAACCGCGGCGACGAGCTGAGCAACTACGCCCGGATCGACGGCGATCTGACGCTGGGGTTCCGGAAGGAGAAGCTTCTCGGCAGCTACGTCAAGGAGAACGACGTCGAGCAGACCATCGGGATTCCTTTCCTCTCCAGCATTCCGATTCTGAAGTATCTGTTCGGCACGACCACCACCCTGAAGGAGAAGAGCTACATCATCGTCACCGCGGAGGCCTCGCTGGTGCATCCGGATCTGACTCCGTCGCAGCCGGTGAGCGCCGAGGTCGCGCCGACGGCGCTGGCCAGCAACTGATTTTCGTCGAGAAAGGTTTGACACAACACTATGAAGAAGCAGAAATATTTGATTCTGTTGGCGATTTTCGGCGCGCTGGGCGTGTCGGCAGTCGAGACCGTGCAGATAGTGCCGGAGCTGAATCCGGACAGCCATGCCGCCAGTGAGAAGTACGGCAGCAGCAGCGTCCAGGCGCAGCTGCGGCTGGACGTCAAGGACGAGACCAAGGCCGTCCACTTCATCCGCGACACCAACGATCCGCACGTCATAACCAGGACGTACGAACTGAAGCATGCGGATCCGTACGGACTGCGCTGTTATCTGAATGCCGTCATCAACGCCAAGCGCGTCTCCGGCAACAGAACCAGCGTCTCCGCAATCAAGTTCAACAACGGGCGCAAGCTGCTGATCGTCTCCGCCGAGGACTACCGTTTCAAGGATGACGGATACGGCGAGACCATCGATCAGATCGTGGCCAGACTGGATCAGCCCGGACTGACCGCGTCCAGCGGCCGCCCGAACTACCTCTATTTCCCGAAGGTTAATTCCGCCGCTGGGCTGAAACAGATGCTGACCAACGTCGGAGCGGCCGGAATCGACGTCGAATTCGACAACGGCACGGACGTGATCATGGTGGACGGCGAGCTGAACGCGCTCTTCGTCGCCGCTCCCTACTGGTCGTGGAAGAACATCCGCGGGATGCTCGAGCAGTACGACGGCCCGGCTCCGGAAATACGTTTCCGCTACCAGGTGGTCGAGGTGTTCGCGGAGAACGACGACGCGCTCGGACTCGACTTCCAGAGCTGGAAGAACAACGACGGCGCCGATTTCTTCGCCGCCGGCGGCCGCTACCGCAACAACTGGTCCTCGACTTTCGGATCCGGAGTCGACAATTCCGGCTTCAGCAAGACGGAGTTCTTCAACTTCAATCCCAAGTGGAACACCAAGTACATCGACTTCCTCACCAGCCGCGGCAAGGCCAAGGTGCTCACCAGCGGCGTCCTGACCGTCAAGAACAGAACCACGAGCTCGATCAACGTCGGCTCCGGACTCTTCCACGTCGACGTGTCGCAGCCGGTCGAGCCCGGCTCCGCCGGCAAGCTGACCGCTCCGTTCGCTGGCAAGCAGGACGTCCCCCCGGAGGCCGACTACGAGATCGCCAAGGGTCAGCAGCAGAACACCAAGGCCGCGGACGGCTTCCGCTTCTCGCTGAACCTGGTCGAGCCGGTCATCACCGCCAACAGCACCATCCTGAAAATCCAGGCCGAAGGCGCGTCGCTCATCGGCTGGGATTCAAAGGGAGCGCCGCGCATCAACACCTCGAACGTCGAAACCAGCGTCCAGGTCGGCAACAACGGCAAGAACTTCGTCATCGGCGGACTCAAGAAGTATGACGTCGTGCGCGGCGTCGCCGGCGTGCCTCTCCTCAAGGATCTGCCGCTCCTCGGATGGATCTTCTCCACCGAGACCGAATCCACCAAGCAGTCGCAGATCGTCATCCTCGCCAGCGCCGAGTACAGCCGTCCGTTCGACCCGGTTCCGACCCAGATCCAGGAGAACGTCGGCAAGATCGTCGCCGACACCAAGGAGGATCTGCAGAGCCCGGTCAACAACCTCGGTTTCGAGCAGCTGGGCATCGACACCGGAAG
>CAYODJ010000054.1:0-2954 GCA_964402715.1 uncultured Victivallaceae bacterium
AGGCTTTTGCCCGTGCCCGTCGGCAGCACCACGCAGGGGTTGGTGTCTTTGCGGCGGAGATGCTCGTATACGGCCTCGACCGCCTCGGACTGATATGGACGAAGAGTCATCTCACGCCTCTGAAATCCGTATTCCCGCCCGGAGCAGGTCGAAAGCGAGCTGCGTCTTGATCCGTTGCAGTTTTTCCCGGTCGATCTTCAGATGCCTGCACACTGCGCCGTCCTTGAAGCCCCGCATGTAGAGGAAGCAGACCAGCCTCTGCGTATCGTCTGCGATGTTCTTCACGAACTCGCGGACGATCCGGCACTTCTGCCCGTCGTTCTGTCTTCTTTCCATTCTGAAATCCTTACGTATGCCATCCCGTCGGGCGGCATGGGTTCGCGCTTGACGACGGTCAGTTTCCGAATCTGGCTGTCGTCGTCGTAGAGTCCGCCGTGCGTGAACGTGTCCAGCAGACACTTCAGGGAGTTGTCCGCATCGCGGCGGCGGAAGTCCGGCGGATACAGCTCGATGAGCATTTCCACCGGCCCGGAAAACCTCTCCGCGCGGTCGGCGGCGAGCCGGGAGACCACCGCCTCCCGGTACCTCCGGCCGTCGCGGGAGATGAGCACCCGCGGCCCGACATGCCGGTAGTAGTGATTCACGCTCGGCGGCCACGGGAGTTCGAATTCCCTCGTCATCTCCTTGCCCAGGGCGGCATGGAGTTCGCGCCGCTCTGCGGCGGAGGCGTCTCCGTTCCGGCCGCGGCGCCGGAGTTCGCCCGCGGCCCGTAGCCCCTGACCTCGTTGACGATTTCGTCGTTCTGATTCTTCCGGCAACGCACGGTGATCGTGAGCGGCAGGTTGTGAAGCTCGACCGAATCGCGCGGCTGAAGCACATTCACCGCACGGCAGACGGCAGAGAGGTCGGCGCGGGCGATTCTCACCGCCTCCTGATTGGCGTTCTCCAGATTCAGGCGGGCCCAGACCCTGCGGTTCCTGTATTCGCCCTCGATGATTTCGAACTCCAGCTGGAGATAGCGGCCGTTCCCGCTTCTGGTCGGCTTCATCTCCGAGTCGACGATGACCGCCTGGTATTTTCCGGCGGGGATAGGGTCGAATCCGGTCGAGGGTTCGACCTCGTTCGCGTTGAAATTGAGCGTGGACATGATGTTCTTCCTTTCTGTTACGCCATGCAGCGGCATGGGTTGAATATTCCGGCTTTCGGCGGCGCGGGCCGCGGTTCGCATACAACGGCTGTCCGGGCGCCGGGGCACTGGATGTGTTCGCGGTATTCCATCGGAGAATACTCGTCGCGGACGACGCGGTAGCGCTCCCCCGTGCGGATCAGCCCGCCGCAGACGTCACATGCCAGCGGACGGATTGCCGTTCTGATCGTTTCGTGCATAGTTCCTCACCTCAAAGACTTTTCTGTCCTTGAATTCCTCCCTTTTCCCCTTGTTCCAGTTGCTCACCGGGCGGAAATACCCGACGACGCGGCTGAACACTTCGCAGACTGCTCCGCATTTACTCATGCTTCTCCTCCTCGATTTTGGCGTAAGCCTCGATAAACGCCTGCCATGAGAGCGGGAGCTCCGGCGGCAGGCCGTAGCGGTTTTTCGCGATGCACGCGGGACTTCCGACCGTGCGGATGATGCGCTCGCCGCCTTCCGCGCCGATGGGCGAGGCGATGGCGCGCTCGCCGCTGAATCCGGCGTTTTCCTTGGTCACCCGGAACTTCTTGCAGGCGAACAGGACGGCGTCCGCCCATTCGGACAGCAGACTGGTCGCATGCCGGTGCAGGCGCGGCGTGTAGCGGTCGTAGGCGGCGTTTTCCGGGTCTTCGAACCGCTCGACCTTCGCGTGGGCGACCAGAATCGTCATCATCCCGCGGCTGTCCCGCAGCTCCTGAAGAAGGTTGACGACTTTGCGCCAGTGGGTCAGCGCGTAGGTGTAGCCCTTGCCGTATCCGCCGTCGGCCTTTTCGATGGAGCGGACGCCGAATTCGCGGCAGACCTCGTCGAAGATCAGGCGCTCAAGCCAGTCGACGCTGTCGATGACCACGGTCCGGAAGGTGTGCGGCTCGTCCCGGAGCGCGGTCAGCTCCCCGGTCACCTCGGAGAACGTCCGGGCAAGCGGAAACTTCCGGCAGTTGATTTCGCCGAGCCCGTCCTCGGTCTGGATGAAGACCGGATCGGGCGCTCCGGCGGCGTAGGAGCTCTTCCCGATCCCCTCGCTGCCGTAAATCATGATGCGCGGCGGCTTGTTTTCCCGCCCGGACTGAATGGTGCTGAGCATGCTCATGGCTGTTTTTCCTTTCTGGTTCAGAGATTGTCGATGATGCGGAGGTCTTCGTATCCGGTCGGCCACTCGCCGGCGGCGCGGCAGGCGCGGAACCGTTCCAGGGCGGCCTTGTTGGCCAGCTCGGCGAGGTCGAGCACCTCGTCCGTGAGCTTCCAGACCCCGGCGGAAAACGGCTCGTTCTTCTCGACGGCGACGATGTGGACGGGAAAGGTTTTCCCGGCCGCGGCGCGGAGCACGGCGCGGTAGAAGGCCAGCTGATGGATGTAGCCGTACCTGCGGCAGTCGGATTCAAACCAGCGGAGGCTGTCGCAGGTTTTCAGGTCGACCAGACCCGATTTCTCCGAGAACCAGTCCATCCTGATCTGGCACGGCACGGAGCAGTATTCCGCCCGAACCACGCCCTCCGCAACGCCGTCCGAGAGCAGTTCCGAAGCGAGCGGATGGAGCAGGATGCCGCGCAGAAGTTTCAGAATGAAGTCGAAGTCCCTCGCCGAAATGACTTCGCGCTCCTGCGCGGCGCGCCATTCGGCGTAGGCTTTCGTGTTCTTCCCGAACGGCTCGCCGGTCTTCGGATTGACCGGGCCGTCCGCGACTGCGTAGTTCGCGTCGAACGCCGTCCGGCCCTCCAGGATCAGGCAGTGCGCGGCGCGTCCGAGGGCGAACGCCGGGCTG
>CAYODJ010000055.1:0-2826 GCA_964402715.1 uncultured Victivallaceae bacterium
TTCTGATCGGGCCGGAAAAGACGTTCGTCGGCGTTGGCGCCGCCCATCGGAATTTGGAGCGGGTGCAAATGGTGAAACCGGCCGGCTCCCCAATGGAGGCGGCCGCATTGGCGGAGGGGGTGCCGCCGTTGACGGAGAGCGGGGATGCGCGGAGCGCGGATCTGACGTTTGAGATCCGGGCCGCCCGGCCAAACCGCTACCGGATCTGGACGGACACCGCCGTGGACGACTACGGCAGGAGCCTGATCCCGAAGTGGAAGCGCACCTCTCTGGATTTCAGCGCCAGAATCTGGTTCGACCACGGGCGCCCCATGCACTACTCCATCTTTTCGCCCTGGCTCAAGACCGACGGGAACCGGACGCTGCTCGGCGGATTTCAGCTGACCGGGAGACCGCAGCGGCTGCATATCCAGCTGCCGCGCGGAGTGCGGTTGACGCGCCTGATTTTCATGCCGTACCCTCTTCCGACGATCCCCGAGGCGGCGAAGCGCTACCGGCCGGAGATCCGTCCGGACATGCCGCATCCCCGACTCTGGGTCAACGCCGCCCTGCTCCCGAAACTGCGCGAAAATCTGAAGAAGGACGAGCACCGCGAACTGTACCGGGGTCTGAAAGAACGGGCATTGCAGCCCTTCCGCTTCGCGCCCGATCCGGAGGAGACGGTATTGCCGGACGCAACGCTGGAGCAGGCCGCCGTGGAAAAGGCCTTCGTCTATCTCATGGAGCAGGATCGGGACGCCGGAACCGGAGCCGCAGATCTGATCGCCCGCTATCTGGATCGGGTGGAGTTCGGCAACATGCTGGACGTCTCCCGGGAGATCGGCGCGGCGATCTACGCGGCAAGCCTGGTCTACGACTGGTGCTACGAATTGTTCACCCCGGCGCAGCGGGAGATGCTGCGGCGCCGGATGAAGGCGCTGGCCGCGGATATGGAGGTGGATTATCCTCCGTTCCGGCAGGTGATCGTCAACGGGCACGGCAACGAATGGCAGATGACCCGCGATCTGCTGGCCATGTCGATCGCGGTCTACGACGAGGATCCGGAACCGTACCGGTATCTCTCCTATCAGGTGCTGAAGGTGCTGCTGCCGATGCGCCGTTTTGAGTACGAATCGCCCCGGCACAACCAGGGCACCAATTACGGATATCTTCGGTACGGCTGCGACCTTCACGCGGCCTGGCTCCTGGAGCGCATGGCGAACCGCCCGGTGTTCGACCGGAATCTTTTCGGCGTGATCGACTTCTGGACGTACATGCGGCTGCCCGGCAAGGACATCCTGCCGTGCGGCGACGGGAGAATCGACGGAATCTACTGGTGCTACCCGCTGACCACCATGCTGGCGCAGGCCGGGAGCCGTTCCGCGCAGGTCAAGGGAGAGATGGTGCGGCAGAAGAGCCTGGAGAAATTCCCGATGATGGCTCTGCTCTTCAACGATCCCGATCAGAAGCCGGACGAAAGTTTCGACACGATGCCGCTGACCAGGGATTTCGGAGCGGTGCTCGGCGGCATGGTGGCGCGCACGGGGTGGGATCTGTCGCCGGAGTCGGGGGACGTGATCGCGGAGATCCGCGGCGGCGGATACCACTTCGGCAACCATCAGCACGCCGACGCGGGCGCGTTGCAGCTGTATTTCCGGGGGCATCAGATTGTGGATCTCGGTCAGTACCGGTTTTACGGCACCCCTTATGACTTCGGATTCAACAAGCGTTCCGTCGCCCACAGCATGATGCTGATCCGCGATCCGGAGGAGACCTTTGAGCACAGTCCCGTCAACGACGGCGGAATCCAACTCAATCAGCTCCTGCCGCTGACGCCGGACGAAGCGAGGAAAAAACCGGATTTCCAGCGCGGGAACGTGCTGCAATCGGCGTTCGGACCGGATCAGATGAAGCCGGAGTTCAGTTATTTCAGCGTGGATCTGACCTCCGCATACGCGGCGAAGGCGAAACATTATGTGCGCAGTTTCCTGTTCTGGAATCTCAACTCCGCCGAGCGGCCGGCGACGGTGATTCTGCTGGATCGGGTCTGTTCCGCCAGGGCGGAGTGGAAGAAGTTCTGCCAGTTCAACACCGCGCGGAACGTCGAGGCGGAGGGCGACGGCTTCCGCACCTCCAACTCGAACGCCGGCGGCGAAGGGGTTGTGCACCTGCTCCCGGTGCTGCCGGCGGCGGCGGAACGGACGGTGGAGATCCTCTCCGGCGCGGATTCAACGAACGTTTTCGGAACCAGGCTGACGCCGCCGAAGCCGGAGCACTGGTCGGCGAAAGGTTCCCGAATGATGATCTCCCCGCGCCGGACAGCCGAGGACGATCTTTTCGTCAACGTGCTGCAGATGACGGCCTCCGGGGTGGAACCGCTGCCGGTGCAGTGCGACCGCGAGGGAAGCCGGCTGCTGCTAATTGTCGGAGACCGCGCCGCGATTCTGCACGATGCGGGGGGCGTGTTCCGCTCCGCGCTCTCCTGGGAGCTGCCCCGCGGGCCGGAGGCGTACCGGCTGACGGCGACCGGGCTGGCTCCCGGGGAATGGCGGCTCGACGCCGAAGGAGAAGCGCCAAAGCCGGTTGTGGTGGAAAAGGGTCGGAATTGCGCCATCTTCACCGTGCCGCCCGGAACCGGGCGACTGACCCTCGCCCGGTCGCTGGAAACGCCGGAAAACGGGGCACCCTCATCCAGCCCGGAAAATTGAAAGGCGGCGGAGAACGCCGCAAGAGCGGAAAAAGAGCGAACTTTTTACGAAAGCAACTTTTTTAGAAGAGGAAAGGTTTTTGACATGCACCGGATTGTTTACGCGGGAACCCGCGAGGAGAGCTTTTTCCCGGAACTCT
>CAYODJ010000056.1:0-2721 GCA_964402715.1 uncultured Victivallaceae bacterium
TTGACGCGCCCAGCTTCCTCCGTTCAGTCTTCCGAATCCAGAATCCCTTCCGTCCGGATAATAAATTTCACTTCTCCGTCCATCCCGTCGGAAATCCCGGCAAACGAGTCGTAATCCGTTCCCGCCTCCTGGATTGCCTGGAGACGGTCGGCCACCAGGCCAATATCGTCGATAAAGACATCCGACAGTTTCCGGATGCCGTCCTCCTCCAGTTCTTTCATCCCGTCCCGGAGTTCATCCGCGCCGTCCTTCAGATCCGAAACGCCGTCCGAAAGCTCGTCCGCGCCGTCCGCCAGCTTCCCGGCTCCGTCGATCAGTTCCGGCGAATTGGAAGCCAGCTCAGAAGCGCCGGACTGCAGGGCGGAAACGCCCTGATCCAGTGCCCTGGAACCGCTGACCAGCGAATCTGTGCCGTCAGCCAGCGCGCCTGCGCCGTCCGCCAGTTCCTCCGCCCCGGAGGAGAGTGATTTTGCCCCTTCTTTCATGCTCTTCGCGCCTTCGTCCAGCGCGGCCATGCCGTCGTCCAGTTCGGCCGTCCCGTCGTACAGCTGCCGGATGCCGTCCGAGAGCTGTCCCGCGCCCTGCGCAAGCTGGCTGCTTCCGGATTTCGCGGTTTTGACGCCCTCCTGAAATTCGCCCGCCCCGTCCATCAGAGAAGCGGCCCCGTCTCCGAGCTGTGCCGTTCCGGACGCCAGCGCGGAAGTGCCCGCTTTCAGTTCGTCCACTCCGGCGGCAAGCGTCCCGGCGCCCTGCGCGAGCTGCCCGCTCCCGTCATTCAGAGCCCTTGCGCCGCCCAGCAGCGTGGAGGGATTCGTCGTATCCGTACTGCCAACGCCCTGATACAGCCGGCTGATCGCCTCCTCCAGTTCCCTGAGGGAGCCGGGATTGCCCGCCTCGTCCCCAAAGAGCGCCGCTTCCAGCGTCCTGATGCTGTCCGCCAGCCCAGTTGTATCCGAGTTTCCATTCACAAGGACACGTAAAGTTCCCACATCTATCTGCAGTTTCTCAAATGCCGACTGAATCTCTCCCTGAAGTGCGTCCTGACCGGCAGATGCGGCGGCAGCCGGAACCGCCTGTCCGCCCGAAACATCCGGTTCGCCGGAACCGGCCCGGCTGTCCGGAGCGGGCTGTCCGGCCAGCTGTTCCTCATACTGCGCGATGACCGCTTCGTAATCCGCGATCGTCTGCTCGTAGGCTTCGATTGCCTCACGGTAGGATTCTTCCGCGCTGCGGTAACCAGCCAGCGCGGACTGATAATCTTCCGCGGCAGACACATAGCCGGCTGACGCCGCCTCATAACCGCTGCCCGCGGACCGGTAGCCGTCCGCGACCGCCGCCGCGTCCGCCATTCCCTCATTCACTGTACCGGCATACTGCGACAGCCCCAATTTGCCCAGCGCCTCCTGCGCGCCCGCCATCATGGAGGAATACTTGCCCAAAACATTCTGGTAACTTTCGTCGGCCGCCGCCGCCGAGGCGCCTGCCTCCGCCCTCCGGCTCTCAGCTTCCGCCAGGCTTTCCTGTGCGCCGCCGGCCGCAGCCGCCGCCGCTTCTCCCTGTCCGGAGGCCTGCTCCGCGGCTTCTTTTGCTGACGCCAGCGAGGCGGCCGCGGCCGCTTTCCGCTCAGCCGCCGCCGGGCTGTCTTCCGCTGTGTTCCCCGGGGCATTTCCCGCCGCCTCAGCCTCTCCTGCCGCCGCGGTTCCCGCGCTTTCCTGCGGTGTGCCCTGCCCGGTTCCCGCCGCAACGGCCTGATAATATTCCGACAATTCCTTGATGTCCGCCTCGATCGCCTCGCAGCAGGCGCGGATGCTCGGCGTACTTCCATCTTCGCCGCTGACCGCGGCCAGAATCCGATCCAGCGCCTGTTTCAGCTCAGCCAGCGCGCCGGGGTCCGCGCCCTCCGTCCCCGCGCCGGCTCCGGTCAGTTTTTCCTCCAGCTGCGCAAGCGCGCCGCTGGCTTGTTCCAGACCGGACACCAGCAGCCCGGAGGAAGAAGACATCTGCGCCGTGCCCTGCGCCAGGGACGCCGCCCCGCTCTGCAGGGAACCCGCGCCCTGATCCAGCGCCGCCGCGCCGCTCTGAACCTCCGTGATTCCTTCTGCCAGCTCACCGGCGCCGCTCACCAGCGTGTCCGTACCGGACACCAGGGAGTCCATGCCGCTGTCAAGCTCTTCCGCCCCGGCGGCCACCGTCTCCGCGCCCGCTACGGCGCCGTGTTCCCCGGAATACCCTTCGAGCAGCCGCCCCGTCCCGGTTCTGGCGTCGGACACGCCCTTTTTCATTTCCTTTGCCCCGGAAACCAGCGCTTCCGCGCCGTCCGCCAGTTTATCCGCACCGGAAGCCAGTTCGTCTGCCCCGGAAGATACCTGAACGGTCCCATCCGCCAGGCGGCTGCTCCCGCTCTTCAGTTCCTGGGCGCCGGACTGGATGGAGGAAACGCCTCCGGTATAGACCGCGATGCCGTCCTGCAGGCTGTGGACGCCGTCCGTCAGTTCCGGCACATTCTCATAGAGTTCATCCACGCCGTCCGCGAGTTCGTCACTGCCGTCCGTCAGCTCCTCCGCTCCGTCGCTCAGCTCCCCGATCGCATCCTTCAGTTCCTCCCTTCCCTCCGCGCTGTCCAGGTCGATCTCGCTGAGCAGGTCGCTCATAACCAGCGAAGCGCTGGTCTCCATCTCGAAATGATCCGCGTCCATCGTCACCTCGACATAATCCGGAATG
>CAYODJ010000057.1:0-2697 GCA_964402715.1 uncultured Victivallaceae bacterium
ATTTTCCGCATGGCGTGCGGACAGAACACGAATTCGTCGCCTTCCCTGAGCCGGAGAACCTCGTCGTGATGAAGCCGGAGCTGAACCCTGCCGTCCCGCCGCAGCGACACTTCGGTCAGCCGGTAGGCGCCGTCCCGCCGCGACGGTATGTCCATGTAGCTGTTGCCCGGAGGCAGCGTGAACGCGGCCTTCAGATCCGTGGTCAGAATCTTGCGCTCCGCGTCGACGCCGGTTATTTTCCCGCGCAGGGTGCGGCCGGAGTCCAGCCGCTCGCCGTCGAATTCGACCCTGCCGCCGGCGCACCAGAGCGCGGACACCCCGCCGGACGCGCCGAGTCGCACGACCGCAGCCCTGGCGTCAGTTGAAAACCGCGGATAGCCTTCGAGCCTGATTTCGCCGTCCCCCGGGCCGCCGAGGACGACGAGATCCGTGCCGCCGTCCCGCAGCTTCACCCGGAGGGCGGAGGCCGTCCGGCAGCCGGGGACGGCCGCGACGGGGGAGACGTCCTCGATGATCTGCTGATCGTTTCTGCTGGTCTCGAGGACCGCCGCGAAAGTGTTCTCCGGTCCGGCGGAGCGAGCCAGGAGCAGGTTGAGCCTGACATTCAGGTACGGGGTGCGCAGATCGCGCAGGCCCGGAGCGTCGGCGCAGAGCAGCTCCATCGGCTTCCCGGCCAGGAAATGCAGCGTGGTGACGAGATCCTTGTCGTACTGCCAGCTGGAACGGTACGCGCCCGGCGCGACGGGGGCGGCGCGGAGATTCTTCAGCCATTCGACTCCGGTGCTTTTCTCGGCGTCGATTTTCGCCGGCCTGAAGTCCGTCCCCGGGGGAGGCGTGAACTTCCCGCCGTCGGCGTGGAACGCCCAGAGGTGCTCCTTTCCGCCGCGGACCGAGAAGAAGTCAACGAGATACTGGCGGCCGCCGGGAAGCGGCAGCGACAGGAGCGTCCGCGCGTACTCCTCGGCGACGCCCGGGTAGAGTCCCGCCGCGGAGAAGCGCGCCGCCAGGACGTCTCCGGAATCCGAGAAGAACTCGGGAACGCCGAATCCGGTGTTCTGCTGCGGCCTGCCGTCGATCAGGACCAGGTTGTGCGCGAGCGGCGAGATCATCCACGGGCGGTTGGGATGGAACCATGTGAGATACCCCAGATCGCTAGACACCTCCTTGCCGAAGTCGCAGTAGAGATATCCCAGCGTGCAGTTGTGCGAGTGCGGGCTGGCATATCCTCCGAAGTACAGCGCGGCGGCGGCCTCCTTGCTGTTGCCGGGACGGCGCAGCAGCGCCCAGCCGCCGCCGGGGAAGAGGATGCTGCGGGTGAAATCGGACGGGATCTTTCCGGTGAGACGCAGTTGCGGATCGCGCATGAACACGGACATGACGCCGGCGAGGTTCGGCCTCTGCGAAAGCATGCCGTCCAGAATGTCGTTGTTCTCCCGGGTCGGCTGCAGCGCCGCGAGCGCCTCCAGCATCGGCATGCTCTGCACGGTGTTGAATATTGAGTCGTTGAAGGCCGGCAGCGCCCCGGTCGGCAGAGTGCCGGCGGCCATGCCGGAGAAGATCAGTCTCAGCGTGGGCGCGTTGCGGAACACGTCGAGATTGTCGTAGCGGTCCCTGCCGGAATATTCCGGAGAGTCCGTATATCCCTGCAGCGCACAGACCAGCTGGATGATCGGGTAGGTGGCCATGTTGGAGTACGACGCGGTGTTCTCGATCCAGTGTCCGTCGCGGTGGTAATACCTCTTCAGAAACGAGTAGAATCCTTCGCTGCCGTTGAGAACCCAGTCCATGAGCTCGTGATCCCCCAGGATCGACGCGCAGAGCGCCGCGGTCGCCATGTGGGCGGGGACGGCGTTGATGCATGTGTCCTTGGTGGGCGCGTAGGCGGTGATCAGCCATTTGTATTCGCGGCAGACGCCGTTCTCGAACGCGAGCTTGTCCGCGTCCGAATAGACGCCGCTGTCGTGGGTCAGGCAGTAGGCGTTCAGCAGAGGCGGCAGATAGCCCCCGTCGTGATATTTCCATGCGCAGAACTTTCCGCCCATGAAATGTCCGCGCGGCGTCTCGTACGCGGTGGCGCGGAATTTGACCGAATAGTCCGGATAGACGCGGGCGAAGCGCACCAGCACGTCCCGCACCCGCTCGGCGTAGGCGCGGTCTCCGGTCAGCGCGTAGGCGAGCGCGGTGTCGTAGACGCGGGTGAGGAAGCTTCTCAGCTTCACGTAGTTGACCGCTCCCGAGATGTGGTAGCGCGGCCCGTAGTTCTCCCCCGACGATATCTGATCCTTGCCGTGGTAGTAGCGGACGGTCTTCACCCTGCCGCGCGGCGTCTTGATGGTGTAGCTGGAGTTCTCCGGATACTTGTCGTTGGGGAAGATCATCCCGCACTTGGTGCAGCGGATGTGCCTCCAGTCCGGCTGCAGCACGCCTGCCCCGCTCCACGCGAACTCCGGCTGGGTGCCGCAGTTCGGGCACAGCACCTTGAACCACGCGTCCTCCTCGGGGATCAGCAGTTCAATCTCCTCCGGCGTGCGCTCCATCCAGAACTTCGCCCGCGTCAGGATGCCGTTCATGATCGACCGGTTTTCCGGTTTCTTCAGGTTCTCCCTGGCGCGGTCGACGTCCGCCTGCTTGACGGATCCCGCCGGATGGCGCACCGACGCCGGACGGGACGCGTAGACCGGCGCCGGCCTCCAGTTC
>CAYODJ010000058.1:0-2604 GCA_964402715.1 uncultured Victivallaceae bacterium
GGACACGGCGCGGAGGAATCTTCCCCGCTTTCTCAGCGAGTCCGCTCCCGCCAGCGTCCGCAGCGCCTTGTCGAACTCGTCCTGCATTCTGCGGATCGCCGTCGCCTCGTTCCACGAGGCGTCCTCCGTCCGCCGGTAGAACTCCCCGGCGATCGATTCGTCGAAGTTCTGGATGCTCATGCCGGACACCAGGCGCAGCAGCGTTCCGAGGCTCATGTTCCTCAGCATGTATTCCCGGACTCTGCCGGCGTCGCCTCCGGTTCTGAATTCGAATCCGCCGAACAGGGCGTCCTTCACCGCCCGTTCGCGCATCGCGCCGACGTCCTCCAGACGCGCCGAAAGCCGTCCTCTCAGATCCAGCTTCCCGCCCGCGATGATCTCCTTCAGCGTCCTCGCCGCCTCGTCGGCCGCGGAGGCGTCCCTGTGTCCGAGATCGCCGAAGAGCTCCAGCAGCCGGTTGTCCTCCGTCAGCGCCTCCCGCTCCCTCAGCAGCTCCGCCGCGCGGCCGTCTCCGTCCCCCTCCGGAGCGGAGTCCTCCTCCGCGGCCAGCTGTTCGATCTCCGCCAGCCGTCCGTTGTTGTACGCAACGGCCGCCGCCAGCGCGGCGTAGTCGAGATCGACGATTCTGCGGATGCGTTCGACCCGGTTCTGCTCGGACGGCAGCACCGACACCGGAATGCCCTTGTAGTTGCGTCTGATTCTGACGGCGGCGAGCATCTCGCGGATGTCGGCGAGGGCGCGTTCCCGGCGGAGATTCGCCATCCGGTCGGTCACGGAGGCGACGATTCTGTCGAATTCGTGCTTCCGTCTGCCGTCCGGATACTTCTCCGTCGGCGTCGTCGTGTATCCGGCGAGGCCGACGATCCGCCGGACGAACTCGGCGCGGTTCTCCTTGGGCAGATGCTTCTCCGCGAAGGAGAGCGCCTTACGCTGCAGAGCGGCGGCGTCGGCGCGATCCCTCATCGCCTCCTCCTTCAGTCCGCGCAGCTCCTCCAGGTACCTCCGGTACGCCTCCTCCCGCGCCTTACGGTATCCCTGCGCGTATGTCGACGCGTCGCCGGCGCGCTGCGTAATCGCGGCGTTGATCGTCTCCAGATCCTCGTCGGTCACCCGCCGTACCGCCGTCCCGCGTCTGTCCGGAAGAAGCATCCGGACAAGCTCCTCGTACACCTCGATGTCGGCCTCGGCCCACTCCCGCGTCACCGGCTCGCCGCGTTCGAGCACCTCGACGGCCGCGTCCTCGATCCGCGACCGTCCGCCGTGCATGAACTCCTCTTTCGCGCGCCGCGCCTCCTCGCGGTCGGCAGCCAGCGTCTCCTCCTGGAACCGGCTGTATTCTCTATAAAAATCCCGCTTCTTCAGATCGCGGAAGAAATCGACGAGCTCCTGCTCGATCTCCTGGGCGTCTCCGCCGGTTCTGCGGGCGACGGCGGCGGCGATCTCGTCGGTGGCGGCTCCGGACGCCTTCGCCAGAGCCTCCTCGCGCCGAGCCAGGTACCGGCGGTACGAACCGTCGCTCTCGTTCCTGCCCTGCCTGCGCTTCCCGGAATACTTCACGTACTCCGGACTGATCCACGATCCGGTGAACGACTCCCCGAGAAACCGCGCCGACGGCTTCAGCCGGAAGTTCTCTCCGGCGAACTCCACGCAGGCCTGATAGAGCGGATAGTTCTCCTCCAGCCACTCCTCGCGCCGGCGCAGCCTCATCCTCCTCTCGGCTTCGCGGTTGGCGGCCGCCGCCTCCGCCGCCGCCACCCACGCCTCCTGATCGGTGACGGACACGCCGTATCTGTTCCGGCAGGCCGCCGCGTACCAGGCGGCGTCCTGCTTCAGCGATCTCCCGACGATCGGCCGCAGCATCGCGACGAGATTCCTGAACCGGGAATTCTCCGTCTCACCGTCCAGAGCCGCCCGGACGCCGCCGTCGTTCCGCTCCGCGCTTCCCCGTTCCGGCATGCTGTCGGAAAATCCCGGAATTTCCGCGAAATCCTTCTTGACAAACTCTATGACATCGTGTATCGTAGACGGAGATGCCGGGACTTTGCCTGGCAGTGTGCGTAATTCGGCTCCGGCCGGATGCCCTGCGTACAGGTAGTCTCCGGCTCTTTTTATGGAGATGTCCTTGAAGAGAGCCCGGTGATCCATGGAGGTGTCGTCCAGCTTCACGGTCGCCACATAGCTCTCCCCGCCGATGTTCAGCAGCGAGGCGTAGACGAACTGCCCCAGCAGATCCGGGCGCTTTGCCGCATGCGCCTGATCCACGGTCTCGTATCCGACCGGATAGCTGTTCTCTATGACGCGATCCAGCGCGGCGAAGCTCTTCCGATGCGTGTTCCTCCGCTTCAATGTGTCGTCAAGACCCCGCCTTGAAAAAAGAGCCAGTCTGCCGTCCGATCGGATCGTCACCTCCAATCCCTTGAAATGATCGTAAAGGAACTTCCTGAGGGCGGCGGTGTCCTTGACGTCGATCCCCAGAGGCGGCACGTCGACGACAGTCGCTTCGGCTTCCTCGTCGAGAGCGAACCGGACGTCCGGGTAGATTTCTTTGTATTTCAGTCCTAAAAGATCATTAATCGGCTTGAATTTTTCAAAAAAGGCACTAAA